>NZ_NJAJ01000007.1 GCF_002632825.1 Xenorhabdus stockiae
AGTTGCTGCTGGCCTTATTGCTTATACATTCCAACCTAAAAAACCGAGCTTGAATCTACGGGATAATGAGATCGCTATTTTTAAGCGAAGCTGAGGTTAATTACCTAAAAAATAAAATCCTACATTTTCTCGTAATACTGTTTGAGTGCAGTCTATGATAGAAATTTGTGACTAGTTGAGAGCATAAAGCCCAGGTATCGAGTTATATGTTATTTAACGTCAAAGCTATACTTGAATCATTTGAGTCATGACAGGTGGTGACAGATGTTAAAGAAAATGGCCGTTGCATTACTGTTGTTTCCGGGTTACTTACTGGCAGATACCGGAGTTTATACCATTGCTGATGGTAAGCTCGATATCCGTAATGGTAATTATTCCTGTTATTTGTACCCGGCATACATATTCAGGGAGCCCAAAAACCACAAAAAATTTCCTCCCGGGTATTTTCCTAAAGTCATGATGAAGGTGAGGGCGGAAGCAAACGGAAAATACATAGGTGTTAGTCTCTATCCTAATATGCCACCGAGAGTAAAACCTGAAGGAGCATGGGGTTATTTTGGTGCTAAGGTGGAGCTTGGTTCAAGAGACAATAAAGAGGTTATTTATGATTCCGTTAAGGACAACATAAATTTTTCCTATCTGGTAGGCACTAAACAGTCAGGAGTGGTAGCTACTTTGAGTAGTAATGATCCTTTTAGTCCGGTGAATGCTGTATTGGGAAGATGTACGAGAGTCGGTAATTAAACAATTACTATTATGTCGTTTTAAAGGTGAAGGCTCTAAAGGTGGGACATTATGATGAATCTGGACGATGACCAAAAAGACAAAATACTCTACATCCGGCGTGCTGATATGCCTGATATCGATATTCTTACCAGAATCGATCCAGTTGCTCTGTATGATAATCGCCGGTTAGATCAAATTAAAAATTGGGTCAAGAGTCAATTTTGCTATTTGGTAAAGTTAGATAGTGAAGTAGTTGCTTATGGTGTACTGCATTATAATTTTTTTGATTATGCTTTTATTGAGATGCTGGTGGTTGGAGAAAGAAACAGAAGGGAAGGCGTTGGCTTACAACTTATCAACTACCTAAAATCAATTTGTTCTTGTCCAAAATTATTCACATCTACGAACCAATCTAATAAATCGATGCAATCATTATTAAACAAGGCGGGCTTTAGGAAAAGTGGTTATATAGAAAACCTTGATGAAGATGATCCCGAGTTAGTATTTTTTTATAAAATAAATTGATGCTCAAAGAATAAATATTCTATCAATTTTATTTTCTATATATCCAAAAAATATTCTGATAAATGTGGCTTGACCTAAAGTTAGGTTAAGGTTTTAGAGTGTACGTGCTTTTTAGTAAAAAATATAAAAACTTTAAAATAAATTATGGAGAATATAATGATCCCAAGGTCATCAATATTAAGAGTAGCCAGGCCAACTGATAATCTTAAAGAAATTACAGATATGTATGTTAATGGATTGGGGTTTAAGCTATTAGGTGCGTTTCAGGGGCATAATAACTTTGATGGTTCAATCATTGGGCATGAAAAACACAGCTATCATTTGGAATTTACGCATCATCAAGGAACTGTTGTTGGAAGAGTACCAACAAAAGATAATCTGCTAGTTTTTTACTTTAGTGAAAATAGTGTTTGGGAACAATGCTGTGAGCGTATGATAAATGCAGGTTTTAAGGTGGTTCAATCATATAATGACTATTGGGATGTGGTGGGAAAAACCTTTGAAGATATAGATGGTTATAGAGTAGTTCTACAAAATAGAGAATGGACTGCTTAAGGGATTTATTAATTTCAATATGTGGTTAAAAGCATAAAGTTATGTTTTTGATCACATGTTGGAATTATTATTTGATATTGGTTTTAAATTATTGAGTGTGAATTAAATAAATCACTGGTAATCTGATCCATATTTAGAGTATGATGCCTAACTTCAATTTTATATATTGACTAATCTACATTAACGACTGAAAGGAGAAAATATAATGACGACAGTAACAATGACTCTTTTCGGGCCAGTCTGTAGCTAATTACTAAGATTTTTACATCTGGTATTGCTTTGGCTAGGACAGCCTGAACCATAACTCTTATTATTTTTATCGATCATAGGATTGATCTATGGGCAATACATTATATTCGGCTGCACCACAATCGCATATCCAGATTATTGCAGCAGAAAATACCTGGCTGGAAGGTAAGGCCATCCAGCAACTCGAAACAACAGCACAACTTCCTGATATGGTACGTGTGGTCGGTTTGCCTGACCTGCATCCGGGTAGAGGTTATCCGGTTGGCGCGGCATTTTTCTCACAGTCACGTTTTTATCCTGCACTCATCGGCAATGATATTGGGTGTGGTATGGCGTTGTGGAAAACAGATTTAGTGCTGAATAAATGGTCGTTAGATAAACTGGAGAAAAAACTCGGTTCTATCGATAATCCTTTGGAAGAAGATGAACTGCCAGAGGATATGGCCGAATATTTTTGCTATTTACCGGGGACGATTGGTGGTGGTAATCACTTTGCTGAATTGCAGCAAATAGATGAAATTTATCAGCCTGAACTTCTTGAAACATGGCAACTTAATAAACAAGAGCTTTTATTGTTGGTACACAGCGGTTCACGCGGGATGGGGCAAATGATCCTTGAACAGCATGTTCGCCAGTATGGGCATAAAGGGTTGGAGGCGTCCAGTGTACAGGCGCAGCATTATCTTCAGCAACACCAACAAGCTCTCGATTATGCTCACCTTAACCGTCAGTTAATTGCTGAACGGATGCTGGGGCGCTGGCGAGCTGAAGGGCGCTGTTTACTGGATGTTTCACACAATTTGCTCACCTCCAGTGTTATTGACGGAATTGATGGCTGGCTACATCGCAAAGGTGCAACACCTTCTGATCAGGGATTGGTCGTTATTCCGGGTTCTCGAGGGGACTATAGCTATTTAGTGAAACCGGTAGCAACTGAACAAAGTCTTTTTTCTCTTGCTCATGGTGCTGGTCGTAAATGGGGACGTAATGAGTGTAAATCACGTTTAGCCGGGCGTTATAATGCACAACAACTTTCGCGTACCGCATTGGGCAGTCGTGTGGTTTGTCTGGATAATCAGCTGATTTTTCAGGAAGCGCCAGAAGCCTATAAGCCTATTAGTGGCGTAATGGATGCTATGGTACAAACAGGTTTGGTAAAATTGGTAGCACGGCTTAAGCCTGTATTGACTTACAAGACCAGAAAAAACCAAGAGTAATTCCATAAATCCTTTTGTACTGTTTTGCCCTGGAGCCTTGAACTAAATATACTCAATGAATTCCAGAATAAGTTGCCGCAATAAAAGTGCACTCCAGAAGCATAACTGACGATACCGCTGCGAATAAAGTGGTAATTTGCAAGAGTACTAGTATATGCGGAGCGGCGAATCTTCGTCGCTCCGCATTTAATTAGCGAGCATGTTGGGATAAAACATGCTTTATCTGAACCTTACAATCTTTAACTGATTTAGCCAGCGTTTCATCAAAATGGTGGTTGCTCGGAAATTTTGGCTTATGTTCTCTGACTTCAGCAACAGTTTGTTTAATTGTTGCAATAAATTCATTTTTATTAGACTGGATTTCTTTCAGGGTTAACCCTTTCTTATGTAAAGCATTTAATGCATTTTGCGCTATCACATCTGGCGAGTCATGAGTTTTAAATGCCTCTACGGAAGCTTTGCCAAACACATCACAATAGGTTTCAGCAATTTTGTCCTGATTTGTATGTGCGGCATAAGAGAAGAACGAGAGCGGTAGCAAAAAAAATGATAATAAAAGACGTTTCATAGATTCCCCTTTATCAAGCTATACCGTGGTATACCCATCGCCTTTCAGGTTGCTTTTTATTGGCTATGCTCACCCCGATTATATAGTAAGCCATGTTTTCGGAGGGAATAACTTGCTTTCCTCCGCGATGCAACTCGAAATCCATTGGGTATGGTGGTGATAACATTAACAATAGTACATTATCTATCGTTTGCCTTACATTTTATGGGCATTGAATAACTGATTCAGGTGTTATCACTGTTCCTGCTTTAAGCATTGCTCTTTCTTACAATGATTACGAAGTAATCTAATAATATTATTCGTACTATTAGTATTGATGCGGGTCAGTAATTTGACATCCTTATCGGTAATCTTGAGAGCATCTACTTCAAGGTAATTCCCTGAGCCTGCGGTGAGTTTAGAGATAATGAGTTCTTTATTCCCGTCACCATCAATATCAGCAAATGTTGTTCTTGGTTTTCCGTCATCTTCAAATATTGAGCCATTGCGGGAAAAAACGGCACCAGTGGTGAATTCTGTTAGCTCTTTATCCTGGAAAACAGCAATGGAATAACTACCTATGGATGCACTTTCCAGATCACCGACTGAAATAACTGCAAATTTTTTATCAGGTAAATTAATCAATACACCATCTTTGGCAAAGGCTGGAGATGATAATAATAAGGTAAGCAGTGTTGCGAGTACGGAAAATTTTATTTTTTTAACTATAAGCATCGACAATACTCCATTGGTTAATGTGTTGCTTCAAAGTAAAAATAGCAGAAGCTGATAGGCGAATTTATATCGTAGCATGGATTTTTAAAGACGATAGTGTTGGGTAGAAAAGTAAAAATCAAGCAGATTATGTCGGATAAACAGGCGCCAAGTGCATGCAGACTTAACTATAATCATTATTATTTTTTATGTTTAATTGGTTGTTTGAAAAATATGATTATAGATATAAATTAACCGAAAACATTCCATGATGTAAGATGGATTTTGATAGAGTTAATAAAATTTCTTCGGCAAGAATAGCCTGTGATTATATAAATAACCACATTTATATCATCCATTGATTATTTATAGTTTGAAAATAACGGGAGTGAAGACTCCCGTTTTATTAATTTTGATATAAACAGGGGGCTAAGTACTATTTTTTTCAATTTTTTCTACAATCTTGTTGTACTCTTTCCAGATAACAGACAGCGGCGAATTTAAACAGCAAATTGAGATAGAACCGCCTGTTGCTGGATGGTACTCGTATTTAGATTTTCCCCTATATACCCGTTTTGGCAGTATGTTATCCGCTGGATTTTTTCTTTTTCTTTCTAACATCAATCATAACCTCACTAGCAGATTATCTGATGGCCAGATAGTGGAATATTAATATCTTGCTAACCTATTGTTTTTATTTCTTATGTAAAAAATAACAAGTGAAAATCTTAATATGAAATGGTGGCTTTTTCCAATTATCACAGCATTAAAATTTAATAATCTCATTTGAAGAAAGATATTGCTATATGTTTTCTTAAATTTAAGAGATTTCAACATTAAATTTTGTCGTTATTTTAGTGTTTTTAATGAATGTAATTATTGTTGTGTTGAGAGATTAACTACATTAATAGGTTGTAAAATAAACAATTAATTTTCTATCGATTAGACATGCGGGCAGTGATTAAAAGAAGCTTTTATAAGCGTTTTATATTTAATTCCTTTTGGAAAAGTTGATTTTTGTTTGCTATTTGTTTCTTTTTTGTATCCTGATTGTTTCGTAAGATGTTCATCTTAAATACAGATGATATAAACAAAACAGACCATTTATTCGTCATTAAGTATGATTGACAGGGCTAAAATAGGGCCGTTCGCATGAATGTAACTTAGTGCAAATGTTCATAAACGCTAAAGTAAATGTAAAAATTTCATTAAAAGTTACCCATTGAAATAGATATTGTGTTACATTCTTTTCGTTTTACTGGCTAGTATCTCTGTGTCTCATTCGCAGAATTGTGTTACTTGTTAATAATAAAGGATATTAAGCACAATAAATTTTAGACGGATACTGATTATGGTCAGCTAATGTTTGCTAATAGTAAGGGGAAAATATCTTGACGGATCTGATTAACTTCATTAACAACATTCTTTGGGACTACGTATTAATATACTTGCTTCTTGGGGTTGGCCTTTACTTCACTATACGATTTGGTTTTATACAACTTCGCCATTTTGGCCACATGTTTTCAGTCCTGAAACACAGCAAGAAATCAGATAAATCCGGCATCTCATCTTTTCAGGCTTTATGTACTAGCCTTGCGGCGCGCGTAGGGACCGGGAATCTTGCCGGAGTTGCGATTGCACTGACTGCTGGCGGTCCTGGGGCTATTTTCTGGATGTGGGTTGTTGCATTTATTGGTATGGCAACTTCCTTCGTGGAAAGCACGCTTGCTCAGTTGTACAAGACGAAAGACGATCAGGGAAATTATCGTGGTGGCCCAGCCTACTACATGGAGAAAGGGTTGAAGAAGCGGTGGATGGGTGTATTGTTTTCATTCTTCCTTATTATCGCGTTTGGTCTTGTATTTAATGCCGTTCAGGCAAACTCAATTGCACAAGCAGCTTCTTTTGCCTTCGATATCAATCCATTATATGTGGGTATTGTATTAGTCATTATTAGTGGTGTGATTATTTTTGGCGGTTTGCGCTCAATCGCGCGGGTTGCTGAATTAGTTGTTCCATTTATGGCGGGTGCATATTTAATTCTGGCATTCTGGGTTGTAGGTCACAACATTGAACGTATTCCGGAAGTATTTGCATTAATCTTTAAGAGTGCTTTTGGTCTTCAGGAAGCTGTGGCAGGAGCATTGGGTTATGGTATTTCCCAGGCGATGCTTCAGGGCGTCCAGCGTGGTTTGTTCTCGAATGAAGCGGGAATGGGGTCTGCACCAAACGCAGCGGCTTCTGCTTCTCCATATCCGCCACATCCGGCCTCTCAGGGGTATGTGCAGATGTTGGGGGTATTTATGGATACGATCGTTATCTGTAGTGCTACAGCAGTCATTATTCTTTCTTCAGGCATCCTTAATGAGAATGTTACTGCTATCAGCGGAATTGAATTGACGCAACGTGCGCTATCCTCCGCGGTTGGTCATTGGGGAACAACTTTCGTTGCCATTGCAATTTTCTTCTTTGCCTTTACATCAATTATTGCTAACTATGCTTATGCTGAAAGTAATATGATATTCCTCGAACGTAACCATACTGCTGGTTTATTCATTTTACGTATTGCAGCATTAGCCATGGTGATGTTCGGTACAATGGCGGAAGTGCCTTTAGTCTGGAATATGGCAAACGTATCCATGGCCTGTATGGCTATTGTGAACCTGATAGCTATTTTCTTGTTATCAGGCATTGCGCTGAAATTGGCTAAAGACTATAACCAGCAGAGAAAAGCAGGGCAGTTACCAACATTTGATATTAATATGTATCCGGAACTCCAAAAGCAGATTGAAGAAGGCATTTGGGATAATGAGCCGGCTCAGAAGAATCAAAAACGTAATAGCTGAAATTAAGACCAATATTCATTATTAGTAAAATAAAATGGATAAACATATTAGCCGGATATTCCAGATTCAAATGGAAGTCCGGCTTTTATGTTATTGTAAAAATGGTATAACGCATAGCATTCCAGCCGATAAAAAGACAGCATCTATTCTAGTTTCATCTACTATATAGTGACATTATTCAATTTTTCTTCTGTTATTGTATAAATATGATGAGAAAAATCTTAGTAGGTGTGTTTATTACGCTATTGATTGGTTGTAGTCGGCAATCCCCATTGGAAGAAAGGAATGATTATCTTATTGATCATTTTTATTCGTATTCGACAAAAAAGAATATTGAATCAGTTAAGTTTTTGGTTATACATTATACGGCCTTGAATGAGAAGCGTTCTTTACGGGCTCTGACTGGCGGTAATGTCAGTGTCCAGTATTTGATTCCCGCTCATCCCAAATATAAAAATAATGAACCGATTATTTTTCAATTATCTTCTGAGGGAGAAAAAGCCTGGCACGCTGGCAGAAGTGAGTGGAGGGGATATAAAAATTTAAATAATTATTCTATCGGCATAGAAATAGTTAATTGTGGATTTAAAAAATACTTTCTTAAAAAAGAGTGGTGTGAATATCATCCAACACAAATAGATGCCTTGATCCGACTGACAAAAGATATTATCCGTAGGCATAAAATTGAAGCTGTAAATGTGGTTGGTCATAGTGATATCGCCCCACTTCGGAAAGAAGATCCCGGGCCTGTTTTTCCATGGCATACTCTTTATGAAGAAGGGATCGGGGCCTGGCCTGATGTTGATACGGTAAGTAAATATTTAGCTGACAGAGCGCCAGATACGCCTGTTCCCGTTATCAGAATACAAAAAGCACTGGCTGTTTATGGGTATTCTATTCCTCAGACAGGCTATCTGGATGTGCATACGCATAAAACGATCCGGGCATTTCAGATGCATTTTCGTCCATCAGATATTCAGGGTTATCCCGATGCAGAAACGGAAGCGATAGCATTAGCCTTAGTTGAAAAGTATAAATTAAATGAAAACTAATCTCGTTACGGTACTAAGGAAGATGGTTGAGAAGTTAGTAAAGTAGCGGCCTGATAT
This sequence comes from Xenorhabdus stockiae, assembly GCF_002632825.1. Classification (GTDB taxonomy): domain Bacteria; phylum Pseudomonadota; class Gammaproteobacteria; order Enterobacterales; family Enterobacteriaceae; genus Xenorhabdus; species Xenorhabdus stockiae. The sequence continues at coordinate 8,489 of NZ_NJAJ01000007.1, forward strand.
TGACGTCAGGCCGCATAATTTATCTTATGATTAGCAATTGTAAGACAGGTGTAATGGAAGTTTAACTTCAAGCTCTATATCTGTACTTTGACGAAAATCGTAAGGTGTAATGCCATATTCTTTACGGAACATATAAGTAAAGTGGGATTGAGAGCCGAAGCCGAAATCCAGCGCAATATCAAAAATGGGTTGGGAACTGTTCTTCAGAAGATGTACAGCACCAGCCAGCCGACGTTGACGTATGTATTTACCCAGTGAGATCCCGGTGACTTCCTTGAATATTTTCTGCATGTGCCAAAGCGAATAGCCAGAGTAAGCAGCAAGTTCTTCAAGATGGATGACACGACCAAGGTGGTTTTCTATCCATTTACTCAGTGCGCATACAAGTGCTAAGTGATTATCCTGTGGCATTACAATTATAAATTGGTTAAAGGTGATGGGAAGTATACACAACTTCTTTTCAAGATTTTAGTTTTATACATAATCGACAATCGAGAGTTAATTTTGCTCTTATCGGGCCTGAATATGCATTACAATCACAAAGGGATGAAGAGTGAATTAGTATGCGTTTCCGGTATTTATTCTTTGTGAATGATGTTTTAATATTCATCTGATTTGAATGAGTAGACTAAATATTGAGTCAAAATCAGAGTCTGACACGATAGCAATTAGTGTCAGAGTAGTTTGGGTATGATAGATCGCGCAAAAATTGAAGGAATCTAAGGTTTCTTCAGCCAGTTCAGGTCCAAAACGACAAATAAAATAGTTTAAACAGGTTCTATACCCAATGGATTTCGGGCTGCATTGCAGCGGTGAGTAAACTAAGCCAACACAGAAATGGCCTGAAAGACGACGGATATAATTATCGAAATAAGAGGACTAGATGACGGGGCATATACAACAGTCGACGCTTAAGCGTGGTTTAAAGAACAGGCATATTCAGCTTATTGCACTCGGTGGCTCAGTAGGGACAGGGTTATTTTTGGGAATTGCCCAAACGATAAAAATGGCCGGGCCTTCAGTGCTTCTTGGGTATGCTATTAGTGGTTTTATTGCATTCCTGATAATGCGCCAGTTGGGGGAAATGGTTGTTGCAGAGCCAGTAGCAGGTTCTTTTAGCCACTTTGCTTATAAATATTGGGGTAATTTTGCTGGTTTTCTATCCGGTTGGAATTACTGGGTTATGTTTATACTGGTTGGAATGGCGGAGCTCACAGCTGTCGGTATGTATATTCAATACTGGTGGCCTGAAATCCCAACGTGGGCTTCAGCAGCAATATTCTTTGTGGTGATTAATTCTGTCAATTTAATTAATGTCCGGCTCTATGGGGAGGCAGAATTCTGGTTCTCTATGATTAAAGTCGGAGCTATTATCGGCATGATCCTCTTCGGTTCTTACTTACTCATTAGTGGAACAGGAGGGCCGCAGGCCAGCGTAAGCAATTTATGGCAGTATGGCGGTTTCATGCCTAATGGTGCTGCGGGTCTGATCACAGCAATGGCCGTAATTATGTTTTCATTCGGTGGATTGGAAACCGTAGGAATTACGGCGGCAGAAGCTGAAAATCCAGAAAAAAATATCCCGAAGGCAACTAATCAGGTTGTGTATCGTATTTTACTGTTTTATATCGGTTCGTTGTTCATTCTGTTGTCTCTTTACCCGTGGGTAAAAGTTGTTGAGGGTGGAAGCCCATTCGTTCTGATTTTCCATAATTTGGATAGCTTTTGGGTTGCTAATGCCTTGAATGTTGTCGTGCTGACTGCAGCGCTGTCGGTTTATAATAGCGGCGTTTATTGTAACAGCCGAATGTTATACGGCTTGGCTAAGCAGGGGAATGCACCACGTATTCTGACCAAAGTGAATAAGCGCGGTGTTCCGGTTTTATCAATTGCATTGTCAGCTTTGGCGACATCGATAGGTGTATTAATTAACTATATTATGCCGGGTAAGGCATTTGAGCTTTTGATGGCATTGGTAGTGACAACCTTAGTTATTAATTGGATTATGATTTGTGTGTCACACCTGAAATTTCGGGCTGCAAAGGATGCCGAAGGGGTTAAAACAAGTTTCAGAGCATTCTGGTATCCATTTGGTAATTTCCTGTGTCTGATATTTCTGGCTTGTATTCTTATTATTATCCTGACGATACCTGATATACGTATATCTGTTATCCTCATGCCATTCTGGATTGGAGCATTGTGGGTTGGTTATTTATTTTCCAGATCCAATAAAGCAAAGACATAACTTGATAGTTTTAAAATGAGTATACTTTATCAGCCGGGCATATGCCCGGCTGATTTTTTTATAATGAATCTAATTTTATTAATCCCTGATAACAAAATTTTATTACATGAGAAAACTATGTGAAAATTTAAACTACAAAAATTGCATATAAAATGAATGTTATCCATTTTTCTCCATAACATGTTTGCACTGAACTAATATCCGTGTAATAGGCTGCTTAAAGCTCAGTTCTTCTTGGGCTATAAACATGAAGTCAGCTTCTGACATATTTAAATAATAAAGGACGTCTATAAATTGAATAAAAGGGAATTCAACTGAACAATCTTTAATAAAGGATATACAAAATATAAAACAGCTGAATTTGGAGCAGTCATATTACACTCTCAGGTGTTAACAAATATACTCCATTCTTTTATCGCTTCTTCAATAAAGTTTAAAAGTTATAACTCTCTGCTGTATCTCTTAATAAGCGTGATAAACAGAATTATATATCAAAAAAATCAAAATACTTTCCAAGGGTTAAAATTCTATTTCTTTTTTAATTCATGGTGTTATGTAATATAAATACTTCTGGTTGACGTTAAATAAAAAGCAGATATTAATAATTTGAAATATGTGCTTTAGCTCGTGCCGCTGAAAAAAATGGCTTGCGATTATATAAAGAGTATGTGATAAAACACATGGGTAAACGAAGTACTATTTCTGTTAATGAATAGCAGCAATGAATACGGGTTCGTTTCTTTTTAATGCCAATCGGCTAATAAAGTGATTCAAAGGAAATTTTTGAAATGGCAAAAATCACTGGTACTGTGAAGTGGTTCAACGAGTCTAAAGGTTTTGGTTTTATTACTCCAGCTGATGGCAGCAAAGATGTATTTGTACATTTTTCTGCAATTATGAAAGATGGATTTAAAACATTGTCTGAAGGCCAACAAGTTGAGTTTGAAATTCAGGATGGTCCTAAAGGTCCAGCTGCTGCAAACGTGACAACTTTATAGTAATAAAAAGTAATTAAAAGTAATAAATTTATTTTTGCTGGTATTTTCATTGCCAGCTGAATATATATCGTTAATCTGTTTCATTATTTAACGATAACATATTGCAAATATCACTCTATTGGGATACTAATAGAGTGATTTTTATTTTGGCTCGGGGCGTTCTTAATTGAACTGAGAAGTACCCGTATTACCTGATCTGGATAATGCCAGCGTAGGGAAGTCTCGGTATATCCCATATCCGACAGATCTTGAAAGGCAACTTGAAAGAGAGTGGGTATTTTGATTGCCGCTTTTCCTGAGCTGGTCGCAGGAATCATCATCATGTCAATTCATTCATTGACCATTGCAGGAACTGATCCTAGCGGTGGTGCCGGCATTCAAGCCGATTTGAAAACCTTTTCTGCACTTGGCGTTTATGGCACAACTGTGATTACCGCCCTCGTTGCGCAAAATACCACTGGAGTGCAAGCAGTTTACGATATTGACCCCAGTTTCCTTGCTACTCAACTTGAGTCTGTGCTTTCAGATGTCAGGATAGACAGTATTAAAATTGGTATGTTATCGAATGTTGCTAATGTAAAAGTTGTCGCGGAAATGCTGCAACGTTACCCAGTTCCTTATACTGTACTGGATACAGTGATGCTGGCGAAGAGTGGAGATCCGTTACTGTCGGAAGAAGCTGCCACAGTTATGACAGAGTTACTACTACCTGTTGTTTCTTTAATTACTCCCAATTTACCTGAAGCGGCAGCACTGTTGAAATGTTCTTCTGCGGAAACAGAAGATGAAATGTTGCAACAAGGGCGAAAATTATTATCAATGGGTTGTCAGGCAATTCTGTTGAAAGGGGGGCATCTGGCTGACGGAGAAAGTCCTGACTGGTTGTTTACGCCTGAAGGAGAATGGCGTTTTACTGCTTCCAGAGTTAATACCCACAATACACATGGCACGGGTTGTACTTTGTCGGCGGCTCTTGCTGCATTACGACCACGTTATGAAGATTGGCAGAGTACAGTGCCAGTTGCAAAAGCTTATTTACAAAATGCCTTAGTGCAGGCAGATAAATTAGACGTGGGAAAAGGGATAGGGCCGGTACATCATTTCCATCAATGGTGGTAGTTACTGACCGTGAAAATGGGGATATAGCTATCCCCATATCTAATTTCTTTATTATTCAATTAATTATCCTGATTTTATCAGGCTATAGTGACGCTTTTGTCGAGGTAGACATCCTGTACTGAGTGGATCAGGGCAACGCCTTCTTTCATTGACTTCTTAAATGCCTTGCGCCCAAGAATTAACCCCATGCCTCCAGCGCGTTTGTTGATGACCGCAGTACGGACTGAATCACTCAAATCATTGGCACCAGAAGCTCCGCCGGAATTGATTAGGCCGGCACGCCCCATGTAACAGTTAGCCAACTGATAGCGAACTAAATCGATAGGGTGTTCTGTTGTTAATTCAGTATAGACACGTTTATCTGTGTGCCCGAAACCAATAGCAGTATAACCGCCATTAGTTTCCGCCATTTTTTGCTTAACAATATCAGCACCGATAGTGGCTGCCAGATGGTTTGCCTGACCGGTTAAATCGGCACTTGTATGGTAATCAACGCCATCTTTTTTGAAGGCAGAATTACGTAAATATGCCCACAGTACTGTGACCATTCCTAATTCATGAGCACGTTCGAAAGCAGCAGAAATTTCTTCTATCTGGCGGCGTGACTCATGAGAACCATAATAAATCGTTGCACCAACTGCAACTGCACCCATGTTAAATGCCTGTTCAACGCTGGCATATAAAGTCTGATCATATTCAGCGGGGTAGGTCAGAGTTTCATTGTGATTCAGTTTCACCAGAAATGGAATTTTATGGGCATAGCGGCGGGAAACAGATGCCAGAACACCATAAGTCGAAGCAACGCAGTTACATCCTGCTTCAATTGCTAATTCAACAATATTTTTGGGGTCAAAATAGAGCGGATTTGCTGCAAAAGAGGCACTGGCTGAATGTTCAACTCCCTGATCAACCGGCAGAATCGAAAGATAACCAGTTCCTGCCAGACGCCCATGATTAAATAAAGTTTGCATTGAGCGCAATACCGCGTTTGGCCGATTGTTTTCGATCATTACACGATCAACAAAATCTGCACCCGGAATGTAGAGATTTTCACGTGGAATAGTGGAACATTGATGCTGCAATAAACTTTCTGCGTCTTTTCCTAACAACTTCACGATATCAGTCATGTTTAACTCCAGTTTGCAAAAGGCGCTACTGATTGTTGTTTATATTTGCATGGAGTACAAGGTGAGCAGGAAGGGAAGATGTAGTGGATCGCTTCAGTTGAGATTATACCCGTCGTCTTTCAAGTTGCCTCTTTGTTGGTTGTACTCATTTCCAGTCATCCAATGGCCTGGATTCATTCCCTTGTCGCTGCGATGTAACTTGGAACCATTGGGTATATTTTTCATAGTTAATGTTATGTTTATTAAAATTTAATTATTTCCCTCCTGTCATGCATGTGTATAGTGAGATAATATCAATCGACTCTGTTGGAAATAACTATCTCAAGGTGTTTTTCTAAAAATTCCTTCAGTATGTTGAATAAATATGAGTGATATTTATTCAAACCGATTTTTTTATTTACAATTAATTTTGTAATGGGTAGTGAGATAATTATTATTGACTGGATAAACTCAATAACTAGTAATTCAGTTAATGATTTTTTCTTGCTGATATTACTGATGATTTTTTGAATTTTAAAATTTTCAGGAAAAGAAAAGGCTAGCCCAAGGGAGATTGAGCTAGCCAAGGAGGTGGTTCCTAGTCTTACAGTGAAACTTTTTTAGTTCTTCATTTTTCAGAATGGATGATACGAGAAATAAAATAGTATTGATGTGATCTGTTTCTAAAAAAATGGAACTATTTCTGTAAAATTCATACTGAATTATTTTTTAGGAACTGTATTTGTATGAGGTGCTCGGGTATTACCCGATTTCAGATTACGGATAAGCAGCGCGTAATTCAGTTCAATTTCTTCAGGAACAGGCAAGTAAACAATATGACCGTCACCCGGAGCAACTTCGACAACCTGATTTTTTTTGTTTGTCATTGATGCCAGTACAAAGTTGATATTGCCTGCTGGCGTCATAATTTCAAGATTGTCACCAACGAGGAACTTATTTTTTACTGCTACTTCAGCCAGCCCGTTGATCCGATTGCCGGTAAATTCTCCGACAAATTGTTGCGTCTCTGATACTGAATAACCATATTCATAGGTTTGATAGGCATCATGAGTATGGCGACGCAAAAAGCCTTCGGTATAACCACGATGAGCTAATCCTTCCAGCGTGCTCATTAAGGTTGGATCAAACGGTTTACCGGCAACGGCATCATCGATGGCACGGCGGTATACCTGAGCTGTACGGGCACAATAGTAGAAAGATTTAGTGCGGCCTTCTATTTTCAGCGAATGTACGCCCATGCCAGTCAGACGATCTACATGCTCCACTGCCCGCAAATCTTTGGAGTTCATGATATAAGTGCCATGTTCATCTTCAAATGCGCTCATATATTCCCCCGGACGTTTGGCTTCTTCTATCATGAATACCTTATCCGTCGGATTTCCCTGTCCTAGTGTCGGCTCAATATTTTTAACCGGAATAGGGTCATGGGTATGAACGATATTGCCTGTATCATCTTCTTTGCCTTCCTGCACATTGTATTCCCAGCGGCAGGCATTCGTGCAGGTTCCCTGATTAGGATCGCGTTTATTGATATAGCCCGATAGTAAACAGCGGCCTGAATAAGCCATACAAAGTGCGCCATGTACGAAAACTTCCAGCTCCATTTCAGGCACCTGCTGGCGGATTTCTGCAATTTCTTCCAGTGAAAGCTCACGTGAGAGAATCACCCGCGTTAAGCCCATTTGTTTCCAGAATTTCACCGTTGCCCAGTTAACTGCATTTGCCTGTACGGAAAGGTGGATATCCATTTCAGGAAAGGCTTCTCTCACCATCATAATTAAACCGGGATCGGACATAATTAGTGCATCTGGCCCCATTTCAACCACAGGCTTCAAGTCGCGGATAAAGGTTTTCAGTTTTGCATTGTGTGGGGCAATATTGACAACGACATAAAAACGTTTGCCTAATTCATGGGCTTCTTTAATCCCCTGAGCCAGTGTTTCATGGTTAAATTCGTTGTTACGAACACGCAGGCTGTAACGGGGCTGCCCGGCATAGATAGCATCTGCGCCATAAGCAAAGGCATAACGCATGTTTTTCAGGGAGCCGGCGGGTGAAAGTAATTCTGGAGTAAACATATTATTAGCGTTCTCAGTCTGAGTTCAAATCAGACCTTACCCTATATCATTACTAAAGGTAAGGTTAAAGAGGGGATTTTAGCTCTTATACCTTTTATCTTTCAAGATCGTCTTACAAGGTACATATCATAGATACAGAGGAAATAGATATGGGGAATGGATATTCTGACAAAAACGCGCCGCGGATGCGGCGCTATTAACGAGCTACAACTAACTTCCTTTGGTCAAGTCCCGTATTTTATCTGTTACCCCGGTTTTCATCACAGACTGCATTCCTTTTTTCATTGTTGTTTCATCACCATAAGATTCACTAATACCAATAATCTGGTGATTTCTGGCTTTCAGGACAAAATATGTTTTGCCAGATTTATTTTTCCTCACTTCATGACGGGTTTTATCCGGAGAGTTGACTTGCACCGAGTGGATACCTTTATTGGCGGCAGCCTTAGTGGTGTACATCTCACTGCTGAGAATAATGTCACCATTTGCTGCTACCAGATTGAAGTAAAATTGCCCGTTCTTCGCTTTCTTAAGATCATAGTGACCAATAGCCATAAGAAATTCTCCTGATTGGGTAATTATCAGATTAAGTTTAGCCTGAAATTTATGCAGGTGAATTTTTTTAATAATAGTAGGTAACTTACATCAGGCGGCAAATTTCTGCTTCCCAGCGATATCCCAACCCGTAAATTGAGCGAATGAAAGATTTATCTTCATCCAGCTGTTCTAATTTTCTGCGTAGATTTTTTATATGGCTATCAATTGTTCGATCATTCACAATACGATGATCGTTATAGAGATTATTCAACAGTTGATCACGGGAAAAAACACGTCCGGGCTGACTGGATATGATTTTAAGTAACCGGAATTCAACTGGAGTCAGATCCAGCACCCGTTCAAGGTAGCGAGCCTGAAAATGGTTTTCATCAATCGTCAGTGCTCCCTGTTCGCTGACGATATCCTGCGGACGATAGCAGCGGCGTAAAATAGTTTTCACTCTGGCAATGACTTCGCGTGGGCTATAAGGCTTACAGACGTAATCATCCGCACCAATTTCCAGCCCCAGCAGCCGATCAATTTCTTCAGTTTTAGCCGTCATCATCACAATGGGGATATCTGAAAATTTACGAATTTCCCGACAGACAGATAACCCATCAAGGCCGGGTAACATCAGGTCGAGCAGAATAATATCAGGCTGGTGTTGCTGGACATGAGCAACCACCTCATCACCGCGCACCAACCATTGTGTTTGATAATTTGCAGTTTGTAGATAATCAACCAGTAACTGCCCCAGCTTAGGTTCATCTTCAACGATCAGAACGGTATATTGTGCACTCATTATTTCAATATCTTATTTGGTGTTTTCTGTTCAGAAAATTTGAACAAGGGTAATTCTACGTGAATCTGAATACCACCTAAAGGTGATATTTCAGCATAAATAAGACCATTGTGCGCTTCAATAATGTTGTAGCAGATTGCCAGACCTAAACCAGAGCCTCCACTGGCTCGATTGCGGGAAGATTCGCAACGGTAGAAACGTTCAAAAATACGCTGACATTGTTCAGAAGTAAGACCGGGAGCACTATCTTGCCAGTTTAAAACCCATTTTTGCTGGCTCACATATCCGTGGATAAGCACTGTTCCGTGATCAGAAGTATAGCGAAGGCTATTTTCCAGCAAATTATGAAATAGCTGAGTTAATCGCTTAGGGTCTGCAAATACTATTGTGTTTTGCGGTAAATATAACTCCAGCGCAATTTGTTTATCGGCAAAACGTCCACGATAGGCAGCGGCAGCGATTTGCAGGAGCTTATTGACATTAACCCTTTCTTTTCGATAAGTCAGAGAACCGCGATCCGTCAGGGATAGCAAATGTAAATCATCCACTAATTTTGTCAGAATGGTAACTTCTGTCAGTAACGACTGGATAGTTTCTGCTGTCGGCTGACGGACCCCATCCTGTAAGGCTTCCAGCTCACCACGCAGAATAGAGAGTGGAGTGCGTAATTCATGGGAGATATCTGCCATATAATCCCGGCGCATTTGTTCATTCTTTTCCAGCGTGCAGGCAAGGTGATTAAAATCTGATGCTAATTGCCCGATTTCATCCTGATCGGATGATGCAACACGCACGCTGAAATCACCGGAAGCCAGTTTATGAGTGCCTTCCACCAGCCGCTTGACCGGTTTCAAGAAAATGCGGGATAAAACGAAAGTTGCAATCAGAGCCAGCATAGTAGAGAAACCAGCGATAATCCAACTGGTCAGCTGTTGCTGCTGAGCAAAACGAATATCAGCCTGACGGGTAATTTTGTCCGAAGTACTGACAATAACCCAACCGACCACTTTATTCTGGTAATTTACCGGAACGCGGTAAGTTTCTTCCGACATATTGTCAGAATGACCCACTAACCGGTGCATATGGCTGTCAACTACCCAGAACTGGGAGCGCCAAGCACGGGGAGACAGTTCTTGCCGATTATCACTGTTTTGTTCGATATTTTGGATAATTTTAAAGATGGCCCGATCATTTTGAGTCAGGAAATCCCAGTTACCATATTGCTGATATTGTTCTGTTAATGCTTCGGCCAGCATTCTGGCACGTAGCTGGCTGTTCTGCTGAATATAACCGATGAATCCATACTGGAAACTCAGGCGAATGCCCCAGTGCATTGTCACTAATACCAGCATACAGGTAGCAAAAATAGCCAAAAACAGTTTGCCGCTGATCCCGGCTTTTATCCGCAATTTCACAACGATTTTATTCTCTGAAATTTTGCTAAACGGCGTTGTTGCCACTTCTCACGCAGTCTGTCAAAAGACAGATAAACGACAGGGGTGGTATATAACGTAAGAATTTGGCTCATCACCAGCCCACCAACAATCGTGATACCCAGAGGATGACGTAACTCAGCGCCAGCACCATCGCTCAGTACCAAAGGTAAGGCACCGAATAAAGCAGAAAGAGTCGTCATCATGATTGGCCTGAACCTTAATAAGCTGGCCTGAAATATTGCTTCCCGCGCACTGAGTTGCCCGTTACGCTGAGCTTCAAGAGCAAAATCCACCATAATAATGGCATTTTTCTTCACGATACCAATCAGCAGCATAATGCCAATCATGGCAATCAGGCTAAATGGCGTATTGAAGAGTTCCAGTGCCAGTAAAGCGCCAATTCCGGCAGACGGAAGGGTAGAAAGGATTGTCAGTGGGTGAATATAACTTTCATACAATACCCCGAGAACCAGATAAACAGTAATGATAGCCGCAAGGATCACCAATAACTGTGAACGCTGACTTTCCTGAAAATCTTGCACAGTACCGCCAAAAGAGCCACGCACAGCGGATGGAACGCTGAGTTCAGTCATTGTTCTTTCTATCGCACTCACTGCATCAGACATCGTATAGCCTTCCGCAATATCGAATGAGATCGTAGAAGCTGCCGAAAGCCCCTGATGATAAATGTCTAATGGCGCATTAGCTGGCCGCCAGCTGGCAAAATAAGAGAACGGAATACGTTTTCCTTCCTTATTAATGACAAAGATTTTCTCCAGTGCACTGATATCCTGGTTATATTCAGGAGCCACTTCCATCACCACTTTATATTGATTGAGAGGCTGATAAATCGTTGAAATCGGTTGTTGCCCGAAAGAGTTTCCAAGCAGGCTATTCGCCTGAGCAACGCTGATACCAAGACGGGCCATAAGATCACGATCATAGGTAATCGCCAGTTCAGAACCTTTATCGTCGTCATCAGAATTAACGCCCGTCAACTGGGGTAACGTTTTCAATGCCTTGCGGATAATAGGTGCCCATTTACGAAGCGCATCAGAATCGTCTGACAGTAAATTAAATTGATAAATAGATTTGGCATTACCTCCGCCGCCACCGCCGGATCTGAGATCCTGCACAGGGATCAGATACAGCTCAGCTCCCGGTTCGTGAGATAATTTCTCCCGTAAACGAAGTATGATTTTATCGATACTTTCTGTACGTTCACTCACAGGCTTTAATGACATAAACATAAAACCGACATTCATGCTGTCGCCACCGGTAAAGCCTGTCACATTTTCAACAGTCGGGTCAGCATTAATGACTTGCATAAAATGTTCCATCTTCTTTTGCATAGCCTGAAAAGAAATACTTTGATCAGCAACGACAAAACCCAGTAATTGACCCGTATCCTGTCTGGGAAAAAAGGTTTTCGGAATATTAATATAGAGCCAGCCATTCAGGACGATAATACCGATCAGCATCAATAAAACCCAGCGTGTGTGGTTAAGAACCCATTTTAATGAACGGCCATAATATTGCTGGAACCTGAGAAAAACTTTACCGAAACCGCGGGTTTTCTTCAGTGATTTTTCAGGCGAAGATTTTAGCAGGTATGCACACATCATAGGAGTTAAGGTGAGTGACACAAATAAAGAAATGCCTATCGCCGTTGCGAGTGTGATGGAAAAATCAAGGAACAGCCTGCCGAGCATTTCATCGATCAATTGAAGGGGAATAAAAACCGCCACGAGAGACAGGCTCATGGCAAGAACGGTAAAACCCACTTCTCTTACACCCTTAAGCGCGGCTTGTGCAGGTTTCATCCCGGCTTCCAGATGACGGGAGATATTTTCCAGCACAACAATGGCATCATCCACAACAAAACCCGTTGCGATGGTCAGAGCCATGAGTGAGAGATTATTCAGGCTGAAACCACATAAATACATCGCAGTAAATGTGCCAATCAGTGAAACCGGAACGGCAATTGCTGGAATAAGAGTGGCACGCCCTGAACGCAGGAACAGAAAAACAACCAGAATAACGAGTGCAACGGCAAGGGAAAGCGCTCGTTCCACTTCATACAGGGAAGCTCTGATAGTGGGAGAGCGATCCTGTACAACAGTAAGTTTAATATTGGCGGGTATTGAGGTTCGTAAAGTAGGGAGTTCTGCACGAATTTTATTGATGGTTTCAATGATATTCGCATTTTGTTCCCCCCGGATAATCAGGGCAATAGCCGGTTTATTACCGGACATACCTGAGGCGCGGATATCTTCTACAGACTCTTTGACTGTTGCGAGATCTTTTAAGCGAACAGGTGAGCCGTCACGATAATCGACAATAATAGAAGCGTAGTCATCCGCTTTTTTAATTTCATCGTTAGTTTGTATTTGCCAGTTGTACTCACTTGTCTCAACATGTCCAGTCGGATTTCTGACATTAGCATTATTGACTGCAGTGCGGACGTCATCCAGTGAGATCCCCTTACTGAACAGGGCATTGGGATTGAGTTCAACCCTTATTGCAGGCAATGAACTGCCAGAAACGCTGACCTGACCGACACCTTCTATCTGTGAGATTTTCTGGGCAAGACGTGTCGAGGCGATATCATATAACTGCCCACCACCATAACTGTCTGATGTAAGCGTTAGGATCATAATGGGAGCAGAGGAGGGGTTTGCCTTGCGGTAGGTTGGGCGGCTTGGCATCCCTGAAGGCAAAAGGCTTTCCGCAGCATTAATCGCAGCCTGTACATCCCGGGCAGCTCCATTGATATCCCGGTTCAGTTCAAATTGCAGATAAATGAAGGTATAGCCTAATGAGCTGGAGGAGCTCATTTCTTTAACACCCGCAATTCTGCCAAGTGATCGCTCTAGTGGGGTTGCGACAGAGGAGGCCATTGTTTCCGGTGATGCGCCGGGCATATAAGCTGAAACACCAATCACCGGAACGTCGATTTGTGGCAGAGGGGATACTGGCAATAGAATAAAACTGAATGCCCCACATAGTGTGATAGCTACACTCAATAATGTGGTTGCAACAGGCCGCTTGATAAATAAGGCGAAAAATTTCACAACGGCTCCTGATGATCAGTAGAAGAACGCGCTAATGCTGTTTGATTATCATCCTGATGTCTGTTTTGTTTATTTCTGCCTTGCCTATTTCTGTAATAGTGCGCCAGTCTGTCAAATAGCAGATAAATGACCGGAGTCGTAAACAGAGTCAGAATTTGGCTCATAATCAAACCGCCTACCATGCTGACACCTAATGGACGGCGCAATTCAGCACCGATACCGGTACTAAGCATCAATGGTAATGCGCCTAACAGTGCCGCCATTGTTGTCATCAGAATCGGTCTGAAACGCAGGAGACAGGCCTGAAAAATAGCATCGTAAGGCGACATACCTTTCTCGCGTTCTGCTGCCAGCGCAAAGTCAATCATCATAATGGCGTTTTTCTTCACAATACCGATCAGCAAAATAATCCCGATGATGGCAATGATATCCAGTTCATAGCCTCCCAGCATTAATGCCAGCAATGCGCCGACTCCCGCAGTGGGCAGTGTTGACAGGATAGTTACTGGATGAATAAAACTTTCGTACAATATTCCGAGCACAATGTACATGGCAACAACAGCAGCCAATATCAGCAATAAGGTATTACTCAGCGCATTCTGGAATGCCAGAGTTGCTCCCTGAAATTGTGTATTGATATCTTTAGGCATGTTAATGGCATGTTCTGTTTCCTTCACGGCATTAACGGCTGCTTCCAGAGAGGTATCCTGTGCCACATTGAATGAAAATGTGGTTGCAGGAAATTGTTGCAGGTGATTAATGGATAAATATCCCAGCCGCTGTTCAATCGTGGCGATAGCAGTCAGAGGTACGATATTACCATCTGCACTTAAAAGCCGGACATCATTGAGAGCATCAATGCCGGGAGAGTGTGTTGTATCCTGCGCGAGTACAACCCGATATTGATTTGACTGCGTATAAATGGTTGAGATCATCCTCTGACCAAAGGCGTTATATAGCGTGTTATCAATCGCAGCAATCGTAATACCTAGCCTGCTGGCCATATCACGATTTACATTGATATGAGCGACTAATCCCTTGTTTTGCAAGTCGCTGCTGATATCGACCAGTTCAGGACGCTTTTTCAGGGCTTCCTGTAACTTAGGTACCCAGATGTTTAATTCATCAAGAGAAGTGGCCTGTAGCGTAAATTGATATTGCGTACGGGAAAGCTGGGTATCAATAGTCAGATCCTGAATCGGTTGCAGATATAAGGTGATATCAGGCACTTTGGCTATCCGGGCCTGTAGGCGCGGGATAATATCCTCAATTCTGTCATGACGTTGGTCGAAAGGTCTTAACGTAATTTGCAGACGTCCGTTGTTCAGCGTAGGGTTACTGCCATCAACGCCGATGAATGTAGTCACATTTTCCACCGCCGGATCCTGTAGCAGTAATGCGCTTACCTGACTCTGTTTATCTGCCATGGCACTGAAAGAAATGGACTGTGGTGCTTCCAGTGTTCCCTGAATTAATCCATTATCCTGTGACGGGAAAAATCCTTTAGGTATAACAATATAGAGCAGAACGGTCAGAGCCAGAGTGCCGAGTGTGACACCGAGTGTCAGCCAAGGATGGTTCAGGACTCGTTTCAGCCATACGCTATATATCGCAATTATCCATTCAAAAAAGTGCTCACAGGCTTGTTCAAAACGATTATGTTTAATGTCTGATTCTGCTTTCAGCATTCGTGCGCACATCATTGGTGTCAGGGTGAGTGAGACAACGGCTGAAATTAAAATTGCTACCGCGAGTGTGATCGCAAACTCCCGGAATAGACGCCCTACAATATCCCCCATAAATAACAGCGGGATCAAAACGGCAATCAGAGAAAAAGTCAGTGAAATAATAGTGAAGCCGATTTCGCCCGCTCCTTTGAGCGCAGCGGCAAGCGGTTTTTCTCCTCGCTCGATATAACGGGAAATATTTTCGATAACAACGATGGCATCATCGACAACAAAGCCAGTTGCAATGGTCAATGCCATCAATGTCAGGTTATTAATGGAGAAACCACAGAAATACATTACTGCGAATGTGCCGATAAGTGAAAGCGGAACGGCAATACTTGGGATTAAGGTCGCGGTGGCATTACGCAAAAACAGGTAAATCACCATGACAACCAGAGCAACCGCTAACAATAATTCAAATTGCACGTCTTTAACGGAAGCGCGGATCGTGACAGTACGATCCGTCAGAACGTCAACTTTAACCGATTTAGGCAGGCTGCTTATCAGCTCTGGCAATACGCTACGAATATTATCCGTGGTTTCAATAACATTAGCGCCCGGCTGACGCTGAACATTAATAACAATGGCGGGTTTTTCATTTGCCCATGCACCGAGTTTCGTATTTTCTGCTTCCCGCTCAATGGTAGCAACATCACGCAGACGAACCGGAGCACCATTTTTATAGGTCACAATTAAGTTGCGGTAATCATCAATGGATTTCATCTGATCGTTAGCAGATAAGGTAATTGACCGCGTTGGACCATCAAAACTGCCTTTTGGTGAATTCACATTCGCACTGACAATCGCATTACTAATGGCATGGCTATCCAGCCCCTGCGCGGCTATGGCCTGTGCATTTAACTTCACGCGGACAGCAGGGCGTTGCCCGCCAGCCAGTGTCACTAGACCAACACCACCAACCTGAGAAATACGCTGAGCAACACGGGTTTCCACCATATCCTGCACTTCTGTCATTGGTAAGGCATCAGAAGTCACGGCCAGAGTTAAAATCGGTGGATCAGCCGGATTCACCTTACTGTAGATAGGAGGGTAGGGCAGGTCATTCGGTAACAAATTGATACTTGAATTAATTGCAGCCTGCACATCCTGCTCTGCAACATCCAATGGCAGGGAAAGCTGGAAGACCAGCGTAATAACAGAAGCTCCACCAGAACTTTGTGATGACATCTGTTTCAGGCCGGATATTTGCCCGAATCTGCGTTCCAGTGGGGCTGTTATGGCAGAGGTCATCACGTCAGGATTGGCACCAGGATAGAGTGTAACAACCTGAATAGTCGGATAATCCACCTGTGGTAATGCAGAAACCGGCAGCATCCGGTAGCCGAGAATACCAGCAAGCAAAATTGCAATCATAAACAGCGTCGTTGCTACTGGACGCAGTATAAACAAGCGGGATGGACCGCCCCCTGTCACCGGAGAATCAGAAAGCATTAACTATTCTCCACCTTACCGTTTGACTTAGCTGATTTATCGTTGCTGTTATCTGATTTTGGTTGCAGAGACTTAACAATTTCAACAGCCGCTCCTTCTGTCAACTGATCAATACCGTCTGTTATTACCCGATCACCAACGGACAGACCGCTGTTGATAATAACCAGATTATCATTTTGCAGCCCGATGGTTATGTTATGCTTTTTAACCTTATTATCTTTACCTACCAGCCAGACAAAGTGACCGCTGCCACTCATCTGTAATGCAGCATCAGGGATGACTATGGCGTTATCCAGCGTATTTACTTTGATTTGGATATTAACAAATTGATTTGGAAACAGGGTGTTATCCTGATTATCAAATCTGGCTTTCATTTTTATGGTGCCGGTTGCAACGTCAATTTGGTTATCGATGCTGAGTAGTTTGCCTTGTGCTAATTGCAGTTGGTTATTGCGATCCCGGGCAATGACGGCAGGTATCGTATTATTTTTCTGTGCCTTCAGTATGGCACTGAGATCGTTTTCAGGCAGAGAAAACAGCACGTCGATTGGATCAACGCGCGTAATGACGACAATCGGTTTTTCTCCCCCAGAAGAGATGTAGTTACCGACATCTATCCGTTTCAGACCGACGCGACCTGAAATGGGGGCCGTGATACGGCTGTAAGCTAATTGGAGTTTTTGTTCATCAATCTCTGCCTGATCACTTTTGAGGGCGGCCTTATATTGACGAACTAAAGCGTGTTGTTTATCTAGATCCTGTTGAGAAATTAATTTACTTTTTGCCAATTGTTGATAGCGGGATAAATCCTGCTCAGCATTGGCCAGCATTGCCTGATCTTTAACATATTGGCCTTGTGCTTTTGCCAGCCTGACCTGATAAGGGCGGGGATCAATTTCTGCCAGTAAATCCCCTTTTTTCACCTGTTGGCCTTCTATAAAATGCAGGGCAATTAATTGCCCGCTCACCAGACTGGTGACATTGACAGTATCTGCCGCCTGAACTGTTCCTAACCCGACCAGATAGTGGGGAACGGATTCCATTTTAGCGGTAGCTGCCTGAACAGGGCGGGGTGGTACTGTTGCTAAATTCTGTTGTGGGCCGGACTTTTGTGATGTTTTGAAATGGTTCCATGCAAAGAAAATTGCTGCGATGACAACGACTAACGCAGCAAAACAAAAAAAGTAGGTACGACGTTTATTGCTCATATATTCGACATTCTCTTAATATTGCATCGGTAATCAGCCACGCATGCATCTTATGCTAAATTAGTGTAAATATATATTTAATTAGTGTACTTGGAGAGAAATTGCCAATCATGGAGAAAATATGGAAATTGTGTCAATGAGATAATGCAGAACGTTTTATGAGGAAATCGGAGCTATGGAGGGCGAGAGAGCATGTAAAACATCCATTAGCATACGTGATATCTGATAAAGTATCTTTTATCAGGAATGATTGTTAAATTTAAAAACAGTAAACATAGCATAATGAGATGGGAAATATGAAAAAATCAATAATATTAGGTATTATAATTTCACTTTTTTCTGCTTATTCATTTACATCAGAAAGAGAGATTCCACTAGATATTCAGGAATACATAGATAGTATAGAAACTTGTCAACACTTCTCGAATGAATGGGATAATTCTCTTCCTGAAGATCGTAAAAAAGAAATAGAGGAAGGTTCAGCGGAATATTGCAAAAAAGCAAAAATTTTACATAATAAACTAAAAAATAAATACAAAGATGATATTCATAAAATAAAAATACTTGATGAGTACGATATGTCTGTTCAGATAGGTCTATAAAAAATAACAATCTGTTAGATTTTATTTTGTTATCAGTTTTCATAGCACAGTTTATACTTATAAAAACGGAAGTAATACTGAGTGAATTATCAAATAATGCACATATCCTATCTTGTTTTTCGTTGGTATAATATCGCATGATCGCTGATAAAATGAGTCGCTAGAATTAGCAACAATGAAAATATAGTTTGGTTTAGGGAATCGTGATTTTAATCACATTGTCCCTGAAAAAATGTAGTACTTCAGACTATATTAGAAGCGATTGATAGTTCTTTAAAACCTTAACAAAACAGGAAGTTATCATGGCGAATATGATCTATTTAACCTTGCAAGGAAACAAACAAGGGTTGATTTCACAAGGTTGCTCTTCAGTTGAATCCATTGGCAATAAGTATCAGGCAGGTCATGAAGATGAAATTTTTGTATTAAATCTTCATCATTCCATTCACAGAGAACAAAATGTTAACCATAGTCCAATTGTATTTGTAAAACCGCAGGATAAATCATCACCGTTATTAATGATGGCAATTTCAGATAATGAAAGTTTGAACCTGAAATTTGATTTTTATCGTACTTCACAATTAGGATCTCAGGAACTCTATTACTCAATTGAGTGTCGTGATGCGACGATTATTGAGTTATCACCGAATTATCCGCACAGTATTAACCATGCGGAAGCACAGCCGGAAGAAATTGTTTCTGTTAAATATAAAGATATCATCAGTCGTCATCATATGGCAGGAACATCCGGATATAGTGTCTGGGACGAAAGAGTCTATTGATGCTGAGTTAACGCAATCACTGCCAAAACGCCGATAAATTCAATCGGCGTTTCATTTTCCCAACTGTATAGGAGATTTAAGAGTGACAATGAAACAAATCAGGTACCAGAGATAATAATATCCTCACTGTGAGATACCTAGGGAGAGCTTTCCTAATGCATTGGGCATGGAAAATTAGCAATAAAATGGAAAAGATAATCATATCGAGTGTGATTTTTTTCTGCCTACATGGGGTTTCATGGGCATAAAGAGATAATATGCCAAAAGATTTGCAAGAATACATGAAAAAAACTGAATATTGTGAATATATTGCAGGTGAATGGGATAGTGATTTATCTGATGAAAGAAAGCGATTAATGGAAGATGAGATTAATATATATTGTAAAAAAGCCAATGAATTATTTTATGAACTGAAGGAAAAATACAAAGACGATCTCAGGAAAATGGAAATAATTAATAAGCATAGTGAGCTAATAAGATACTATACTGAAAAGCCTATTGAGTAGTTTATTGGTTTTTATCAATTATAAAATTATGAGAAGCCAATCAAATGATTTTTCATAATCATCAAAGTATTTTTAAATGGTAAATATTAACCCGCGTTAAATGCGGGTTAAGCCAGTCGGTGTTTTTTTAAAGTAATCTCTTGCCAGAGGCCTGACTTTAATGCGCTTTTGGTAACCTGTTGCGCATTAAACCAAAAATAGGGTTGCCAGTCCTAAAAAGATAAAAAAACCACCGGTATCAGTAATCGCAGTTATCATCACACTGGAGCCAATAGCAGGATCTCTGCCTAGTCTCATCATAATAAAAGGGATCAGCACGCCCATCAGGGCAGCCATCAGCAGGTTGAGTATCATTGCCATGGTCATCACTCCGCCCATTGCTGGGTCATCATAGAGCAGATAAGTGACAAGCCCCATAATTCCCCCCCAAATAATACCGTTTATCAGAGCAACACCCAGTTCCCTTAATAAAATATAAGGAAAACTTCCTGTCCGGATTTGATGGAGTGCCAGTGCCCGTACGATCATCGTGATAGTCTGATTGCCGGTATTCCCTCCGATACCTGCCACGATAGGCATCAGCGTGGCAAGCGCAACAAGCTGGGAAATGGTATGCTCAAACAGACCGATAACCCGTGAAGCAACGAATGCAGTACATAAATTAATGGCTAGCCATGCCCAGCGGGTTTTCACTGCCTGCCCAACCGGAGCGAAAACATCTTCTTCACGGCTCAGGCCACCCATACGCCGGATATTGGTATCTGTCTCTTCGCTTAAGGTATCGACGATATCCTCAACAGTCAGACGCCCCATAAGACGGCCATTATTATCCACAACCGCCGCGGAAATCAGGTCATAACGTTCGAACGCGCTGGCTGCATCTTCACCTTTTTGCTCCGGTAAAAAAGTCACGGTATCTATGTTCATCACTTCAGCAACTAATTTATCGGGGGCGTTGGTTAGCAGGGTAGTGAGCGGAAGTTCCCCCTGAAGCCGGTTTTTACGGTCAATAACAAAGATTTTATCTGTTGTTGCGGGAATAGACCCACGGGAACGCAGAAAACGCTGAACGGTGCTGAGCGTGACATTGCCTCGTACAGTTACAAATTCAAAGTCCATCATCTGGCCGATGCTGTCTTTGTGGTATTGTAATACTTCCCGGATACGGTTGCGCTGGCTGGGTTCCAGATAGGTCAGCAGACGGTGTGTGGTATCTCTGGGAAGGTGTTCGACAATATAAGCCTGTTCATCGACATGCAGTGTACCGATTGCTCTAAGTAGCGCCAGATCGGACATATCTTTAATTAAGTTATCCCAGACAGGGATTGAAGCCTCCACCAAAACTTCACCACGCTGGTTGTTGTCAATGAGCCGCCACAAAGCAAGACGCTCATCATAAGGCAGTGCCTCCAGAATATCTGCGATATCTGCTGCATGCAGGCTGGTCAGTAAAGAGCGGACTTCTTCAATTTTTTCGAGTAGCAGATCATTGCTAATCTTTGCATGTGCATCAGCCTGTCCTAATAATGTATCAACGAATAGCTTATCGTTAATTAACAGAGAAAACAGATGCTGGCGAGCAAGAGCCAGCTTTTGCGAATGTTGGTTGGCAACGTTCGTATTATCGGGTTTAAAGGCTGGCTGTAACATTATATGACCTTTAGTTTTTGCCAAAATTACACTATCAGGAATGATGTTATTTTGTCTTAAGATCGCTGCTTTGTTCCATCATATTTTGCTTTTTTTGCTGATGATGTTCTAACGCTGCAATTGATGAATAGATAAAACGCCCAAATAAAATCAGAAAGCTGATAAGCAGAATTAATTTTGTAATCTGAGCGGTTTTCTTTTTCTTTTTCATAATACGATATCGTTAAGTTGATTCCTCTTGGATATGTAGATGCCAGCCTGCCACATCACTCCAGTAAGCTTGCTCTTTTTCTAAATCCAGTTGCATGAGTGTATTTTGAGTTAAATAGTTTTTCGGAAAGGAAAGTATCCAGTGCCCATGATCCGTTTCCAGTGTCAGTGACTCAGGTGTTGTTGTGGACTGACGCTGATTATTCAGCAGTGTTGCTAATCTTAATATCTGGAGCATAGGAAGATATTGCTTTTTCTTAAACAAATAGAAACGCGGATGCTCATGAATTTTGACCGCTTTGCGGTGATAACGAACTAATGTTGCCAGTAATGACTGCTGTTCTTGGTTGAATCCCGGCAGATCAGTATGTTGCAGAATATAGGCAGAATGCCGTTGCAGGCCACTCAGATTAATACTTAAACCAACTTCATGCAGCATGGCAGCCCAGAGCAGGATAGACTCCAATTGTGGCTGTACCCGTTTCGGGTTTTGCGCAGCCCACTGGTCATACAGTGTTTTAGCTGTATCCCAGACACGACTGGCCTGTTCGCGATCGATATTATAGTGATCAGCAAGACTTTTGGCGGTTCTTTGGCGGATATCCAGATGGCGGAAACGGTCTTCCATTTCGTAAAGAACGCCTTCACGTAGTGCTCCGTCAGACAAGCATAATTCCTGAATATTCAGGGCATCAAATATACCGCACAGGATTGCCAGACCAGGAACCAGAGTCTGTTTGCGATCGTCCGATAAACCGGGCAGATCCAGCGATTTAAAATTTTTGTATTTCAGCACTCTTTTGACCAGCATCTGAAGCCGCTCAGGTGTAATCAGGCCATCTTTTTCGCCCAATTCAACCAGTAATTCATGCACTGCCTTAATTGTACCCGACGCCCCCAGAGCAAAATCCCAGCCCTTTGTGCGGAATTGCCAGATGAGATTTTCCAGCTTTTGTTCCGCTTGAAGTTGTGCCTTACGGAAATTATGTTCATTTATCACCCCATCAGGGAAAAACTGCCGGGCAAAACTGACGCATCCCATACGACGGCTTTCAATGAGAAGAGGTTCGAAGCCTTCACCAATAACCAGCTCGGTTGAACCGCCACCAATATCAATCACCAGCTTACGACCTTTTTCTGGCTGAGTATGCTCTACTCCCATAAAGATTAAACGGGCTTCTTCATGACCGGAAATAATCTCAATAGGATAGGGGATGACTTCTTTGGCCCGTTGCAGGAATTCTTCGGCGTTACTTGCTTCCCGTAAGCTGTGAGTCCCTACAAGGCAGACATTTTCTGCGGAGAAACCTTGTAATCGTTCGGCAAATAATGAAAGACTCTCAAGACCACGTTTGATGGCTTCTTCACTCAGTTCATTTTTATCGTTGAATCCATCAGCAAGGTAAACCCGTTTTTTCAGGCGACCGATAACTTGTAATGCTCCATTTACAATTCGGGCGATAACCATATGAAAGCTATTGGAGCCCAGATCGATGGTTGCAATTTCCAGCGGCTTAGGCGTTGGTGTATCGTGTTTCAACGGCATAAATTAAACTCTTGATTCAGGCTGTTCCAGATTTTTCAGATAATCGTAAATGGCAGTTTGTGCGCGAATTTTACGTTTATTTCCTCGTGGGACATACCTATTGCTCAATTCTTTATCAATATAACGAGCCTTGACCGTATCACTAAACTGTAATTCCAGAATATCGAGAACACGCTGTTTTAACAGTGGGTCAAGCAGACAAACGGCAACTTCAATACGATAATCAATGTTCCGTGTCATCCAGTCTGCGGAAGAAAGAAAAATTTTCTCATCTCCTTTATTAGTGAAAACATAAACCCGATCATGTTCAAGAAAACGATCAACAATACTGGTGACCTGAATATTTTCACTAAAACCGGGCTGGCCGGGAACTAGAGAACACATTCCCCGGATCAGAAGCCGTACTTTGACACCCGCTTCAGAGGCATCGTATAGGCGATCTACTAATTCTCTGTCTACCAGATTATTTATTTTCAGCGTGATGCCCGCAATTTCTCCTGCTCTGGCATTTTCAATTTCCTGATCAATTAATTTATTGAGCATAGCCCGTGAGTTTTGGGGAGAAACCATCAAGTTCTCAAATGTCACCGGACGATAAGGGTTTTCAATAAAGTTAAATACCCGGCGTACTTCGTTGGTGACTTCGGGTTTGGCTGTCAGTAGGGAGTAGTCGGTATATAAGCGGGCTGTTTTTTCATTGAAATTCCCTGTGCCGATGTGGGCATAACGGATAATATCATTCCCTTCAAGACGTGAAATGATAAACAGTTTGGCGTGAATTTTCAGGCCGGGAGCCGAGAAAATGACATGCACACCCGCTTCAGTCAGGCGTTTTGCCCAGTGAATGTTGGCTTCTTCATCAAAGCGTGCCTGTAATTCCACGACCACTGTCACTTTTTTGCCATTGTGGGCTGCATGGATCATGGATTCAACTATGCGTGAGTCTTTCGCTACCCGATAAATGTTAATTTTTATCGATAATACGCTTGGATCGAATGATGCCTGTCGCAGCAATTCCAGTACATGCTCGAAAGTGTGGTAAGGATAATAAAGCAATACATCCTGTTCACGGATAGCATCAAAACCATTGCGGAAATGGTCAAACCAGGTATGGCGCAGCCGGGGCATGGGTTTATTCAGCAGAGTCCGGTTTCCTTCATTGGGGAATTTAATGAAATCTCTGAAATTGTGATAACGGCTGCCGGCAATGACTGAGTCATCATTGGAAAGCCCCAGTTTGCTACGCAATAATTCGACCATTTCATCAGGCATATCGCGCTGGTAAACAAAACGGACAGGCTCGGCTGTCAGCCTTTGTTTCAGTGTTGAAGACATTAACTCCAGCAAGCTGGACTCCATTTCCGTTGCCAAATCGTACTCAGCATCACGGGTCATTTTCATGGAATAAACACTTAGTGTGTCGTAATCAAAAAATCCCTTAAAAATTTCATCCAATGTGTAGCGCAGAATGTTATCAATCAGGATCATTGATTTGCGTCTTTTGGGCATTTCCGGCGGCAAATTAACGAAACGGGGAACTTTATCGGAAGGGATTTCCAACAAAGCATATTTGGTTTCCTGCCCGCGAATAATTTCCACCGCTAAATAGGTGTAATCATCTTTTAAAAATTCAACCAGATTAGTTTCTGGATTGATAACGATAGGCGTAATGTGTGGACGTAAATGCTGGCGAAAATACTGCCGGAGCCAGATTTGCTGATTAGGGGATATCTGCCGTTCATTGATTAGGAAAATCTGATTACGCGCCATTTCCAACAATAAATCGTTATAGAGTTCATCAAACTCCTGATCGATTTTGGCAACTTTTGACTGAATTTTTTTTAATAATTGCCGGGCACCGGTTGCAGAACCCCGCGCTTCGCTAATCAGAATGCGACGTTTGACATCGGCGAAACGGACTTTATAAAACTCATCCAGATTATTGGAGTAGATCCCTAAAAACCTCATCCTTTCAATAAGTGGATTACTTTTGTCAGCCGCTTCCTGAAGCACACGTTCATTGAAAGAGAGCCAGCTGAGTTCTTTTTCTGTATAGAGGCGGTCTTGGGACATTACTACTCCATTTGGTCCATTGGTTAACAGTGCTGCTTTCTACTCTGGGAATGCCTAATTTTGTTAGCAAAATAGTGATGCTGGAACGTACACATCCGGATAGCAGTATGATAAGAGCCGTTTACAAAGAACTCATCAATAAGCTCTCCTTCTGTATAAAATCCCAGTTTATTGTATATATGAATTGCTTTTTCGTTTTCTTTATCAACAATTAAATAGAGTTTATAGAGGTTTAGGACTGAAAATGCGTACTCCATCGCAAGTTTAACTGCTTCTGTTGCATAGCCTTGCCCCTGATAAGCCGGTGCAATAATGAGCTGAAATTCAGCCCGACGATGGACATAATCAATTTCCACCAATTCCACCAGACCAACTTTGGAATTCATACTCTCAATAATAAAACGGCGTTCACTTTGATCATGGATATGTTTGTCATAGAGATCGCATAATTCAACGAAAGCCTCATAAGGCTCTTCAAACCAGTAGCGCATGACACTGGCATTATTATCAAGCTGGTGGACGAAAGGGAGATCTTCCCGCTCAAGTGGGCGTAGATTTACGGGTGGATTTTCGGAACCACTGGACATTAGATACCTCAGTGCTTTTAACGTAAGGATGACTTGGTTTTGATTTTTATAAAAGAGAATATTATGAAGTAATAAAGTACAGCAAGGTGTCCGGCTAATTATTTTTACCTTAGTATGATTAAGTTTAGTTTAACTAACTAACCTTAACACAATGCTGTAGTTTTGGAACTAATAATAAATTTTGGAATTAATTATATCGATTAGTCTGAAGCATATCCTTGTTGAGAAAGTACTTTCCCATCCAAAATGGCGGTATTATTGCCCATGCTCAAACGGCCTTCCAGAAACCAGCCAATGACCAGCGGGTAAATATTATGCTCCTGAGTTTGCACGCGTCGAATAACGTCCTCTTCTTGATCCTCTGCAAAAATGGGCACTTTCGCCTGTAAGATAACAGGCCCACCATCAAGTTCTTCGGTGACAAAGTGGACAGAAGTACCATGTTCCTGATCGCCGTTTTCTATCGCCTTACGGTGAGTATGTAAGCCGGGATATTTCGGTAGCAGGGAGGGATGAATATTGAGTAGTCGTCCATGGTAATGCTGCACAAAGCCAGATGACAAGATCCTCATATAACCCGCTAAAACGATTAAATCGGGCTGATATTGATCAATGGCTGTAAGCAGGGCAGAGTCATAATCTGTGCGATCAGAATATTCCTTCGGATTAAGAAAATGGGTTGGAATAGCTGATTCTTCAGCGCGTTGCAGACCATAAGCGTCGGCTTTATTGCTGAACACAGCACAGATCTGGCCATTAATCCGGTTTTGCTGGCAGGCATCAATGATAGATTGCAGATTACTGCCATTACCAGAAATTAAGACCGCAATTTTTTTCATAGTCTTCATTGAATTACTTTCTATTAACTGGCTTTTTATTAATTGATCGTAACTTGCTGCCCGCTATGATCAGATTCAGTGATATTGCCGATTTGCCATGCGTTTTCACCCGCTTTATTCAGCCATTCAATTGCCTGTGTTGCCTGAGACTGAGGTAGCGCAATTATCATGCCGACGCCGCAATTAAACGTGCGGTACATTTCATGGTCGCTGACATTGCCAGCCTGTTGCAGCCATTTAAAAATGGCAGGCCATTGCCAACTTGTGCCATCGATTTTTGCCTGCATACTTTCAGGCAGAACGCGGGGAATATTTTCCCAGAAACCACCACCTGTCAGATGGCAAATCGCATGGATTTCAATTTGTTCGATCAGTTCAAGCAGTGGTTTAACGTAAATACGGGTTGGAGCGAGAAGATGATCAGACAGTGTTTTACCATCCAGCTCAGTTGTCTCGGGATTGGTCTGGCTCACTTCAAGAATTTTACGGATCAATGAATAACCATTAGAGTGTGGCCCGCTGGATGACAGTGCTATGAGTGCATCTCCAGCCTGAACCTTACTGCCATCAATGATGTCTGATTTCTCAACCACACCGACACAAAAGCCCGCAACATCATAATCTTCACCGTGGTACATGCCCGGCATTTCAGCTGTTTCCCCGCCGACCAGAGCACAGCCTGCCTGTTTACAGCCTTCCGCGATGCCGGTTATAACGCTCGATGCGGTATCAACATCTAATTTCCCTGTTGCATAGTAATCAAGGAAGAACAGAGGTTCAGCTCCCTGAACTACCAGATCGTTGACGCACATGGCGACCAAATCAATGCCGATTGTATCGTGGCGCTTCAGATCCATGGCCAGACGCAGTTTAGTCCCCACACCATCTGTGCCAGAAACTAAAACAGGTTCACGATATTTTTGTGGCAGAGAACATAATGCACCAAAGCCACCCAATCCCCCCATTACTTCCGGGCGTCGGGTCTGTTTCACTACACTTTTGATACGATTGACTAAGGCATTACCAGCATCAATATCGACACCAGCATCTTTATAGCTAAGAGAGGTTTTGTTGGTCACTGCGTAGCTCCCAGGCGGTTGCATTTGAATGAATAAAACAGAACGGAATAATTCTAACAGCCAAGGCAAACGTTTGCGATAGCTTTATGCAGGTTTATTGCGGATAAAAAATAGGAAAAAATGACTTGTTGTTGCTAAAAATCAATATATTGATAGTTGCCTGATCCCAAAAAGGAGGTATAATCCCGCGATTTTTTTATCTGCCGGCTATATACAGTAGGAGAAACCCATGAAGATCGTTGAGGTTAAACACCCACTCGTTAAACATAAACTGGGCCTGATGCGTGATCATGATATAAGCACTAAGCGCTTTCGTGAACTGGCTTCAGAGGTGGGAAGTCTTCTGACATATGAAGCAACTGCTGATTTAGAAACTGAGAAAGTGACCATCGAGGGATGGTGTGGTCCGGTAGAAATAGACCAGATTAAAGGGAAGAAAATTACTGTAGTACCTATCCTGCGTGCAGGTCTGGGAATGATGGATGGTGTTCTGGAAAATATTCCGAGTGCCCGCATCAGTGTTGTTGGTGTTTATCGTGATGAAAAAACCTTTGAACCTGTACCTTATTTTCAGAAACTGGTTTCTGATATCAATGAGCGTATGGCATTGATTGTTGATCCGATGCTGGCAACAGGTGGCTCTATGATTGCCACCATTGATTTGCTGAAAAAAGCAGGATGTCCTGTTATTAAGGTTTTGGTTCTTGTTGCTGCTCCAGAAGGAGTTGCCGCTTTGGAAAAAGCACATCCTGATGTTGAACTATATACTGCATCAATTGATGAGTGCCTTAATGAGCATGGATATATTGTTCCTGGCCTGGGGGATGCAGGCGATAAGATATTTGGTACAAAATAATATTTTTAGCCGGCTGAAAAGTCGGCTTTTTTTTGGTTCCTAGTAAAACATAAGAGGACATAAATAGTGACCCGTCGGACTATTGGGGTAGATGAAAGACCACCGTTAAGACAGACCATTCCGTTAAGTTTGCAACATTTATTTGCGATGTTTGGGGCGACAGTTCTGGTTCCCATTCTGTTTAAAATTAATCCCGCCACAATTTTATTATTTAATGGTATTGGAACACTGTTTTATCTGTTTATTTGTAAAGGAAGGATCCCGGCTTATTTAGGTTCCAGTTTTGCCTTTATATCTCCTGTATTATTGTTGTTGCCTTTAGGGTATGAACTGGCATTGGGCGGATTTATTGTCTGTGGATTGCTGTTCTGTCTGGTTTCCCTGATTGTTAAAATCGCGGGAAGAGGCTGGCTTAATGTGATGTTTCCTCCTGCTGCAATGGGAGCTATTGTTGCAGTGATTGGTCTGGAACTGGCAGGGGTTGCTGCTGATATGGCCGGGCTACGTCCTGCTGCGGGAACAGATGTTAATACGACGAATCTGATCATCTCAATGGTTACACTGGCTGTGACAATATTGGGTTCAGTTATGTTCCGCGGTTTTATGGCGATCATTCCAATCCTGATCGGGGTGCTGGTGGGTTATGCGTTATCCTTTTTTATGGGAGTCGTAGATTTTACACCAGTGCGTGAAGCGCCATGGTTTGCATTGCCGACTTTTTACACTCCGCGTTTTGAGTGGTTTGCTATTATGACGATTTTGCCTGCGGCACTGGTTGTCATTGCGGAGCATGTTGGTCATTTGGTCGTAACAGCCAATATAGTGCAAAAAGATTTGCTGAAAAATCCGGGATTGCATCGTTCGATGTTTGCCAACGGTTTTTCAACGATTATTTCAGGGTTCTTTGGCTCAACACCTAATACCACTTATGGCGAAAACATTGGTGTAATGGCTCTGACTCGCGTATACAGCACATGGGTCATTGGCGGAGCAGCAATTCTGGCGATTTTACTTTCTTGTGTCGGTAAACTGGCGGCGGCGATCCAGATAATTCCGGTTCCGGTGATGGGAGGCGTATCTTTATTACTGTATGGTGTGATTGGTGCATCTGGTATACGGGTATTGATTGATTCCAAAGTAGATTACAGCAAAGCTCAGAACCTGATCCTGACTTCTGTCATTCTGATTATCGGCGTAAGTGGTGCGAAAATCCAAATTGGTGCAGCAGAGCTGAAAGGTATGGCGCTGGCAACGGTAGTGGGTATTGGTATGAGCCTGATTTTCAAATTGATTAGTATCATTCGCCCGGATGAACCGTATATTAGTTCTTCTGTCGAATCACTCAGCGATGATAAAAAAGCGAGTGAAATCATAAAATAATTTGTATTGGTTTTTCTTTAAGAGAAAGGGTTTTTTAACGAACTCTTTCTCTTATTTTTTTATTAGAAAAATATTGACTAATTTTTCTTGATATCCCTATAGTTGCCTAATTTCACCTCATTCCTGCTTACCGATTTTCTATCTTTTTGCCATAATTTTTTACTATACTTGTAAGTATAAACACTCAAAGATGAAAAATATTGAGGGATAAAATGGAAAGCATAAATAATATTACTCTATATATAGATAAATCATTGGAAAAAGAATTTTATACAGAGCTTAAAAAATTTAATATAGAAGTTAATTCAATAGGCTCGGATTTGAAAACACTCAATATAGCTAAGCGAACGCTCACGTTTATTAAAGATAATTTAAGGTATCTTGATGGTTTAAGAAAATCATTAATTGCTCTTTTAGGTGGTGAGCGTAATCTAAAAATATCTATCACTAAAAATGATGGTAGTTCTATATCTATTGAGGGTGATTTAGATAAAGGAGAAATTATTGAGGTCTTGAAAGAAGCGAGTGCTCTGATCATTTCTCAATCTGATAAAGAAAGATAATTATTATTAATTAACAGATAATTCTCAGTTTGTTATCTGATATTTTTAAGTTTTGCTATTTTCTATATTGATTGTTATTTGTAATGCGCATGGAGTTCAGTATAGATCATATTATTCATTTCAGATATTTCATAATCAATGGTGATTTTAAACACAGTTTCGACAAAGAGTATTTTGGGGTGTCCAGTATAAATAATGTTCTGAAACAAAAGGAAGGAATAATATTGGATATATGTCAATGATAATTTTTATTAAAAATAAATTTTTACTATTTCTTTGCTTTATTTTTCTTTTTTTCATGAAAAAGCGAGTGTCAATGACAGCTACCATCTTGAACTAAGTATTCATTTCATTTGTTATCGTTTTTTGTGGTAAACTTGGTTTCTATGGTAAACTTAATGCTGTTCGTTATCCATTCTGTTTGAGGTGCTTCTGAATACACCGGCGCAGCTTTCATTGCCCTTATATTTGCCAGATGATGAAACATTCGCCAGTTTTTTTGCAGGTGAGAATTCTTCTTTATTAGCCGCAATAAAATTGGCTATTAGTCAGTCACATGGCAGTTATATCTATTTTTGGTCCCGCGATGGCGGGGGCAAGAGTCATTTGCTCCATGCAGCCTGTGCCGAACTATCCCAGCAAGGAGAGGCTGTCGGATACGTGCCACTCGATAAACGTGCATATTTTGTTCCGGAAGTTCTTGATGGTATGGAACATTTATCATTGGTGTGTATCGACAATGTTGAATGTATCGCAGGTGATCAGGTATGGGAAATGGCTATTTTTAATCTTTATAACCGGATTGTAGAGATTGGCAAAACCTGTCTGTTGATCACAGGAGATCGTCCACCCCGGCAAATTAATTTAACATTGCCAGATTTGGCATCCAGGCTTGATTGGGGGCAGATCTATAAATTGCAGCCTTTGTCTGATGATGAAAAAATTCAGGCATTGCAATTACGAGCTAAGTTGCGGGGATTTGAATTACCTGAAGATGTGGGGCGTTTTGTGTTAAAGCGTCTTGACAGAGAAATGCAAACGCTGTTCAGAACGTTGGATGAGCTTGACCGCGCTTCTATTGTGGCACAACGTAAACTGACTATCCCATTCGTAAAAGATATTCTTGATCTTTAATACACCAGATCAGAAAAAAGTGATAGAGGTACAAAGTAGACTTCCCTATCACTTTTTTAATGATTAATTGCCCAAAATCTCTTTAACCTGCTCTGGTGGTCGCCCTAAACGTGCTTTATCTCCTGCAACAACAATCGGGCGCTCTATGAGCTTAGGATTATCAGCCATTGCCTGAAGTAAGGCTTCTTGTGTGAGTTCACTATTATCAAGCTCTAGCTCTTTATACAATTCTTCTTTTGTTCGCATTAATTGGCGGGCATCACTGAACCCCAGTTGTTTCAGTAAAATAGCCAGCTGTTCTGCCGTTGGGGGAGTATCGAGATAATGAATAACTTCTGGTGTAATACCGAGTTCCTGAACTAACTTAAGCGTTTCCCGGCTTTTTGAACAGCGGGGGTTATGATAAAAAATAACATGTTGCATATAAAAGAACCTCATTTCTTATATTGGCTATAGCGCTGTTGCAGCTTGCGTAACTGGTCGATACGAGCATCGTAACGGGCCTGATCATAGCTGTTCAGTTTTGCTAATGCACTGGCCTGACTGAGATAACTGATTGCCATATCAAATTTACCCTGTAATGCCATTGTTTCGGCGTAAGCTGACAGTTCTTCACTGCGTTTCCCCTGTTTGCTTGCTGCTTCGGCCATTAGTGACCAACCAGCTAAATTATCCGGATGACTGAAGGTGTATTGGAATAGCAGCTGTGATGCTTTCGGATACTGTTTGGCTTCGATATAGACGTTAGCAAGATTGATTTGCAGCACAGGGTTATTTTTGTGTTTCTGTAAGGCTTGCTGTAAGCGGGTAATCGCCTGCTCATATCGTGTTTGTTCAATATCGATATCCGTCATTGCATCAATAAACCAGATATTATCTGGCTGGTTATTCAATAACGGGGTGAGCACTTTTCTGGCTTCGACATATTTTTTCTGTTTAGTCAGTAGAAGAGCCCGCCCATAAGAGGCCGCAATTTGTTCTTTTGGCGTTCCACGACTGTATTTAGTGAGCAGATCTTCAATATAGGCTGAGCTTAGTGTGGATTCTAGAGTCAGAATTCGTACCCGGGCCAGTAGATATTCCTGTGATTCCGGAATAGATTTTTTCGGGTATTGATTGGCTCTGTTACGGGCATCGGCTAAGCGGCTATCAGGCAGTGGATGGGTATATAGAATTTCTGGAATTTCTGAGTTGTGTAAAGTTCGCTCACTCAAAATTTGCATAAAATTAGGCATTCCATAAGGATCATACCCAGCCCGACTTAATATCCGCATACCGATACGGTCTGCCTCTTGCTCATTTTCACGAGTAAAGCTGATCATACCCTGTGAAAAACCAGCCAGCGTACCACTCAGGGCTGCCATTCCTGCCTGAGGGTTAGCCATTAGTAGTAAGATAGATCCGAGTGTGCCGGCCCATGCCAGTGGCGCTTTTCGCTGTGTGTCTTCCATCATACGAGCCAAATGGCGCTGTGTTACATGAGATATTTCATGGGCCATAACTGAAGCCAGTTCGCTTTCATTTCGGCTATAACGAAACAGAGCAGAGTGGAGTACAACGTTGCCACCAAAAAAGGCATACGCATTAATGTTAGGGTTATTGACGATATAAAAGTGAAAAGGTGTTTTCACTGCATCAGCATGGTTGACGAGCCTCTGGCCTAATTTATTGATGTATTGTGTTAATAGAGGGTCATAAATCAAGGGAGTTCCAGCACGTATTTCACGGATATAGAAATCACCCATCTCTATTTCCTGATTGGTACTGAGTGTGGATGCAGCGGTTGTACCAATATCTGGTAATGTCTCGTCAGTAGGTACCGAGTATGCAGGGCTATTGCCAAATAGTGTCAGACTGACCAGTATCGCTATCAGGGATTTAGTAGATGTTTTTTTCATAGAGCGATTCTCATAAAACGATTTTTATAAAATGCTGTGCCCAGTTAGCTATCAATTTCAGGATACGTGTATGATAGCTAAGGTTAACTTAAAATCGATCAGCCGTAAGCACTTTTAGTAAAATAGTCATTAAGTATTGTTATTAAGGAGTTTGGTTTATGTTGGATATGATCATGCAATGGTATCGCCGCCGTTTTGCTGATCCGCAAGTTGCTGCACTATCATTCATTTTGCTGGCTGGCTTTGGCATAATTTATTTTTTCAATGGTATCTTAGCTCCTGTTCTTGCTGCAATTGTGTTGGCTTATTTATTGGAATGGCCGACGGTGAAATTAGAAAAGCTGGGTTGTAGTCGTACTCTTTCAGTGACAATCGTATTAGCCATTTTTATGGGGATCAGTGCATTGATTATCCTGATTGTTGCCCCAACAGTCTGGCAACAGGGGCTTAATCTGTTTTCCGATTTGCCGAATATGCTTAATCGCTTTAAGGAATACGCCCGGACTTTTCCCTCTCGTTACCCTGTTTTAGTTGATGTCGGTATCATTGATATGTTTGCCGAAAATCTGCGTAATAAATTTTCTTTAGCGGGAGAATCTGTATTTAAATTTTCAGTAGCTTCTTTGATTGGACTGATGACGCTCTCTATTTACCTGATTATTGTTCCTTTAATGGTATTTTTCCTGTTGAAAGATAAAAATAAAATGGTAGCGGCATTCCAGCGTATATTACCGCGTAATCACGGTTTAGCCGGGCAATTATGGCATGAGATGAATCAGCAGATTACGAATTATATTCGGGGAAAAGTTGTGGAGATGGTTATTTTAACCATTTGTACTTATGCTGTATTTGCTTTCTTTGAGTTGCATTATTCCATGTTACTTGCTGTTCTGGTTGGTTTATCTGTTTTGATTCCCTATGTCGGCACGGTAATAGTGACTATTCCTGTCATTGTGGTAGCGCTATTTCAGTGGGGATTGGGCACAGATTTTTGGACACTATTTATTGCTTATCTGGTTGTTCAAGGGTTAGACGGTAATCTGCTTGTTCCTATTTTATTTTCAGAGGCAGTTAATCTTCATCCGCTTATTATCATTATTTCCGTCATTATTTTTGGCGGATTGTGGGGTTTTTGGGGCGTTTTTTTCGCGATTCCATTGGCGACGTTGATTAAAGCTGTTATTAATGTCTGGCCGGAAGATAAATCAGAAGAGTTATCTTCGTAATTTGAAATTGTTGCAGTAATTTCGATAAAAATTCAAATAAACAGACTGAACTAAGGAGTGGCGGTGAAATCACTGTTAAGTGTTATACCTTGCATGCTTTTAGGATGGGTTTTGTCACTGCTGGGGCTACCTCTGGCATATATGTTTGGGGCAATGGCGGCTGTTATTATTGCATCCCGGCTGAGAGTATCACTTACAGCACCAAAACATAGCCTGACGGTGGTTCAAATTGTATTAGGAAGCTCTATAGGGTTGATGGTCAAAGGATTACCGATGGAAGAAGGGCGGGATATCCTGATGTTGCTCCCCGCATTATTAATCTGCTTGATCCTGCAATTTAATGTCGGCTATTTTTGGTTTCACCGGAAAATGGGATGGACACGCACAGAGTCAGTATTGGGTGCTGTTCCCGGTGCACTAGCCGCGATCCTAGTACTGACTGAACATTCCAAAACACCACCACAAAAAATTGTTATTTCCCATG
This sequence comes from Xenorhabdus stockiae, assembly GCF_002632825.1. Taxonomy (GTDB): domain Bacteria; phylum Pseudomonadota; class Gammaproteobacteria; order Enterobacterales; family Enterobacteriaceae; genus Xenorhabdus; species Xenorhabdus stockiae. Next base: position 43,707 of record NZ_NJAJ01000007.1, read on the forward strand.
CTATTCGTTTGGTCGTCTTGATTATTATTGCCGGGATTATTACCGGATTAAATCCTCCTCCAGTGATTAAAACAGCACCTTTTTCTTATACACCCGGCATTATTGGCTGGTTGATCCTGATTGCCACCGGAGGTTATATCCTCGGCGTTCTGTTGGAGCGTTTACATATTCCGGCGCCCTATATGCTGACTTCATTGGTTGTTGCTATTGTTGTTCACTATCTGTCTGATGTAACACTGAAGCTGCCTGAATTGCTCAGTTTATTATCAATGGGGTTAATGGGCATGAGGATCGGTTTGTATTTTAGTGCGTTTCCATTTTCAGCATTGATTAGTAATATTTGGTCTTCCATACAATCTGTGTTTATCGCACTGACCATCACAGTTTTAGTTGCAGCAGTGACGGCACAAGTGATGGATTACCCAATGCACTTGCTGATCCTTTCGTGGGCTCCCGGCAGTATGGAAGCAATGTTATTTGCTGCTATGGCGATGAAGGTTAATGTAGGTATTGTGATGGCAAGCCACATTATACGTATGTCGTTACTTCACATAGTTTCTGCGATTGCACTGATCGTGCAGGGAAGGCACAAAAACAGCTAATTCATTCTATAGGAGTCTGTGGCATCCTCCGTCAGGCAGACGGAGGACTGTGTTACTTGACTTGCTATCAGCTACATCCAATAAATTTCAGGATGAATGTTGTTGCAGATAATTCAGAACAACTTGATGATGATCGCTTGTTTTGAATTTATCAAAAACGTGTTCAACATTACCCGCAGGATCAATCAGAAAACTGATGCGATGAATGCCATCATAGACTTTGCCCATAAACTGTTTTCTACCCCAAACACCAAACTGTTCGGCAACTTGATGATTAACATCGGAAAGCAGAGTAAAATTCAGCATTTCTTTCTCAACAAATCGGGATAATTTCTCGGGAGCATCTGTACTGATGCCTAACACGGCAACATTAATTTTTTCCAGTTCATCCATCGTATCGCGCAAACCACATGCCTGAACAGTACAGCCTGGGGTCATTGCTTTGGGGTAGAAATAAACTAAAACACGCTGACCTTTGAAGTCAGATAAGTTAATGTTTTCACCATCTTGGTCAGGTAGGCTGAATTGTGGTGCCTTATCTCCGGCTTTCAATGGACTCATCACGTATTCTCCGTTTAGTCGTTTTTATCTAACTGGTTTTATACACTAATATTCTTATATGTTCACTACATGTATATTTTTAATCTTTCGGGTTGCCCCTTAATTCATAAAATGAATGAATAGTAGCTTCCGCCAGACTGGAGGCTGTGTCCACTATCTTCAGTGACTGGTTTCTCTTGTTTTTTATAAGGGGGCTGATATCAGTACAGGCAATCAGTAATACATGAACCTTTAATGCCTGTGCACAGGATAATATTGTATCCCATATAGCGACAACCTCCTCATGCTCAAACCCTTTCTCTTTAATTAACGTAATCAGTTTTGTTGTGTTATTACGCAATTCTGCTGATGAAACAGGTTCTTTCCCTACAGCCTGAATGCGGGCCTGATAAAATCCAGCTTCAATTGTGGGCTCTGTACCAATGATTGCTATTTTTGTGTCATCAGGTGTTATTTTTTGGAGTGCACAATCAGCGATATGTAAGACAGGTATACCGATACTGACCTTTTCTATTTCACTGTAATATATGTGCGCAATATTGCAGGGAATCACAATCAGATTTACTTCTGCTTTAACTAAATCTGCAATACCCGTTTGTAATGCTTGAACCATTTTCCTATTATCAATAGCTTGCCCCGGATAAAAAGGAGTCGGTAAAGAGATGATATGCATTTTGGGAAAATCTATATCGTTTTTTGCACCATAAAGAGACTGGGATGCATTAACGAGCATATCGATAAAAGGTGCCGTTGATCTTGGTCCCATTCCAGCAAGCACACCGATTGAATAAGACATTGCTTTATCTCTCTATTTTTTATAGACACAGTTAATCAAAAATATCTATTTCACTTTTTTATCATTGTTTGTTTTTTATCCAGTTTACTGAATCGTCGCCTAACACTTCCTGTACACTGATACTGCCTTGAGCATTTAACTCTGTACATAGATGCTGGAAGGTTTCTTTAAATACAACACCTTTATCATCTAATGGATTATGGCCTGTGATTTGTATTTGCAGCCGTGCAGGCATATTTTCAGTCGTGGGATGCGTTTTTGAAACCAATTCAGCAATATTGAAATTCTGGGTTGTGAACAGATTGGTAAAACGCTCGACAATGCCGGGAGAATCATCCACATCTACCCGAACTGAAATAGTAGAAGGAAATTTTTTTGCCGCGCCACTGCGGGTGCGCTTCATTACAACAAGTAATTCGAGTTCAGCGGCTCTTTGTGGCAGGGTCGATTCAATCAGGGTAATCGCGTTCCAGCTACCGGACAGCAGCATAATAAAGGTAAATTCTTCGCCAAACATTGCCAGACGGCTGTCCTCAATATTACCGCCGCATGTATTAACAAGGCGGGTGATGGTGTTGACGATTCCGGGGCGGTCTACACCAAGAGCTGTGAGCACTAAAAAATGTTGTTTTGATTTCGGCAAAGCGATTTTCCTTATCTATGGTCGATGGCTGCGGGTACATGTCGCTACTAAACATAAAAAATGATCAAGAGAAGGTCAATGGCATTTATAAGAGATGGAGCACGATTATAATCTCTGTTTAATTGTCTACACTTGATATTAACAAAAATCATCGAAATCATAGGGTCAAAGAGTTTCCTTCCTTATGACAAGAAAGTACCATGATTTTCTTATTTGTAGTGTAAGACTCATTTTAGAGGAAATGGTAATGGAGAGTGGTCACTTCGATTTTACAGGCAGTATGGTTGCGATAATCACACCGATGGATTCAACTGGCCGGGTTGATAAGAGCAGTTTGAAAAAATTGATTGATTACCATGTTGCCAGTGGTACGGCATCAATTGTTTCTGTCGGAACAACCGGGGAATGTGCCACGCTTAACCATGATGAACATGTCGATGTTGTACTGACAACACTCGAATTAGCTGATGGTCGTATTCCTATTATTGCCGGAACAGGTGCGAATGCTACTGCGGAAGCAATATCGCTGACCCGATGCTTTGAAAATACAGGTGTTGTTGGTTGCCTGTCTGTGACACCTTATTATAATAAGCCTTCGCAGGAAGGTTTGTATCAGCACTATAAAGCAATAGCTGAGAATACCGACTTACCACAAATTCTGTATAATGTACCATCGCGTACCGGATGTGATTTGCTGCCACCGACTGTTGCACGTTTGGCGAAACTGAAAAATATTGTCGCAATCAAGGAAGCAACGGGGAACTTAAGTCGTGTCAGCCAGATCCAAGAACTGGTTAATGATGAAAGTTTTATTCTGTTAAGTGGTGATGATGCAAGTTTTCTCGACTTTATGTATCTTGGCGGAAAAGGAACGATTTCTGTAACAGCGAATGTAGCGGCAGCAGAAATGGCACAAATTTGTCAGTTGGCTTCTCGTGGTGAATTTGCGAAAGCGCGTAGCCTGAACAGTAGCCTGCAGGAATTGCATCATAAACTATTTGTTGAACCTAGCCCGGCACCAGCTAAATGGGCATGTCATAAACTGGGACTGATTGCCAGCGATACATTGCGTCTGCCAATGGTTCCGCTGACGCAAGAAGGGCAAATTTCAGTTGAGAACGCCTTGAAAATGGCTGAATTACTGTAAAATTTAGGGAATTTTAATGGCAACATTATTGCAAAAATCGAAGGTCATGAAGGTTGCTGGCCTGTCATTGGTCGTCTTGCTGGCAGCCTGTTCCAGCGATCAGAGCTATAAACATCAAGTGAGTGGTGATGAATCTTATCTTGATACCCCCCCTCTGAAGTTATTGAATATTCCTGCTGGGATGAACTTACCTCTGCAAAATGGTGAATATGATATTCCATCTGTGGTTCCACAAGGGAATGTCGGAAAATCGGTTGATATACGTCCACCGTTGCAGACCGTGGCGCTATTAGCGGGTTCCCGTGTTGAAAGTAGCGCACAAAGCAGTAAGCTGTTGCTTGAAAATACCCCTGAGTACAGCAAATTGTGGTCACAAGTAAATAGTTTTCTGGCGGAAAAAGGCTATCCGATTAGCCAGAAAGATGACGCAGCCCAGACATTGACAACTGACTGGATTTTGTGGCCTCGATCAGATGAAAATGTTCCTTATAAGGTTCGTTACCACATTTCTGTGGTTCAGCAGGGCTACCAAATTGTTTTAACAGTTTCAGGTGCAGGTCTGGAACAGGGTGATAAAGCGGTTAACACCCCGTCGGAAATCCAGCGTTACAACACCTTGATGCTAAATGCGCTGACTGGTTATCTGAACGACCAAAAAGAAGCTTCAGCGCAGCATAATACGCAGAATGATGGTGCTTTATCGGTACAAAGTGGCGGTGATAATACAGGTTTGCCACAAATTATCGTCCGTGCACCATATAACGTGATCTGGAACAGGCTGCCTTACGCGTTGGAAAGCATAGGTATGCAGGTGAATGATCGTACCCGTTCGACTGGTGCGATAGAGGTTACTTATAAAGGTTTATCTTCTTCCGGCTGGAAAGCATTAGGTGTGGAAGCACCAACTATTAGCGAAGGCAACTATAAGTTACAGGTAGGCGATTTGGATAACCGGAGCAGCCTGCAATTTATCAGCGAAAAAGGTAAGCCGCTGACTCAGTCTGAAAATGATCAAATGGTAGAGGTGCTACAAGCAGCATTTAGCAAAGCTACAAATAAATAATATATAAAGGGGCTTCGGCCCCTTTATACACTTTGTCTTTCAAGTTGCCTCTTTGTTGGCTGCGTTTGTTCACCCCGGTCACATAGTTATCTATGCTCCCGGGGGTTCACTATCTTGCCGCCGCGACGCATCTTGAAATCCATTGTGTATATAGTTAAGTAAATTTTTTGTTTAATAGTCCGTTTAAAGATGTCATATCTCTGGAGTGTAATATGCAGAAAAAAGCTGAGTTGTATCGTGGAAAAGCAAAAACAGTGTATGCCACTGATAATCCTGACTTGCTTGTGCTGGAATTCCGTAATGATACATCAGCATTGGATGGTGAACGCATTGAACAGTTTGATCGTAAGGGAATGGTAAACAATAAATTTAACCACTTCATTATGAGTAAGCTGGAAGAGGCGGGTATTCCAACCCAACTGGAACAGTTGCTGTCAGATAATGAATCTCTGGTTAAGAAGCTTGATATGGTGCCGGTTGAATGTGTTATCCGCAATCGCGCGGCTGGTTCGCTGGTGAAGCGTCTTGGCGTGGAAGAAGGAATGGTGCTGAATCCTCCTTTGTTTGATCTGTTTCTGAAAGATGATGCTAAGCATGATCCGATGGTGAATGAATCTTATTGCGAAACGTTCGGATGGGTCAGCAAAGAGCATTTAGCTGAGATGAAGCGCCTGAGCTATAAAGCTAATGAAGTCTTGGGTAAGTTATTTGATGATGCCGGTTTAATTTTGGTGGACTTTAAGCTGGAATTCGGCCTGTTTAAAGGGAAAGTTGTGCTAGGTGACGAATTTTCACCAGATGGCAGCCGGCTGTGGGACAAGCAGACAATGGATAAAATGGATAAAGATCGTTTTCGCCAGAGTCTTGGTGGCTTAATTGAAGCGTACGAAGAGGTAGCTCAGCGGATTGGTGTTATTTTGGATTAATAACGCAAACGATTACCTTGCTTGAATGATGGCTGATTTTGTATCAAACATGCGGATATAAAAAACAAAGGTGCTCTGTACACTAGAGCACCTTTGATTTCATAAAAAGATAATTTTAGGGGGATACCCAGCTATGGTAAGTTACAGCCAGTAATTTGTTTTTTGCTTCCAGCCTTTTTGCTGCATACAAAAACTATAGACCTGATTTCTGGAACTTTCGTTAACGTCAATGATATAACTTTCAGTCATAGGAACGCTTTGCATATATGTGCAATCTTTACCACAGGAATTTCTGACGGTTTTGAGGTGAGAAGTCTGGGCTACTTCATTTTTCACCGGGAATTGCTGTAGAGCGTTTGATTGACACTCCAAATCTGCTTCATGAAAAGGTGTTGGATTGCTCCTTGCTGGTATCCATTGAGTAGTACAACCTGTTAATAACATACTGATTGTGATTAAAAGTGCTGATTTTTTCATATTTCCTGTATGAACGCTTCCTGTTGCCGAGGAAGTGCCTCGTGACCTTTCCGCATTCACCTTATAAAAGCATCAATATCTGTCAGAAAGATAATTTGAAAGATTAATTACGTATTCGCAACTATTTTTTATAAAATATAGTGATTCATTGACTATATTTCCACTGATATTAATATTTCTACTTACATGTCTAATAATTAAGTTATCATTCTGCTCTATATCAGGATGTATATATGGAACAGAAAAATGATGAGTCACATTGATCCTACCTTACTCATTTTATTAGTACTGGCAGGGCTCGGTATTATCAGTCATAACATGACTGTAACATTGGCAATGTTGTTTTTGCTTGTTGTCCGAATAACTCCCTTGAATCAATTTTTTCCCTGGGTCGAAAAATATGGTTTAACACTGGGGATCTTAATACTCACCATCGGTGTTATGGCTCCTATCGCAAGTGGCAAAATATCTGCACAGGATATATTCAGTTCATTCCTAAACTGGAAATCATTGCTTGCTATTGCTGTCGGCGTTCTTGTGTCATGGCTGGGAAGCAGGGGAGTATCCCTGATGTCAAATCAGCCATCGACCGTAGCCGGGTTATTGGTCGGCACGGTGCTCGGTGTTGCTTTATTTAAAGGTGTTCCGGTTGGCCCATTAATTGCGGCAGGCATATTATCCATTGTGATTGGAAAATCATGACAGGAATGAATTTTGAATGGAAAACGTTGCAGGAGCAGATGCAACGACAAGGACAGCGTCGTTTACTGGTGCTCAGCGGAGAAACTCAGTGGAGTGAACAGATTGTTGCCTCTCTGAAAAACCAGCTACAGGGGGACTGGATAACAGTAGCATCTGGTACTTCCGGTTCTGTTGAGCCAATAAAAGCAATCGGTTTACTGGGGCGTGAATTTTTGCACGGGGTCTTTGATGCCACCCGTGGCTTTAATGCCGAAGCATTAGCAATACTGGCAGGGACTCTGAAAGCAGGAAGCTGGTTGGTGATGCGTGTTCCTGCCTGGTCACAATGGGTTGATTTACCGGATGAAGACAGTTCTCGCTGGAATGAATCTGCTGGTGTGATCCCAACCCGCTATTTTATTCAGCATATCCAACAACAGCTCCTTAATTCTTCTGATTGTTTATTATGGCGTCAAAACAAGCCTTTTCAGGCATCGTTATTGCCTCAGACATTGTCGTGGAAGAAACCGGATGGGAATCCGACAGCAGGCCAGCAACTCATTCTTGAGCAAATGTTACAGGTTTCACAAGGGATTTGGGTAGTTACTGCGCCACGCGGGCGAGGCAAGTCTGCACTGGCAGGAATGCTGGCTCGTCAGTGGCAGGGAAGCTGCTGGTTATGTGCTCCGGCAAAAATAACAACTGAAGTCATTCGGCACTATGCTGAATCTTTCAATAATAGTTTTGAAGGTGGTCTTCAGAATAGCGATACAGTTTCTGGCTCGCAGCAAATACCATTCTGGTCAGTTGATAATTTACTGAAATTTATCCGGGAGAATGCGTGTCGGGAACAGGGAAATACAGACACACAGCAGAGCAATGCTGACTGGCTTTTGATTGATGAAGCGGCAGCAATTCCGACACCGCAGTTATCTGAGTTGATTCGATATTTTCCGCGTGTACTAATGGCCACAACGGTACAGGGTTACGAAGGTACCGGACGGGGATTTTTATTGAAATTCTGTGCTGCTTTGCCTGATTGTCAGATCAGGGAGTTGAAAACGCCAATGCGCTGGTCTGAAAATGATCCGCTGGAAAAGTGGCTGGATAACGCTCTACTATTTGATGACAGCAATTTGTTTTCATCGTCATTACCTGACCCTAATATTGAAAATAGTTTGTTTTTTCAGTCTATTAATCAGGCTGCGTGGTTACAACAACCTCAACTATTGCGGCAGTTTTACGGATTACTGGCAAGCGCCCATTATCGTACATCTCCCCTCGATTTACGCCGGTTACTGGATGGCAATGGAATGACATTCCTTGCTGCCATGTCTAGTTCCGATCATGCTAATCCACGATTGGTTGGTGCTCTATGGATGGTGAATGAAGGCGGGTTATCTCCGGTACTGGCACATGAAATATGGGCTGGTCGTCGTCGCCCGAGAGGTAATCTGGTAGCCCAGTCTCTGGCTGCTCATGCAGGATTTCCGCAGGCAGCAGTGATGCGTTCACAGAGAGTCAGCCGCATTGCTGTTCAGGCACAATACCGACGTATGGGGATTGCACAACGTCTGATTGCTCAGCAGTGTCAGGCCGCCCGAATCCAAAAGCTGGACTTCATTTCCGTTAGTTTTGGTTATACCGCTGAACTCTGGTCACTTTGGCAAAAATGTGGTTTTCAGTTAGTGAGGATGGGAACACACCTTGAAGCGAGTAGTGGTTGTTATGCTGCCATGGCGATCCTGCCCTTGAGTGAACAGGGGGAATGGTTGGCCCGAGCTGCACAGCAGCAGTTATCCCGTGATGCAAGTTGGCTAAAGTCGTTGACTGGGTTTGCGCTGCCTGTTGAGCATAATGATGATAATCAGCTTAATGAAAGTGATTGGCGGGAGTTGGCTGGTTTTGCATTTGCTCATCGTTCCTTGTCGTCTTCTTACTTTGCGTTGCAACGTTTGTTGTTGGTAAGTGATCTGGCTTTGCCGGCATTGAGAAAACATTTGCAACAGAAAATTGAGATTGAGCAATGTGCGCATGAGTTATCACTGAATGGGCGTAAGGCATTATTGAAATGCTGGCGGAAAGAAACGGCCCATGCTCTGGCAAATATTGATGAAATACTTGCCAGACAATGGAACGATTGGGTTATTTCTTCTGATCATCCTCTTGATGATCACTCTTTTTACCATTCGCCTGAGGCCAGTCGTCCTCATCATCCCATGAAGCATTAAGATCCCGATGAGGAGGAAGTTCCGGTTTATTATCCAAAAACTTTTTGGGGTTGAGGCGGCTAAGTTCTTTTATCGCGTTAATAATAACCCCAGCGAGTAACAGCAGGACTATCCACCAATAATCTGTTAACCAGTGCATGAGTATCCTTAAACCTCTTTTTCTGTTTTAACATATTTTTTAAAAACATAGGAGAGGTTAGCAGTCAGCCAATCGATACCGGCAATATCACGACCCTGCCATGCATTTAACAGAGTATGCTCATTGAATAGACATTCTGCTTCATGAGAAAGAGGCCAATAGCTGATATGCCACGGTTCATAGGCTACACCCAATGCACAGTTACGGGTAAATGGACGATAGAAGTCATAGCGGGACATATTTTCGGTTAACCAGTCAGTTAGTGGCTCAAAATAACCACCCGCTTCATATTCCCATGGCTCCAACAGTAGCTTTTTATCCTGAGGCAACAGAAAAGGATCATAGATATCCAATTCTGTTCCCCAATGGTGGCGGCTTGCTCCCGGCAGGGCAGACCATCGGAGAATGGCTTCACAGATTTCTCCTTCGGTCATTTTGCTGATATCAAGAGGCTGACTGTCGGCATCCAGTACCGGGCGTTGCCCACGACATTTCTCATTCCAGATAGTCTGTTGGCGGGTAAAATCACGAAACGAGCTGGCTGGTTGTAACTTAAAGCCAGCATTGGCCGCATCCCGTTGCATCGCAAGGAAGGCTTTAGTTGCATCAAATTGTAAATGGTGGCCTCCTGACAGTGCCACCAGGTGTTCTGTCGAGAGACCCGTCAATATTTCAGGCGACATCATTTGATAATTGCTCCATGATACGCTGATAAATAAGGCTTAATTCCTGTAGATCAGCGACACTGACACACTCATTGGTTTTATGAATGGTTGCGTTAATAGGCCCCAACTCTACAACCTGAGCTCCGGTTCTGGCAATAAATCGTCCGTCAGATGTACCGCCGCTGGTTGATAGTTCCGGCTTGTATCCACAATAATGGCTGATAGCTTCAACTGTCGCATCAACCAGCTCCCCTTTGCAGGTCAGGAAGGGCTGACCGGATAACCACCACTCAATATCATGTTTCAGATTATATTTCTTCAACATGCTTTCAACTCGCTGGCGGATCTCGGTATCTGTCAGTTCGGTACTGAAACGGAAGTTAAACTGAACCTTTAATTTACCCGGTATGACGTTATTACTTCCCGTACCCGCATTAATATTGACTATTTGCATACTCGTTGCAGGGAAAAACTCATTGCCATTATCCCATTTAGTATTGACGAGTTCCTGTAGGAAGGGGAGAGAATTATGAATTGGGTTATCAGCAAATTGAGGATAAGCAACATGCCCCTGAATACCATGAATGGTCACAGTTGCAGTCAGAGAGCCCCGACGACCATTCTTGATCATATCGCCAAGGCGTTTTTGGCTGGAGGGCTCACCCACCAGACAGTAATCCAGTCGCTCATGGCGAGCCATTAAAGCTTCAACGACCTTAACAGTACCGTTTATTGCGTGGGCTTCCTCATCGGAAGTAATTAAGAAAGCAAGGCGACCCTGATGATTAGGGTTTTCTGCAACAAAGCGTTCTGCTGCAACCACCATGGCAGCCAGAGATCCTTTCATATCCGCAGCACCGCGACCATATAACATACCATCACGAATGGTTGGTTCAAATGGGGGGCTTTGCCATTCTGAAATATCACCCGCAGGGACAACATCGGTATGGCCTGCCAGAGCAAACGTAGCTCCTGTTCCATGGTAGGCCCAGAAATTCAGGGTATCACCAAAAGGCATCCGTTCAATGGTAAAGCCAGCGTTTTGCAGGCGTTGGATCATAATCTCCTGACAGCCCTGATCATCGGGGCTGACGGAAGGCCTTTTAATTAATTGCTGGGTTAATTCAATCACTGGACAAGTCATTATATACGCCCCTATTAAGTTGGAAGATCTTTCTGCCTGTCATCTTTCAGGCTGCATTTTGTGGCTGCGTTTCTTTGCAGCGCTGACGCAGCCTGAAATTTACCGGGTATATTTGTAAGAGAAATTCCCTACAGTTTTCAAGCTGTAGTTTTGTCAGCTTTCTTTTAGAAACTATTGGATAGAATCACGTGAAAAAAACTGTTGGTACTGTTCAGCTTTGAAGCCCAGTAAGTAACTGCCTGTTTTTTGCGATGTGTTTTCTTCTTGAGACGCTAATAGTGGTCGTTTAATGATAGCGGGTTGTTCCAGCATCAGAGCCTTGGCTGCTTCGGCATTATTGATGGCTGATTTTTGCTCATCGGTTAGTTTGCGCCAGGTTGTTCCGCGAGTATTTAGTAAAGATTCCCAGCCTAACTGTTCAATAAATAGCTGAAGTAGATCAGGTGATAAGCCGTCAGCGCGATAGTCATGGAATCGATATGGGATCTCTTGATCTTCCAACCAACGACGTGCTTTTTTCACAGTATCGCAATTTTTGATACCGTACAGAGTGAAAGTTTTTTGAAAGGTGGTATCTGACATTATGAGATCCTTAATCCTGATTTAATCTGACATATATACCCGTTGTTTTTCAAGCTGCCTCTTGCTGGCTGGGGAAATTCATTCCCTTGTCACCGCAATACAACGCGCAACCGATGGGGTATAGCTGTTACTTTCAAGTTGCAGCCAGTTGGCTGAATCCTGAAAGGCGAAGAGTATAATGCGGGAAATTTGCCATTTTATCCAGATAACACAAACCTTGCTTATTGCTTCGGTTGAGCGGGGTTTACGTTTTCATCCGGCTAGCAATGTCCGCAAGGTTTGATCAGAGGTCAACTATACACAAGTTGGTTTGCTTTATTTAATATCAATAGATAGTTAAAATTTACAAAATACAACCATCTATATATCTGGTGAATAAATTAACTTTTAAAACTTAGTTTCATTGCAAAATAATAATATTATTTATTATAAGTTAAATTATTATAAATTTAGTTGAATTAATTATCATTAACTTTAAGGGGTTTTAATTCACAATTTCCCTGTAAATTAAAATCAGGGAAATTGTGTTATTCATTGTAGGAATTGAGCGTCGAATATTATATTAAATCTGCTTTTCTATGTTTCAGATAGGTAATGGTGGCTTCGAGGCGGGAACGGGCTTTAAGTTTTTTCAACAGGTTACGTGTATGGACTTTGACGGTTTCTTCTGAGATAAAAAGAAAGTCAGCAATTTCTTTATTCGTCATTCCTTCTGAGATTTCTTTTAAAACATCTAATTCGCGTTTGGTTAATTTGGATAAAGGATCAACATAAAGATGACGGTTAGATAAATATTGGTAAACTTTCTCACTGTATACCGCTTGTCCATTTACTGCTTTTTTAATGTTAACCAATAGAGGGCTAAGTTCAATATCTTTTAACAAATAACCATTTGCACCTGCATCCACAGCATCATAAATATCACCTCTGTTATCCGAGTCTGAGAGAACCAGAACATAGGAATCAAGCCCTTTTCGGCGTAGTGACTTAATCGTATCAATCCCTGAAAGCCCATGAATCTTCAAATCGATTAAAATGATATCTGGCTTTATTTGACAAGCGATATTAATGGCATCTTCGCCGTTATCTGTCTCCGCAGTCACAATGAGTTCTCTTTCTGATTCAATCAGCCCTTTTAAACCATGACGAATGATAGGGTGATCATCGACTATCATGACTGTATGATTATGCATATTCCTTCTCCCATAATAGAAATGCCGATCTTATGTTTTGATAAAACATAAAAAACAGAATTCTGTTTTATGTTAAATAGCTGTGTGATTTTTATAGAGTATATTGAATCATCAATAATAGAGATTCCAAAAATATATCCTGATATAAAAAATGAAATATCGCAAATAAGATTATCAATTCACATGAAATAAATTTCACAGACATAAGAAAATGATTTTCCTTAATTGCTAATAATTTTCTCAATCAAATTTTTATGATTATTTTATAGATTAATTTTTGTTTTTGTAAACTCATTTTAAAGTTGTTTCTTAAATGTCTCTTTTATTAATTCAGTGAGTTATTAATGGATAGAAAATGGAGCTACCTCTACATGAGTATAATTAGAGTCTTTCTATATAATATTGGTTAATGTGAAGCCATTAACAGATCGTTTTATACTCTCTATATTTAAGGTTGCTTCTTTGTTGATTGCTTTGCTGGCTGCATTGAATTCTGAAAACAACAGGGGATATGATCTGAAGTTTCAATGATCATTGACAAAAATGCGGTTAGCACCATGATTTAACCTTCCGTAACTATTATACTGAGCGGATTTTTACTTAGACATGACTCACAAAGGATCAGACGATGGACGAAAAATTAAAACAAAGTGCCCTTGATTTTCATGAATTTCCGCAGCCGGGGAAAATCACGATTACTCCGACTAAACCGTTGACGACACAACGTGATTTAGCTTTGGCATATTCACCGGGTGTTGCCGCTCCTTGTCTTGAAATAGCAGAAGATCCACTGATGGCATATAAATATACTGCCCGTGGTAATCTGGTGGCAGTTATCTCCAATGGTAGTGCGGTATTGGGGCTGGGAAATATCGGGGCACTGGCTGGCAAACCCGTAATGGAAGGAAAGGGAGTTCTATTCAAAAAATTCTCTGGCGTTGATGTTTTTGATATTGAAATAGATGAGTCTAATCCGGATAAATTAATTGACATCATTGCGGCATTGGAGCCGACTTTTGGTGGTATCAACCTTGAGGATATCAAAGCTCCTGAGTGCTTCTATATTGAACAAAAACTTCGTGAGCGGATGAAAATTCCTGTATTCCATGACGACCAGCATGGTACAGCAATTATCTGTACTGCCGCTGTAATTAACGGACTGCGTGTCGTTAATAAAGATATCAGCAAAGTACGGATGGTAGTATCTGGTGCGGGTGCGGCATCTATTGCCTGTATGAACCTGCTGGTGGCTTTAGGCCTGAAACGTGAAAATATTGTCGTTTGTGACTCGAAAGGTGTTATCTATCGTGGTCGCGAAGAGAATATGGAAAAAACGAAAGCCGATTACGCAATTGAAGATAATGGCAGCCGTACACTGGCTGATGTTATTCCTGATTCTGATATTTTCCTCGGATGCTCCGGCCCCGGAGTACTGACGCCAGAGATGGTGAAAACAATGGCGAAGGATCCGCTGATTATGGCACTGGCGAACCCAGAGCCGGAAATCCTGCCTCCACTGGCAAAAGCTGTGCGCCCTGACGCAATTATTTGTACAGGTCGTTCTGATTTCCCTAATCAGGTCAATAATGTGCTTTGTTTCCCATTCATCTTCCGTGGTGCACTGGATGTAGGCGCAACGACTATTAATGAAGAGATGAAACTGGCTTGTGTACACGCAATTGCTGATCTGGCGCTGGCTGAACAAAGCCAGGAAGTGGCTTCTGCTTATGGCGATCAGGATTTGTTCTTCGGCCCGGAATACATTATACCGAAGCCATTTGATCCACGTCTGATTGTGAAAATTGCACCTGCTGTAGCAAAAGCCGCGATGGATTCAGGCGTAGCAACCCGTCCTATTACCGATTTCGGTGCCTATATCGAAAAACTGAATGAGTTTGTCTACAAAACTAACTTATTCATGAAGCCTATTTTCTCTCAGGCGAAAAAAGAGAAAAAACGTATTGTACTGGCAGAAGGTGAGGATATCCGGGTACTCCACGCGACTCAGGAATTAGTTTCCCTCGGGTTGGCGTATCCTGTTCTGATTGGTCGCCCAAGCGTTATCGAAATGCGTATCAAGAAGCAGGGGCTTCATATTGAAGCAGGTAAAGACTTCGAAGTCGTTAATAACGAAAACGATCCACGTTTCAAAGAATACTGGCAGGAATATTACCAACTGATGAAGCGTCGTGGTGTTTCTCAGGATCAGGCACGCCGGACGGTTATTGGTAATCCGACTCTAATCGGTGCCATCATGGTTCATCGTGGCGAAGCTGATGGCCTGATTTGTGGTACGGTTGGTAGTTATGGTGAGCATTATCAGATTATCAAAGACGTCTTTGGTTTCCGTCAGGGTGTGCACACAGCAGGTGCAATGAATGCTTTATTGTTGCCGATGGGTAATACTTTTATTGCTGACACTTATGTTAACGAAGACCCGACCCCCGAAGAGCTGGCTGAAATTACACTGATGGCAGCAGAAACCGTGCGTCGCTTCGGTATTGAACCAAAAGTTGCTCTGTTGTCCCGTTCAAGTTTTGGTTCTTCTGACTGTGAATCTGCTCAAAAGATGCGTAAGACACTGGAGTTGGTACAACAAATGGCACCATCGCTGGAAATTGATGGTGAAATGCACGGTGATGCTGCGCTGGTGGAAAGCATTCGCCGTGACATTATGCCGGACAGCCCGTTGAAAGGTTCAGCTAACCTGCTGATTATGCCTAATATGGAAGCCGCTCGTATCAGTTATAACTTGCTGCGTGTTACCAGCTCAGATGGTGTCACAGTGGGTCCGGTGCTGATGGGGGTTTCTAAGCCTGTCCATGTACTGACACCAATCGCTTCTGTTCGCCGTATTGTTAACATGGTGGCACTGGCTGCGGTCGAAGCGCAGACTAATCCACTGTAATTGATTGGTATTATAATTTATTGCTATCAATATCCAGGTTTCATTAATTAGCCGGGATAAACAGACAAATACCCCGTCAGGTTCTTGTTTGGCGGGGTATTTTTATTTGTAAATAATTATCATTATCTATAATATGCAGGGAATTTTTAACTGGATAATGAATACCAATGAAAACATCTATCTGTATAAAAACAACTTTTTTAGCGTGTGCCTTTCTGCTTGGTGGTTGTGCGACAACATCAACAACGACACAAAGTAACTCTCAGGCAGTAAAACAAACGCTTTCCGGTGAATTAACCCAATCAGGTGTATTGCTTGACATGAGAACAGGCAAAGCCATCACTTCTGATGAATTACTTAATCAATTGGCCACTTATCCCAGAGTTATTGTGGGTGAAAAACACGATAACCCTTATCACCATCAAATTGAATTATGGCTGGTTCAGCAGCTGGAGAAAAAACGGCCTCATGGTTCCGTATTGCTGGAAATGATTAATCCGGATCAGCAAGAAAGAGTCAATAAAGTGAAAAGCTGGTTGCAGGATGATCCGATAGTCAGGGATGAACGCATTAAACAGTTGTTAGCATGGCAAGAAGGCTGGCCTTGGGAACAATATGGAAAACTGGTTGTTGAATTAGTGAAAGCACCTTATCCCTTGTTAGCCGCTAACCTGAATCGCAGTGAAATTGATCGGGCATATAAAAGTTATAAAGCCGGGGACAAAACTTCCTTAGTCTCTGAAGATGTCAAAAAGCGTATTGATGAAACCATCAAAAATTCCCATGGTGGCAATATAGATGAATTAAATCTTGCTGCAATGAGCAAAATTCAGCAACTGCGTGATCAGAGAATGGCTGAACAATTGATGAAAGCGCCATCACCTGCAATGCTGTTTGCCGGAGGATACCATGCGGTAAAAGCGATGGGAGTCCCTCAGCATGTGAAAAAAGTAGCATCTGATGAACAGGTTGTTGTGCTGGTTATTGCTGAAAAAGGCGTCGCCTTGAATAAAGAATATGCTGATTTTGTCTGGTTTACACCCAAAGTGACTGCCAAAGTAACTAAGTAGGTGTATCTATCACAAGGATGTGATGCTCATAATAAATAAAAATAGTTTTCATTTATATATCCAATTGATTATCATTCCCTTAATTTATCTTTGACATAATGTGCTATAAGAAATGTTGACGTATACAACGTATCAAACCACTCACGTTGGTCACGTGACAAAATCCTTTCTCGCCGCTATCACACTGCACGTCCTGTTGGTCGGTTGGTTGGTTTATAAACCGAAGGATCTTGATATTGAGGAATTTTTACCTCCACCCGCAGTTATGATGGAAGTATCACTACAGACGGAAGCAATACACAAAGTCGAAAAACAACCGATTGGTATTGAGCAGCAGTTATCTGTTACCAGCGAACAACAAGAAAGTAAGATTGATGCTGTCAATATGCCAAAATTGGATGTGAATGAAGAAGCCATGCTTCTGGTTGATAAAACGAAGAAAAAGAAACCAAAAGAGCAAGATGCACCTAAAAAAGCCCAACCGGTTAAGCGAGTGCAGGCAAAAGAGCAGGAAAGTGAAAAATCACAAAGTACCGCAGCACCGACAACCAGTACGGCTACGGCGGATAACATTACTTCCCGCACTGCGGCTTCTTATGAAAGTAATTCAGATGCTGCCGCTGATGCTAAAGCTGTCTGGCAGGCGGAAGTTAGTGGTCATTTAAACCGCTATAAAAAATACCCCTCAGATGCTCAGAGGAGAAAACGTACAGGGCGTCCAATGGTGAAATTTACAGTTAATCAATTTGGTAATGTGATTGACAGTGAATTGGTAAGACGCTCTGGAACGAACTCACTTGACAGGGAAGCAAGGCTTGTACTGGAAAGGGCGCAGCCATTACCCATTCCGCCTGATTCTATTTTAACCAATGGCAGTGTTACGGTTGAATTACCGGTTGATTTCACTTTATATCAATAACAATTGATTTTAAAAACAATAAAAAAACAGGACGAATGGCATGTCACAGTATAAAACGGTGTTTTCACCAAAAGCCAAGAAAGCCGTGCTCAGTTTTTTGTTGGGTAGTAGTTTGCTGAGTAATAGCGTCACGGCTATCGCGTTGGAGGAAAAAATGATACCACCTATGGCTAAAAAGCAGCCTCATGAAATAACTATTCATGGTGATACCCGTGTTGACGATTATTATTGGTTACGTGATGACCAGCGTCAGAATAAAGAAGTTATTGATTATCTGGCCGCTGAAAATAACTATACCAAAGAGATGCTGAAATCTGGTCAGGAGCTACGGGAAACTCTGTATAACGAAATGGTTGGCCGTATGAATAAGGAAGACCAGTCGGTACCTTATACTTACAATGGTTATATTTATCGCACCATTTATGAATCAGGCAAAGATTTCCCTATCTATCAGCGTAAGCCGGTTGATAACTCAACTGACTGGCAGGTCATGGTTGATGGTAACGAACGAGCGAAAGGCCATAAATTTTATCAAATCGGTGGGTTTGCTGTAACCCGGGACAATAAACGCATTGCTATCGCTGAAGATACTCAGGGCCGCCGTAACTTCCAAATCTCCTTCAGAAATTTTGGTGACAGTGAGTGGCAAAATGACGTTATAGAGAATACTTCCGGTAATATTTTGTGGGCCAATGATGGTAAGACTCTGTTCTATGTTCGCAGAGATCCACAAACCCTGCTGCCTTACCAGCTATTTCGTCACCAATATGGCACGGATACTCAACAGGATAAAAAGATCTATCAGGAAGATGATGATCGTTTCTATCTGTCAATTTCGAAAAGTACCTCGCTTGACTACATTCTGGTTTCGATCACCAGCTATTCAACCTCAGAATATCGGTTGATAGATGCAAATAACCCGCAACAGGAACCACAAATGTTCTCTGCCCGTCAGGCTGGGCGTGAATATTATATCGACCATTTCCGTGGGCAATTTTATATCCGTTCCAATTATGAACACCCATTGTTTGGTCTATATCAGACAGATGCCATTAATAAGCCATGGAAAACAGTAATTGCACCACAGGATAATACTGATCTGGAAGATTTTACTCTGTTTAACAAGTGGCTGGTGGTACAAGAGCGAACTAAAGGATTGTCCTCAATTCGTCAGATTGACTGGAAAACCCAGCAAGAAAAACAGGTTAAGTTTGATGATCCGGCTTATATGGCATCCTTGAACTATAATCCTGAGCCAGAAACGGATTTGCTGCGTTATAGTTATTCATCCCTGACAACACCAAGCTCAGTATTCCAGTGGAATATGCAAACAGGTGAACGTGAATTGCTGAAACAGCAGGAAGTGAAAGGGTTCAATAAAGAAAACTATGAAAGCCAGCGTATTTGGATCAAAGCGCGGGATGGGGTAGAAGTACCGGTTTCTTTGGTTTACAGCAAGTCCCTGTTCAAAAAAGGCCAGAACCCGATTTTGATTTACGGCTATGGTGCCTATGGTATCAGCATGGATCCTTATTTTAGCTCTGCACTTTTAAGCCTGTTGGATCGTGGTTTTGTCTATGCATTGGTGCATGTTCGTGGTGGTGGCGACTTAGGCCGTAATTGGTATCTTCAGGGTAAGCTCGAAAATAAAATGAACAGCTTCCATGATTTTATCGATACTACGAAGGCATTAATTGCTGAAGGTTATGGCGATAGTAAACGCGTTTATGCCGAAGGTGGCAGTGCAGGCGGTTTACTGATGGGAGCGGTGGTCAATCAGGCACCTGAGCTATACCGTGGTGTGATCGCTAAAGTTCCTTTTGTTGATGCAGTGACGACAATGCTTGATCCGTCTATTCCATTAACGACAGGGGAATATGATGAGTGGGGGAATCCGGATGATAAGGACGTTTATTTCCGTATTAAGTCTTATAGCCCTTACGACAATATTCAGCCCCAGCGTTACCCTCATTTATTAGTAACAACCGGCTTACATGACTCTCAGGTGCAATACTGGGAGCCAGCGAAATGGGTAGCTAAATTAAGGGAAATGAAAAAAGGGGATAGTTTACTGTTATTAGAAACCAACATGGATACAGGACACGGTGGAAAGCCGGGACGTTTTAATCGTATAAACGATATCGCTTTCGATTATAGTTTCCTGTTGATGTTGGATGATGCTAAAACCTATTTTCCACACTTAAAAGATTAATAAAAATATATTAATAATGATGGATACTGATAATTCGTTATCAGTATCCAGGGTTTTTATGCCTTAAAAACAATAAAACTATCGCGAAATTAGCGAAGCAATGTGAGCTTTAATAAATATTTTTAATTTAGGATGATATTAATGAAAATCATGGCAAAAATAGCCGGAGCCAGTGCGGTATTTATCGGGCTTCAGGGAATCGCTTATGCTGAAAACACAGATGACAATAAAAACCAAAAAGTCATGCGGTTCAGCCCATTAAAAGTTTCTGGTTCTCAGGATAATAAAAACAGACCACAAATTGAAGCCATGGAAAAACCCGGTGCTTATAGCTCTGTGGGAGAAGATAATAAACTGGAATCTGTAGATAGTATATTGCGCAGTTTGCCGGGGACTTATACTCAGATGGATGCAAGCCAGGGAGTTGGGGTTGTAAGTGTTAATATTCGTGGGCTAAGTGGTTTTGGTCGCGTTAATATGATGGTAGATGGTGTTAGTCAAAGTTTTTATGGTGCTGCACCGAGTGAATATGCACATGGGGAACAACCTAATAATGAATTTGGGGCATTAATTGATCCTAATTTTATTATTCGTACCGATATTTCTCGTGGACAAGCTGATGATTCTGATTCAGTCAACACATTAGCGGGAAGTGTAAATTTCCGTACTATTGGTGTAGATGATGTAATATTTGAAGGCAACAATTTTGGAAGCCGTTCTAAATGGATATATGGCAATAATGGTACTGACCGAAGCGGTATGATAGCTGTTGCAGGAAAAACACAAGCATTCAGCTCAGAAGGTTCTTTGGGAGCAATGTTCGCTTACAGTGGACACAATGTTGAAGCTCATTATCGCAATGCTGATGGTATCAGTAGTGAAATGTTTGGTACAGATAAAGCATTTAAACAAAAGCCAAATTCTCAATTGATAAAAGTAAATATTAAACCTAATGATTTTCATGACCTAGAGTTAGGTAGCCGCTTTTATCATAATAAATTCAATAAGCGTCATGTTGATAGTTATGATTACTATTTAAAATATCATTACACACCATTTACTGAATTGGTGGATACTAAGGTTATGCTCAGTACGAGCAATGGTCAGCAGCATTTTGACAATAAATCGATTGGAGTATTAGGTAGGAGTGAAGCAAAAAATAAATCTGATGCAATCGATATCAAAAATACAAGTCGGTTTAATTATGGTGATACTGACTTTGCTTTCACTCTAGGTAGTAAGTTGATGAGCACTGATTATCGAAAAAAAATAGACACAAGTTCAGATGATAAAAAACTGGATGAGCAGATACGAGAAAATAATGTTTTTGCTCCAAGTGGTAAACAAAATATTTCCAGTATTTACACTAGCCTGAAAATAGAACGAGATATTTATACTGCGGATTTGGGATTAAACTATCTTAATTATAATGTTAAGGGATTAAAACCAGCATGTGAAGAAAAGATAGAGTGTTTTCCACAAGAAAAAGCACACATAAACCTAAAAGAAAGTGGATTTAATCCAAGTATTTTATTATCAGCAGAGATTATTCCTGAGTTTCAACCATTTGTGAGTTATCTCCATTCAATGAGAGCACCAAATGTTCAGGAGGTTTTTTATGCTAATGAAGGTGGAGCCTCCATGAATCCATTTTTGAAAGGAGAAAAAATAGATACTTACCAAATTGGTTTTAATAGTTATCGACCTGATTTAATTATTAAAGGGGATAAGTTTTTCTTAAAGGCCGCTTTATATCGTACCAAGATTAAAGACTATATCTCTAGTGATGTATACCTATTATGTGCAAACAAAGTAAGTTGTTTGTACGATGAAACACTGGCAACTGCCGACTGGAATAAGATAGATGCTAATGTTAAAATGTATATTTATACTAATACATTGGAACCAGTTAATATGCATGGGTATGAAATTTCAGCAAACTATGATGCAGGTATGTTTTATAGTTTGTTATCTTATAGCCAGCAAAAATCAGAGCAGCCTATTTCACCGGCGATAATAGATTTTAACGCTCAATCATATACTCAGTTACCTGAGCGTTATATTACTTTAGACACTGGAGTTCGTTTATTAGATGAAAAGCTCACTATCGGAACTATCATAAAATATACTGGTCCATCTCATCGCACATTGTCTTATGTGGATGCAACTGATGAAAGTGGATATATGGGAGAGACGGTAGAACAAAATAAGATGCCAACAATTATTGATTTGTATAGTACTTACGATATTAATAGAAATTTATCTTTAAAATTCTCAGTGAAAAATTTAACAAATAGAAATTATTCTGAAGCGCTTAATCGTATTAATTCATTGCCAATGATGGATGAAGTAGATGTTGCACCAAAAACCGCCCGCGGCAGAACCTACGTAATGGGTGCTGAAATTCGTTTCTGATAGAATATAATTGTTTTAAAATAGCGGTAGAAAACTGCCGCTATTTTATAACATACTGTAAGATAAAAAATAAATCCCCATAGTCCAATCCTATCAATATCATATTCAATTTATTCTTAATAGTGCTTCTGACGTTCAAAAATACTATTAATGGCTGCCACTATAGATGATAGAAAAATTCGTATTGTTAATGATAGATTGTAAGATATTATTCCCATCTCACTCAATGCGCTAATGATGTTTTTAATTAATGTGGATAATCCACTAAAGATATTTTCTAAACTATTCCAGAAATCATCATTAGGGAATGAATTTTTTTTGTTTGTTGTTTTATTCATGGTTTTCTCCTCGTTTAATTTTATTTTTTTCAATAAGATTAATATTAGAGAGAGTAACCACTTTATAAAAAATATAAAGTGGTTAATGATTTTATTTTATCTATATTATTAATATAATTTCCATCGTGATGAATTTTTATGCTCATTGAATATTCATTGTTTCTGTAAGAAATATTTTGCAATACTTATACTAATCTCAAGGAGGCTAATGATTACTCCTATTATTGAATCTATAATGCTTTCAAGATTAGTAGATAAAATTTTTAATTCTTTTAATGCGCTGGCTATGCTTTTTAATACATCTTTAAAATTATCACTGATTTTATCGAGATGTCTCCAAAAATCGTCAGTGAAATTTTCATTTAATTGTGCTAATTCATTCATAATGACCTCGTTATTTTTCAGGGTAAATAATGTTTCATAATATTGAATATGGTGAGGTTATTAATTCTAAAAATAGATAATATAAAAATAATTATTTATTAATTTGTGTTTTTTCTTTAGCTAATATGTTTTTCTTTTTGATGTTTGATTATTTCTGATGCGGCCTTATAGATTTCTTCTATGGCAAAATTTATTTGTTCTACTATTTCTTTAGAAAGCTTACCAGAAGCTTCTACTGCTAAAAATATATTTTCAATTATATCTTTTACTCCTTCACAGGCATTGTTTATGTCATCCCAAAAAGCGTCAGGAATAGTTGTTTTATTTAACTCTTTGTTTTTAAGTTTGCTCATAATATTCTCTCTATTTTCTAATGTTGAGTACGCTATATAAATATGGTGATTATTATTTCTTATGAGTTAACTAAGATAATGTTTTTTATAGGCTTCTATTTATATGCCTTTGCACACAGAATAAGGTGTTTAAAAATAAAATAATTATGATTGTAATTTATAGTAATAATATAAATCATCTCACCCTGTAATTAATTGTAGGGTATATATACCATTCATCAAGTAATAAAATTAGGAAAAACACAATAAGAGGATCACTTTTAATATAACCCCCTTATTAATTTAAAAATTATAATGTGAATTTATTTTTTTCTCTTGCTTGCTTTCTGTACTTGTGTCACCCGGCTCTCCACCCAGCCATCCTGCACTCGAGTTTTCAGTGAATCACCCACTTTTACTTGCTTAACTTGCTTCAGCAACTTCCCATCCGGTGTTTCGCTGATACTATAACCGCGACTCAAGGTTGCCAGTGGGCTGACAGCTTCCATGCGCGAGCAGGAAACAGCGAATTTCTCTTTATAGCGGGATAATTGCCGTTCAATTGCCTGTTTTAAGCGAAAATCAATTCGTTGAATATGCTGGCCATAATGTCGTATCTCCTGCTCAGGAGTGTGCTGTAACAGACGCTGAATTAATTTTTCACTGGTAGCAGAATTCTGTTTTAAATGACGTAGTAAACTATCAATTAATTTCTGACGTAATTCAGATAAACGATTTTGTTGACGTGCCAGCCGTAAATCAGGGCTTTGTTGCTGGAGGCGGTGGTGTAATCCATTAAAAACACGTTGCTTCTGGGCAAAGAAATAATCCATTGCCATTTCGAGGCGCTGTTGCAGGGATTGAACTTGTCTC
This sequence comes from Xenorhabdus stockiae, assembly GCF_002632825.1. Classification (GTDB taxonomy): domain Bacteria; phylum Pseudomonadota; class Gammaproteobacteria; order Enterobacterales; family Enterobacteriaceae; genus Xenorhabdus; species Xenorhabdus stockiae. Next base: position 68,008 of record NZ_NJAJ01000007.1, read on the forward strand.
AGCAGCTCAAGTTGATTACGACTAACTAACTCAGCCGCAGCGGAAGGAGTGGGAGCACGTAAATCAGCGACGAAATCTGCAATGGTGACATCAGTTTCATGCCCGACGGCACTGACGACAGGAATTTGGCTGTGGAATATCGCCCGTGCCACCTGTTCATCATTAAAACACCATAAATCTTCCAGTGAACCACCACCGCGCCCGAGAATGAGAACATCACATTCCTGCCGGATATTAGCTAATTCAATCGCCCGAATAATTTGTAGCGGTGCTTCTGTTCCCTGAACCGCGGTAGGGTAAACAATAACGGGTAGAGAAGGGTCACGACGTTTCAGAATATTCAGAATATCGTGTAACGCAGCACCACTGGCTGAAGTAATCACACCAAGCCGTTTTGCAGGCGAAGGAAGCGATTTTTTATAAATTTGCTCAAATAACCCTTCAGCGGTGAGTTTTTGTTTTAAAATTTCAAATTGTTGTTGCAGCAACCCATCACCGGCAGGCTGGATACTTTCCACAATCAACTGATAATCACCCCGTGGCTCATATAGAGTGATCTGTGCTTTAACTAATACCTGCTGACCGTTTTGTGGCCGGAAGGTTGCCCGCAGATTGTAACTACGAAACATTGCAGCCCGGATTTGTGCCCGCTCATCTTTCAGCGTGAAATACCAATGACCGGATGAAGGCTGGGAGAAGTTAGAAATTTCGGCACTGAGCCAAATTTTACCCATTTCCAGCTCTAATAGCTGACGAACCGTCTGATTTAGACGGCTAACAGAAAAAATTCCAGTGTTGGTTGGCAGTGACATGTGAGCTAGATCAAATTTTAAAACAAGGACTTAATTGACTGATGATAACTGCTCGCCACCACTAATCAAGAAATTTTTTCAGAAAATGCTGGAGGCAACCGATTACGGCCTGTATAATGCCGCGGCAATATTTTATCCCTTATTGACGCCCCATAGCTTGGTGAGATATTGCTCATGTTACGAATTAAAAAAGAAGCATTAACTTTTGACGACGTTCTGTTGGTTCCTGCCCATTCTACAGTTCTGCCTAACACGGCGGATTTGTCCACACAATTAACATCTACTATTCGCCTGAACGTGCCTATGCTCTCAGCAGCAATGGATACCGTGACGGAATCTTCTCTGGCTATCGCGCTGGCACAGGAAGGGGGAATTGGCTTTATTCACAAAAACATGCCTATTGAACGTCAGGCTGAAGAAGTCAGCCGCGTGAAAAAACATGAAAGTGGTGTTGTCACCGATCCTGTCACTGTAACGCCACAAACAACATTGCGTGAAGTTAATGAATTAGCTGCGCGTAATGGCTTTGCTGGTTATCCTGTCGTAACAGAATCTAACGAGCTGGTAGGTATCATCACTGGCCGTGATGTGCGTTTTGTTACAGATTTGGAATTGCCAGTTACCGCAGTAATGACACCAAAAGAGCGTCTGGTGACGGTAAAAGAAGGCGAAGCTCGCGATGTAGTATTGCAGAAAATGCACGAAAAACGCGTTGAGAAAGCACTGGTTGTTGATGATAACTTCCATCTGCTCGGCATGATCACAGTGAAAGATTTTCAGAAAGCAGAACGTAAGCCAAACGCTTGTAAAGATGAGCAGGGTCGTCTGCGTGTAGGCGCTGCTGTTGGTGCCGGTGCTGGCAACGAAGAGCGTGTTGATGCGCTGGTCGCTGCTGGTGTAGACGTGTTGTTGATTGACTCATCCCACGGTCATTCTGAAGGTGTTTTGCAGCGTATCCGCGAAACCCGCGCTAAATACCCTAATCTGCAAATTATTGGTGGTAACGTAGCAACCGGTGAAGGCGCTAAAGCGCTGGTAGAAGCAGGTGTGAATGCCGTTAAAGTCGGTATCGGCCCTGGTTCTATTTGTACTACCCGTATCGTGACCGGTGTTGGTGTACCACAAATTACCGCGATTGCTGATGCAGTAGAAGCACTGGAAGGAACAGGGATACCGGTTATTGCTGACGGTGGTATCCGCTTCTCTGGCGACATCGCTAAAGCGATTGCCGCAGGTGCTGCATGTGTGATGGTGGGTTCAATGCTGGCAGGTACAGAAGAATCTCCGGGTGAAATTGAACTCTATCAGGGCCGCTCATTCAAATCCTATCGTGGAATGGGTTCTCTGGGCGCAATGTCCAAAGGTTCTTCTGATCGCTACTTCCAGACTGATAATGCGGCAGATAAATTAGTACCGGAAGGTATCGAAGGCCGTGTTGCTTATAAAGGATTGCTGAAAAATATCGTTCACCAACAAATGGGTGGACTACGCTCCTGTATGGGTCTGACAGGCTGCGCTACGATTGATGAACTGAGAACTAAAGCAGAATTCGTTCGTATCAGTGGCGCTGGTATTCAGGAAAGTCACGTTCATGACGTGACTATCACGAAAGAATCACCAAATTACCGTTTAGGTCTGTAATTTACTTACACAGTGGCTCGCAATAGCGGGTCACTGATTTTTTTATTTTTTAATTGCCACTTGTTTTGGGAATTCACCTCTAATGACAACTAATATCCATCAGCATCGCATTCTGATCCTTGATTTTGGCTCGCAATATACACAACTTATTGCTCGCCGTATCCGTGAAATCGGTGTTTATTGTGAACTTTGGACATGGAATGTCACTGAAGAACAAATCCGTGCATTTAACCCTAGCGGCATCATTCTTTCTGGTGGCCCGGAAAGCACAACTGAGAACAACAGTCCACGTGCGCCAGAATATGTGTTCAACGCGGGTGTGCCGGTATTGGGTGTCTGCTATGGCATGCAAACCATGTCTATGCAATTGGGTGGCGAAGTTTCTACCTCTAATGAGCGTGAGTTTGGCTATGCTCAGGTTGAGCTGAAAGGTGATAGCGAACTGTTCCGCGGTATTCAGGATGCACTGAATGAATCAGGTACACCGGTACTGGATGTGTGGATGAGTCATGGCGATAAAGTTACTGCCATTCCGGAAGGCTTCACTACCGTAGCCAGCACTGATAGTTGCCCATTTGCTATTATGGCGAATGAAGAAAAACGTTTTTATGGTGTACAGTTCCATCCGGAAGTGACTCATACTCATCAGGGTCTGAACATCCTGAAACGCTTCGTGCTGGATATTTGTCAGTGTGAAGCCCTGTGGACACCTGCCTCTATCATTGATGATATCGTAGAGCGTCTGCGTGCGCAGATCGGTGATGATAAAGTTATCCTTGCTCTGTCTGGTGGTGTCGATTCCTCAGTAACAGCGCTGCTGCTGAACCGCGCAATTGGTAAACGTCTGACCTGCGTATTTGTAGACAACGGCCTGCTTCGTCTGAATGAAGCGGATCAAGTGATGGACATGTTCGAGGGTAAATTCGACCTGAACATCATCCATGTTAAAGCTGAAGATCGCTTCCTTTCCGCATTGGCGGGAATTAATGATCCTGAAGCTAAACGTAAAACCATCGGTCACGTATTTATTGATGTGTTTGACGAAGAAGCTTCAAAACAAACTCAGGTTAAGTGGCTGGCACAGGGTACGATTTACCCGGATGTTATCGAATCAGCAGCATCTGCGACAGGTAACGCGCATGTAATCAAATCTCACCACAACGTGGGTGGTTTGCCTGAAGATATGGCTCTGGGTCTGGTTGAGCCTCTGAAAGAGCTGTTCAAAGACGAAGTTCGCCGCATCGGTCTGGAGCTAGGTCTGCCATATGACATGCTGTACCGCCACCCATTCCCGGGCCCGGGTCTTGGTGTACGTGTACTGGGTGAAGTGAAGAAAGAATACTGTGACTTGCTGCGTCGTGCTGATGCTATCTTTATTGAAGAACTGCATAAAGCTGATCTGTATAACAAAGTCAGCCAGGCATTTACCGTATTCCTGCCAGTTCGTTCTGTCGGCGTAATGGGGGATGGACGTAAATATGACTGGGTTGTTTCCCTGCGTGCAGTAGAAACCATCGACTTTATGACCGCGCACTGGGCACACCTGCCATATGATTTCCTTGGCCGTGTATCAAACCGTATCATCAATGAAGTCAGCGGGATATCGCGCGTAGTCTATGACATCAGCGGCAAACCACCAGCAACAATTGAGTGGGAATGATATAAAGCCTTCCCAAGCCTCACCAAATCATCATGATTTCTGAATTAAGACCCTGATTTCAGGGTCTTTTCATCCCCAAACCTCACCAAGCTTCACCGTATCAGCATGCGATTATTGACGGTATCAGAACGATAAAATGGATGCCGCTATGCTGACAGACACCAAGTTAAAAAACCTCAAACCTACCATAAATTATACAAGATTTCTGACCGTGACGGACTCTATGTAGCCGTTACAAAAGCAGGCACAGTCTCGTTTCGTTATGATTACCGAATTAACGGACGACGTGAAACTGTCACGCTTGGAAGATATGGCGCTGACGATATTACATTTTCCAAATTTATCAGGGAAGTGTCCCGTCACGGAAATCCCGTTCTCATGCGGTGAAAGTAAGACGGTGCTCTTTTTTGTTGCATAAATAAAAATAGCTTATTCCGCAAAGGAGCTGGTAACATAGTTCTTGGCATAGTGGTCTCAAGGTAGCAGTTTTTTTGCGAAAACTATGATACCAGATTATCATGCCGTCCAAGTTTCCTTCACAAAACATCCACGGCCCCTAGAAAAACAGTTAGGTTTTGTTCAGGTTCACCTGAAAGCCCGAAGATAACCTTAGACTATCCCTAGTACAGGACGGGGGTTGCCTTCAGCGCTGTATTGTCTGTGGGGAAAACAGCCCAATTTAATTATGGATTTCAAGGTGCGAATTTCAACCAATGTCGCTTTGATATAATAACCAGAGTGGGTGCCAACAAAAACAAACTATAATGTTAATCAAATGAAAAAATTATCATCATTAAAAGTGACAGCAATTTTTGCTATTAGCGCTTTGCTATCTGCGTGCGCTGATAGCAATTACACAATGTTTCCAGATACGATGCCTGAATGGTGGTACAGCCAGCATCATAGCGTCTATACAGGACCTAGCTGGAACGCAAAAGAAATAAACAAAATGATAGAGTTAAAGAATCAGCAAAGTAATTAAATCTGATATTATGCGCACAGGTGCGCATAATATCGTTATGTGTAAATCGGGTTCAGACACCCCATGCCGACGCAGTCGCGGGGCTGAACCCGATTCAACATAACAGCGTATCAATTTCAGGAACCGAATTTGTAGTGCAAAATTGGATCATGCATTCAGTTTGTTGCTCCCCCTGTATATCCCTCATTTTTTCAGGAAAGAAATAAGATGGCGACGGTAGAAGTGAAGTATCGATTTTGTCAACAAACTGAGTCGGTGAGATGTGGTCATTTGTTCGGAAATAAAAAACAACGACGTGGGTTAAGCGTTTGGTTGGAGGCGGGTTTCATTTGTTTTAGTTGTAATAACCACAGCTAATCACGGAGTGAATTGACATGTACGCTGAACCTGAATAGAGGTGTAGATTTTATTTTTTTCTTTATTGGCTGTTAAAACTGCCAAAAGTAGACAATGATGCATTCTTTTATCATCTGAAACAAAGTAATACCCAATATGCTGGATTTGGGAATAGATCACAGTGTTATCTCATTGATTTAGAGTATAAAACAGCATCATTTAAATTTAGGCGGGGTAATAGACAGTGCATACGATCGAAAAAACGATCCATCTGGCAAATTCATTTGTTTCTTATCGTAAAGACTTTAGTGAAAATCAGGAAAATTCCCAGAATCCAGTGATGTTTCTGCATGGTACAAATAGCGATGGAAATAGTAGTTTTGGAAAGATAAAAACTCCATTTAATCGTGACCGGGCAGTTATTATCCCCGACTATGCAGGCTGTGGTAATTCCAGTCTGCCATCCGGTGAGCTGACGGTTGAACACCTTGCAGAGCAAGTAGTCGCAGTTATCAATGACAGTAGCGATGAGCCTGTGGATTTAGTGGGGTTCTCTTTGGGGGCAGTGGTTGCTGCGGTTGTTGCCGCGACTCATCCACAATTAGTGAACCGATTGGTATTGACTGCTCCGTGGGCAACCAATGACGATCCCTATTTTAGGTTGATGTTCACAACTTGGTTAAAACTGGAAAACAGTGATCAGGCTTTAGCAACTGCCTTTGGCTTATCCCATGTTCTTAGCCCGGAATTTATTTCATCACTGGGGCAGGATACTCTCAATCAAATCTGTGCCAGGCCCTCAGAAAAAGAGACGAACAAACGCATAGCTCTGGGATTATCAGCTAATATCAAGGATCACCTGACCCGGATAAATAAAGACACATTAATTATCGGCTTAAGTCACGATACGCTTATCCCGCCTTATCTGGTACGAGCAGTTCATCGGTATGTGAAAAATAGCCAGTACAGGGAAGTGAAGAGTGGTCATGCTGTTCCGTTGGAAAACCCAACAGAATGGGTGAGTGTTATCAACGATTTTTTACAGCGTCGCTAGCCAGAGCCGTAGTTTTTACTCTGAAAGGGTTGACGTAGAGGCTAAATTCACGGGTAAATATTTATAAATGGTTGATAGTGATACATCATAAATAATAGATAGTTGCTTTCGGGTATGGCCTTTATGCAGTAATCTGGCGGCTTGTTGCCGATCTTCTTCGGTAAATCTGACAGGTCGTCCGCCGATCCTCCCTTGTTCCCGGGCCGCAGCCAAGCCTGCATTTGTTCTTTCGACGATCAACTCACGTTCCATTTCTGCCAGTGCACTCATCACATGGAAGAAAAAACGTCCCATAGCGGTACTGGTATCAATACTATCTGTCAGACTTTGGAAATGAATTCCCTGTTCATTCAGTTCTGAAATTAATGTTACCAGATTTTTTACACTACGCCCCAGACGATCCAGTTTCCAGACAACCAGCGTATCGCCAGATTTCAGATGCTTCAATGCACGTTTTAATCCCGGACGATTGGCGGTTCTTCCACTGATTTTATCTTCAAAAATCATTTCACAGTGGATATTGGCTAATGCATTTCTTTGTAAATCACTATTCTGGTCACTTGTTGATACCCTGATATAACCAATTTTTGCCACGGATAATCCTTAATTATGTAATGAACTATTCAGAAGGAAATAATACCGACTTTTTAATTATAAAAACCTAAAATTTACCAAATTACGTGATAAAAACTCACAAAATAGTGCTTTGTCCTTGATTTTGTTATGACGTAGGACAGTAATAAATAAAATCATTAACATGCCGCCTAACTCGGTGATCATACTCACAGTATTAAGTTTTATTAACAAGAGTGAGCAATTAGTTCTCGATTATTTTCTCAAAATGCTCTTTATTTAGTTGAAACAATTTTGTTGCTAACTTGTTATTTATAATTCCGAGGGTTGTATATGGAGCTGATCACACAATGGTTAGGTGCAATAAACGGGGTTGTATGGGGAGTACCAATGTTGATTGGTCTTCTGGGCATTGGTATTTTCATGCAAATCCGCCTGTCTTTCCTGCCTATCCGTAAACTAGGAACAGGTTTCAAATTACTTTTCCAAAAAAACAAACAACGTGGCGAAGGGCAGATTTCACCTTTTAATGCCTTAATGACCGCATTATCCGCAACAATAGGGACAGGAAATATTGCCGGGGTAGCAACCGCCATTGTCATGGGGGGGCCGGGTGCACTGTTCTGGATGTGGATGACAGCATTGGTAGGAATGGCGACTAAATATTCTGAAGCCGTGCTGGCGGTACGTTACCGTGAAACAGACAAAAACGGTAACTATGTGGGCGGCCCCATGTACTACATCAAAAATGGGTTAGGAAAAAAATGGGTCTGGCTGGGAACGTTATTTGCCTTATTTGGCAGCATGGCCGGTTTTGGTATTGGTAATACAGTACAGGCCAACTCGGTTGCTGAAGTACTACACAGTAGCTTTGGTATTGATAAAGCCATTACGGCCGTTGCACTGGTTCTTTTGGTGGGTGCGGTATTGATTGGTGGTATCAAGCGTATTTCTGATGTTGCAGGTAAACTGGTTCCTGTGATGACCGTCGGTTACTTGGGGATCGGAATTATCGTTCTGGGGCTTAACGTGACCGCTATTCCGGAAGCATTCGCTTTGATCATTAAATCTGCATTTACGCCTGTTGCAGCACAGGGTGGATTTGCCGGTGCCGCAGTCTGGGCTGCAATCCGCTTTGGTATTGCCCGTGGTGTATTCTCTAACGAAGCGGGTATGGGAAGTGCGCCTATCGCTCACGCAGCAGCAAAAACCCAAAACCCTATCCGGCAGGGCTTAATCGCCATGTTGGGCACTTTTATCGATACCATTGTCGTTTGCTCCATTACCGGGCTGACAATTGTCATTACCGGTGGTTGGCTGACAGGTGAAACCGGCGCAACACTAACAGCGAGTTCTTTTTCAGCAGTGATTCCGGGGGGGCACTACCTTGTTGCGATTGCTCTGGCCATTTTTGCCTTCACGACTATTTTAGGCTGGAGTTTCTACGGTGAAAAATGTATCCAGTACTTATTTGGAACGAAAGCCATTACACCTTTTCGTATTGTCTGGATCATTGCCCTGCCAATTGGCGCGACTCAGTCACTAAGCTTAGTTTGGCTATTAGCTGATACACTCAATGCAATGATGGCTATCCCTAACTTAATTGCGATTGCCCTGTTAAGCCCGGTGGTATACCGTTTGACCAAAGATCATATCCATGATGTGAATGCGGACAGCCTTGAAATTAAGGCAAACAGCATTGAAATTAAAACGGCAATGAAAACAGATTAATAATTATTAAATAAAAGCTATAAATTGAAATTGCTCCTATGTCTCCAGCTGAGTGTTATCAGGCCTAACGCACAGATTGAGATATGGGAGCATGCTATTTATGAGAGGTACGAAATTAATGCAATTAATATAATAATGAAAATTAGAGGCAATAATAATGAAATATAGCCATGTCGTACCTCATTCTCAGCAAATTTTGACCACTTCAATTGAAAACTGGATTGACTGGCGCTGGCAGCAAAAAAATGCCATCCGTGATGAAGAAGCTTTACGTTTAGCCTGTGGCGGATGGAGTGAAGAAATAACCCAGCGTATTCAACATAATCTATATGGGCAAAAGATGCAGGTCACCCCTTATTATCTGCGTCGTATTTTAGTCACCAGCCAGTCTGACGATATCACCGCAAGCCCGCTATGGCGGCAAGTTGTTCCATTCTGGAGTGAAGAAAAGCTGAATGGTTATGATGGGAAATCAGAAAACTGGGAACTGAATGATGAAATGAAAACCCCTATTTGCCAGCATAAATATGACAATCGAGTCATTTTGCGCATGGTAAATGCCTGTAATTCCTACTGTCAGTTCTGTTTTGAAGCCCTGCGGACATTGAAAGTTGATTCTGGTAAATCCAACGCAGGCCGTAGTTCCTTCCAGCAGTCCATAGATTACATCAAGAATACACCTTCAATCGAAGAAGTTATCCTGAGCGGCGGTGATCCGCTTATGCTGACGGATAACAAATTAGCTGAATCCCTCGCTGCCATCAGAGAAATCAGGGATGACCTGTTAATTCGTATTCATTCTCGTGCTCTCACTTTTAATCCTTACCGTATTACCGATAATCTGTTAGAAGCTCTGGAAAAATATCGGGTTAATGCTTTTGGTGTACATATTTGTCACCCATTGGAAATTAGTGAGGAATTCCAGTCTGCGGTGCGTCGCATCCAACAAGTTGTGCCGATTGTTTTTTCCAATATGCCTTTTTTACGTGGAATTAATGATAGTGAAGAAACACTGCATAAGTTATTTATAGCGCTTTACCGTATCGGTGTGAAACCTTATTATCTCTACCACTTTATGCCTTTCTCGCCGGGTTCTTCCGAATACAAAGCCTCAATTAATGATGGCATCTCTATCATGAAAAAACTCAAGCGCCGGGTTTCTAACATTGCCTTGCCGGAATATGTTTTGCCACATATGAAGGGGAAATTTACTGTTCCACTATTCACGGATCCTGATGGAATTCCTTATTTCGAAACGCGTGGTAGTCAACATTATTATCGTTTTATTAACTGGAAAAATGAACAATGTGAATGGCTAGATAATTAATCTCATTTATTGTTTTATCAACGGTTAATTTAATAAATTCAAAAATAAATTTATACCCGATAGATTTCAGGTGGCTGACGGCTGAAAGTCATTCAGTCGCTCAGCGATCTGGAATAATAAGGGTATATAGCCCGTGTATTTTGAGGATATCACATGAAACCGAATGCAATTCTATTTGTTGATATTGATGAAGCGGATGTAACACGTTATTACTACCGGGAACCTCATTTTGCAGAAGCAAAAAAGATGGGAATCTCTTGCCTGACGGTAGCGCATAAAGGCCGTCAGAATACAGAACGGCTTTTTGCTGACAGTGATGAAGTTTTTTTCCTGGCATCGTTATCGGCTGAATCCTTGCAGGAATTTGTTATTAGCTTGCAACAGACTTACAACCTGTGCGCAATTCTCTGCTATGCGGGACAGGCTTCTGCTTATGGACAGTTGGGCTGTATTATTGCTGAAATCTGCCAAAAAATCGGGATACCTCACACGTCTTCTGCTTCTATTGCTGCCTGTAACAACAAATTCCTTATGCGTCAGGCATTACAAAAGCACGGAATTAGATCAATAAATTATGCATTGTGTAATAGTGAAGAGGAATTATATAAGCAGGCAGAAATAATTGGTTATCCGGTTATAGCAAAACCACCTTTTGGCGCAGGTTCAGTTTTTATTAAGAAATGCAATAACTGGTCTGAATTACAATCTCATTACCAATTATTTAAAATACAGTATAAATCTACCGCTTCAATTCAGTTTCTGGGAATGACTGAGACCTATTTTACCGCTGATGGTATATCACTCCTCAATCAGCCCGGACAAAGTATTCTGCTGGAAGAATATATTGAGGGTATTGAAGGTACAGTTGAGTGTGTAATGACTCAGGATGAAACTTATCCGATATTAATAAATGAAAAACTGATTTTGACTGAAAAAAATAATACGATATTAGAGAACCTGCTTATTTCTCCGCCTGTTTCATTTACCGAAACAGAACAGGAACAAATCAGAGATTATGCCATTGCTTGCATACAAGCTGTCGGATTGAACTATTCTATTGCTCATCTTGAATTCCGCATGGCAGCGGATGGCCCGGTAGTTATTGAAATTAATCCGCGGCTTGGTGGTTTATTTGTAAGTACCGCATTTCGTGATGTTGCAGGATTAAATCCTTATCAGCTTTATCTTTCTATTCTTTTACATGAGAAAGATATTGATGCTCAGATTAAACAAGGCCAACAACAGGCTATGACAGGCAAACAGCATTACTCCATGTTAGCTATTTACCCAGAAAATAGCGGTTATTTTCATGGAGTAGAAAATATGGAATACATCAAAAACAACGCTTGTGTCATCGAATGTCGGACTCAGCCGGCTGGCTGTTATATTAATGCAGAAACAGAAGAACATTACCTGATAAGGTGCTGGGCAAAAGTTGATAATGCTTTCCATGCCTATGCATTACACGATGAAATAATACAACATGTAAAACCCATTATTACTCCAATTTTATAAGGGCCGTCACTCATGCGAATTGCAGAAATTTCGAGACAATTAATGGATGAGCATTATTGCCATATTCCTCATTTTGATGAACTGATTTCATATTATGAAGAAGACGCCAGAACATTTAAAAATTATTGGAATAATTTAGTGCTGGATCAGAATTTCAAAAACTATACGCATAGGGAAAGGCGAATTCTGCGCTACCACTATTATCCCGGCATGGAAAATCCTTTGCGACTTAACCGAGACAGTGAATATCGTTCATCAGTAATCTATGACGTTGAATATACAAAAGGAGCTAACCAGCTTAGTTATGTGGAAGAAGGGTTTATTAACCATCCTATTATGCAACATATTCTTTCAACGAATATTGCTATCTTAGGCGAACGATCAGTAAAAGGTTATCGCTATTCAATTGATATTCACCAATTCCGGGTCAAAGCCTTGTCAGGTAAAGAGAGCCCGACGACTTCCGGTATTCATCAGGATGGGCAGGAGTGGATTTTTATGCATTTTATTCAGGGCAATAATATTGCTCCTGTGATTTCTGAGGTTCATGTAAGTAGCGATGAAGCCCCGCCTTTACTGCAAACAGCGATGACTAAATTTCTGGAAACGCTCGCAATAGATGACAAACAACTTTATCATCGGGCGAGCAATGTTCGGCAAATATCTCCTACCTCTGAGGCATTTCGGGATTTATTGTTGGTCACCTTCCGGCAGTCTCCTGAATAATAAGAGAGCTAATAATAATGTTAAGTCCGGAAAATAGTTTGAATGTGCGTTGGTCTGGCCGTAATGCGTTATTTATCGTGAGTGCGAGGTTTGTCTCTGATTTTGGCGCATTTCTGAATATGGTGGCGTTATCCACCTACGTTTACCTGCTGAGTAACAGTGTCATGCACGTCAGTATTTTTCTGGCTTGTCGTGTTGCTGGTGGGGTTATTGCCAGTTTAATTGGAACTCCTTTTTTCCGGCGATATGCCGGGCGATGGCCGCTGGTTTGTTTCGATTTATTGCGGGTTTTATTGCTGTGTTTGTTACTGATAATTCCGGTTTCACAGCAATTATTGATCTTACCGGCGATTGCTTTTGGGATTGGGCTGGGTAACTCAATGTTTGCCATCGGGTTAAACAGCCAGCTCCCACATTGGGTATGTGCTTCACAACGTATATCAACGAATTCCTGGCTGACTTCTGTTGCGGCTACCGGCGCAGTGCTTGGCAGTCTGATATCCGGTCTACTGGTTGCCGGCAGTGGTTACGAAATGGTTTTTATTGTCAATATCATTACCTATCTGGTGGCGGCAATATTGATTATGCCACTGCGTTTTCTCACCAAACCTGAGTCACAGGGATCACGGGCCTTGGGGAACGAATGGCGAGAATTACGTTTTGGGTTACGCGGAGCACCGATACTTGCCGGAATGTTATTTCTCAGTCTGGCGGATACACTGGGCAGTGCTGCCCATAACGTCGGTTTTCCTATCATTTCCAAACTCCTGAATCCGGATAATGCCAGTACGGTAATGGGCCTGTTATTGGCAACGTGGGCGGTGGGAAAATTCAGTGGTGCGCGTTTAGCCAGTTATTTGCTACGTAGTCGCAACTTATTGAAAATGGAAAAACTGTTTTTTCTCGGTGTTGCATTGATGTCAACGGGCTTTATCCTGACGTTTCAACAAACTGACCAGCTTTGGTTGCTGGTGTTTGCAGGCTGGGCAGGGATTGGGGATGGAATTGCAGAAGTGAGTTTAATTTCCCGGGCACAAAGTGAACCAGAAAGTCTGCGATTGCCCATTTTCAGTCTTCTGACCTTACTGCAAATGACAGGTTTTGGGATAGGAATGCTATTGGTCGCACCGTTCTACGTCTGGTTGCCACCTTCCACCGTCATTATCATATTCCACGGTTTACCACTGGCCGTACTAGTTATGATTTTGATATGGGCACGGCGTTTTATAGTCAGTAAGGTGTGAATTTCATCTATCTGCCACCTTCGAAATTCTTACCTTATTGGCTGCACTGAATACTTTTAATTCATGGGGCGTATAATGCCCCAAATATCCCCGCAAATTCCGCAGTGTTCCCGCCATTGAATTTCGCTGCTTTTGTCATGCTTAGCAATATTTTATTTGCCCTTTGCTGAATCTTGTTAAGGGCAAATTTCCTGCATGCAATAACGAATGCTCACCAAGGAAAGCTGTGGCTGAAGATAGCGATCTCGAAAAAACCGAAGAACCCACGCCCCATAAACGGGAAAAAGCTCGAAAAGAGGGGCAGATAGCGCGTTCGAAGGAACTCACTTCTATCCTGATGTTAGCGGGAGGTGTCAGTTTGCTCTGGATGAGCGGACAATCACTCACTCACGAACTTTCATTGATGGTATTCGAAGGATTTAATTTTGACCATAACATGGTCAGTAATGATAAACAGATGGTGCAACAGGTGGGGCGCTTGTTGAAACAAGCTGTCTGGGCAGTATTGCCTGTGTTTACCGGATTGGTTTTGATTGCCCTGAGCGCACCAACGTTAATGGGCGGGCTGATATTCAGTTCGAAATCCATCAAATTTGATCTGACTAAACTGAATCCGATTGCGGGTCTGAAGAAGATCTTCTCCATGAATGCGTTGGCAGAGTTGTTCAAGGCAATTCTGAAAGCGTCATTGGTAGGAGGAGGAGCCGCACTATTTATCTGGGCGAACTGGCCTGCCATGCTGAACCTGACGACTCAACCACCGCTGGTGGCATTGAGTGATGCCATGATGATGCTGATTTTTGCAGGCTACATTGTGCTGTTTATGTTGATACCGATGGTGGCGTTTGACGTGCTTTATCAGATCCGCAGCCACCTGAAAAAACTGAGAATGACCCGTCAGGAGATCAAGGATGAATTTAAGGAGCAGGAAGGGGATCCACATGTAAAAGCGCGGATTCGCCAACAGCAGCGTGCGGCTGCACGTAAGCGCATGATGGCGGATGTGCCGAAAGCGGATGTCATTGTCACGAACCCGACTCACTACGCAGTAGCTTTACAGTATGACAGTAACAAAATGGGCGCGCCTAAAGTACTGGCTAAAGGGGCTGGGCTTATTGCTTTGCGTATCAAAGAGATTGGTGCGGAAAATCGAATTCCGTTATTGGAGGCTCCTCCGTTAGCAAGGGCGTTATTCCGTCATGCTGAAGTGGGGGGCTTTATTCCGGCGGCACTTTATGCTGCCGTTGCTGAAGTGCTTGCCTGGGTTTACCAATTGAAACGTTGGAAACGGGAAGGTGGCCTGAAACCAAAAACACCTGAAAATCTGCCAGTGCCGCCAGCACTGGATTTTGCTGGAGAAAATAATCGTCATGGCTAATCTGGCCTCATTATTACGTTTATCAGGGAATCGTTTACCGGGGAATATGAAAGGTTCCGAGTGGCAAATGCTTGCGGGGCCTGTCCTGATCCTCATGATCCTGTCGATGATGGTACTACCGTTACCACCATTCTTGCTCGATCTCCTGTTCACATTCAACATTGCACTTTCCATCATGGTCTTGCTGGTAGCGATGTTTACACGTCGGACACTGGATTTTGCTGCTTTTCCGACGATCCTACTGTTTTCGACTTTATTGCGTCTGTCACTGAACGTAGCTTCTACGCGTATCATTCTGATGGAAGGACATACCGGATCAGCGGCGGCAGGGCAGGTGGTAGAAGCCTTCGGCCACTTTCTTGTCGGTGGTAACTTTGCCATTGGTATTGTTGTGTTTGTCATTCTTATCCTGATTAACTTTATGGTCATCACCAAAGGTGCGGGGCGTATCGCCGAAGTCGGTGCACGCTTTGTACTTGATGGAATGCCCGGCAAACAGATGGCGATTGATGCTGATTTGAATGCCGGATTGATTGGTGAAGATGAAGCGAAAAAACGCCGTGCAGAAGTGACACAAGAAGCCGATTTCTACGGTTCAATGGATGGTGCGAGTAAATTCGTGCGTGGAGATGCCATTGCCGGATTAATGATTCTGGTGATCAATATCATCGGTGGCTTAATTGTTGGTGTTGCCCAGCACAATATGAGCTTGGGTGATGCTGCCGAAGCCTATACATTGCTGACCATTGGTGACGGCTTGGTTGCACAGTTACCGGCGCTGATCATCTCTACCGCTGCGGGTGTTATCGTTACCCGTGTAGCGACTGACGAAGATGTTGGTCAGCAGATGGTGACTCAGCTTTTCAACAATCCTAAAGTTTTAATGTTGAGTGCGGGTGTATTAGGTTTACTGGGTTTAGTTCCGGGAATGCCTAACTTTGTCTTCTTGTTGTTCACTGCTGCATTAGCGGGAGTCGGTTACTTCCTGCTACGTAAGGATAAAGATCCGCTTACGGCACAACATGAAGAGATGAAAGCGGTGGAAGAGCAACA
The DNA here is from genome assembly GCF_002632825.1 of Xenorhabdus stockiae. Classification (GTDB taxonomy): domain Bacteria; phylum Pseudomonadota; class Gammaproteobacteria; order Enterobacterales; family Enterobacteriaceae; genus Xenorhabdus; species Xenorhabdus stockiae. Next base: position 84,040 of record NZ_NJAJ01000007.1, read on the forward strand.
GCAAACCGCTGAAGCTTCATGGTCTGATGTCCAGTTGGAAGACCCACTGGGAATGGAAGTCGGTTATCGCTTGATCCCGATGGTTGATTTTCGTCAGAATGGCGAGTTACTTGGCCGTATCAGTGGTATCCGAAAAAAATTCGCACAGGAAGTGGGTTATTTACCACCTGTCGTCCATATTCGTGACAACCTTGAACTTGCCCCTGCAAGCTACCGCATCATGATGAAAGGGGTAGAGATTGGTCGTGGTGAAGCCCATCCGGGACGTTGGTTGGCCATTAATCCGGGCGGAGCAGTCGGTGATTTACAGGGTGATCTGACAAAAGATCCTGCTTTCGGTTTACCTGCTGTCTGGATTGATGACAGTTTAAGGGAACAGGCTCAGGTACAGGGTTATACCGTGGTGGCGGCAAGTACGGTTGTGGCGACACATCTTAACCATTTATTGTCTCAGCACTCCAGTGAGCTGTTCGGCAGGCATGAAGCACAGCAACTGTTCGAACGAGTGAGTCAGGAAATGCCGAAACTGACAGAAAACTTTATCCCTGATGTTGTCAGTCTGACGACCTTACATAAGGTTCTGCAAAATCTGTTGTCGGAACAAGTACCAATCCGTGATATGCGAACCATTATTGAAACGCTGGCGGAACATGCACCGGTACAGACTGACCCTTACGAGCTGACAGCTGCCATCCGAATTTCATTGGGTAGAGCAATTGCTCAGCAATGGTTCCCTGGCGTGGATGAAATTAAAGTGATTGGTCTGGATGCAAACCTTGAGCGTATTCTTCTTCAGGCATTGCAGGGCGGTGGCGGACTGGAGCCGGGACTGGCTGAAAGTCTGGAGCGTCAGGCGGCAGAAGCACTGGAGCGTCAGGAAATGCTGGGAGCACCACCGGTACTGTTGGTCAATCATGCGCTGCGCCCATTACTGTCACGTTTCCTGCGTCGTATACTGCCTCGATTGGTTGTACTTTCTAATCTTGAAATTACCGATAATCGCCAAATAAGAATGACAGCGACAATTGGTGGTGCTAGATAATCTCACTTCTTAATTTACGGTAAACCTCATGATTTTAAATGGGGTTTATCTATCATTATTTTATTTCTACTGTCCTATTTCTCCTTTTATTCATAATATACCTGATATACCATGGATTATTAGAATTAACTACATTCATGTTTTTTAATTAAATAATCAATTAAGTTATGGTAATAAAGGATAATATGTTTTCATATAAAGAAAATCCGATTCGAGCATTTTACACCGAACAATATATTCGGGTATATCAGGCATTTTCAGATTCAATTGCCGATAGCGCTATACAAAATAATACTTTTGTTTCTCCCCCTTTTAGTATGACACGCATGACATGGATCAAACCCTCATTCTTATGGATGATGTACCGATCCGGCTGGGGGATGAAAGACGAGGGGCAAAAACGCATTTTAGCAATTGACATTACCCATGAAGGATTCCGGGAAATTATCCAGCAAGGTGTTATTAGCCACTATCATTCTGAATTCTCTGATTCAAGAGATGTCTGGAAAAAGAAAGTACAACACAGTGATGTTGTTATTCAGTGGGATCCAGAAAGGGATATCTCATTGAACAAATTAGAGCAGAGGACAATCCAAATCGGATTGCGAAATCAGGCTGTTGAAAACTATGTTAATCATTGGATTAGTAATATCACGGATATCACCGACACAGTACATCATATCCATGAATTGGTAAAAAATAATCAGTTGGATTTAGCCAAAGATTTATTACCGGAAGAAAGAATTTATATTGGGCAATAAAGATAAATTTTTCCACAAAAGTGGATCATAAGGAATAGAAGAAATCTATGGAAACTAAATATAAAATTCTTTTAGGATTAGTGGCATTTGTTGGAGTTTTATTTCTTTTTGGTGCATTTCATTCTGCTAAATCGACAGTAGTGCTTACGTTGGATGGGGTGAAAACAACAGGGGTTGTTACAAAATTAGAGTTACATATCTCAAATTCAAATAAGTCTAAAGGAAAAAAAGAGAGCAAATATTATCATCCGGTTATAAACTTTACAACCGAAGAAGGTAAAGAAGTTCAATTTACCTCCTCTTCCGGAAGTAATCCAGCCAGTTATAAAATTGGTGAAAAATTAGAGATTATCTATTTGAAAGATAATCCTGCTAATGCTCAATTAAATAACTTTTCTAGCCTTTATGGTATTACTCTTATTTTTTCACTCTTTGGGTTTTTATTTTCTCTAATAGGCTTTTTCCCTCTGTTTAGAGCACGAAAAAGCAAAACAGTAAAACTATCGAAAAGAAGTAAGATCGTATCTTAATGTAATGAAAAGATTAGAAAATGCATCAAATTCAAAAGGCGCGAAAAGCGCCTTCTTTTTTATTATTTCTTTTTCTCTACCTGAAGGAATGGCATAGGAGCACCGCTGCCTAAATATTGAGGCATTACGCCATCCCATTTATTTACGGCTTCCAGTTGCAAAACTTCTGGGTTTTTACGGAGAGCTTCACCACGTAATGCGATAGCATCAGCTTCAGCCAGAGCTTTTAACCTGATGGACTCCGCTTGGCCGCGAGCCTCTTCAATCATTTTATCAGCTTCTGCCTTAGAGCGCTCAACCTCATTTTTACGCATTTGCGCTTCTTGGACCGCTCTGTTTTTCTTATTGATTGCATCAATCACTTCATTTGGATAATCCATTTTACCAAGCCAGCTGACTTTCTGAATTTCAATACCTACAGGCTCTAATTGTTTACGCAAGTCAGTTGTTACTGACTCCAGTAATTGAGTTTTTCCACCGGAAGATAATTTATCAATATCCATTTTTGAGCCATGATTGATTAAAGAGTCAGCAATCAATTGGCGAATATTGCTATCTGTAATTTCTTTAACACCGGCTCGATATGTCTTAAATACCTCAATGACTTTTTCTTCCACAACGCGATATTCTATGCCAACAGATGCGCTGACAGACATAGAATCAGATGTTTGAAACAAAAACGGATCTTGATATTGATGTAATTGCTTAAACAGAGGGAACAAATAAACTTCCTCGTTCCAACTTAGCCAATATTTCCCTGTACCTAACTTTTCGTTTTGTACTCCCTTATCTGAACCATACAAATCGACTTTGATCCCTACATTTCCGGCGGGTACCTTCGCCCGCTCACAGCCAGCCAATCCGACCGCAATAAGTGAAACTAATATTGTTTTAATAAATCCCTTTCTAATACTCATTTATTTTTACTCCATTTTATTAGTTTTTTGATGGTGAAATAGAGGATAGCAGGCACCACAAATAAAATAATGATAATTGCTATAACTACAGATAAATCACTTTTAGCTGAAAATAGTGTTGGAGCGACACCAAAGACTAAAAATAAGGATAATAATAGACTTGTAGTTATTAATAGATATTGCTTCATATTAATCTTCTCCATGATTAAGCGACTATATTTTTATACTTTTTTATCAATAAGTAAATGGAAAAGTTAAATCCAGCTTATGTCATTCTTTTAATTTAAAAGAAATAGGGTTTAAAAATTAAAGAAGCAACGTTAGAGAGACAGACTTGATTGACCTTGAACATAAATACCTAATGTCTTTGTCGGGCTACCCACGGCACCATGAAAATAGCTATTGCAGCAATACCAGCTGCCACATAGCCGATATTGATTAATCCCCACTCAGAAATCACTAACCCGCCAATGATTGCACCTAAACCAGTAAGTTACTCAGTCGCTTTATGTTTTCATTAATTTCGGCGGGAGTATGAGCAGCGTAGCCGAAAAGAAGCGCTTTATCAGAAAAGGAGTGAATACAGTAACGTGATAATGGTTGAGCACCTAAACCTAATTGTCTGCATTTTGTAATAATCTCTTTTTCGGTAAAACCGTCCTTTAACCGGCATACCATATGGATACCCGAATCAGTGATATTCACATCGAAAACATGGGAAAGGTATCTGTTTATGGCATTAAATAACGCGGTTTGTCTTTCATAACATACTTTTCTGACCCGACGTACATGGCGCGCATAATGGCCTTCTTGTATGAAATGAGCTAATACTACCTGTTCCAGATAACCGGAGAGAGTATCGTTGTAGTATTTCATCATCGTGAACACATCAATTAATGGTTCAGGAACGACTAAAAACCCAATGCGTAAACCGGGATACAGCATTTTTGAGAAGGTGCCTGCGTAAATGACCCGATGGGTGGTATCCAATCCTTGCAGTGCCTGAATGGGCTTAGAAAAATAGCGGTACTCACTATTATAGTCGTCTTCAAAAATCCATGCATTGTGTTGATTAGCCCAGTCAAGAAGTGCTAAACGCCGTGATAGTGCCAATGTAGTTCCTAACGGAAACTGGTGGGAAGGAGAGGTATAAACTAACCTTGCATCGGAATGATTGGCTGCACCATAAGCAATATCCATTCCTTGTTCATCGGAAGGAATAGGGGCGATTTGTGCGCCCATCGAGGTGAATATGGCTCTGGCACTGTCATAACCGGGGTCATCTAACCAGACTTTATCATCAGGTTGTAATAATACCCGGGCAGCTAAATTGATTGCCTGCTGAGTACCGTTAACAATAATAATTTGATCTTCGCGGCAATTTACACCACGGGTTGAATGAACATAATCAGCCAGCACTTTTTTTAGTAGTGGATAGCCATCAGGTCGGTTAAATTGCCCGATTGTTTTTTTAGAGTGACGCCAGACTCTGCCGATTAACCGCCCCCATAATTCATGAGGAAATTGATCCACACAACCGACACCGATGTTAAATATAGGGTATTGGTCGCTCATTAGTTTTATTTTTTCCCAGAAAGGCATCAACCTATTTGCAGTAGCGCTCAGGTCTGGTGCTGAAATCATTTTTCTTTTCGGGTAATCAGGAGGAGGATTTGTAGTGACCAACTCATACGGGATTGTGGTTGACACATAGGTTCCTGAACCTTTACGTGCTATCAAATATCCTTCATCGATCAGGCGCTCAAAACCGGCAATTACGGAGTTGCGTGAAATTGCCATCATTTCAGCCAGCGCTCTTGTGGATGGGATCTTGGTATTTTCGGTGAGCCGACCATCAAGAATAGCATTCCTTATCGTGTGGTAAACCTGATCCTTAATGTAGCCATTGTTTAAGAGTAAATGCGGAAACGGGGATTGTGGTTTGCACACCATGATAAAGTGGATCCTTAAATAATAATAAAAGTGTATCTTATTAAGTACCAAATGGAATTGTAATATTGCTCCGTCATTTCGTCATTATGATTTTTACGAGAAAAATCAAATAGGATGGCTTTTATTTGAGAGGAGTTATCATGAACAATAATTTATTACCGGTTACTATTGAATTTGTTTTTCCTGAACATTATTCGCAATGGCTGGTTTATTGGCAGGCATATCAGGATTTTTATAAAGTTGATTTAGCTAAAAACATTACTGAAAAGACGTGGGCCAGATTTTTTGATGTAAAAGAACCCATGCACTGTGTGGTCGCATTAGAGAGTGGTAAAATTCTTGGCTTTGTTCATTATCTTTATCACCGTGCTACATGGTCTGAAACTGATTTTTGTTACCTTGAAGATCTCTTTGTTTCACCCGAGTTCAGAGGGCGTCATATCGGTAAAAAGCTGATTGAATTTGTCCAGCATGAAGCACAAAAACAACATTGTGGGCGGTTATACTGGCATACTCATGAAACGAATCTACGTGGTCAGCGCCTTTATAACTGGGTAGCTGAAAAGTCAGGCATGATTGAATATCGTATGTCATTATAATTGGTTTGTGTTAAAGAAATATGCCGATCTTCAGGATCGGTATTTTTCTTTAACAAAAGAAAAATAATTTAATGCTTTAATACTTCAATTTATTTCCAGTTTAACTCTATGCTATTAGTTATAATATCCAGAATAACATCTTGTTGTAATAATATGTTAGTCGTTTTTCAGATAAATAAAGAGACACATCCATTTAAGCTAAACCTAAATTATCGTTCCACAACTTTCATTTATGATTAATTTTTATCTTGCATTAATTTTTATTTAATGATTCTGATTTGTTCGTAGAATTATTTTTAATTATTATTAAATGTTATTTAAGTACTGCAAAAATAAATTAATTAATTAAATTTGCTTAAAAAGCAATTTGCATTATTAGCAATGTACTCAATATGGCTTTTTCGGCACGATAAATATTGGTATAAGAATAATATATTTAACTAAATAAATTTTCAAAATGACTGATGTTTTCATTTTGCGGCGGTAGCTTTATCTGAATATATCTCTTTCCATTCTATTTTAATATAACCATTCTTATTTTAAGAGAGGCTATTATGTCCACAAGCACATCTCAAATTGCTGTTGAATATCCTATTCCTTCTTATCGCTTCGTTGTTTCTATTGGGGATGACCACATTCCATTTAATAGTGTTTCCGGATTGGATATTCAATATGAAACTATTGAATATCGCGATGGTATTGGTAATTACTATAAAATGCCCGGTCAACAGAAAGCTATTAATATTACTCTGCGTAAAGGTATTTTTCCCGGTAAAACAGAATTATTTGACTGGATTAATTCAATTCAACTTAACCAAGTTGAGAAAAAAGATATTACCATTAGTTTAACCAATGATGCAGGTACTGAATTATTAATGACCTGGAATGTCGCCAATTGTTTTCCGACTTCATTGACGGCACCTTCCTTTGATGCCACCAGCAATGATATAGCTGTTCAGGAAATTACACTAATGGCCGATCGTGTAACTGTGCAAGCTGTTTGAAACACTGATAATTAATTATTTGGCATAAGGAACTTTTTATGGTAATTCAAACCAGTTATCCTGGCGTTTATATTGAAGAATTAAATAGCCTGTCTTTATCTATCTCCAATAGTCCCACTGCTGTTCCTGTATTTGCAGTGAATAAAGATAATAAAATTATTATTGCCGAAAAGACTGCATTCCGAATTAATTCCTGGATAGAGTACCTTAATAAGGTATCAAATAAATTTGACGCAGAAGATAAATTAGCAGTTTCTCTGCGGGCTTATTTTACCAATGGTGGAGGTTATTGTTATCTCATCAAAACTTCAGATTTAGAAAAAGTAATCCCAACCTTAGATGATGTCACTTTGCTGGTTGCTGCGGGTGAAGATATTAAAACAGCAGTAGATAATTTATGTAAGCCGGGAAAAGGGCTATTTGCTATTTTTGATGGACCTGAAGGAAAGTTGACTCCCAATAATGCGAAATACACGCCCACGGAGTTTGCCGCAGTCTATTATCCGTGGCTGGAAGTTGATTGGGCAAAAATACCTATTCCACCCAGTGCCGCTATAGCAGGAGTATATGCCTCCGTTGATTTATCACGCGGAGTGTGGAAAGCACCGGCCAATATTTCTTTGAAAGGAGGCTTAACCCCTAAGTTTTTAGTTACAGATGATGAACAAGGTCAATATACCTCCGGTAGCGCTATCAATATGATTAGGAATTTCAGTAATACGGGTACTACCGTTTGGGGGGCAAGAACGCTGAAAGACGATGATAATTGGCGTTATGTCTCTGTGCGTCGTTTATTCAATACTGTCGAGCGAGATGTTAAGCGCGCCATGAGTTTTGCTGTATTTGAACCTAACAGCCAACCAACGTGGGAACGTGTCAGAGCGGCAATCAGCAATTACCTTCATAATCTGTGGCAACAGGGCGGCTTGGCGGGCAGCAAAGAAGAGGAAGCTTATTTCGTTCAGATTGGCAAGGGAATTACGATGACAGAAGACCAAATTAATCAGGGACAAATGGTAGTTAAAGTCGGTCTGGCTGCTGTTCGACCTGCGGAATTTATCATCCTCCAATTTACGCAAGATATAGAACAGCGTTAATCATATTGATTGATGAGGAATTATCATGCCAGTCACTCTCAAAAGCCCCGGTGTTTATATTGAAGAAGATGCTTCCGTTGCATTGTCGGTCAGTAATAGCCCGACTGCTGTACCTGTTTTTATCGGTAAGTTTACCCTAAACACGGTAAAGCCAATTCCAGTAAAGTCAACTCCAGTAAAGCTAATCCTATCCTGTATCCGTATCAATAATTGGCTTGAATTTACTTCCGCTTTTTCTTTGGCACCCAGAACAGAGGTTTTAATTAAATCTTCACCTCCGAAAAATGAAGGAAAAATATCGACAAGTGCTGAAGGACACATATTTTCTCAGGATGAAGATAAACCCAAATGGACTCACGACATTCAATCAATCACATTATCCCCCACCATAACAGCCTTACAATTATACTTTCAAAATGGGGGTGGGGCTTGTTATATCTGCCCATTAAATGATGCTAACGATGAATCAGTTTTGGCAACTATTCCGGAACTGATTGAGCAACAAGGGGATATCACTCTATTGGTTTGTCCGGAAGATGATGCGGATTATAAAAAGAGTGTTTACACGGCTGTAACGCCACTATTGAGTGGTAACAAAGTAGGTTATTTCCTGATAACTGATAGCCCAAATGGTGATCAATTAGATAGCGTTGGAAATACTTCTAAGGCTGCCACCTATTATCCTAATTTGAAAACGGACTTGAAATTTCTTTTGCCCGACGATGAAGGCATTATTATTAACGGATATCAAAATGGAACGGATGGAAATCCCCCTAAAAATCTGAAAGAACTTAAGGGGATAGATAACGAATTTGCACAAAGAATTGTGTCCCAATTAAAGGAGAAAGAGCAGAATACGATTGTTCCACCTAGTGCCGTCATTGCCGGAATTTATTGTCAAACAGATAGCCAGCGTGGTGTCTGGAAAGCCCCGGCAAATGTTGCAATTACCGGTATCAAAGGGCTGACAGATATAGTTGATGATGCTCGGCAAGGTGACATGAATGATAAAGGCGTTAATGTTATCCGATCATTTACAGGCCGTGGTTTTATGGTTTGGGGAGCCCGTACTTGCACAGAGGTTAACGACACCAACTGGCGCTACATTCCTGTCCGTCGCCTGTTCAATTCCGTTGAACGTGATATCCGTCAGGCACTGCGGGCTGTGTTATTTGAAACCAATAATCAACCAATCTGGATGCGTGTCAAGGCTGCCGTTGATCACTATCTTTATGCCATCTGGCAAAAGAATGCCCTGATGGGCAACACCCCGGAAGAAGCTTATTTCGTTCAAATTGGTCAGGGTATCACCATGTCTGATACGGATATCAAACAAGGCAAAATGATCATGAAAGTGGGTCTGGCGGCAGTTCGGCCGGCTGAGTTTATCGTCCTGCAATTTACACAGGATGTCATGCAGTAATCTCCGCGATTAAATATAAGGCACTGTATTGACAGTGCCTATCTCACCCAATTAAAGGAGATAATGATGGAAAGAATTCAACCGGGCGTCATCTTGACAGAAAGGAGCATCAAGAGGGGGCAGGAAATACCCAGTGCAGTGCCTGTATTTATTGGCTATACCCGGAAGTATCAACAGGAAAAAAAAATATTTCGAGTCAGTGATATGGAGGAATATATCCAACAATTTGGTGATGGTTACCTGATGGCATGGGCGATCAGGCACTATTTTGATAATGGTGGGCAACAGGCATTTGTTTTACCGTTGGAAGAAAATATCCCCTCGGAAAATATCATCCAAACGAAAGCGGAATCCCTGATGGCAGAATTAAGCTCCGATACCGTGAGAGAAGCTATTTCGGGGGAAAGGCAAATTACTTTGATTCTGGCACCTGATGTTGCGCGTTTGAACAACAGTAATGTTCAGGATTTAGTGGGGTTATGGCTACAAAGTTGGAATACTCTGCTGGAATTAAGTCAAATCCGACCTAATCTTTTTGTTTTGTTGGATGCACCGGATGATGTTGAACAAGCACAGGGTTGTTTAAACAGGTTTTCATCAGCATATCGCCAATGGGGAGCCGCATATTGGCCTCGTCTGGAAACGACTTATCCGGATACTGCCAATTCCAAAAATATCGTTGTATCTCCCACGGCAGCCATCGCGGCACTTATCCAGCGTACAGATAACAATATTGGTGTGTGGAAAGCACCCGCTAATGTCGCATTGTCTCAGGTTATTCGACCAGTAATATCCTATCTTCAGGGGAATACTCTGTTTAACGAATCAGGCACTTCACTCAATATCATTCGTACTTTTCCCGGTAAAGGTGTACGTGTATGGGGATGTCGTACACTGGAAAACACAGATAACACTCCGTGGCGTTACCTACAGACCCGCCGTTTGGTCTCTTATGTTATTGCTCATTTGACGCAATTGGCTCGCATGTACCTTTTTGAACCCAATAGTGAACTGACATGGATGAAATGTAAGGGGCAAAGTTATAACTGGCTGCGACAACTATGGTTACAGGGGGGATTGTATGGCTCACAGGAAGATGAAGCTTTTACTGTTCAGCTAGGGATAAACGAAACCATGACTGATAAAGATATCAGGGCGGGAAAAATGATTATGAAAGTCGCTTTAGCTGCTTTGTCCCCCGCTGAATTTATTGAGATTAGTCTGGTTTTTGATACCCAAACAGGCACGCTTCTCTCTTAATAAGGAAAGAACACGATGAATGATTATCATACACCTGTGGTATCTCACCGTTTTATGGCGAGTTTTATTTTCAACGGTATTCCTGACCCGTTGGATATCCGCTTTCAACGCATTTCGGGTTTAAGTAGGGAGCTTCAGGTCACTCAGCACAGCCAGGGTGGCGAAAACGCCCGCAATAATTATCTGGCCGAAAAGATCCAACACGGCACATTGACGTTGGAACGTGGTGTGATGACCGTTTCCCCTTTGACGCTGATGTTTGATCGTGTATTGCGTGGTGAAAAAATCGCTTATGCAGATGTGGTGATTATATTGTTAAACGAACACTCACTGCCTTTAGCCAGTTGGACACTGAGCAATGCCTTACCTGTGAGCTGGCAAACCAGCGACTTTGACGCAAGCAGTAATGCCATTTTGGTAAATACCCTTGAGTTGCGTTATCAGGATATGTGTTGGCTGGGAGTCAAATTATGACAATTGAAATCAGAGAATTAATTATTCAGGCAAAAGTGGTGTCATCAACGCAAACTACAAGGCCTGATCAGAAAGACCATTCTTTGATTCAGGAACACTTGGATCAGGCAGCTTTGGTTGAAACTATTAAACGTGAAGTGTTAGCTGCATTACGTGATGAAGAAGGGTGGCGACCATGAGTTTAATTGAGCGAGGTTTGGCGAAGCTAACTATCAGTGCTTTCAAAGATAGAGAAGGAAAAACAAAGATTGGTTCTATACAGGCTAGATACAATCCAGACTCACTGCAATTGGATTACCAGACAAGTTACCAGAAAAGCGAAAGTATTAATAACGACTGTGAATCCAGTGGGTACACAGGTAGCGGTTTGCCAACATTATCTATTGATCTGATTTTTGATGCCACAATGCCGGATAACAACACCCCCATTGAAACGCAGCTAATACAACTTAAGCGATTATGTAGTATAGATGCTGCCAGTCATGAACCGGCATTTCTGCAAATTAAATGGGGAAAGATGCGTTGGGAAAACCGTGGTTATTTTTCTGGCAGAGCGACAGGGTTGTCTATTAACTACACCTTGTTTGACCGTGATGCGACTCCCTTGCGGGTAACAGCGACACTGACATTGGTGGCGGATAAGAGCCTGGTATTGCAGGAAACAGAACAAAAACTGAGGTCTCCATCGAAAATTGCCATGCGAATACAGGATGGTGTTTCGTTGGCACTGATGGCATCCAGTACAGCCTCAACATTTTCCAGTGGTATTGATTACCTGACACTGGCCTGGCAAAACGGTCTGGATAACCTCAACGGGTTTGTACCGGGTGAAATATTGCATGCCACCAAAGGAGATGATTCATGAGTCATCAGGTGAACATCATTGCGGACGGTAAGGTATTGTCACTGTTGGCGGCTGTTGATGTGGATACTTATCATCGTATTAACAGTATTCCCTCAGCAACATTGAAACTCAGTTTGCCGGGTAGATCATTTTCCTCATTAGATCAGTCAGATGTACAGAGAGAGCTGGCTTATTGTCAGGCAGGAAAAACCTTGCGTCTGGAATTGATTAGCGGAGGCAGGAAATCAGTTCTGTTTAATGGGCTTATCACCCGCCATATTTTGAAGATCAAAAATAAACAATTGCTGCTGACTCTGGTCATTAAGCATCGTTTGCAATTAATGGCAGATACACAGCATTCGCAGTTATTTAAGGCAAGTAATGAGAAAACAATCTTTAATGTTTTGCTGAATCAGGCGGGTATTAAGGCTCAATTTGGGCAAACTGCTGCGTTAGATCAACAGCATGAACAAATGGTGCAATTTCGCTGTTCAGATTGGTATTTTTTGTTGTGCCGTTTATCCGCTACCGGGGTTTGGCTCTTACCGACAACAGAAGGTGTGAGTTTTGCCCAACCTGATGCCCTCAAAGCTAATCTAACCCATATCCTTAAAAGCCACGGGAGCTGCGAAAAGGATATCGTTATCAAAGAGGCTAATTGGCAGTTTGATAACCACCTTAACCCGGCGTCATTGGAAATCAGCGGTTGGGATATCACGAAACAACAGGCACTATCAGGTGGTCGCTACAACAATGTTGCCGTGGGAAAAGCAGCTCTCTCTCCTGATCAGCTCATACCGTTAAATAAAGCAGGTTGGGAAGTTCTCTACAGTAGTCCATTACCGCTGCAAGAAAGTGGTGCTCTGGCGAAAGGGTTGTTGTTGAATCAGCGTATTTCTGGAGTGACTGGTGAATTTATCGTTAAAGGCAATGAAAATTATCAATTAGGGGAAAATATTCAACTGACAGGGTTCGGTTCGCATCTCAGTGGTACAGCGAGTATTACGGCAGTTCGCCACCGTCTTAACCGGCGAATAGGTTGGGAAACCAGCCTGAGCATTGGCTTACCGTCGGAACATTTGCCGACTGTGCCTGATGCTACTGAACTGCATGTTGCTGTTGTTGCGCAATACCAACAGGACAAAGCCGCTCTGAATCGCATTCCCATTATTCTGCCCGTGTTGAATCGTCCGCATGAATTTTTGTGGGCCAGGCTGGGGAAACCTTATGCCAGTCACGAGAGCGGTTTTTGTTTCTACCCGGAACCCGGTGATGAAGTGATTGTCGGATTTTTTGAAAATGATCCGCGTTATCCGGTCATTCTGGGGGCAATGCATAACCCGAAAAATAAAGCGCCTTTAGAATTCACGCAGGATAACTGGCAAAAAGTTCTGGTAGTGAAAAAAGGAGAAAGCCAGCAACAGATTACAATTGATGGCAAAGAGAAAATTATTCAAATAAATGCGGGAGAAAACCAAATAACGCTCCAGCAGGATAAAGATATTTCTTTGTCAACGGAAAAAGAGTTAACACTGAAAGCTCAGACTATGAATGCCCAGATGGAGCAGTCGCTGAATTTATCCGGTAAAGACAGCGTGGAAATCAAAGGCAATAAAATTAACCTTAGCCGATAAAAGGTAAATAATGGAAAATCAAATACTCACACAACTTTATGGTCGTGGCTGGGCTTTTCCTCCTGACTTTTCCCTCGAAAAAGGCGTAGAGATGGCTGAAGGTGCAAACGATGTACGTCAAAGTTTGCATATTCTCTTCAGCACTGAACCCGGTGAACGTTTGATGCGTGAAAATTATGGCAGCGGCTTAAATGATTTTATGTTTGAGAATATGCGTAATGAGTTATTTGCAGAAATTGAAACCCGCATTCATGACAGTATATTACGCTATGAGCCGAGGGCAGATATTACCGATATTCAGGTCAACCAAGCACCCAATAAGAAAAATACTTTGCAGGTGCATGTGATGTATCGTCTTCGGGGCAGCGATATTAATCAGAATATTCAGGGCACACTGGCGTTGAGCGAAGGTGGAAAAATGGAGGTTATATGAGCGAAGCCATTGTTACAGATGGTGACATACTGCAATTTAGCCCCCAATTTGGGGAACGGACAGTGATAATTCCCAGTCCGAACCAAATAAAAGGGACAGGACATGCGCAAATAAATGGCAAGAAAGTTTGTATATTGAAGGATGCTGAATCAGTAAGTATTACTGCAAACTATTTTACCCCCATATATAAAATGCCGGGAAAGGGAACCATTACTATCACTTTAAATGAAAACCAGAAAGCCTATTATTGTACTAGTGATGGACCTTTAATTATCAAAGGACTACAGTTTATAGCCACATTTCAACCTAGTGAACCAGCCAAAGAAGTAAGTACATTAACACCAGATCCAAATTTTTTAACTCCTTCATCTGGGACAGGAAGCTTTAATACTCAACAAACTTTTTCTACCGTCAATTAAAAGGTGTGAATAATTCTTTATTCACAGAGTAATCGCTGTGTTATATGGGTGATACTATGGAATTAACCGAGTTAAATAAAAAATTGTTGAACTTGGTGCCAAAAAGCGATTTTAAATTAGAGAATCGAACCAGTTTACAATTACTAAAATATATCGAAGAATACGCCAAAATAATTCCATTCAATGGAAACTCTGCAAATAAAGAAAATAAACATTGGAATGATTTTTTCTTTATGGCGGATAATACGTCAGAGAAACTTGCCGAATTATATCAGGGAGAAAAAGAAGCTGATGGGGAATTATTACCTCAACAGGCATTTTTATTAGCAATACTGCAATTATTGGAAACACCCATTGCCTTATTCAATACGTTACCAGGTATTCATCGCTCGCTTTATTATCAGGTACTATTGGGAATATCTTTCCGTCCTGCACAACCTGATCAGGTTGCTTTATCTGTAGAATTGAATACAACTGCGACAGAGCAACTCATTATTAAAGGTACTTTATTTGAAGCAGGGCAAGATGAACAAGGTAATACCTTGCAATACGAGCTGGATGCTGATTTATTGGCAAACCGTGGTTATCTGAGTGATTTGTACTGGTTACGCCGAAAAGAAAAATCGCAATGGGTTACTGCTGCTCCCTGGGATTCACAAGCACAATCATCATTGCCATCAAAGGGAATAAGGTTATTCAGTGAAACAGTTCTGGATAAACTTGTGCGAGGTGGAATACTCATCACCTCTGGGCAATTTATGGATATGAAAGATGGTGAAAGAAAAATAACCATTACTTTTAAAGAAACAATTACGAACCAAAATATTGAGGCACAAATCAGCAGTGGTAATAAATGGCTGATTTTAAGTGTTACAGGAAAAGAAAAAGAAATTACTCTGATGTTGGTAGATAAAGATCCGGCAGTCAGTGCGCCAAAGGATTTGGATAACCTTGTTTTCAATGAGCCTGTACTTAGGTTACAGGGAAAAGACAGCGACCCATTACCTGATGTGGAAACTCTCAATGTACTAAGCAACTCCGTGGATAAAACATTATTCAAGACCTATCATCTGACCCCCTTTGGCTACAGTGATAAAGGAGTATCGCTGAGAGAGTATGATGAATCATATCGTTTCTATGATTTATATCTTGGTATTACTGATATAAAACCGGGGCAAACCTTATCACTATATTGGAAGTTAAAGTCACCGCTGCAACCTACCGCAATTTTCTGGTTTTATCTTAGCCAAGAAAATAAATGGGTTGAATTGAATAGCTGGGTTCACGATGAAACTGAGAGACTTTATCGGGATGGTACTTGGCAGGTGATATTACCCTCTGATGCATCCAGTCAGGCAACATTAATGCCAATGGGACGCTATTGGATAAAGGCGGAAATTATGTTCATCCCTCCACAGTATGATACGCAGGAGGAAAAACCGTGGCTATATGGTCTGATTAATAACGCCATGACTGCAACATTAGTGAATGTTAACAATATCAGTAGCAGCCACTTTTTAACGCCATTACCGGCAGGAAGCATTCAGCACCCGGTTGATACTATCCTTACCGTAACTTCAATCAAGCAACCCTGGGCGTCATGGGGAGGTCGTATTGCAGAATCTTACGACGCATTTTTTGAACGTGTCGCCCAACGCCTGTCTCATCGTAACCGCGCTTTAACCTGGGGTGATATAACAAAACTACTGAAAGAGCGTTATGCCAGTATTTTTGATGTTAAATATCCTCATAATGATGAACTGACCCGAATATCTGCATTAAAAATACAACCACTGACAATCATTCCGGATAACCGATACAGTGACAGTGATGATCCTTTACGTCCAGAGCTTAACACTGCACGTCGACAAGAAATGGCAGAGTGGTTACAACAAAAAGACTCTCCCTGGGCTCAGATTAATATCCTGAACCCTCAATATATTGATGTAATTATTCACTATGAGGTGATTTTTAAACTCGATGTGAACCGTGATTTTGGCTATCGCCAATTACAACTGTATCTCAGGGCTGCATATATGCCGTGGAGCATCGATAAGCAACAACCAGTGGTACTCCATAATAGCATTAACTATTACCAATTACTGGCAACCATTCAGCAACAACCTCTGGTTGAGAGAGTGACCAGTTTGACCCTGTGCCGAAAAGATTCAGACAAAGATAAAGCTTGTAACAACACTGAATCAATCGAAGCCAAAGAGAATGAGGTGTTAATTTTAGTCTGGGATAAAACCAACAGATAATCAGGCAAGCGAGGAAATAGCCATGAATGATCAAGATTTACTGTTTCATAGCGTAAAAGACGATATTCACTTTGATACTCTGTTGGAACAAGCTCATCAGGTAGTTGAACAACAAGCCGGAAAAGTGTGGAGCGATACAGCAGAACACGATCCCGGTATCACCTTTCTGGAAGGGTTTAGTTATGCTGTATCCGACTTATCTTATCGTCATACTCTTCCTCTGCAAGATTTACTGACACCAGCACCAGATAAACAGGATAAGCACGGGGGAATTTTCCCTTCTGAATTTAGCCCGGATAACATGCTGACTTGTGGGCCAATTACTCTTGATGACTATCGGAGAGCGTTATTGGATCTGCATAGTAGTGATTGGAAAAAAGAGGTATCAGGAGAGAATAAGGAGGATTTTTTATTCCGTAATGTGCAATTGGTGACTAAACCGGGAGATTTTACCTATTGGTATAATCCGGAAACAAGAGAATATAGCTTTGTAAAGCAAGAGCAAGAGCAAGAGCAAGAGCAAGAGCAAGAGCAAGAGCAAGAGCAAGAGACAATAAAAGAATTTCATTTACGGGGAAATTACTGGCTTTATCTGGAACCAACCCGTTATACGGAAAAGAATCAGGCCATTGCTATTCAACAATTGAAGGCATTTTTAACTCAAAATCGCAATATTGGTGAAGCAGTCAGTAAGATAATCTGGGTACAACCGGTTAATTTTCAGCTGCAACTGGATATTGAACTGGGTAACGATGTACATGAAACAGAGATTGCAGGTATTGTTGCTGCTATTTATAGCACGGCAGAACAATATGTGATGCCTGAGGCACACCGTTATGATACAGAGACGTTGCAAGATGCCGGAATGCATAATAGTGAAATATTCGAAGGGCCACGATTGAAACATGGCTGGATACCTGAATTACCGCCCGACCGTAATTATACACAATCCCTTTCTCTCAATCTTAGTTGTCTGGTGAATCAGCTACTTGAAATTAAAGGTGTTCAGAAGATAAATCGTTTTCAGTTGAAGAATGATTTCAATAAAAAACTAATTACACCTGTTAAACAGGATAGTTGGTCATGGATGATTAAAGAAGGCTACTATCCTCGCCTTTGGGGAGAAGACCCACTCTGTGAATTAGTAAAAACTGATGGCCCGCTGAAAGTGACCGCCAAAGGAGGGATTAGGGTTATGATTGAGAAAAGCGACATTCTAACTCATCTACCTAATTTGCCTTTGATTCAGAGTAAACCGGTAGTACTGCCTTATGGCCGACATCGGAAGGTGGGGCATTATTACCCTGTCAGCAATACCTTACCTGCTTGTTATGAATTACAGCAGTCTTTACCTGAGAGAGTTGAGAGTAAACATGCCCAACGGCTATTGTTACTTCACCAGTTTATGCTGCCATTTGAACAACTATTAGCCTCTGGCTGCAAACAGATCACCATGTTGCCCCAGTTATTGGCTTTTAAACGCAAAGGCAATGAAGTATGGGGTAATCAATGGCCATTTAAGCCGGATTCTGCCAGTGATCAAGCTCATAAAAATTATGAGTCTGAATTAAAAGCGTTGTTAAAAAAATACTCGCACGATAACACGCACGAATTAGAGATTATTAATTACTTGCTCGGCTATTTTGGTACACAACGTGCCCCGCGTACCTTCAGCACTTCCATTGATGATTTTATTACCGTGCAACAGGGCTATCTGGCTGAACAACCAACACTCGTTTACCACCGTGCTAATGTCCGAATTGACCAGATATCATCATTACAAAAACGCATTGCTGCCCGTCTGGGATTGAGCGGTGAAATTTTTAAACCCAAACCTGATCTGAGAAAATTGCCTTTTTATCTGGTAGAGCATAGAGCATTACTGCCGATTAAACCCAATAAGCAGTTTGACGATGAGCAGGTACCAAAATCGGTAACGGAAGAAAAAGACGCCCAAACCGGTAAACATTATGTCGTGATTGAGCAACAGGAAATTGATGGTCAACTGGCGCAAGGGCAATTGATCAACTTACTCATCTATGGAGACGGAGACGAGCAGGGCAGAAAGCTATTAACAATACGCGGGCAGGTAATAGTCAAAACCGAGGGAGATAAGTTTTGGCTGGATATCGCAAATAGTGTACAACTGCAACGCGATCTAAAACAGATTATAACAGCCGCAGGAGAGAGCAAACTGCGCTGGGAAAATAGCGAAATTTGGATGGAAGATATGGATTATCGTCTGGCTTACGATGATGATCAAACTTTAAACGGTAAGCCTTTACCTGAAACACAAAAGCGTCTGACCCGTACAGCGCAAACTCCCTTTCCATCGCTGATTAAAGAGGGTTATGAAATTACCCTGACTAAACAAATTAGTTTGGCATCTAAAAATTCCGCTTCCAAATCTGCAGATGCTGATTCTAAAGAAGAAGTGCCCGCAGTGCTGTATGCAAAAGTTGTCAGTTTTGATCGTATTAAAGGCACGATGATTATTGAACGTCAGGGCGGTTCCATATCAGCATTCCCTCCTAAAAAAGACGCTTGGCGATATCATTGGTATTTTTCAGATAAAGACTATGAGAACTCTGACCGTTTTTCATTTGTTATTAGCGTAGTAGTCAACTATGGGTTAATAAGTAAATTGAATAATAAATCTTATAAAGTTGATCCCTACCAATTGGAAGATTGGGTTAAAAGAACAATCCTCAGTGAATTTCCGGCCCATGTTTCTATGATTATTCATTGGATGGGATCAGAGGAATTTGAGAATTTCGGTATTAATTATCAGCGTTGGCAAAATAATGGTACTCCTTTAGGTGAGGCCGCCTATTCTATTCTTAAAAGTCTGACACTGGGTAGATTGCCTTCTGCTTTGGAAGGTATAGGTACAATGCGTATTGCTACATCAGAACAAAGAAAACAAGTTGTTGGTGAAAATGGTGATAAATGGAATAAGAATATAATAATAGATAACGAATTATTTTATGTTCCCAAATTGGATAAATAAAAACACCGAATAACTAAATAAAAATAAATTAATTTTATGGAGTTAGCCATGAAAGAAATTCGTAATGATGAAAGAGAAAAAAAACAGCCAATGTTATCCAACGCTGAAGTTATTGGGCCTAAAATAGAAGAATTACAGAACAAATTTAAAGAACAAAGTATTCCTTTGCAAGTTGATTTTTGGAATTTAATTAATATTGCTGATATTGGGCGTAAAGCTTGTGGTCAGTCACCCGATCAGTCGGAAAATAGCCAAGGACCGGGAACGGGATTAAAACTGGATGATGAAGGGCGGCTTAACTTAAAGATAGCAGAACCTTCCAGTTCGAAAGATAAAAAATTCGCGCCAGTAATATTAAAAGACGATGTTTTATCTGTAGGTCTTGGTAATGGTATTACTGTTGATTCAAACGGTATTAGCGTTGATCTTAATGAAGTACTTCCTCAAGGAATGATTATGATGTTTTCTGGAAAAGTTATTCCAGAAGGTTGGGTGCTATGTGATGGTAATAATGGTACTCCCGATCTTGTTAATAGATTTATTATGGGAGGTGTATTGGCTGACATTGAAGGACAGTCCTCAAATACATTTTCAGGTGATAAGGACAGTAAAAAATTTACGTTCGAATCAGAAAGCCAAACTGTGAATATAAAAGGAAAAACGGAAGGGCATAAATTAACTGAACAGGAAAATGCTAAACATCATCATATGCAAGGAGAAACCTATAAGTATAATTATTTTGGGCTAAATGGAAATGAAAAATATGAAAAGGACAAAGTTTTTGTTCCTGTTGGAGAAGTACAAGCTGAAATAACAAAACCCACATATTCACCTTATACGTGGGAAAGTGGTGAAGGAGAAGCACATTCTCATGATATCAATCTAACTAATCAAGGTGCACATTCTCATGATAATAATGTTACCGTACCGTATTATATTCTTGCTTTTATTATGAAAAAATAGTGATGTTTCCTTAATTAAAATTAACAGAAATAAGTATTGATCGATATTCATTGCTATACGCTTCCTCTTTCAAGTTGCCTCTTTGTTGGCTAGGCTCGCTCACCCCAGTCACATAGTTATCTATGATCCTGGGGCTCCCTTGCCGCCGCGACGCATTTTGAAATTCATTGCGTATAATTAATGAAAACTTATTCTATTTATGGAGTCGTAATTAAAGAATGACTTTATTGATTAACGGAAAAAGCAATATAATATATAAAACAATTATTTCTATTGAATCTTTAGGTTATGATGGTAAAGAAATAATGGATAGACTCTCTATTCTATTTCATAAGGAGTTATCTTTTGTTATTAAAGAGAATATTGAAAAATTAGAACATGTTGGGAATGATAATTTATTCATAGAAAAGTTAACAGTAAATTTAGGCAGCATTGATATTACTTTATTCGAGACAGAGATTCCCAGAAGGTTAGAGAGAGAATTGAAAAAAATACTAAAAAAATATGGCCATTCTGTAGAACATAATATGAGTAAGAAAATACATTCCTTTTCTTCAATAAAAGAAACTATGGTTAAATATGCTGATCATAAAAATGATAATGCTTCTCTTTCATTAAGTCATTACCATAAAAAACAGTCCCAAAAAACAGCCAATAACATGACTGATAGTATTTTTTATGAGTCTTCATTGATAAAAGAAATAGATTATTACTTACACAAAGGCAGTTGGTTATCTGATAAAAATGGGCATTACGCTACAAATATGGCGCATGTTGATAATGATGTTTGGCAACAGATTATTCATAAGCCACAACATTGGCTACCGATGTTAGCCAAACATTGTTTACAACCTGCGGCTCGTAACCGCCTGATTCAAATTTGCCACCCGGAACTGCTTG
Source organism: Xenorhabdus stockiae (assembly GCF_002632825.1). Classification (GTDB taxonomy): domain Bacteria; phylum Pseudomonadota; class Gammaproteobacteria; order Enterobacterales; family Enterobacteriaceae; genus Xenorhabdus; species Xenorhabdus stockiae. The sequence continues at coordinate 105,564 of NZ_NJAJ01000007.1, forward strand.
ATAGGCTTTCCCGGTTATTCAGTAAAACAATAATATCCGATATTAACTCATCCGTGCAGACAATCCCCAGGGCAGCAATGGCAGCAGAAAAATTGAGTATCGCGGCAAAGAATTATCTTTATCATCAAACGTTCAATACTGATATTAAGCAGCCTACAAAAACAGGGGGCATATTAAACAATTCAACATCAACAGATCATATTTCTCAAGATAACCAGCATTCATTGAAACCTGAGTACGATAAAAATGATATGCAGACAAAAGTAGGGCAATTATTTTTACAATTAAATAAAGCTCCGACGACGTTATTATCGCAATCAGGTAAATCCACTGAAACATTACTTTCACAATCAGATAAAGATTCTCCGGCATTATTATCACAATTAAATAAAGCTCCGACGACGTTATTATCGCAAAAAGGTAAATCTTCTGAAACGTTACTTTCACAATCAAATAACGCCCCTCCAACGTTATTGGCGCAATCCGTTTTATCCGTCACCAATGCTGGTTGTATAGTCTTATGGCCATTACTTCCCACATTTTTTCGTACCTTTGGCTTATTAGATCAAAACCAATTTATTACCCCTGAAGCACAAAGAGAGGCAGTCTGTTTACTTGATTGGCTGATTTGGTCGGAAGACGAAATACCGGAATGGCGATTAACCCTCAATAAATTGCTTTGTGGCTTATCTATACAGGATAACGCGCGATGGCATACTCCAAAACCGGAACAACAAATAGCCATCAGCCAGTGGTTGGAAAAAATTATTCAACAACTGCCGGGTTGGAAAAAAATGGGAATAAATGATGCCCGATATTTATTTCTACAACGAGGCGGAGAAGTCAGCGAGCTGAATGGTTTAATCAATATCCAGATTAAATCTGAAATTTATGATGCTCTATTGAGTGAATGGTTGTGGCCAATGAATATTGCCAGTTTTAGCTGGTTAAAGAATCCTATAACAATAGAGTGGCTATAGATTGATCCGAAGAAGAAACTAACTTGAGTAAAACACTATGAATATAACGCCGATCTTTTCTAATCCAGCTCAGAAAAGCAATGACTGCCATTCAGCGTTTTTATTTAGCCAATTGGAACGCATCGATCTTATTCTTCAATCCCATTTTCATTATATAAGTGCTCTGCACGATGATCCCTTTGATGATTTTCTGTTAAGCGAAGAAGACGTTATCGCCAGACTGGATAATCCATTAGGTAAACCTCACTGGCTTGATGGCGAGAACCTGACCATAGAGCAAACTATCACGCCTGTCGCTTCCCGATTAACTGATCTGATTGAACGTTTTGAACTCACTGATTTTGAAAGAGATGTTTTGCTGTTAGGTTTACTGCCACAATTTGATAGCCGCTATTATCAGTTGTTTGCTGCAATTCAAAGGGATCAATCATCTCAACTGCCTTCTTTTGTACTGGCGCTGGAGATTTTTTGTCACTCAGTGCAGGATAAGCACGCACAACAAGCAAGTTTTTTACATCAGGCCCCTTTAATTAATTGTCAGTTAATATCTATTAACAACCGTAAGAAAACATTGTCTTGGCTTCAGACATCTTTTATCACAGATAATAGCGTGTACCACTTTTTACTAGGCAACCAATATATTGCGCCTGATTTGGAATATTATGCTGAATGGTTAATTCCTACTGAAAATAGCTATTATCCTGTCCAATTAAAACAGTCACTCAGTAATGTTTTGCTATCTGACCATAATGATATCCGTTCCATTGTCTTATTGAAGGGAATAAGCAATAGTGCCAAAGTACAGGTAATTGCCAATATTATGGAGTCTGAAGGGCGGCAAACACTGATAGTGGATATCGCTAAACTGGCTGATAATGACGATAAGGTACTGCTTTCCCGTATAAAACTCATCTTGCGCGAAATTCGTCTGCGTGGTGCTTGCTTATTACTGCAAAATTTTAGCTCATTTGCCGAAGAGAATAAGCCGCTGCTGGCACCTCTAGCCACCTTATTACACCAACCTGAATTAAGAGTTATCTGCCTGATAGAGTCGTCTTCCTCACTGGTCTGGCTGGATAAATTATCAGCCGTAGTGATTGAGATGCCTACTTTTACCTCAGAGCAAAAAGTCAGTTTATTGGCTGAGTATTTAATTAACCACGGTGTAAGTGATATTGATGTAACTGCTTTAAGCCAAAGTTACACATTTGATCCACAAACCTTGCCATTGATTTTGCAAGAAGCACGATTTTACCAGCAACAGCGAGATCCTTTGGACGTATTGCAACACTCGGATATTCGCAAGGCATTTAATTTACGGGCTCAACAAAATTTTGGCCAACTGGCACAACGTATTATCCCTAAACGTTCATTAAAGGATTTATTGGTATCTGCTGATATTGAGCAGCAAATACAAGAAATATTGACAGCGATTACCTACCGGGAACAAGTTTTAACAACAGAATTTAAAGCTAAAATTGGCTATGGCACTGGTATCAGTGCCTTATTTTATGGTGATTCCGGTACCGGAAAAACAATGGCAGCAGAGGTGATTGCCAATTGTATTGGCGTGGACTTAATAAAAGTAGATTTGTCTACTGTTGTAAATAAATACGTTGGGGAGACTGAGAAAAATTTATCCCGTATTTTCGATTTGGCGGAACAGGATGCCGGAATTTTATTCTTTGATGAGGCAGATGCGCTCTTTGGTAAACGTAGTGAAACCAAAGATGCCCAAGACAGACATGCCAATATTGAAGTCTCTTATTTACTGCAACGACTGGAAAACTTTCCGGGATTGGTTATTTTATCCACCAATAACCGCAACCATCTGGACAGCGCCTTTAATCGTCGTTTTACATTTATTACTCGTTTCACTTATCCGGATGAAATCATCCGTAGGAAAATGTGGCAGGCTATCTGGCCAAAGAATATAAGTATTGCCGCAGATGTAGATTTCAATAAATTAGCCCAAAAAATCAGCATTACAGGAGCAAATATTCGAAATATTGCTTTATTGTCCTCATTTTTTGCTAAAAAGAATGGTCAGAATGAGGTTAATAATGCGAATATTGAAATCGCATTGGCGCGAGAATTAGCTAAAGTAGGTAGATTAACTTTCTGAATGTTATAGCAATAATAAAATTTAAATAACGGTTCATATTTATTATTGCAGAATTATTGTATTAATTTTTTTCAGAGGATTTTGAATTATGCCAGAAAATTATCCTATCATTGAAGTTAATAAATCAATAAAGAGCGTCTTAGAGAGATATTTGAAAAATGTCTCAATTATTTTTGATCTTCCTGAATTAAATGTCCCGCATTCCGATCCCGTAGTGAGTGTTTTTCTCTATGATATCCATGAAGATCTACAGCTTCGTTCAGCAGAATCCAGAGTATTTAAGGCTGCTTCAAAAACATTGTTACCGGGCTGGATTAATATTAAATGTAATTATCTGATTACTTACTGGGGAGCGAACGAATTTAAAAGCGATCCTTATAGCCCAGAAAGTCAACCGGGTAATCAGGCAATACAAGTTATGTCACAAGTCTTAAATGCTTTGATTAATAACCGAAAATTGCCAGATATTTCTGGCTCTTATGCTCAAATTGTGCCACCAAAAGAAAGCCTGAACAGCTTAGGGCATTTTTGGCAATCATTGGGAAATCGCCCACGGTTGTCACTGAATTATTCAGTGACAATACCTGTTCATCTCACTGATGGTTTAGATAATGTGCCCGCGGTATCTAATATTTCTACCACATTAGAACAAATCGCTCCAATCAGCCATGAACGGATTATTATTGAGTTGAGGAAGATTCTGATTACAGAATTACAAAAATCATCTGTGGCAAATAATGAAAGTCAGGAAAATATTAGTCTGGCAGTAAGTAAAATTAATTTTTCAGTTGTAAACGAAGTAATGGTTCCTGAAAAACCAACAGAAATTGACCTCTCTTTATCTGTATCAGGTATTACCTATCATAAATATCTGGATGAAATTGAGATGATATTTAATAATTGGGAAAAAGAAAATAGTGTTATTACCATAATAGATAATTATGGTATTCGTATTAAAATGATTAAGAAAAAGTTATCACTTGAGCGTGATCAACTTTAAATTATTAAAACTGGGGTGTTATGTCTTGAGTAATTAATATAAATAAGAAAAAGAACCAATATATGCTGGGTATCATCCTCAGAAAATAATGCATCAATTATTTGATGGTATCAGTGGATAAAACTTATTTTTGTAAAAAGGAGCTGATGTGTTTATTTCAAAAGATTTAGAAAATTTCATGGCGGTGGCTAGAAATAAATCAATTAATAAGGCATCAAAGGAATTATTTATTACACAATCTCCCATTAGTCGAAGTTTAAAAAAACTGGAATTTTCATTAGGCGTTAAACTCTTTGTCAGAAAAAGTCAGGGATTAGTTCTAACGGAAGAAGGAGAACGGTTGTACAATAAAATATTTTCCCTCTATGAGCAACTTAAAGATATCGAAGTTGACTACAAAAATAAAAAACAATCCACCTATAATATTTATAGAGAAAAAAATAATGATGTAATGGATTTAGATGGTTTTAGATAAAAACACTTATTTTAAGTAAAATTAAAAATTATATTAAATGCTATTTATGTAAAGTGATTTATATAAAAGGAGGCATAGTATGCCTAAAATGAAAACATCGGATGAAGAAAGAATAAAATCGTTAATACAAGAAAAATCTGATAATGAATCTATATCGGATGATGAGTATGAAGATGAATCTGAAGACGAATATGAAAATTCTGAATATGAACATCTGGATTCTGATGAATTACAAAATGGAACTTCACTTTATTATAATTATATGAATATTGCCTTGCCATATTTAGAGAGAATAGATAGAGCATTAGAGCTAATGGAGTCTTTACAAAATTCCTCGCCTAAGTCTAAGCGTAATAGTGCTATTAATTTTGGTGGAAAAGTTGTAACTTCTATTTTAAATAAAACAGGAAAAACTGTGGTAGGTGCGATAACAGGCCCTGTAAGCGTATCAGGTCTGGGGATTATACTTAATTTAGCTGTCGATGGGATCACGAAAAAAATTGATGATCATTTAAAATTTGTTGATTCTTATCCTAAAACAAGCAAGGTAATATCCGAACTTAATAATTATGATACAAATTTAATAATAAAGCTTTTTAATGATTTTATTAAAAAAGATAAAATTAATAAAAATAATGTTAAGGAGGAATTTGGTTTGGAGTTAGTGAAGAAAATGGTTAATAGCTTGTCTGAATTTATACCTATATATGAATTAATTAATCTGGCAATTTCACAATATAGGGCAATGAAAAAAATAGAAAAAAATAAAGTTGAAAAAATATTGAATTTCACAAATAAATTACGTGAAAATATAAATGAAAACTATCCTTATGCAGAGAAATTTCTAAACGAAAAGTATAAAGATCATAAAATGAGACTTACGGGGTTTAAAAATCAACTTCGGTCAGTAGCACGGAAGGTATTGACTCCAATGCCAGCATTAAAGAATATAGTAAAATATGATGAGGTAGATCTTCCCATGCTGATTGATAAAAAAGGAAAAATAGAAAAATTAATAATAAGTATTAATGAAAGAGTAAGGAAACTTGCAAAATAGAGAATTGTATCTTCATCAAAACTAACAAAAATCACGAATGAAAAATAAAACGGAAAATTATTTGTTTTTTCAACAGATTTGAAACCTATATCTTAAATTTAAAGGATATACAATAAGTGAGGAAATAAATAATGTATAAGGTAGAAATAGAAGAAAAAAAATCAGTAAGGAGAGGCCTTGTTGGCTTAAATGATCAATTTGAGGAAGATTCTTTATCTGGTAATGAAGAGAATGCCATTGGAAATGAAAAGAATAAATTATTAGAAGATCAAAAAAATAAAGAATCTAACATTGTTTCGGATAAATCGACGCCAGTGCAATTAGCGGAAAAAGCACTTAAAATTAACTCAGGTGAATTGATTAAAAGTTATCTAGAAGTGGGCACGGAGTTATTTAAATCAAGTAGATATGAAAAAATTGATTTTTCAATAGCTGCATCATCAGAAAATTCTCAAGATGATTGGGCTGGGCAATATTTTGCATTTGATAAAAAAATATCTGAAGGATACGATTCAGACTTTCTTCCTACAGGAGAAAAAAAAGGAGAAACATCAGGAAGTGGAAAGGTTTATCTTCATACTTTTAAGGTGAAAAAAAAGATACCAATTATCGAAAATAAAAATAACAATCATGGGGGTGGGAGTTTTAGGCAAGAGGATAAAGCATCGGCGATAAAAGAATTTCTAATTGAGAATAAAGGTGTTGTCAAGGAAGCTGTTGGGGAGGAAACTAAAGATGTCACAATTTTTAGTGATATAAATCATGAAACAAAATTAATGCCGATGTTTGCAGAAAAGGGGGTCGCCTTTAATAGTCCTCATGATTCTTATGGTCAGAAAAGAGAAATTATTATGGGTGCTAAATTAGCAGAAGATAGTTTAAATTTAGTATATACGGAGGAGCGTGAATATAATAAATATAAACTTAAGAAAACAAAATGTATATATTGTGATAGTTCAGATTAAGTCTGAACTACTACAAGTAGAAACTTTTATTTATGATATTACTCAAGTTAATTATTAAGCTATATTTATATCATAAAGAGACATGCCAATTTTTAAGCTATTTAGTAATGAAAAACAACAATTTTTTTAGATTAAAACAAAAATGCCGATTTTGAATATCGGCATTTTGCTATGAAAGAGGGAGATGAATTTAATGTTTTAACGCTTCAATTTCTTCCCGGCTCAGTCCAGTACTGGTGGCTATAATATCCAGACTGACACCATGCTGTAATAGAGCGCGAGCGGTTTCTAGTTTGCCTTCTGCCTTACCTTCCGCTCGACCTTCTGTTCTACCCTGCTCGCGCCCTTTTTGCTCAAGCTGTTCTGCAATAGTCATCAACATCGTTTTATGCTCCGGAGATTGTTCAATGAGTTGATGGACAAATTGTGAGATATCCAGAGTATGCCCATTCAGTAAAATATAGCTTAACACAACATTGCGTTGTTCACCGTATTATAACCTGCATTCAATAAGGCCACCAATTGGGGGATCCACTCCAGCATATCCCGACAACGAATGTGTTTTTGCACCAACTCCATTAAGGCAATGCTTTTATGCGTCAGGATTTCTTCATCGCTAAACGCAGTGATATCTACCAGTGGAAACGCTTGGTGATATAAGCGAGCAGCCTGTTCGGGGAGTGTGAAACAATCCAGCCACCGGTTTGAGTAAGGATATGGCCGAACCTCACCATGATAAAATAGCAAAGGAACCACTAAAGGCAGTTCAGTATGCCCTTTTTTCAGGTGAGCGGCCATGGCTGACATCGAATAATATATCAACCGCCAGGCCATTAAGGGGTCAGGTGTGGATTGATGCTCAATCAGGCAATAAATATAACCGTCCCCCTGCGTTGTCTCAACGGAATACAGCACATCACTGTGCAGTTGGCGTAAATGCCGATCGACAAAACTACCGGGTTCCAGTTTCAGTGTGGTTAAATCACACAAAGACTGAATCTCACTTGGCAGATAAAGGGATAGAAATTCCTTGGCTGTTTCAGGTTGTGTTAAAAAATGCTTGAATAACGCATCATGGTTAGGCTGTTTTTCTTTTTTTGCCACAACATATCCCTCTGTTTTATCGGTCAGTCACTGGCCTTGATTGTCAGGGCGATAATCTTTATTGAAGGCCGATAAATGTACAATATATTATCGGCTGCTCCAATATCGAAGCTGCTTAGTCAGTCCCGTATCGACTCATGATGCCCCCTCTTTCAGAACCTATTTCACTCTGAACTCAGCAAAGCTTGTAAATCCTCCCAGAACTCACTTTGCCTTGCCAGTTGGCGCTGTTCTTTAATCATATCCTCTAGTATTTCCGGCGTTGTCAGTGGATTTGCCAGCACAACGCGAAAAACAGTCGTTGGTTGTTTATCCCATTGCGCAGGTTTAATACTGGTACGTGAAACAAATGTTTTTCCGGCAGAGCGCTGCATGGTCTGGATATTCTGATTGAGGGCATTAAGCATATCCTGCACTTTTTGTCGTATTTGCTCAGAACCCTCACGCATCAGTTTAATTGCAACGGGTGGGGCATAACGGTAAGTCAACAGACAAAGCTGCGGCTTGCTGATTAGTTCGAAATCTTCCTGTTGGTGAATGAAGTCCGCAAACTGATGTGCTTTCTCAATGCCGGCATCTATCAGAGCTGCCATTCCCTGTCGCCCAAGCAGGTGAAGGTTACTATGCAGCATCAGCGACATCGCGCTACGTGAACCTTCCAGAGTATGTCTGCCCAGATCTTTTGATCCCTTGCGCAAGATGTAATTAGCATGTTGCTCAATAGCATCGGCCATAGTGGGCTGACGGAATAGCACCATGCCTGATCCCATTGGGACGTACATTTGTTTATGTGCATCAATAGTTACGCTATCTGCACGCTCGATACCCTTGAATAAGTGCCGGTAGCGTTCTGATAACAGGCTGGCACCTCCCCATGCGGCATCGACGTGAAAATGACACTGCTCTCGTTCAGCGATATCAGCCAGCGCATCCAGCGGGTCGATAGAGCCGGTTTCGGTACTGCCGGCGATGCCGACAATCGCCATCGGTTTGATATTACGTCGGCGCAGTTCCTGTAACTGAATGAGCAGATCGTCAATACAGATTTTCCCGTCTTTGTCTGTGGCGATTTTAACCAGCGCATCCTGCCCAAGACCCAGTACATCGACGGCCTTTTTCAGTGAATAGTGTCCCAGTTCTGATACCAGAATCGCCAGTCCGCTATAGCCATAATGGATTAGCCCACGGGCTAAGCCTTCACGAGTCAGTCCGGCAAAATCTCCATCTGCGGGCATAAGCTGATTCCGACATGCCCATAATGCAGTCAGATTAGCCAACGTTCCGCCGGAGCAGAAGCTCGCCAGCGCATGATCACCATTGTGAAGCCATTTTTGATAGAAGTTGTCATCACAGTTGTAGACGAGTTTGTGCATCATTCCCAAGACTTGGCGCTCCAACGCGGTCAGGACGTGGGAAGTTTCCAGTTTGACGACATTTTGGTTCAGTGCTGTCAGTATCTTCCCCAGCGCCGGTAAGTGCAGGGGAAGAGCAGATGTCATATGGCCCACAAAGGCAGGTGAGGAAACAGGCATAACCTGATTTAGCACATTTTCGCTCAGATACCGGGTGTATATTCCGGTATCAACCGGGCATTCCGGTATGTTTACGGAAGAGAACTGTTTTTCCAGCTCTTCAAGGCTGCATACCGGCCTGTTTAACCTATCATGACAATAGCTGACCGGGTTATCTGTGATGTCCGCTTCCAGTGCAGACAACTCCTGCGCACCGATATTTGTCATAAATGGGTTGAGAAAATCCTGCATAGTTTGCCTCTTTAGACTTACCTGATTGTATTTGCCAGTTTCTGCCAGAGTTTACCCACCCAGAGTTTGGTTGATGGAGTGGATAACATGGTCATATGATTGCCGGACACAGGCATCGCGTCCAGTTCTGCAACATGTGTGCGCCATTGAGTTTCACGGTTTTTTATTTCATCCGGGTTTTCATCTTCTGCATTAATCAGATGGACGAGCCCTTCATAACGTGTCCGGGGAATATAGCGGGTGTTCAGGTTAGCCTGCATAACGCGAATGATCCCTTGCAGTAGTGATACTGATGTTTTTGCCGGGAAAAGGCCGGCTTTTATTAAGGCATTGTGTAAAAGCTGGTGCTGCTCATTCTGTGTCAGGTTTTCAAAATCCTGTCGGGTGAGAGAAAGCGGCTGATCTAAGATCATATCGTAGATATCAATCAACTCCATTATCGTCTCAGTATGGCTGACAGGCTTATGGATAGAGCCTTGTTGGTTGGGTTCGTCTGTATCAACAAGAATGAGGTCAGCGACCTGTTCGCCCTCTGCCTGTAGTTGTAAGGCGATTTCAAAGGCGATCCAGCCACCAAAAGAGTGGCCCAACAGATGATAAGGCCCGTGAGGCTGAATCTCACGAATAGTCCGGATGTAAGCCCGGGCAGCCCCTTCAACGCTGGTATGCGGATAATTGTGCTCAGCAGTAAAACCACGGGCCTGTAAAGCATAAATAGGCAGTTGCGATGGGAATGATAACGCCAGTTCAAGCAGGCTGGACGGGCTGGCTCCAGCTCCGGGCAGACAGAATAGCGGGGAGACTGATTTAGAACCCAGCTGAATGATCACACGCGGGTCGAAAGCCGGAACGGCCTGTATCTGCTCAGTAATTGAATCTGCAATCTGATTAAGGAAAGGAGGCTGCATAATAGAAAAGTGTGTTCCGCCAATGGGGCAGAGTACAGAATGGTGCCCGGCGATATCGTGCCAGCCATGCCAGCGGTCACGATTGTTTGACTCATCTGCGGCATAGAGATGAACAGGCAGGGATGACTTGGGCGGAACATAGTCTTGTCCCAGCCGGGTGATCAGTTCAGCGGTATGAGTACGTGTAAGGATATCGTTCTGCGTGATATTCGCCGGTACCCATTGATGCTCAATGCAGTAATCAATAACCTGCTCCAGACTACTGAGTTTGTACAGTGCTTCCAGCGCCTGCTCATCATCAATATTCTTCTGAGTACGCAGTGAATCAATGATTAACCCGATTTGTACAGCTGTTTTATCTTCACTTTCCCTGTCTTCATTAAGCGTATTGTTATCAGTATCGTCATTGACATAATTATAGGTGTCAATCATGCCAAGGAATTCCACGACTTCATTGTCATTGATTAACTGTTGAGCGATTTCATAAGCAATCAGGCCACCAATAGACCAGCCAGCCAGACGATACGGCCCCTGAGGCTGAATACGGCGGATTGCCTGAATATGGCAGGCGGCAAGTTCTTCAATGGAGGTGGGTTGCTGTTTCAGTGTATGAATGCCAAGCGCCTGTAGTGCGTAAACGGGAAGCTCAGCCGGCAGTAGCGTTGCCAGTGGAGAATAAACCAGCGGATCGCCGGAAGTCTCGTGTATCAGGAATAGTGGAGGTAAAGAGCCAGACGGGCTTAACGGTACTGGGTTTGCATCAAACGGAGATTCTGGTACGGCAAGGTGTTTATCCACAGCGGTAGCCAGCTCACATAGTGTGGGGTGAGCAAACAAAGCGGTCAGTGGAGCTTCCATTTCCTGTTCCTTCATTCGGTTTAGTAGTTGTATGGCGAGTAATGAGTGACCGCCCAATTTAAAGAAATGGTCATAACGGCCAACTCGCTTCAGTCCCAATAGATCCTGCCAAATCTGTGCCAGCGCGATCTCAGTTTCGCCTATCGGGGCGGCATAATTATGTACTATCATTGCGGATAAATCAGGAGCAGGTAGTGCCTGCCGATCAAGTTTACCATTAGGGGTTAATGGGAAAGCCTCCAAAGTCACAAAAGCACTGGGTAGCATGTACTCAGCAAGATGTTGGGCAAGTTGCCGACGAAGTTCAGCCGGGACTAACTTAGCGCCCATATGCGGTAATAAGTAAGCAACCAGACGTTTTTGTCCGCCTGTTTGTTCATCAACAGGGTTTTCACGGATAATGACTACCGCTTCACGTACTCCATCACATTTTGCCAGCCGGGTTTCTATTTCACCGAGCTCAATTCTGAAGCCTCGTAGCTTAACCTGAAAATCATTACGGCCAAGATATTCGATATTGCTATCCGGCAACCAGCGCCCGAGATCGCCGGTTTTATACATCCGCTCATTCGGATTGGTAGAAAAAGGATCGGGCAGGAAGCGCTCAGCCGTCAGGTCTGGCTGATTCAAATAACCACGGGCCAATCCGGCACCGGCGATATAGATTTCACCAATGACACCAACGGGAATCAGTTGCCTGTCAGGATTAAGAATATAACAGCGGGTATTGGCAATGGGACGGCCGATTACGGAAACATCCGGGACAACACGCGCAGCATCGTACTCATACCATGTCGCATCCCCATTAATTTCAGATGAACCATAAAAATTAAGCAGCCGGATCCACGGATAATTAGTGACTAACTGCCGAGCCAGTTCGGGTGTCAGTTGCTCCCCGCTGCAAATCAATATCCTGATAGATTTCAGGATGTGTTCATCATTATTCTGGATTAAGATCTTCAACAGGGAAGGAACGATGACCAGTAAATTCACACCAGTATGCTGTAGGTTTGCAAGGAAACGGGCAGGATCTTTCACCTCATGGTTATCGAAAACCACCAGTCGCCCTCCTGCTAATAGGGTACTCAGCGTCTCTGTTATTGAATCAATGAAGCTGATACTGGTTTTCAGTGCTGTGATAAGCGGAAGTGTCACTATGTCGTTCACAAACCACAATAACCGGTTACTCAGGGCTTGGTGGCTGCTCATGACACCTTTAGGAACCCCTGTTGAACCTGACGTGTAAACAACATAGGCCAGATGCTGATCTGTTATACCGGATACTGCCGGATTATGTTCTGGTTGTGTATCCATAAACGGTGTCTGGATATCTAAAAGGATGATTGGCAGAGTATCCGCAGATTCTAAATCGCATAATATATCGAGAGAAATGGTCTGATAGATTTCAGACTGAGTCAGCAAGGCTATTGGAGCAGAGTTTTTGAGCATATACTTCAGCCGCTCTGCCGGATAGGCCGGATCAAGCGGAACGTAAGCTCCTCCCGCTTTAAGAATACCGAGTAAGCCAGCAACCATTTCTGGGCCGCGTTCAAGACAAACCGCGACTCGATCATCAGGGCGCACACCCGATGCAATCAAATAATGAGCCAGATGATTAGCCCGGCGGTTAAGTTCACTGTAACTTATGGCCTGATCGTCAAATACTACCGCAATCGCATCAGGGAATTGTTCTGCCTGAGCTTCAAACAGTTTGTGGATCAGGCCACCTTGCGGATTGTCTGTTTGGAAGAAAGTAGCCTGAGTCGTATTAAAATCTACCAATAGTTGCTGCTGTTCCAATTCTGGTAGCATTGGTAGTGTCATAACCGCTTGCTTTTCATCAGCCGCCATTGCTGTCAGTATATTTGTGAAATAACCGACCATACGCTCAATGGTTGAATGATCAAACAGGTCAGTGGCATAGGATAGTGCGCCTGCCAGGCCAGATTCAGTTTCAACCAGTGATAGCATTAAATCAAAATGGGTGGTGTGCTGTGTCTGTTCAAGTGGAGTGAACTGTAACTCAGGTAAAATCAGTTGCTGAGCTGGCGTATTATTTAAGGCCAGCATGACCTGAAAAACAGGGCTATAGCTGAGTCTGCGTTCAGGCTGTAAGGCTTCCACCACCTGTTCAAAAGGTAATTCCTGATGAGCAAAGGCTGCTAGCGCACTTTCTCTGACCTGTGCCAGTAAATCCGCGACATTAAGTTTTTCATCAAACTGAATACGCAATGCCAGTGTATTGACAAAGAAACCCATTAATCCTTCGAGTTCAGGGTACGGACGACCCGCAACGGGGGTGCCGATGACAATATCATCCTGACCACTGAGTCGGGCAAGGACAATGCCCCAGCCAGCCAGTACGGTCATAAACAGGGTCGTATTATGACGCTTTCCAAGGGTTTTCAGTGAAGACAACACGCGGTTATCGAGGTGGAAAGCAACCTGACTACCAACATAGGTTTGTACTTTTGGGCGAGGCCGGTCAGTCGGTAGTGTCAGTAAAACGGGAGCATCTTTAAGTTGCTTACGCCAGAAATCACGTTGTTCAGCAAGGACAGTTTCCTGTAATAATTGATGTTGCCAGACGGCGTAGTCAGCGTATTGAATGGGGAGTGGCGGTAAAACGGCAGTCTGTCCATTGAGCGCTGCACGGTAGAAAACCCCTAATTCCCGTACCAGTATCCCGATTGACCAGCCATCGGTAATAATATGGTGCAAGGTGATCAGAAGAATGTGTTCTTCATCAGCCAGTTGCAGCAATTGACCACGAATGAGTGGTCCACAGGCAAAATCGAAAGGCATTTGTGCTTCACGTTCAGCAATTTCGGCAACCCGCTGGTTTTTCTCGTCTGTATCGAGCAGGCGAAGATCATGGCTGGATAAGTCAAAGCCGATATCGGCCGCATCAATATGCTGATAAGGCTGGTTTTCATTTGATACAAACCGAGTGCGTAATCCCTCATGACGGGCTACAAGATTATCAAGCGCGGAGCATAACGCCTGATGATGCAGCCTGCCGGTCAGGCGTAATGCCGCCGGAAGATGATAAGCAAGGCTGGCGGCAGGATCGAGCTGACCAAGAAACCATAACCGTTGTTGTGCAAAGGATAAAGGCAGCCTTTGGCTGCGATCTGCTACGGCTATCATAGTTTGGTTGGTCGTATCAGCCTCAGCAATAGCCTGTGCTAAATCCATCAGGACTGGCTGGGCAAATAATTGTTGCAGAGGTAACTCGCGTTTCAGCATTTGACGCACGCGGGCAGCCAGTCGAACAGCTAGCAGCGAATGCCCACCCAGCTCAAAAAAGTGATCATATCGCCCAACTTGTTCCAGCCCGAGTAACTCTTGCCAGATTTTCGCCAGAACAATTTCTGTTTCACCAACCGGAGCCACATAATCACGGGTAGCAATAGCCGATGAATCCGGAGCAGGGAGTGCTTTACGATCCAGTTTGCCGTTAGGCGTTAACGGAAGCTCATCTAATATCACAAAAGCCGTGGGCAGCATATATTCCGCAAGATGCCGGGCCAACTGCTGGCGTAATTCAGCAGGGCTCAGACTCACGCCTTCCTGTGGGCACAGATAAGCGACCAGCCGTTTCTGGTTATTTTCAACTTCTTCACGGGCGATAACGACAGCTTCCCGTACGCCGTGGCACAGCATCAGCTGAGCCTCAACTTCACCCAGCTCGATACGAAAACCGCGTATTTTCACCTGAAAATCATTACGGTTGAGATATTCAATATTGCCGTCGGGTAACCAACGGGCAAGATCGCCGGTTTTATACATACGGGTATGAGGTTCCGTTGAGAACGGATTAATCAGGAAGCGTTCGGCGGTAAGCTCCGGACGATTCAGATAACCCCGGGCAATGCTTATGCCCGTAATATAAAGCTCACCGGCGACACCAAGAGGCACAGGACGGCAATATTCATCAAGAATATAGATCTGAGCATTGGCGATCGGGCGCCCGATAGGCGGCAGAACTGGCCAGTGTTCAATTTCCTTGTCTAAGGTATAGGACGTGACAACGTGACTTTCCGTCGGGCCATAATGATTATGTAACCGACAATGTCCCGCACGTTGCAGAAAACGCTGGATGGTCGGGGTGATACGCAATTGTTCACCGGCAGTAATAATATGGGCCAGACAGGATATATCGCTCTCATGACTATTGCCTGCGCGATGGCTGTCCGCTTCGGCAAGGTGCTGAAGCGCAATAAAAGGAAGAAAAATGCGGTTAATCTGCTTTTGCTGAATCAGTCGCAGGAGTTGCAGAGGCTCCCGACGCAGGGTTTCATCAATCAGCACCAGACAACCGCCTTCACTTAGCGTAGTGAAGATTTCCTGAAAAGCGACATCAAATCCCAGTGCCGCAAATTGCAGGGTTTTACCGTTTCTGGAGAGGCATGAATCAGCCTGACGCTGCCATTGTAGTAAATTTGACAGCACCATCAGTGGCATCTCTACTCCTTTAGGTAATCCGGTTGATCCCGAGGTATAAATCACATAAGCCAGATGGTGAGGCTTCAACCCCATTGATTGTGTATCTGGATTATGATCTGGCTGCCCAGCCAGATAAGACTGCGGTTCATCAAGCAACACGATAGTACAGGATGGCGCAGGGTTTAATGTCTCTGCCAGTGCTGTTCGTGTGAGTAAAACTGTTCGGGTGAGTAAAACTGTATGGGTGAGTAAAACCAGCGGAGCTGAATCTTGCAGCATATAGGCCAACCGTTCAGCCGGATAAGTCGGGTCAAGGGGGACATAAGCACCGCCGGCCTTAAGAATGGCGAGTAACCCCACTACCATCTCCGGGCTGCGTTCAAGATAGATTGCTACACGTGTATCAGGGCGAACACCTTGTGTCATCAGATAGTGCGCCAGCTGATTGGCACGGCGATTCAGTTCGCCATAACTCAGGGTTTGATCTTCGAATTCTACTGCGATTGCATCAGGGTATTGTTCTGCCTGAATCTCAACCAGCGGATGAATTAAGGCATTTTGTGGGTAACTTACCTGTGTAGCGTTAAAATCCACCAGTAACTGCCGTTTTTCCTGTTCCGATATGATCGGCAGGGTAGCGATGGTTCTGTTTTCATTGCTTACCATCGCTGCCAGTATATTAGTGAAATAACCCGTAATACGTTCAGCCGTGGTGTGATCAAACAAATCAGCAGCATAGATTAAAGCTCCTGCCAGACCAGATTCGGTTTCTGTCAGTGACAGGGTTAAATCAAAATAAGCACCATGATGAGACTGTTCAACCGATGAAAGCTGTAAACCGGGCAGTACCAGCTTCTGAGGTGGTGTATTATTCAGCGTCAGCATTACCTGAAAGATCGGGCTGTAGCTGAGGCTGCGCTCGGGCTGTAAGGCCTCCACGATCTGCTCGAACGGCAGGTTCTGATTAGCATAGGCAGCAAGCGATTGTTCACGAACCTGCGCCAGCAAATCTGTCACTTTGAGTTCGCGACTGAATTTGACACGTAATGCCAGTGTATTCGCAAAAAAACCAATCAGACCTTCCAGTTCTTTATGCGGGCGGTTGGCAACCGGCGTGCCGATAACAATATCATCCTGTCCGCTCAGGCGGGCAAGTACGATGCTCCATGCGCTCAGAAGGGTCATAAACAGCGTGGTGCTGTGGCGCTGGCCTAATTCCTTAAGCGATGTCAGTAAGCGGATATCAAGGTGGAGAGGAACCTGCCCGCCGGCATAGGTTTGTACTGCCGGACGTGGGTAATCAGTAGGCAGTGTCAATAGAGCCGGAATGTCAGCAAGCTGGCGACACCAGAAGTCGCGTTGTGCATTCAGGGCCACTTGTTGCTGTTGATCGCGCTGCCAGACAGCATAGTCGGTATACTGAATAGGCAATGGCAGTAAGGGGTTATCACTACCGTCAAGAGCAGACAGGTAAAAATCGCCCAGTTCACGCACCAGTATACCCAGCGACCAGCCGTCAGTAATGATGTGATGCAGAGTGAGTAACAATATATGCTCGTCATCAGCCAGCTGAATTAACTGTCCGCGTATCAGAGAGCCCTGCGCAAAATCAAAAGGTGTCCGGGTTTCGAGCTCGACAAGTTCAGCAACCCGGCTGCGCTGTAAAGCCGGATCAAGCTGGCGCAGGTCATGGCAGGGCAGGGAAAAACCCATACCAGCAGGATCGATATGCTGGTAAGGATGCCCGTCGATGGAGATAAAACGGGTACGCAGACTTTCATGGCGGGCAATCAGATGATTGAGTGTGCTAGTCAGTGCCTGCCGATTAAGTAAGCCGGTAAGACGCAGTGCCGCCGGAAGATGGTAGGCGAGGCTGGCAGCCGGATCGAGTTGCCCCAGAAACCACAGCCGTTGTTGAGCAAAAGAGAGCGGCAGAAGCTGATTGCTGTCAGCACTGGGGATAATGACTTGTGTGGTCGTTGCCGCATCAGCAAGGGTATGTGCTAATGCCATCAGCACTGGCTGGTCAAATATCTTCTGTATGGGTAACTCACGCCCCAGCATCTGACGAATCCGGCCAGCAAGCTGAACAGCCAGCAGTGAATGCCCCCCGAGTTCAAAAAAATGGTCATAGCGGCCGACTCTTTCCAGCCCCAGAAGTTCCTGCCAGATTTGCGCCAGAACAATTTCAGTTTCACCAACCGGAGCCACGTAATTCTGGGTCACCATCGCGGTACTATCCGGTGCAGGAAAAGCTTTACGATCCAGCTTACCATTCGGTGTCAGTGGGAATGTCTCTAACGTGACAAAAGCACCGGGCAACATATACTCAGCAAGATGCAGAGAAAGCTGCTGGCGCAGTTCAGCCGGGATCAGTACAGCTCCTTCATGTGAACGCAGATAAGCCACCAGACGTTGCTGATTGGGTTCATCTTCACGTACCAGAACGACGGCTTCCCGTACGCCGTGACACTGTAATAACTGCGCTTCAATTTCACCCAGTTCAATGCGGAAACCACGCAGCTTAACCTGAAAATCATTGCGCCCGAGGTACTGGATATTTCCGTCCGGCAGCCAGCGACCCAGATCGCCGGTTTTATACATCAGCTCGTTCGGTTGGGAAGAAAAGAGGTCGGGCAGGAAACGCTCCGCCGTCAGTTCCGGAAGATTCAGATAACCACGGGCTAATCCGGCACCGGCGATATAGATTTCGCCAGTGACACCAAACGGAACCAGTTGCCTGTCAGGGTTCAGAATATAGCAGCGGGTGTTGGCGATTGGACGCCCGATTACGGAGACATCCGGTACGCCACCCCCAGCATCGTACTCATACCATGTCGCATCACCATTAATTTCAGATGAACCATAAAAATTGAACAATCGGAGCCACGGATAATTTGTCACTACCTGCTGTGCCAGTTCGGGGGCCAGCCGTTCTCCGCTGCAAATCAGTATCCTGACTGATTTCAGGGTATGCTCATGACTATCCTGTATTAAGAGTTTCAACAAGGAAGGAACGACAACCAGTAAATTCACCTCAGCATGCTGTAAACCAGCACATAAGCGGGCAGGATCTTTTACCATATGGTTGTCGAAAACCACCAGCCGTCCTCCCGCCAGTAATGTTCCCAGTGTTTCTGTTATCGAATCCACAAAGCTGATGCTGGTTTTCAGCGCGGTGATAAGCGGGAAGGTCGCTATATCGTCCACAAACCACAACAGCCGGTTACTCAGGGCATGGTGGCTATTCATGACACCTTTAGGCACACCTGTTGAACCGGACGTGTAAACAACATAGGCCAGATGCTGATCCGTCATACCGGATATTTCCGGATTGTGCTCTGGCTGTTCTTCCATAAACGGCGTCTGAATATCGAGCAGGACTTTCGGCAAAGATCCCGCAGATTTTGGCAGGACATCGGAGTGAATAACCTGACAGGTCGATAGCTGAACCAGCAATGCGACCGGAGCAGAGTCTTTGAGCATATAAACCAGTCGTTCAGACGGATAGGCCGGATCAAGTGGCACATAAGCCCCACCTGCTTTGAGAATAGCCAGTAATCCCACCACCATTTCCAGACCCCGTTCGACACAGATAGCAACCCGGTCATCCGGGCGCACACCCAACGAAATTAAATGATGAGCTAAGCGGTTAGCATGGCGATTCAGCTCGTCATAACTGAGTGATTGCTGACCGTGTACCACCGCAATGTCATCGGGGTGATGCAGGGCTTTGGTTTCAAAGAGCTGGTGGATAAGCCCGCTTTGTGGGCTGTCTGTTGGCAGGAAAAGAGCCTGAGTCTGATTGAAATCCAGCAATAATTGCTGTTGCTCCGAAGCCGGAATGACCGGCAACGGTAAAATTGGTTGCTGAGGGTTATGAGACAGAGCATCAGCCAGACTACTGACCGCAGTGAGCAGGTACTGGAGTATACGGTCAGCATTGATTCCGGTTACGGTCTGTGCCTTCAACTGGAAATCTTCGCCTAAGTCATCCACGGTGAGTGTGACAGGGTAGTTAGTCTGTTCTTCCGCTGCCAGAACCCGTATGCCTTCCCAGGTTGTACTGACTGTTTCTGTTTCATTACTCTGACTATGCCGGTAATTCAGTAAGGCGCTGAACAGGGGCATCGGCTGAGCCACGCCACTGCATTGTTGTGCCAGTGATAGCGGAGCCTGCTCATGTTCCAGCAGATGAGTCAGATTGCGATAAGTGGCCTGTACGACTTCCTGAACACTTGCTGTTTTCTGCAAATTGCGATCAGTCAGGGAAATCCGGACTGGCAGGGTATTGATAAACATCCCCAGTATGCGCTTAACCCCGGATATCCCCTGTAAACGGCCCAGCAATACAGAGCCAAAAACAACATCGTCATGACCGCTGGTATGAGCCAGCACCTGAGCCCATGCGACGTGGAACAGTACACTGGGGCTGACACCCAGATGGCGGGCCTGAGTACGGATATGCTTTGCCAGAGCCGGATCAACCGATAGATGAGACTGATGAATAACACGGTTATCGTTTGGTATTCTGACGATGCCAAATGGCGCAGTGGGTTCAGTAAAATCGGCAAGCCGGGTACGGAAATAGTCCTCATGTACTGAAACAGGCACATTTAAAATTCGGGCGATAAAATCCCGGTAGGGTAGAGCTACTGGCAGTGATTCCGCCTGCCCCTGCAATACCTGAGCGATTTCGGCAAAAATCAGTTCCAGTGTCATATGGTCGCTGACCAGATGGTGAAAACGCAGCGACAGCAGCCATTCATCCTGTGCTGCATCATAAGCAATATCAGCAGAGAATAACGGCGCGAGGTTCAGATTGAGGCGATTATGGTGCGGGTCAGTGTGAGCACTTAGCTGTGATAGCACTTCGTTTTCAGTTGTCGGTATGAAGTGATGAATATGCAGTGGTGCCCGCCGCCAGACTACCTGAACAGGTTGAGCCAGATCCTGCCAGTAAGCAGAGGTGCGCAGAATATCATGGCGCTCGATGATGTGCTGCAATGCGGCCAGAAAGGTGTCAAGGCGTTCACGGGAGTCAAAGGCCAGCAGGCTTTGCAGCAGGTAATCATCCCCTTGAGTCTGTAATAAATGATGGAACAGAACTCCTTCCTGTAGCGGTGCCAGTGGGTAAATATCCTGTATATTGCTGATCCCGCCGGGAATGGTTGCGGCAATGGCATCTATCTCTGATTGTGACAGGGAAACCAGTGGCAGCATATCAGGAGTAATCTCTGTGCAGTCTGCGGTAATGAGGTTAGGGGGGACTAAAAAAGCCGGAGTATCGCGCTGATAGACTAAAATCGCCTGCGCCAGTTCGCTCAGGATAGGAGTTGCAAATACATTCCGTACATCAAGTCGTAACCCAATATTGTGCAACTGGTCAATCATGCTGACAATCATCAGGGAATGCCCGCCGAGTTCGAAGAAGTGATCATGCCGACCAACTTTTTCCAGCCCCAGCAACGTCTGCCAGATCCGGGCTAACGCAATTTCCATTTCGCCTGTGGGGGCTTCATAACTTCGGGTGATTACCGCTGATTGGTCTGGAGCAGGAAGCCCCTGACGATCCAGCTTACCATTGGGCGTCAGCGGAAAGGCATCGAGGATGACAAAGGCATTGGGCAGCATATAATCAGCAAGATGCTGAGCGAGTTGCTGGCGTAATTGTGCTGGAGTCAGTTCAATGCCATCCTGAGCCAGCAGATAAGCAACTAATTGTTTCTGGTTGCCTGTTTTTTCCGCATAACCTCCTTCGTGGGCAATAACCACCGCTTCGCGTACACCATCACATTGCATTAATTGTGTTTCGATTTCTCCCGGTTCGATACGAAAACCCCGTATTTTCACCTGAAAGTCATTACGACCGAGATACTCAATGTTGCCATCTGACAACCAGCGCCCCAGATCACCGGTTTTATACATACGCGCATTCGGAGCAGGGGAGAATGGATCGGCAAGGAAACGTTCCGCCGTCAGTTCCGGAAGATTCAAATATCCACGAGCCACTCCGGCTCCGGCAATATAAATTTCGCCAGTGACACCAGACGGAACCAGTTGCCTGTCAGGATTCAGAATATAGCAGCGGGTGTTGGCGATTGGGCGTCCGATGACGGAGACATCCGGCACACCACGCGCTGCATCGTATTCATACCATGTTGTATCACCATTAATTTCTGCTGAGCCATAAAAATTGAACAATCGGAGCCACGGATAATTTGTGACTACTTGTCGTGCCAGTTCGGGTGCCAGCCGTTCTCCGCTGCAAATCAATATCCTGACTGATTTCAGGGCATGTTCATTACGATCCCGTATTAAGAGCTGTAAAAAGGAAGGAACAACAACCAGTGAATTCACACCATAATGTTCTAGACCTGCGCAGAAGCGGGCAGGATCTTTCACTTCGTGGTTGTCGAAAACCACCAGCCGTCCTCCCGCCAGTAATGTACTCAGAGTTTCTGTTATCGAATCCACAAAACTGATACTGGTTTTCAGTGCTGTGATAAGCGGGAATGTCACGATATCGCGTACAAACCACGACAGCCGATTACCCAGTGCATGGTGGCTGCTCATTACGCCTTTGGGAACGCCCGTTGAACCGGAGGTGTAAACGATATAAGCCAGATGCTGATCCGTTATGCTGGGTATCTCTGGATTATGCTCTAGTTGTTCTTCCAGAAACGGTGTCTGGATATCGAGCATGATGGCGGGCACGGTATCGGAATGAATGGCCTGACAAGTTGACGGCTGAACCAGTAATGCGACCGGAGCGGAATCTTTGAGCATATAAACCAGTCGTTCGGCCGGATACGTCGGGTCAAGCGGCACATAAGCACCACCCGCCTTAAGAATAGCCAGTAATCCCACCACCATTTCCAGACTCCGATCTACACAGATAGCAACCCGGTCATCCGGACGTACACCCAGGGCAATCAGATGATGAGCCAGCCGGTTGGCGTATTGATTCAGTTCTGCATAGCTGATTACCTGATCCCCGTGAATGATAGCTGTAGTATCAGGGTGCTGTTCTGCCTGAGCTTCAAAAAGCGTGTGGATGAGAGCATTTTGAGGGTTTTCTGTTTGAAACGTTTGTGTTGCATTAAACTCCACTAACAATTGCTGTTGCTCTGAAGCGGACAGCATTGGCAATCTGGCAACAGGTTGTATGGCATCTGCTGTCATTGCCATCAGTACCTGTTTCAGATAACCGATCATACGTTCAATGGTGGCAGCATCGAACAGATCAGTGGCATATTCCAGTTCACCCAATAATCCGGCTTTGGTTTCAGTCAACGATAAAGTCAGATCGAAATGAGTACTGTAACGTACCTGTTCCACCGGCGTCAGTTGCAGGCCGGGCAGGGTTAATGTTTTTGCCGGTGTATTATTCAGGGCCAGCATAACCTGAAAGATCGGGTTATAACTCAGGCTACGCTCGGGTTGTACTATTTCTACCACCTGCTCGAAGGGCAATTCCTGATGGGCATAGGCAGCAAGTGACCGTTCACGGATTTGCGTGAGTAACTCTGCAACTGTCGGGGATTCACTGAATGTGACCCGCAACGCCAGTGTATTGACGAAGAACCCAATTAAACTCTCAAGCTCATTTCCCGGCCGATTGGCGACCGGTGTGCCGATAACGATATCATCCTGCCCGCTCATTCGGGATAGAACGATACTCCAGCCTGCCAGCAGCGTCATAAACAGAGTAGCCTGATGGCGTTGCCCGAATAATTTCAGCGCTTCTGACAGGGATGCATCAAACTGAATCGGTACCTGTCCGGCGGTATAACCCGGACTGGCAGGACGGGGGCGATCGGTGGGGAGTGACAGTAAAGCCGGCGCACCTTTAAGCTGACGGCTCCAGAAATCACGTTGTTCCGCAAGAACATCACCCTGTAACCAATTCCGCTGCCAGAGCGCATAATCGGCGTACTGAATGGGCAGTGGCGGGAGTGATGTATCACTATTATTTTCGTGGTCATTATTATCGGAGTCATTATTATCTGGGTCGCATTCGATGCGGTAAAGGGCGCTCAGTTCATGTGCCAGTACACCAATTGACCAGCCATCAAAAATAATATGGTGCTGAGTGAATAATAAGACATGATCGTCATCAGCTAATTGTAAGAGCTGACCCCGGATCAGCGGCCCTTGTGTCAGGTCGAAGGGAGTCCGGGCTTCAAGTGCGGCAATGTCGGCAATATGCTGCATATGCGTTTCTGAATCCAGCGTACGCAGATCCTGATAAGTAAGGTTAAAGCCAGTGTCAGCAGGGTCAATATGCTGGTATGGCTGGCCTTCGGTAAGCATAAAACGGGTACGAAGAATTTCATGGCGGGCGACCAGCAGATTGAGGGCGGCTGTCAGGGCATGATGATTCAACTGCCCGGTCAGGCGCAGTGACATGGGGATATGATAAGCCAGACTGGTCGCCGGTTCGAGCTGATGAAGAAACCACAGGCGTTGCTGTGCAAAAGATAATGGCAGGGGCAGATCACGATCAGCGTGCTGAACAGGCGGTCGTTTCTGGTGCTGCTGAGTTTGTAATTGCTCTTTAAGTTTCTTTTTCAAAACAGCCCGTTTCAGATCATCAAGATTCATATCGCTCTTTATCATTTGTCACTCTCTCCACCTAACATTGCCATTAATTCCTCTGCGGACATTGAATCCAGTGTGTCCTGAAGGGAGTCAATATTGTTTTGTCCTACCGCTTCCTTTTGTGCTGCGAAAATGATTTCTGCCTGATCCGCCAGTCTGGGGGAAAGAAACAGTGAAGCGATGGGGATCTCAACCAAAAATTCATTCTGAATGCGGGTTGCGAGCTGACCTACCATCAGTGAATGACCGCCCAGCTCAAAAAAGTGATCAAAGCGGCCTACACGCTCCAACCCCAGCAGGCTTTGCCAGATTTTTGCCAATGTGGCCTCTTCTTCATCGTTCGGTGCTTCATACGGACGCGTCACAATAGCTGACATATCAGGTGCTGGCAGAGCCTGACGATCCAGTTTGCCATTGGGAGTCAGCGGGAAAGATTCAAGCGTGACAAAAGCGCTGGGCAGCATATACTCGGCAAGGTGTCGGGAAAGCTGCTGGCGCAGTTCAGCCGGAGTTAGTTCAATGCCATCCTGAGCAACCAGATAGGCAACCAGTTGTTTCTGTCCGGCACCGTCTTCGCGACTCAGGACAATTGCCTCACACACACCATGACACTGCATCAGTCCGGCTTCAATTTCGCTTGGCTCAATGCGAAAACCACGCAGTTTGATCTGATTATCAGTGCGACCGAGGTAATCGATATTGCCATCAGCACGCCAGCGCCCCAAATCACCGGTTTTGTACATACGGGCATCAGGATCAGAAGAGAATGGATCAGTAATAAAGCGTTCCGCAGTCAGCTCGGGGCGATTCAGATAACCACGGGCAACGCCGGAACCCGTAATATAAATCTCACCGGCAACCCCGACAGGAACAGGCTGGTGCTGTTTGTCCAGAATATAGATTTGCCTATTGGCGATGGGTTTCCCGATGGGGATGTTGATTTCACCTTCACGGGTTTTTTCTGCCATGAGTGGTATTTCATAAGTAGTGGCAATCGTTGTGGCCTCTGTTGGCCCATAGGCATTAACTAAATGCAGTGAAGGATATTTCGCGCGGAAACGCATGGTAGTACGGGGATTTGCCTGCTCCCCTCCGAACAGGAGATAGCGCAAACCTGATAACGCAGGTGTAATCAGGTTGGCATACTGATTAAATAGCGCCGTAGTCAGGAGCAGTGCACTCACTCTCTCTGATGACAGGCGTTGACCAAATTGATCGGGCTGTAATAGGGCTTTTTCCGGAAATAGCACAATACGTGCCCCATAAGCCAGACCTGCCCAAACTTCCCATATTGCCGCATCAAATGACACGTTGGCACAATGTGCAATGCAGTCATCCGGCCCGATATCGGTAAAACCATTGTTGATAACGAGAGAAACTACATTCCGGTGTTCGACCATGACGCCTTTTGGTTGACCCGTTGATCCCGACGTATAAATGATATAGGCCAGTTGGCGGGATGTTAATTCCGAGGCCTGAACATCAGGGTTTTGGTGTGACAACAATGCAGTGGTGTCTGACACATTGTCCAGCAGGATCACCGGTAGGGTGCTGTTAAGTTTGTTATGCCACGGCGCCTGAGTCAGCAAGGCAATTGGCGCAGCATCTTCAAGCATATAGGCCAGTCGTTCAGCCGGATAGTTCGGGTCAAGGGGTACGTAAGCCCCACCCGCTTTAAGAATAGCGAGCAGGCTGACGATCAGTTCCGGGCTGCGTTCGGCACAAACTGCCACTCGATCATCCGGACGCACACCCAGCGCAATCAGATAATGTGCCAGCCGGTTAGCACGCTGGTTCAGTTCCTCATAGCTGAGTGTCTGATCTTCATAAGTCAGCGCAATAGCATCAGGGCGTTGTAATACCTGAGCTTCAAACAGCTGGTGGATCAACTTATCCTGCGGGAAGCCCGCTTGCCCGGTTTTACCACGAGGCGAGTTAAAATCTATCAACAGCTGTTGCCGTTCGATTTCCGGCAGAATCGGCATATGCAGAATTAATTGCTGAGGATGATGTGTCATGGCATCAACCAAACCCGTGATGGCGGTTTGCAGATAGTGAGCAATGCGAACAGGGTCGATACCGGCTACCGCGTGGACAGACAAACGGAAGTCTGAGCCTAAATCATCCACTGACAGAGTGATGGGATAGTTAGTGCCTTCTTTAGCCGCGATAACCCGCATACCTGACCAACTGTTTTTGGGCGTTTTTTCTTCACTGGTCTGAGAGTGGCGATAATTCAGCAAGGTACTGAATAGTGGTATGGCGTGTTCTACACCGCTGCAACTTTGTGCCAGTGTTAACGGGGCCTGTTCATGTTCCAGCAGTGTGATTAAATCCTGATAAGTATCCTGAACCACAGTCTGTACGCTGCAATCTGCGAGGGAAATCCGAATGGGCAGAGTGTTGATAAACATTCCCAGTATATGGTCAGCTCCAGCTCCGCCTTGCAGACGGCCTGACAAAACGGAACCAAAAACTACATCATCGCGATTGCTGGTCTGTGCCAGTACTTGCGCCCATGCGACATGAAACAGGACACTCGGGCTGACTTTCAGTTGCCGTGCCAGCGCACGGATGGAACCCGATAATTCAGGAGAAAGCGGAAGGTGTGCTTCCGTAATAGAGTCATTCTGTTCTGCTTCTGGATTTTCGTTATTCGGTATTGAAAGCACGCCAAATGGCGCAGTGGGTGCATCGATATCAGCCAGCCGGGAACGGAAATAATCTTCGTGTTCTGAGGTAGTCTCACTCAGCGTTCGGGCAATAAAATTGCGGTAAGGCAATACGGCAGGCAAGGCAGTTTCCTGCTTGTGCAAGATAAGTGCAATTTCATCGAAAATCAGTTCCAGTGTCACATGATCGCTGACCAGATGATGAAAACGTAATACCAGCAGCCATTCATTTTGTGCCGTATCATGAGCGATATCAGCAGTGAATAACGGAGAACGGGTCAGATCGATACGATGCTGGCGTGGGTCGGTGTGAGCCAGCAGTTGTCCCTGAATATTATTTTCCGTATCTGGAGTGAAGACGTTAATCTCCAGTGGTGCCTGACGCCAGACGACCTGAACAGGATGCTCCAGTCCTTGCCAGAAAACACTGCTGCGCAGGATATCGTGACGGTTGATCACTTGTTGTAAAGCAGATAAAAACTGGTCAAGGCGTTCGCGGTTATCAAAAGCCAGCAAACTCTGTAACAGGTAGGTATCTCCCTGAGCCTGCATCAGATGGTGGAACAGAATTCCTTCCTGCAAGGGCGATAACGGATAAATATCCTGTACATTACCAGCGCCACCGGACACAGTTCCGACAATGGCATCAATCTGAGCCTGAGATAATGTCACCAATGGCAGTATTTCAGGAATAATCACAGTGCAATCTTCAGGGATCAGGTTCTCAGGCACAACAAAAGAGTCAGCATCACGGCGCAGAGCCTGCGCCATATCAGCGAGAACCGGCGTGGAAAATACGCTGCGGATATCAAGGCGCCAGCCAATGCGGCGTAGCTCTTCGATCAGGCTGACAATCATCAGTGAATGACCGCCCAGCTCAAA
Organism: Xenorhabdus stockiae; assembly: GCF_002632825.1. Lineage (GTDB taxonomy): Bacteria > Pseudomonadota > Gammaproteobacteria > Enterobacterales > Enterobacteriaceae > Xenorhabdus > Xenorhabdus stockiae. Next base: position 133,406 of record NZ_NJAJ01000007.1, read on the forward strand.
AAAGTGATCAAAGCGGCCTACACGCTCCAACCCCAGCAGGCTTTGCCAGATTTGTGCCAGCGAAGTTTCTGTTTCCCCTGTCGGAGATTCATAGTGGCGAACCGCGAAAGCGGAGGCGTCCGGAGCAGGAAGCGTATCACGGTCAATTTTTCCGTTAGCGGTCAGCGGGAAATTATCCAGCATGATAAAAGCACTGGGCAGCATATAATCAGCAAGGTGTCTGGCAAGCTGCTGACGCAATTCTGCCGGTTCCGGTATCATCCCCGGCTGAGGCTGTATATAGGCAATCAGCCGTTTCTGACTTCCTGTTTCAGCACCTGTTTTCTCATCACCGGCTTCTTCACGGGCGAGAACCAGTGCTTTTTGCACACCATGACACTGGGAGAGGTGGCTTTCAATTTCCCCCAACTCAATGCGGAAACCGCGTATTTTGACCTGAAAATCATTACGACCACAGTATTCAATATTGCCATCCGGCAGCCAGCGCCCCAGATCGCCGGTCTTATACATTCGTGCATCAGGCACTGAGGAAAACGGGTTCACCAGAAAGTGCTCAGCGGTGAGCTGCGGACGGTTAAGATAACCACGGGCAACTCCTTCACCGGCAATATAAATTTCGCCCGTTACCCCGAGAGGAACAGGCTGCTTGCCGGCGTCAAGAATATAGATCTGAGTGTTGGCAATCGGGCCACCAATGGGAATTTTTATTTCTTTTTCAGTACGTTCAGTATGACCTCTATCGATAAAGGGGATCTTATAAGCGGTGGAAAAAGTAGTGACTTCCGTTGGCCCGTACATGTGCAATAAATGTTGTGGCGGATGCTCAGCCCATAACTGAATAGCAGGGCGGCTATCGGCTTGTTCGCCGCCAAACAGAACATAACGCAGACCCGGCAAGGTTGGGGCAAGTAAGTCTGCATATTGGTTAAACAGGGCAGTGGTAAGAAATAACGCCGTGATACCTGCTGATGACAGACACTGACTGAAATAAGCCGGTTGTAACAAGGTATTTTCCGGTATTAGCAGGAGTCTGGCACCATGTACCAGCGCAGACCAGACTTCCCACGTTGCTGCATCAAATGAAATATTGGCGCAATGGGCAACACAATCATCGGGAGTAATATCGGCAATGTTATTATTGATAAGTAAGCGAATTACGTTACGGTGCTCAATCATCACACCTTTAGGCTGGCCCGTTGAGCCTGACGTATAAATGATATAAGCCAGATGATGCGAGGTCAGACCTGATGTCTGAATATCCGGATTGTGAGTGGGATAGCCAGCCAGAGGTGCTTCCTGCTCACTCAATAAATTATCCAGCAAAACGACAGGCACAAAGGTGTCCAGTTTGTCGTACCATGCTATCTGCGTCAGCAGAGCTACAGGTCTGGCGTCCTCCAGCATATAGCTCAGCCGTTCAGCAGGGTAATGCGGATCGAGTGGCACATAGGCACCACCTGCTTTCAGGATGGCAAGCAGACCGACTATCAGCTCCGGGCTGCGTTCGGCACAGATTGCAACCGGATCGTCCGGGCGTATACCCAGTGCCAACAGGTGATGAGCCAGACGATTGGCATGACAGTTCAGTTCAGCATAACTCAGTGTCTGCCCCTCGTAGCTTATAGCAATAGTATCGGGGCGCTGTAACACCTGCGCTTCAACTAACTGATGGATTAGCGCATTTTGCGGTAATGCTGTCTGTGTGGCATTGAAATCCACTAATACTTGTTGCCGCTCTGAATCTGGCAACATCGGCAGTGTGTTTACGGGCTGGCTATCATCAATCACCATTGCAGTTAATACATGGGTTAAATAACCCACCATACGCTCAGCAGTTGGGTGATCGAACAGGTCGGCGGCATATTCTAAATCCCCGGCTAAACCTGTTCCGATTTCGTTCAGTGATAGAGTTAAATCAAAATGCGCACCCCGATGCTTCTGCTCAATCGGCGTGAGTTGCAGTTCCGGCAGCGTGAGCTCTTGAGCCGGAGTGTTATTTAAGGCCATCATTACCTGAAAAATCGGGCTGTAGCTGAGACTACGTTCAGGTTGCAGCGCTTCCACCACCTGTTCAAAGGGCAGATCCTGATGGGCATAGGCCGCCAGTGACTGCTCCCGGATTTGAGTGAGTAAATCAGCTACACTCAGATCGTTATTGAAGGTGATACGTAAAGCCAGCGTATTGACGAAGAAGCCTATCAGCCCTTCAAGCTCACGGTGTGGACGGTTAGCAACAGGGGTGCCGATAACAATATCATCCTGCCCGCTAAGGCGGCTCAGTACGATACTCCATGCGGTCAGGAGGGTCATAAACAGCGTACTGTTATGGCGTTTCCCCAGCGCCTTCAGTGATGCCAGTAAAGGGGCATCAAGATGAAAGGAGACTTTGCCGCCGATATAGCTCTGTACTGCCGGGCGTGGGCGATCAATAGGAAGTGTCAGCAGCGGCGGGGCATCTCTGAGTTGTTCACACCAGAAATCGCGTTGTTTCGCGAGGCTATTTTCCTGCGCTTGTTCATGTAGCCAGACCGCATAGTCAGCATATTGAACAGGTAATGGTGATAAAGAGATATCATGACCATCAAGAGCCGCACGATAGAAATTGCCTAACTCCCGTACCAGCACACCGGTAGACCAGCCGTCAGTAATAATATGATGCAGGGTCAGTAATAAAATATGCTCTTTATCGCTGAGACGAAGCAACTGGCCGCGAATCAGCCGTTCCTGAGTAAAATCGAACGGAGTTTGCGCTTCGGTATCAATAAACTCGGTAATGCGCTCGGTGTGCAAAACCGGAGATAACTGGCTCAGGTCATGATAAGACAGAGTACAGCCAATATCGGCCGGATCAATGTGTTGACAAGGTTTTCCCTCCACTGACACAAAACGGGTTCTCAGGCTTTCATGGCGTTCAACCAGACGGTCGAGTGATGCACTCAGCGCATGGCGGTCAAGCTGACCGCTAAGGCGGAGTATTACCGGCAGATGATAGGCCAGACTGGCAGCCGGTTCGAACTGGCAGAGAAACCACAGCCGCTGTTGAGCAAAAGATAATGGCAGTGGCTGGTTACGATCCGCGGGTTTTATCATTGACTGCTGCTGTTGATAACCCCGTGCTTTCAGTTGCTCTTCAAGCCTTTTCTCCATAACAGCACGTTTCAGATCATCGAGATTCATAGTAGTCCTTGTCATTATTTGTTATCTCCGCCGGTATCGTTTTTCCGAGTATCGTTTTCGCCTAAAATTGCCATTAACTCTTCGGCTGACATTGCATCAAGATCGCTTTGAATTGATTCAATGTCGTTGTCGCCGATTGCACTCATTTGTGCTGCAAAGATGATGTCTGCCTGTTCCATTAATTTGGGTGAAACAAACAGGGAGGTCAGAGGAACATTGACCATAAACTGACTTTTTATATGGGTTATCAGCCGGATAACCATCAATGAATGACCGCCCAGTTCAAAGAAGTTGTCATGACGACTAATGCGTGTCAGCCCTAACAATTCCTGCCAGATTTGTGCCAGTGCTGTTTCTATCCTTCCCTGTGGCGCTTCATATTCATGTGTCACTACCGCAGAGAGTTCAGGCTCCGGCAACGCTCGGCGATCCAGTTTGCCATTTGGTGTGAGAGGGAAAGTAGTCAGCACGACATAGGCACTGGGCAGCATATATTCCGCCAGATGTTCTGCCAGTTGGCGGCGCAGAACCGCCGGATCAAGTTCAGCGCCATTTTGGGGCAGCAGATAGGCAACGAGGCGTTTATGCTCTGGTTTATCTTCACGAAGGATAACCACCGCTTCACGCACACCGTGACACTGTTCAAGCCTTGTCTCGATTTCACCCAGCTCAATACGGAAGCCCCGTATTTTGACCTGAAAGTCATTGCGGCCGAGATATTCGATATTGCCATCCGATGACCAGCGGCCTAAATCGCCGGTTTTATACATGCGCATACCGGGTTTACCGGAGAACGGATCGGGCAGAAAACGCTCTTCGGTCAGCTCCGGGCGGTTCAGATAGCCACGGGCAACACCTGCTCCTGCAATATAGAGTTCGCCTGCAACGCCCAGTGGCACAGGCTGACCATAAGCATCAAGGATATAGATGCGTAAATCATCCAGAGGCTGACCAATCAGGCTGCCATGCCTTGCGTGGATATCCGTTTCTGTCAGTTCACGATAGGTAGCATGTACGGTAATTTCCGTGATGCCATACATATTCACCAGACGCGTCTGTTCGGTAGGATTGCGTTCAACCCACGGGGCGAGGGTGTGCAACTCTAATGCTTCACCGCCGAATATAATGCAGCGTAGTGTGTGATGCTCATGCGGCATCATATCCTGAGCCGCAATCAACTGGCGGAAGGCACTTGGAGTCTGGTTCAGAATAGTGACCTGCTCACGACACAGTAGTTCATAGAACATCTGAGGTGAGCGGGCACATTCAGTCGGGATCACCACCAGCTTGCCGCCGTAAGCCAGCGCTCCCCACAATTCCCATACTGAGAAGTCGAAAGCAAAGGAGTGAAACAGCGTCCAGACATCGTTGTTATCAAACCGGAACCGCGCCTGTGTCGCTGCCAGCAGACGGGTCACATTGGCGTGTTCAACCATCACCCCTTTGGGTTTACCGGTAGAGCCGGAGGTATAAATCACATACGCCAGATGGTGTGGCATCACTCCCAGTGCTTGGGTATCCGGATTATCGGTTGGTTGTTCCGCCAGTAACGATGCCTGAGTGTCCAGTTCCATAATCGGGACAGTTATCACCGATGTAGAGAGGAACAATTTTTCCGCTTGTGCTGCCTGAGTCAGCAGGATCTGCGGGGATGAATTTTCCAGCATGTAGGTCAGTCGTTCGGTCGGGTAAGCAGGGTCCAGTGGGACATAACCCCCGCCAGCCTTGAGAATAGCGAGCAGGCTGATAATCAGCTCCGGGCCGCGTTCGAGGCAGACGGCTATCCGATCATCCGGTTGCACTCCCTGCTTAATCAGATAATGAGCCAGCTGATTAGCGCGACAGTTCAGCTCGTTATAACTCAGTGTTTGCTCCGCAAATATAATGGCAGTGGCATCAGGAGCACGGGCTGATTGTTCCTCAAACAACTGGTGTATCAGGATGTTGTGTGGGAATTCCACCTGATTAGCATTGAAATCGGTCAGCAACTGCTTGCGTTCTGTTGCGGGCAGGATTGAGATATCCCGCAGCAAATGTTGTGGGTTATGTGTCAGCGCATCAATCAGGCCATTAATTGCGGTTACCAGATAAGCAGCTATTCTGTTCGGGTCAATGCCGGTTATTGTTTGTGAAATTAGCCTGAATCCGGTGCCTAAATCGTCCACTGACAACGTGACTGGGTAGTTGGTGCGCTCTTCTGCGGTCAGAATGCGAATGCCCGTCCATACAGTGTCAACGGATTCAGCAGTCTGACTATGGCGATAATTCAGCAGGGAGCTGAACAACGGCATTGACTGCGGTACACCGCTGCATTGTTGTGCCAGAACCAGAGGTGCCTGTTCATGCTCCAGCAGCAACATTAAATTGTGGAAGGTATCCTGAACCGCTTCCTGAACGGTGCAATCACCGACAGAAACCCGCATTGGCAGGGTGTTGATAAACATCCCTAATACCTGCTCGGCTCCTGCTCCTCCCTGAAGCCGTCCCAACAGGACGGAGCCGAAAACCACATCATCACGACCGCTGGTTTTTGCCAGCACCTGCGCCCACGCCACATGGAACAGAACACTCGGACTGACTCCCAGATGTCGCGCCTGAGTTCGGATCGCCGCTGCCAGCTCTGGGGCAATAGTGAGACAGGATTCAGCCACCGTTTCGCCGTCAGTCTGAACTTTCAGGATACCAAACGGTGCGGTGGGTTCGTCGATATCAGCAAGTCGGCTGCGGAAATAAGCCTCGTGTTCCGATTCCGGCACGTGCAGTGTCCGGGCGATAAAGTTGCGATAGGGCAGAACGGCAGGCAGTATTTTCGTATTCCCTGTCAGGAACTGCGCAATCTCTGCAAAAATCAGCTCCAGCGTCATATGATCACTGACCAGATGATGGAAGCGCAGTGCCATCAGCCATTCATTGTGTGCCGGGTCGTGAGCAATATCTGCGGTAAACAGCGGTGCACGATCCAGATTGATACGATATCGGCGTGGATCGGTATGCTCTCTGAGTTGGGTAACAATATCGATTTCAGTGGCTGGCGTGAAAATATTGATACTCAGAGACGCCTGACGCCAGACAACCTGAACCGGCTGAACTAAATCCTGCCAGTATGCCGCTGTTCGCAGAATATCATGGCGATTGATAACCTGTTGCAGTGCGGACAGAAACGCATCAAGACGTTCGCGGGAGTCAAAAGCGAGCAGGCTTTGCAGCAGGTAATTGTCACCCTGTACCTGTAACAGATGATGGAACAGGATCCCTTCCTGCAACGGTGACAACGGATAGATATCCTGTACATTGGCAGCGCCGCCGGGCACGGTAGCGACAATGGCATCTATTTCTGTCTGGGACAGAGCAACCAAAGGCAGCATGTCTGGTGTGATCAGCCGGCAATTTTCAGGAATGCCGTTAGGCGGCACGATAAATGTATCGTCAGTATCACGCTGAATAGCCTGTGCCATATCGGCAAGGACAGGAGAAATAAATACGCTGCGCACATCCAGTTGCCAGCCGATGAGACGTAACTCCTCGATCAGGCTGACAATCATCAGGGAATGCCCGCCTAACTCAAAGAAATGGTCGTGACGACCAACACGCTCCAGTTTTAACAGGCGTTGCCAGATTTGTGCCAGTGCGATTTCTGTTTCACCCATTGGCGACACATAGCGATGTGATACCACGGCTGATGAATCAGGGGCAGGCAATGCCCGCTGGTCGAGTTTCCCATTTGCTGTCAACGGGAAAGCATCCAGTGTGACAAACGCACTGGGCAGCATATAGTCGGCAAGGTGTTGTGCCAGTTGCTGACGCAATTCTGTCGGATTCAGTATGGCATCAGGCTGTGGCAGCAGATAGGCCACCAGCTGTTTTTGATGTGTTCCGTCTTCACGGGCGATCACGACAGCTTCACGGACTCCGGCACACTGTTCAAGTCTGGCTTCAATTTCCCCCAGTTCAATGCGGAAACCGCGTATTTTGACCTGAAAATCATTACGGCCGAGATATTCGATATTGCCGTCAGGTAGCCAGCGCCCTAAATCACCGGTTTTATACATGCGTGTATCGGTCTTACCGGAGAAGGGATCAGACAGGAACCGCTCTGCGGTCAATTCAGGGCGGTTCAGATAGCCACGGGCAACGCCAGCTCCTGCAATATAAAGTTCGCCTGCAACGCCCAGTGGCACAGGCTGACCATAGGCATCAAGGATATAGATGCGTAAATCATCCAGAGGCTGCCCAATCAGGCTGCCACGCCTTGCGTGGATATCCGCTTCCGTCAGTTCACGATAGGTCGCATGTACGGTAATTTCCGTGATGCCATACATATTTACCAGACGGGTTTGTTTAGTAGGATTGCGTTCAATCCACGGAGCGAGGGTATGCAGCTCTAACGCTTCACCGCCAAAGATAATACAGCGCAGCATGTGTGGTGGCAGGTCGTGCTGAGTCATATTCTGAGCTGCAATTAGCTGGCGGAAGGCGCTGGGTGTCTGGTTCAGGATAGTGACCTGTTCACGACACAGTAGCTCATAGAACACCTGTGGTGAACGGGCACATTCAGTCGGAACCACCACCAGCTTGCCCCCGTAAGCCAGCGCTCCCCACAATTCCCAGACTGAGAAATCGAAGGCAAAGGAGTGAAACAGTGTCCAGACATCATGGCTATCGAACCGGAACCGCGCCTGCGTCGCTGCCAGCAGACGGGTCACATTGGCATGTTCAACCATCACGCCTTTGGGTTTGCCGGTAGAGCCGGAGGTATAAATCACATACGCCAGATGATGGGGTTTCAGCGCTGATTCTTGTACATCCGGGTTCCCGAACTGTGCATGACCGGGTAATAAGTCAGCGGATAATAAATTATCCAACATAACATTATCCAACATAACTACAGGCAAGGGACTGGTGAGTTTTTCGGCCAGTGTTGCCTGAGTCACTATCACTACCGGATTTGAATCTTCCAGCATATAGGCCAGTCGTTCGGCAGGATAAGCCGGATCAAGCGGGATATAGGCTCCTCCGGCCTTGAGGATAGCCAGCAGACCGACTACCATTTCCAGACTCCGCTCGACACAAATTGCTACCCGATCATCCGGACGTACACCCTGCGTAATCAGCCGATGTGCCAGATAATTGGCGCATTGGTTGAGTTCACCATAGCTGAGGGTCTGCCCTTCAAATACCACGGCAACTGCATCAGGATATTGCTCTGCCTGAGCCTCAAACAGCTGGTGGAGCAACGCATTATCGGGAAAATTATTCAGTGGGAAATCAGCCTGATGGGTATTGAAATCCATCAGTAATTGTTGCCGCTCTGATTGCGACAACATAGGCACAGTGGCAGCCAGTTGTGATTCATCTGCCACCATGGCGTTCAGTACATTGGTGAGATAACCCAGCATGCGTTCAATGGTTGCTGCATCAAATAATGCACTGGCATAGGTCAGCTCGCCTGTCAGACCGGTATCGGTTTCGGTTAATGACAGGGTTAAATCGAAGTGGGCACTGTGGTGTATCGGCTCCATCACAGTGAGTTGTAAATCCGGTAATGTCAGTACCTGTGCTGGTGTGTTATTTAACGCCAGCATAACCTGAAATATCGGGCTGTAACTCAGGCTGCGCTCAGGTTGTAACGCTTCCACTACCTGCTCGAAGGGCAGATCCTGATTGGCATAGGCCGTCAGTGTCTGTTCCCGAATCTGTCTGAACAAATCGGCAATTCGGGCGGAGTCATCCAGCCTGACACGCAGGGCCAGTGTATTCACAAAGAAGCCGATCAGCCCTTCCAGTTCGCGATGCTGACGGTTGGCAACCGGTGTACCGATGACAATATCATCCTGTCCACTCAGTCGCGCCAGCACGATACTCCATGCTGTCAGCAGAGTCATAAACAGGGTGTTGTTATGGCGTTGTCCGAGTGTTTTCAGCGAAGCCAGTAATTCCGCATTAAAATGAACGGGAACTCTTCCTCCGGTAAAGGTTTGTGACGCGGGACGTGGCCGGTCTGTTGGAAGTGTCAGCAAAGCAGGCGCATCGCGGAGCTGGTGACACCAAAACTCCCGTTGTCTGTTAAGCGTGGCTTCATGCAGTTTGTCACGCTGCCAGACAGCATAATCGGCATACTGAATGGGTAGGGGTAGTAACGGGTTTTCCTGATTTTCAAGAGCAGCCCGATAGAGAACGCTCAGCTCACGTATTAGCACACCGACAGACCAGCCATCGGAAATAATATGGTGCTGGGTGATCAGTAATACATGTTCATCATCAGCCAGTTGCAGTAATTGACCACGTATCAGTGAACCTTGAGTAAAATCAAACGGTATTCTGGTTTCGGTGGTAGCAAGTTCTGTCATTCGCTGGGTTTGCTCATCGGCAGTTAATGAGCGCAGATCCTGATAAGACAACGCAAATCTGCTGTCAGCCGTTGCAATCTGTTGGCGGGGCTGGCCTGCGGCCAGTACAAAACGGGTACGCAGGATCTCATGTCTGGCGACCAGATTGTCGAATGTTTGGCGCAGGGCATGGTGACTGAGTTCTCCGGTCAGACGCAATACCAGCGGAATATGGTAAGCCAGGCTGGCAGCCGGATCGAGTCGGCCTAAAAACCACAGTCTCTGTTGAGCAAAGGAAAGCGGCAGCGGCTGGCTACGATCAGCGAGCGGTATTGTCATTTGAGAGGTTGCTGCAACATCAGTCAGTTCCTGAGCTAAATCCATCAGACGTGGCTGATCAAACAACTGTTGCAGCGGTAATTCCCGCTTCAGTACCTGACGGATACGGGCTGTAAGCTGAATAGCCAGTAGTGAATGCCCGCCCAGTTCAAAAAAATGGTCATAGCGTCCGACTCGCTCCAGTCCCAGCAGATCCTGCCAGATCCGGGCTAATGCGATTTCCGTTTCACCGACAGGCGCTGCATAGTCACGGGTTGCTACTGCCGATGAATCCGGTGCAGGAAGTGCCTGACGATCTAATTTGCCATTAGGAGTCAGAGGGAAAGTTTCCAGCATAATAAACGCGCCGGGCAGCATATAATCAGCAAGATGTTGAGTAAGCTGGCTACGTAGTTCTGCTGGTTCGAGTTCAGCGCCTTCCTCTGGTTGCAGATAGGCAACTATTCGTTTCTGATTGGGTTCGTCCTCCCGTATCAGAACTACCGCTTCACGTACGCCATCGCACTGTACCAGTCTGGCTTCGATTTCCCCCAGTTCAATACGAAAGCCTCGCAATTTGACCTGAAAGTCATTGCGTCCGAGGTATTCAATATTGCCATCCGGCAGCCAGCGCCCCAGATCTCCGGATTTGTACATACGTGCATCAGGTTCTGAAGAGAATGGATCGAGCAGAAAACGCTCTGCGTTCAGTTCCGGGCGATTCAGATAACCACGGGCAATACCTGCACCGGCGATATAGATCTCACCGGAAACTCCGACAGGAACAGGTTGAGCCTGTTTATCCAGAATATAAATTCTCCGGTTACCGATAGGGCGACCAATCGGAATTTTGATTTCACCTTCACCGGCTTTTTCTGACATGAGCGGCATTTCATAAACAGTGGCAATCGTTGTGGCTTCTGTTGGCCCATAGGCATGCAGCAAATGTTGTGGAGGATATTCCGCCCGGAAACGAATGGCTGTATGGGCGTTGGCTTGCTCACCGCCGAACAGGAGGTAACGCAGACCCGATAACGTAGAGGCGATCAGGCTGACATACTGATTAAACAGCGCCGTAGTCAGGAACAGTGCACTGACTTTCTCTGCTGACAGAGATTGAGCGAATTGGTCAGGCTGTAACAGGGTTTTTTCGGGTATCAGCAGAATACGTGCACCATGTGTCAGAGCAGCCCAAACTTCCCATGTTGCCGCATCAAATGAGATGTTGGCACAATGGGCTATGCAGTCATCCGGCCCGATATCGGCAAAGCCGTTATTGATAAGCAGGGAAATGACATTTCTGTGTTCAACCATGACACCTTTCGGCTGACCGGTTGAACCGGAGGTATAAATAACATAGGCCAGATGGCGTGATGTCAGCCCTGAAGCCTGAATGTCAGGGTTACGCGTTGGGAACGATGCGGAACTGTCTGACTCATCGTCCAGCAAGATAACAGGTAAGGTGCTGTTCAGTTTTTCATGCCACTGAGCCTGTGTCAGTAAGGCAACCGGGGAAGCATCCTCAAGCATAAAGTTAAGCCGCTCAGCCGGATAGTTAGGATCAAGTGGCAGATAAGCGCCACCGGCTTTGAGAATGGCCAGCAACCCAATAACCATTTCCGGACAGCGTTCAATGCAAATAGCGACCCGATCATCCGGGCGTATGCCGAGTGTCAGCAGGTGATGTGCCAGACGATTGGCTCGCTGATTCAGTTCACGATAGCTCAGCGTCTGATTTTCATAGGTGACGGCAATAGCATCAGGACACTGTAATGCCTGAATTTCGACTAGCTGGTGGATTAGCGCATGTTCCGGGAATGCGCTTTGCGTTTCAGGAGCATTAAAATCCACCAACAGCCGTTGCCGCTCTGATCCCGGTAAAATCGGAATATCCAGAATCAGTTGCTGCGGATGATCAATTAAAGCTTCAACCAGCCCTTGAATCGCAGTTATCAGATAGCTTGTGACCTGATCAGGTGAAATTTCAGTCACAGTCAGCGCTGTGAGCTGAAAACCGTCACCTAAGTCATCCACGGACAGGGTAATGGGGTAGTTAGTTCGTTCTTCCGCTGCGACCACACGCATACCCGCCCAGATGGTATCCATTTCAGCCTGAGTCATCTGACTATGGCGATAATTCAGTAAGGCACCGAACAACGGCATCGGCTGTGCCACGCCACTGCACTGTTGTGCCAGTGCCAGCGGAGCCTGCTCGTGTTCTAATAGTGCGGTCAGACGGTGATAGGTGTCCAGCACGGTTTCCTGCACACGACGACCCGCCAGAGAAATGCGGATTGGCAGAGTATTAACAAACATTCCCAGCATTTGCTCTGCCCCGGTGATGCCCTGCAAACGACCCAGCAGCACGGAGCCAAAAACCACATCATCGCGACCGCTGGTGTGTGCCAGCACTTGTGCCCAGGCAACATGGAACAGGACGCCGGGACTGACTTCCAGACGGCGGGCTTGTGAGCGGATAGCTTCTGCCAGATCGTTATCAAGTAAAACGCGGGCTTTGGCGACGGGATTACTGTTATCCCGTGATTTATTATTATCAGGTGATGCACTGAGCTTCGGCATTTTAAGCACACCAAACGGTGTCGTAGGCTCGTCGATATCAGCCAGTTGTTCGCGGAAATAACTTTCGTATACTGAAACAGGCACATTCAACGTTTGAGCGATAAAATTACGGTAAGGCACAGAGGTAGGCAGAACATTGGCATTTCCCTGTCGTATGCGGGCAATTTCGGCGAATATCAGATCGAGTGTCACATGGTCGCTGACCAGATGATGGAAACGCAGTGCCAGTAACCACTCATTCTGGGGGATATCGTGTGCTATATCAGCAGCGAATAACGGGGCACAGCTCAGGTCAATGCGATGCCAGCGCGGATCAGTATGGGCTTGTAATTGAGCAGCTATATCACCCTTTGTTTCTGGTGCTAACTCGTTTATATTCCATTCTTTAATACACAATTTCGCCTGACGCCAGACTACCTGAACGGGTTGTGCCAGATCCTGCCAGTAAACCGAGGTGCGCAGAATATCGTGACGGTCGATTACCTGCTGCATGGCGCTCAGGAAACTATCAAGGTGAGTTCGGGTATCAAAGGCAATAAGGGTATGTAATAAATAGTCATCACCCTGTGTCTGTAACAGATGATGGAACAGAATACCTTCCTGTAACGATGCCAGCGGATAGATATCCTGTACATTACCCGCTCCGCCGGAAACACTGGCGGTGATAGCGTCAATTTCTGACTGGGACAGTGAAACCAGCGGCAACATATCCGGTGTAATAGCCTTACAGTCATTTGGAATAAGGTTAGGTGGCACAACAAAAAATTCCGCATCACGCTGAGTGGCTGCTGCCATATCTGCAAGCACAGGAGTCGTGAACACACTGCGGACATCAAGTTGCCAGCCGTGGTTGTGCAGTTCTGCAATCAGGTTGATAATCATCAGCGAATGGCCGCCCAGCGCAAAGAAATTGTCATGGCGGCTGACCTTCTCCAGACCTAATAGCTGTTGCCAGATCTGAGCCAGAGTTATTTCCACTTCGCCAATGGGCACTTGGTAGTCTTGTACTGCCAGAGCAGACAGATCAGGTGCAGGCAGTGCCTGACGATCCAGTTTGCCATTTGGCATCAGCGGGAATGTCTCAAGGATAATAAAAGCACTGGGCAGCATATATTCAGCAAGATGCTGAGCAAGTTGCTGACGGAGTTCTGCCGGAACCAATTCAGCTTTCGTTTCTGGTAACAATGTGGGTAACAAATAGGCGACGAGACGTTGCTGATGAGTCTCATCCATGTGGATCAGAACTACGGCTTCACGCACACCGGAACACTGTCTGAGCCGTGCTTCAATTTCCCCCAGTTCAATGCGGAAGCCCCGCAGTTTGATTTGAAAATCATTGCGACCAAGATATTCGATATTGCCGTCTGGCAACCAGCGCCCGAGATCGCCGGATTTGTACATACGCGCATCAGGTTCTGGAGAGAAAGGATCGAGCAGGAAACGCTCCCGCGTAAGTTCAGGCCGGTTAAGATAACCACGGGCTACACCGGCACCACCGATATAGATTTCGCCCACCCCCCCAAGCGGAGTAGGTTGGCCATAAGAGTCAAGAATATAGATTTGGGTGTTAGCAATAGGGTGACCAATCGGGATTTTTATTTCACCCTCACCGGCTTTTTCTGCCATGAGTGGTATTTCATAGGCGGTAGCAAATGTGGTGGTTTCCGTTGGCCCATAGGCATTAACTAAATGTTGAGGCTGATATTTCTCCCGGAAATGAATGGCAGTACGGCTGTCCGCTTGTTCACCACCGAACAGGAGATAGCGCAAACCTGATAAAGCAGGAGCAATCAGGCTGGCATACTGATTAAACAGTGTTGTAGTCAGGAACACAGCACTGGCTTTCCCTGATGACAGGCATTGACCAAACAGATCGGGCTGTAACAGGATTTTTTTCGGAATAAGCAGAATACGTGCCCCGTTAGCCAATCCTGACCAAACTTCCCATGTTACCGCATCAAATGACACGTTGGCACAGTGCGCAACGCAGTCACTTGGTCCGATATCAGCAACACCATTATTGAGAATCAGAGAAGTTACATTCCGGTGTTCGACCATGACGCCTTTCGGTTGACCCGTTGAACCCGACGTATAAATGACGTAAGCCAGATGGCGGGATGTCAGTCCTGATCCCTGAACATCAGGGTTGTGGACTGGAAACAAGGCTGAGCTGTCTGATTTATCATCCAGCAGGATCACGGGTAAAGTACTGTTAAGTTTGTCACACCACTGGATCTGGGTCAGCAAGGCGACCGGAGAAGCTTCCTCAAGCATATAGGCCAGCCGTTCAGCCGGAGAGTCCGGATCGAGTGGCAGATAAGCACCACCCGCTTTGAGAATAGCAAGCAGGGCGATAATCATCTCCGGACTACGTTCAGCACACAGGGCAACCCGATCATCAGGGCCTACTCCCAGCGCCAGTAAATGATGAGCCAATTGATTAGCTCGCTGGTTCAGTTCGTGATAACTCAGCGTCTGGTTTTCATAAACCACTGCAATAGCATCAGGACGCTGTAATACCTGTGCTTCAACAAGCTGGTGGATAAGTGCATTTTGTGGGAAACCGGATTGGGTAGAACCGATCTGAATAGCATTGAAATCTACCAACAGTTGATGTCGTTCCGATTCTGGTAGCATGGGCAAAGTAGCAATACATTGTGTATCATCAGTGACCATTGCTGTGAGCACATTGACTAAATAGCCAGTCATGCGCTCAATGGTTGCGGAATCGAACAAATCCGCTGCATAAGTCAGTTCACCTGTCAGACCGCTTTCGTTTTCGGTCAGAGACAGGGTTAAATCAAAATGTGCGCTGGGGTGTGCCTGTTCTATTGGTGTACAGCGGATATCGGGCAGGTTTAATACCTGAGCAGGGGTGTTGTTTAAAGCCAGCATCACCTGAAATATCGGGCTGTAACTGAGATTGCGTGCCGGCTGCAAGGCTTCCACCACTTGTTCAAAAGGCAGATCCTGATTGGCATAGTCATCCAGCATCTGTTCACGGATCTGAACCAGCAGGTTAGTAATACTGTCGGAATCGCTTATTTTGGTACGCAGGGCTAATGTATTGACAAAAAAGCCGATTAATCCTTCCAGTGTAGGGTGAGGCCGGTTGGCAACCGGTGTACCGATGACAATATCATCCTGCCCACTCAGCCGGGCGAGGACAATACTCCATGCTGCCAGCAGAGTCATAAACAGGGTGCTGTTATGGCGCTGCCCCAGCTTCTTCAATGAAGCCAGTAGTTCGGCATCAAAATAAACAGGAACCCGCCCGCCGACGAACGATTGTACCGTCGGGCGGGGTCTGTCAGTCGGCAACGTTAATAAAGACGGAGCATCTTTAAGCCGGGAAGACCAGAAATCACGTTGTGCAGTCAGAGCCGATCCCTGCAACCAACCACGTTGCCAGACGGCATAATCGGCATACTGAATAGGTAATGGCAGTAACGGGTTTGCCTGATTTTCAAAAGCCGCATGATAGAGGACGCTCAGCTCACGCATTAGCACACCGACAGACCAGCCATCGGAAATAATATGGTGTTGGGTGAGCAGAAAGATATGTTCTTCATCAGCCAGTTGCAGCAAGTGAGCACGAATCAATGGACCCTGTGTGAAATCAAATGGCGTCAGGGTTTCAAAAGCGGTCAGTTCAGTGATACGGTCAGTTCTTTCTTCAGGCGCTAGCGGGCGTAGATCATGGTAAGAGAGCGTGAAACCGGTATCCGCCTGATCAATGTATTGGCAGGGATGACCTGCTACAGAGATAAAGCGGGTGCGCAGGCTTTCTTGCCGAGCCACCAGATTATTCAGTGCCTGACTCAGTGCGTGGTGACTGAGTTGCCCGCTGAGACGTAATGCTACGGGAATATGATAGGCCAGACTGGCGGCCTGATCGATTTGTGCCAGGAACCATAACCGTTGTTGTGCAAAAGAGAGTGGTAATGGCTGGTTTCTGTCAGCAACAGGGATCTCGATTTGGCTGGCTGTTGTAGTTTTGGTGAGCAGTTGTGCCAATTCAGCCAGAATTGGCTGATCAAAGAGTTGTTTTAATGACAGTGTTTTTGCCAATTCCTGACGAACGTATGCGACAAACTGAACTGCCAGCAGGGAATGCCCCCCCAGTTCAAAGAAATGGTCATAACGCCCGACTTGCTGTATGCCGAGTAATTTCTGCCAAATCTGAGCCAAAGCGGTTTCCATTTCACTGATCGGTGCTTCATAATCACGGGTCACTATTGCTGTCAGATCAGGTACCGGAAGCGCCTGACGATCCAGTTTACCATTGGATGTCAGCGGGAAAGTTTCCAGCATGACAAAAGCACTGGGTAGCATATAGTCAGCAAGGTGTTGTGAGAGTTGCTGACGCAATTCAGCGGGTACTAACGATAGGCCATTGTGTGGTTGCAAATAAGCGACCAACTGTTTTTGCTTTGATTCGTCCTCACGGGCAATCACGACTGCTTCACGTACACCGTCACACTGTATCAGTTGTGCTTCAATTTCCCCCAGTTCAATGCGGAAGCCTCGGATTTTGACCTGAAAATCATTGCGACCGAGGTATTCGATATTACCATCAGCCAGCCAGCGTCCCAGATCCCCTGTTTTATACATGCGCGCATCAGGCTCTGAGGAGAAAGGGCACTCAAGAAAACGCTCAGTAGTTAGCTCAGGCAGATTCAAATAACCGCGGGCAACACCGGCTCCGGCAATATAAATTTCTCCGGCAACGCCAACAGGAACAGGCAGTCCTTTGGGATCAAGAATATAGATTTGGGCATTGGCAATCGGGCGGCCAATAGGAATAGAGCGAGTGATATCAATAGGGGATGTTATTACATAGGTAGCCGCAAACGTGGTGGTTTCCGTCGGACCATAGCCGTTAATCAGATAGGCAGGCTGAGATTCAGACGAGAATACCTGCCGGATCTTACCGGGATCGAGAACATCACCACCGACAAGTAGATAGCGTAACTGCCCGAACATCGGCATAAGAATATCAAGGTAGGCATTGAACAAACCGGCAGTCAGCCAAAGTGCGGTCACTTTCCCTTCAATGAGTGAATGACTGAAACGCACCGGATCCAGTAATACAGTCTGAGAAATGATATGTAAACATCCGCCATTCAGCAGGGCTGACCAGATTTCCCATGTTGAGGCATCAAACGCAATATTGGCACAATGAGCAACACGGTCATCAGGGCCGATATCCGCAAAACTGTTATTGATAATAAGGTGGAGCACACTACGATGCTCAACCATGACTCCTTTGGGTTGTCCGGTTGAGCCGGAGGTGTAAATCACATAGGCCAGATTTTTTGATGTCAGATGAACAGTGGGATTATCGACCTGTTGTGTTATCAGGACGGTTTCCTGTTCATCCAATAATACGGTCGGAATGTGGTTTTCCGACAATTTATCCGCATGAGCGGTATGAGTCAGTATGGCTACGGGAGCAGCATCCCTAAGCATATACTGCAATCTTTCCGTCGGATAAGCCGGATCAAGGGGTAAATATGCGCCTCCGGCCTTAAGAATGGCGAGCAAGCCAATAATCAGCAGAGGGCTGCGCTCGACACAAATCGCGACCCGATCATCGGGGCGTACACCTTGTGCAATCAGATGATGCGCCAGATAGTTAGCACGTTGATTAAGTTTGTCATAGCTAAAGGAATTGCCTTCAAACACTATAGCGATGGTGTCGGGGCGATGTGCGGCCTGCTCCTCAAATAATTGATGGATTAAACCCGACTGGGCACTTTCTGTAGTCTGAGCTGCGTTGAAATCCACCAGTAATTGTTGCCGCTCTGTGGCAGGCAGGATGGATAACGTCTGAATAAGCTGCTGCGGATTGCGAGCCAGTGAGTCAGTTAAACTACGAAGGGCTGTTTCCAGATAAGTGGTAATGCGAGCCGGATCAATGCCTGCTCCTGTCAGCGCTGTCAGACGGAAGCCTGCTCCCGTATCATCCACGGATAGGGTGATTGGGTAATTTGTCCGCTCCTCCGCCGCGAGAATACGCATACCTAACTGAGGCATCTCAAAAATATCAGCTTCATTGAGCCGGGTATGGCGATAATTGAGTAGAGTACTAAACAGTGGCATTGGCTGCGCCACGCCGCTGCATTGCTGAGCCAGTGCCAGCGGTGCCTGTTCGTGCTCCAGTAAGATGGTCAGATTGCGATAGGTAGCCTGTACGGTATCCAGTACACTCTGGCCTGTCAGGGAAACCCGTACCGGCAGGGTATTGATAAACATACCCAGTGTTCGGGCTGTTCCTTTGCCACTCTGCAATCGGCCTAATAGCACTGAGCCGAATACAACATCATTACAGCCACTGGTTTGTGCCAGTACTTGTGCCCATGCGACATGAAACAGTACTCCGGGGCTGACGCCCAGACGACGAGCCTGATGGCGGATATTCTCCGCCAGAACCGGATCGAAAGAGAGGCGCGCTTCAGCAACAGGTTCATCATCCGATAGGGAAAGTACGCCAAAAGGTGCGGTGGGCGTGTCGATATCAGCAAGTTGTTCACGGAAATAGGCCTCGTGTACCGCTGGTGGCACGCTTAACGTCTGGGCGATAAAATTACGATAAGGCAGGGCGGCAGGTAATGTTTCAGGTTGTCCTTGTTGTTTCTGGATAAGCTGTATCAGGGCAATTTCGTCGAAAATCAGCTCCAGTGTCATATGATCAGCGGTCATATGATGAAAATGCAGTGCCAGCAGCCAGTTATCCTGAACCGGATCATAAGCGATATCTACCAAAAATAGTGGTGCATGGCTTAGCTTAAGACGGTGTTCACGCGGATTATTGAGCGCTCTTAGTTGGGCGGGAATATCATCTGTTGTGGACGGAATGAACTCATTGATCGTCAGCCGTGCCTGACGCCAGACCACCTGAACCGGTTTGACCAGCCCCTGCCAGCAGGCGGCTGTACGCAGGATATCGTGGCGGTCGATAACATACTGAAAACCGGACAGGAAATCATCAAGGTATGCTCGGTTACTGAAAGTGAGCATACAATGGAGCAAATAAATATCACCCTGTTCCTGTAATAGGTGGTGAAACAGGACGCCTTCCTGTAACGGTGCCAGTGGATAGATATCCTGTATATTGCTGGCTCCGCCGGGAGTGACTTCGACAATCGCATCAATTTCGGCTTGTGAAAGTGAAACCAGTGGCAGCATATCCGGTGTAATGGCTGTGCAATCAGCCGGAATAAGGTTAGGCGGAACAACAAACGTATCGGCATCACCCTCAATCGCCTGAGCCATGACCATCAGGACAGGCGCTGAGAACACACTGCGAACATCCAGTTTCCAGCCAAATTTGTACAGTCGTTCAATCAGACTGACAATCATCAGCGAATGACCGCCCAGTTCAAAGAAATGGTCATGGCGGCTGACCTGTTCTAACCCTAGCAGCTCCTGCCAGATGTGTGCCAGTGCGGTTTCTTTCTCCCCTATGGGAGCTTGATAACTGCGGGTTATCACTGTCGAAACATCAGGCTCAGGCAGTGCCTGACGATCAAGTTTTCCATTAGGGGTTAACGGGAAGGTTTCCAACATAACAAAAGCACTGGGCAGCATATATTCAGCAAGGTGTTGAGCGAGTTGCTGGCGCAGTTCTAAAGGGGAGAGTTCAACACCCTTCTGTGGACATAAATAGGCGATCAGCCGTTTTTGTTCACCTGTTTTTTCCTCAATAGCCTGTTTATTAAAAGTATCTTCACGGGCGATAACCACGGCTTCACTCACGCCGTGACATTGCATCAGTTGTGCTTCAATTTCCCCCAGTTCAATGCGGAAGCCGCGAATTTTGACCTGAAAATCATTACGTCCGAGGTATTCGATATTACCATCAGGCAACCAGCGCCCGAGATCACCGGTTTTGTACATGCGGGCATCGGGTTCTGAGGAGAAAGGATCGGCGGGGAAACGTTCCATTGTCAGTTCTGGACGATTCAGATATCCCCGCGCTACACCCGCTCCGGCAATGTGGATCTCACCAACAGTTCCTATGGGGACAAGCTGAGCTGATGGATCAAGAATGTAAATCCGGGTATTGGCGATCGGACGTCCGATATGGTTGTGAAAACCCGTTGCCCGATCCATACGTGTCCATGTTGAATAAACAGTCGTTTCAGAAGGGCCATATAGATTGCATATGTGCGGGATAGGGGTGTGTGCAAATAACTGGTTAACCACATGCGATTTCACGGCTTCACCGCCTAAATTGACGGTTCGTATACTCATTGGCATAGCATTCGCTTCAATCAGTTGCGGGATAGCCGAGGGCACGGTATTGATCAGGCTGAGGTTCTGTTTTGTAGCGATAGAGCTTGTATTGATCAGCGACAACACATCAGGGACAAGATGCACTGTACCGCCAGAAAGCAGAGGTGTGAAACATTCGTATACAGATAGATCAAAATTCAGTGACGTGGAAAAAAGGGTGTGTGCCAGCTCTTGTTGGCTGAATGTTTTCCGCGCCCAGTTCAGGAAGTTGACGGTATTACGGTGTTCGATTGCCACACCTTTCGGCAGCCCGGTTGAACCGGAGGTGTAGATGACATAGGCCAGATGGCGTGAAGTCACTCCCCGTGACTGTGCGTCAAGGTTGTGTTCGGGCAGTTCTGCCAGAGAGGAGGAGCTGATATCAAGTATATTGTCGAGCAGAACAATTGGTGCAGTGCTGTGTAGCGTGCCAGCCAGTGTTGTCTGAGTCAGAATGGCCGTCGGAGCTGAGTCTTCCAGCATATAGGCCAGCCGTTCGGCAGGGTAAGCCGGATCGAAAGGGACATAAGCTGCGCCCGCTTTCAGAATAGCCAGTAAGCCCACAATCATTTCGGGGCTGCGCTCGACGCAAATGGCAATTCGATCATCCGGTTTTATTCCCAGCTTAACCAGATAATGAGCCAGTTGGTTGGCATGACGGTTAAGTGCGCCATAGCTCAGGGTTTGTTGTTCGAAAACGACAGCGATAGCCGCCGGAGTCTGTGTCACCTGTTGTTCAAACAGTTCATGGATTAGGGCGGATTGTGGACTGTTTACTTCTGGAAAAGAGTCTTGTGTGGCGTTGAAATCCACC
Source organism: Xenorhabdus stockiae (assembly GCF_002632825.1). Lineage (GTDB taxonomy): Bacteria > Pseudomonadota > Gammaproteobacteria > Enterobacterales > Enterobacteriaceae > Xenorhabdus > Xenorhabdus stockiae. The sequence goes on from NZ_NJAJ01000007.1 coordinate 154,901, forward strand.
AGCAACTGCTGCCGTTCTGCTGCGGACAGCATGGGTAAGTGCGTAATGGCTTGTGTTTCATCTTCTGCCATTGCTGTCAGTACATTGATGAGATAACCCACCATGCGTTCAGCGGTTGTGGCATCAAACAGATCAGCGGCATATTCCAGTCCGCCAGTCAGACCTGTATCACTTTCGGTCAGTAACAGCATTAAATCGAAGTGGGCACTATGACCCGTCTGCTCAAGCCGGGTGATTTGCAACTCGTGCGATGTCTGATCCTGAACCGGCGTATTATCCAGCGCCAGCATAACCTGAAAGATAGGGCTATAGCTGAGACTACGTTCAGGCTGTAAGGCTTCAACGACTTGTTCAAAAGGCAGATCCTGATGAGCGTAAGCAGCCAGTGCCTGCTCCCGCACTTGAGCCAGCAGGTCAGCGACAGAGAAATGATTATTGAGTTTGATCCGCAGGGCCAGTGTATTAACAAAAAATCCCATCAATCCTTCAAGCTCAGAGAGTGATCGATTGGCGATGGGGGTACCGATGACGACATCATCCTGACCACTCAGCCGCGACAACACGATACTCCAGCCAGCCAGAAGCGTCATAAAAAGGGTGGTATCGTGGCGTTTTCCGAGAGCCTGAAGTGATGCCAGCACCGTGTTATCAAGCTGGAAAGGCACCTGACTGCCGATGTAGGACTGGATTGCCGGACGTGGCCGATCTGTCGGGAGTGACAGTAATACTGGTGCATTCTCAAGTTGTATACGCCAGAAATTTTGTTGGGCCGTGAAGATGTTTTCCTGTAACCATTCACGTTGCCAGACGGCATAGTCGGCGTATTGAATGGATAAGGGTGGCAAAGAAATATCATGGCCGTTAAGTAATGCATGATAGATAATATCCAATTCACGCATGAATACACCGATAGACCAGCCATCAGTAATTATATGATGCAAAGTGATCAGTAACAGATGCTCTTCATCGGTCAGTTGCAGCAGGTGGCCACGAACAAGTGGCCCGTGGATAAAATCAAAGGTCGTCTGAGCTTCAAGGGTTGTAATCTCTTCAATTTGCTCAGTACGGAGCGCCGGATCTAAGCTGCGTAACTCATGGTAGGACAAGGTAAAGCCGATATCAGCATGATCGATATGCTGATAAGGCTGGTCTTCAACCAGTATAAATCGAGTGCGCAGGCTTTCATGGCGGGCAACCAGATAATTGAGTGTGCTGGTCAGGGTATGATGGTTAAGCCGACCTGTCAGACGCAGTGCTACCGGAATATGGTAGGCCCGGCTGGCAGCCGAATCGAGCCGGTTCAGGAACCATAAGCGCTGCTGAGCAAAGGACAGCGGTAGTGGCTGACTGCGATCAGTCGAGGGGATAACGGCCTGCGTGGATACTGCTGCTTCAGTAATAACCTGAGCCAACTCCATCAGGGCAGGTCGGCTAAAAATCTGTTGCAGAGGAAGTTCTCGTCCCATGATCCGACGTATACGGGCAGTCATCTGGACAGCCAGAAGAGAGTCACCACCCAATTCAAAGAAATGGTCACGGCGACCAACCTGTTCTAATCCTAATAAACTTTGCCAGATTTGCGCTAAAGCCGTTTCTATTCTTCCTTGTGGTGCTTCATACTCATGCGTGACTACCGCAGATTGCTCAGGTAACGGCAAGGCACGGCGATCCAGTTTACCATTCGGGGTAAGAGGAAAAGCGGTAAGCACTACAAACGCACTGGGCAGCATATATTCTGTCAGATGTTCTGCCAGCTGGCGGCGCAGAACAGCCGGAACCAGTTCAACACCATTCTGCGGCAGTAAATAGGCGATTAGACGTTTATTTTCTGGTTCGTCTTCACGAAGGAGAACGACGGCTTCACGAACACCGTGGCACTGCTTAAGTCTGGCTTCAATTTCCCCCAGCTCAATGCGGAAGCCCCGTATCTTGTACTGAAAATCATTGCGGCCAAGATATTCAATATTACCATCCGGCAACCAGCGCCCTACATCCCCGGTTTTATACATGCGCTCAGCCGGATTACCGGAGAACGGATCGGGTAGGAAACGTTCGGTAGTCAGCTCAGGGCGGTTCAGATAGCCACGGGCAACGCCTGCTCCTGCAATATAGAGTTCGCCTGCAATGCCCAGTGGCACAGGCTGACCATAGGCATCAAGGATATAGATGCGTAAATCCTCCAGAGGCTGTCCAATCAGGCTGCCATGCCGTGCATGGATGTCCGCTTCCGTCAGTTCACGATAGGTAGCATGTACGGTAATTTCCGTGATGCCATACATATTCACCAGACGGGTCTGTTCGGTAGGATTGCGGTCAACCCAAGGGGCAAGGGTGTGCAACTCTAATGCTTCACCGCCGAATATAATGCAGCGTAGTGTGTGATGCTCATGCGACATCATATCCTGAGCCGAAATCAACTGGCGGAAGGCACTTGGAGTCTGGTTCAGAATAGTGACCTGCTTCCGGCAAAGCAGCTCATAGAACATCTGGGGCGATCGGGCACATTCAAGTGGAACAACAATCAGTCTGCCCCCGTAAGCCAGCGCTCCCCACAATTCCCATACTGAGAAGTCGAAAGCAAAGGAGTGAAACAGTGTCCAGACATCGTTGTTATTAAACCGGAAACGCGCCTGTGTTGCGGCCAGCAGGCGAGTGATATTGGTATGTTCAACCATCACTCCTTTGGGAAGACCGGTTGAACCGGAGGTATAGATAATATAGGCCAGATGGTGCGGCATCAGCCCTAATGCCTGTGCATCCGGATTTTCAGCCGGTTGTTCTGCCAGAAATGAAGCGTCGGTGTCGAGTATATTATCGAGCAGAATTGTTGGTACGGAGCTGGTCAGTTTGTCAGCCAGTGTTGTCCGGGTCAGTATGATCACTGGCTCTGAATCTTCCAGCATATAGGCCAGTCGTTCGGTAGGGTAAGCCGGATCGAGTGGCACATAGGCTCCGCCTGCTTTCAGAATAGCCAGTAAACCCACAACCATCTCCAGACTGCGCTCAATACAAATAGCGACTCGTTTATCTGGTCTTACACCCCGTGCAATCAGATAATGAGCCAGACGATTGGCCCGGCGATTGAGTTCGTCATAACTCAATTTTTTCCCGTTAAACTCGACGGCAATGGTATCGGGAGACAGCGCTGTCTGGGTCTCAAAAAGCTGATGAATTAAGACATGTTGCGTAAAATTCTTCTGCGTGGCGTTAAAATCTACCAATATCTTTTGCTGTTCAGTCGGCGACAGCACTGGCAAGTGTCGGGTCAAGGTTTCTGGAGCAGAGAGCGCGGCTTCTATCAGGGTGACTAAACGGGATTGAAGTGCTGTAACCTCAGTATGACTTAGGTAATCGGGAGAATAATTAAACTCCAGTGTCACCGGTTTTTGGATATCTTTACTATTCGTTGTAAAGGCATAATGATGGATTGCAACAATCAGAGGAAATGGGTTGCCGCGTTGCATTTTGACACATGTGAGTGAAGCCTCCGGCAGACTGGCATTCATTTCGATTTTTTCATATGACAGGATGATATCGAACAACTGATTCTGACCTGTTTTCTGACGGGTCTGTAAGTGTCGGTTTAATTCTGCAATAGGTAAGCGTTGGCGCTTATAACAACGTCGCAACTCGGTTGCTACTTTTCTCATAACATCAAGAAAAGAATCATGTGGGTCCACGGTAATACCAACCGGGATTACTGAGGTAAACATCCCGACCATACGTTTTTGTTTGATGTTTTTACGGTTATGTACGGGGATACCAAAAACAATTTCCTCTGTGCTGTCAGCGCGTGAAAAATGCGTTGTACGGAAAAAATAACAGGCCAGAACGGCATACATAAAATGCAACACGGATAACCCGTTTGCCGCAACCAGCTCTTCGATACGCTGAAAAAGCGTCCGGTCAAATTGATAAATTAAAGGCTCAGGGGTCTGGTGTTTTGTGGTTTTGTCTGAACTTGATGGTTTGAGTAATGCAGGGGGAAAATTTTCATAGCGTTCCAACCAGAATTGCAGATCCTGTATATAGCGTTTTGAATTCAGATAGGCGATGTCTTCATCCACAAAGTCGATATAAGAGGGGGCACTTTCAGTGATTGCTTCACCTCTGGTCAATTGACTGTAAGTGTTGGCTATTTCTTCAGTAATCAGCCCCAAAGTGGTTCCATCCCCGATAAGATGGTGACAGAAGAACTGCCAGTTCCAGCGTTTGTTACCCAGCCGGAACAGCTCAAAACGGAATAACTCATTATTTAAATCGAACGGGCGTAAAAAGGTTGTGCGGAAATGTTGTTCAGCCAGCTCTTCTGGGTTGGCATACCCGGAAAAATCATCCACTGTTATGGAAACAGGTAAAGTATTATCAATTTTTTGCAGGGGTAATTCTTGTGTATCAATCAATCGTAAACGGAGTGCATCATGACGCTCAACAACATTTTTAAAAGCCTGAATTAACAGCGCTTCATCTAATTCTCCCTCAATGAGAATCACTGAACCGATATTGTAACAGGTATTATCAGGGCGAAGGATTTGATCAAGCCAGACAACTTGTTGTGGAGAACTGAGTGAGAATGTGCAAGAGGAAGATTCAGAAGTATTCTCATATGAAGGCTGGGCTTCGTTATTGATACGATTGCACGACATAGGCATTACTTAACTCCTGCTTGTTAGGCTTATTGATTAGCCTAATGATTGAATATGATTTATTTAACCCAAAATAATGAATAAAAATTAATGTGTTATAGTTAAACTTCTTTCAATACTCTCTGAGCGAGGGCAATTAAACTGGGGCTGTAGAATGGGGATGGGATGGAGGATTTGAGCCAAACCAGATAATCTGCTGAAGAGAATTGATCAAAAATTTGCAATCAGAAGATAGGAATACGTAATTTACCTCATATGCAGGCTGATTTTCGTTATTGAGACGAGAGCGCGACATAAACATTACTTAACTCCTGCTTGTTAGACTAATAATGAGTCAAATATTAAATACTTTTTATTCGATACAGTTTCTCGGGAAGGAAATTGAACAGATAACCTTTATAAGGTAGATACTTTATTTTTTTAATCCCCTTTCTAAAAGGGGTAAGGCTTATCTATTTTTTGATAGGCAGTATTAAAATTACTGATGAACTATTCGTAAATACAGGCGTTATTAAATTTGATGATGGGCCATTTATATTGATTATCCCATTATGAAATTATAAAAATTGTTATTTTGATGGTTATAAATATTGATTTTCTGTTTTATTGTTAATGCTATCGTGGATGATGCTAGATTATTTCTAATTGAATTATTTAAATGAATCATTGAGTTAATTAATGTATATTCCGTGTTTTTTATTAAGTGAATATGGCGTGGGAATAGTTGATTAATGGTGAATGGGTAAAATAAAAATAATGTAACATTATTAAGTTACGGCACTTTTTATGTCAGTTGTATCGAGTGCTAAAGAAAGAGAATGTAATATAGAGGTTGTAGAGTGAAAAGAACCTATTTGTCTTTAGCTATATCTGCGTTTGTTTTCGGTATTTCAGGCATGTCTGTTGCTGATCCTATTTCTGGTATTTTTGGTGATAAATTTTTTGATTATTCCCGTGATGATGGTGGGATACCTCATTTTAAAAATATCCCTTCAGATACGGTATTTGATAATAAATCAATGCTATATCTGCATGATTCAGAAGAAATAAAAAATGTAACATTGAATCAGGACTCAACATTGAAAATAGATGGAGGTGGGACTGCTATTAACACGATTGTTAATCAGGATTCGGTGATATTTCTTATTAAATCTAAATTAAACACGCCGGGGGCCCCAACCGTTCAGGATACCATTATTAATCCTGGAGGATATCTTAATATGGAAGCACACGCTGTATCAAAAGGGGGGCTCTATGTAGCCAAAGATGCAGTATTAACGATTGACAATGTTGATGGGAATTTTGTCAACGTGAAGTTCAATACACCCGTACCAGCAGCTAATGTTTCAATTGAAAATTTGAAATTAGCGGGACTCGTAGATATTACTCCAACATGGAATGAAGATGATGGAGAAGATGGTGATGCCCCATTCCCTGATAAGCCTGGGCCATATTTAGTGACGCAGATCCATAATCTCGAAATGCTGCCAGGTAGTAAAATAATAATGGATGGGTATGAGTCAGGGGCACAATATAATAAATTGGAGATAAATAGCTTATCAGGCACAGGTAATTTTGAATTATCTACCAGTCTTGCTGATAATATTGGTGATCTGATTTATGTAACAGGCCATGCGTCTGGTAATTTTGGCATCTTAGTCCAAGATAGGGGGCGGGAAATTGTTCATCCAGAAAATATCCGTCTTGTATATATCAATGCAGGTGATGCTCAGTTTGATTTACTGAACAAAGATGGCATCGTAGATATTGGTATTCATAAATATCGTTATCGGTTAGAGAGTAAAAAAGATGGCGAACATACGGAATGGTATCTGGTAAATGAGGAAAAAGCGTCCCCTCAGGAACCAAAAAAAGATCCGACAGAAATGACTAATCCGACTAAGACTGATAATAAGAGTATACTTGTTCCAATTGGTTTTAGTTCCAGTGCCCGAAATATAATGAGCATGTCTGCTTCTTCACAACATATTCTGAACACTGAGTTAAATACTTTACACCAGCGGCAGGGCAATTTGCGTAGCAATGATGGTGAAATGGAGGTTTGGGTACGCCATCTTAGCGATAATAGCCGCCTGAATACTCATCACTATGCAGCATTTAAAAATACCATGAATGGGCTGCAAATCGGGGTAGGTAAACAATTTGAGCTGGAAAGAGGTAAATTATTAGCAGGTGCCTTCACGTCATACAGCAAATCTAATGTTAAATTCAATATCGGTGGTAATGGCGATGTTGAGAGTTACAGTAGTGGTCTGTATGCGACCTATCTGGATCAATCAGGTTTGTATTTTGATACAGTGCTGAAAGGTAATCGTCTGAAAAACCAAATTAGAACCAGAATGAATAGCGGTGATATCGGACGGGCTGATTATAATCAGAGTGCTTTCACTGCTTCATTGGAAACGGGCTATACCTTGCCAATATCTCAACGTGTTACTTTTGATCCCTATGTAAGAGTCAGTTATTCTCACATCAGCAGTGCTGATTATACACTCAGTAATGGTATGCAGACTGACATTCACGGAACAAATAGCTTACAAAGTGAAGCCGGTGCACGTTTTGGTACTCATCTGACATTAGGTAGTATGGAGATTATGCCATATGCTAAGTTGGCTGTTTCCCATGAATTTAGTGGCAGCAATAAAGTCAATATTAACAAAGTGACTTTTGATAATAATTACTCCGGTAATACCGGTAAATATGGTTTGGGTATAAATACTAATGTGAATAAAAATATCTCTGTTTACGCTGAGGTAAATTACCTTCATGGCAATAAAATCGAAACTCCGATACATACAACAGCAGGGTTTAAGGTATTGTTCTAAGCATTAAATAGTTTTTGTCAGGAAAGTAGTTCAAGCTTAGTGCATTCTTTTGTCAGTTATGCTTGAACTACCTATTGTAACTTACGGGATTATCGCAAATGAACGTACCGGGAACCCTGTTGCCTTTTCTGGTTTAGCGACAATATTAAAAATAATTGCGCCACGAGTAGGAACCTTATCTAAATTTTTCATTATTTCTATTTGATACGTATCCTGTGCCAAAACGTAATGTTCGCCGAGGAGTCCATTATTATTTTTGGCCTCTTTCGAGGAGTCAGTATCAAATGTTTCGTGCCCGATGGCTTTTATTTTCCTTTCCTCAAACAGAAACTTGAGTGCATCTAATCCCCAGCCGGGTGTCTGATTATTTCCGTTAATATCTTTATTTTCCATTTTTTCCTGAGAAGGCCAGCGTTTACTCCAGTCTGTTCTTAATGCAACAAAAGTATCAGCTTCAATAATGCCATGCTCGGCTTCAAAACAAAGAATATCTTCTTTGGACAACGAAAAATCGGGTTCTTTTTCTGTCCGTTCTGATTTGTCAATAACTATTAATGGTAATACTAGTTCTTTTAATTCAATCCCATTCAGGAAACGACCATCAGGAATAAAATGGCAGGGAGCATCAATATGCGTGCCATATTGCCCGACAAAAGTAAATTGTTGGGTGAAAAAGCCATCCTGATAACTAAATAATGTTTTAATTTGAGCAGGGGGAAACATAGAAAAATGAGGAGAATGTTGATCAAAGCTGTGAGTCAGATCGATCCATTTTTTAGATTTTAATAAAGTGAGTGCCTGTAAAATATTATTCGTCATAAAAACCTCATCTTTTTTAATTTTTTGAGGATGACAGGTGATATATTCAATCGTCGGTGACTGGGGCAGCCACCGAGATTCGTTTGTTAGTGGATATTAATAACTTTTTGGGGTGATATCAACATAGGTGGGATCGGAAAAAGAACATTCCTCTTCAGAAATAATCGATGAAGCAATAATAATCACCGGTGATTTATTCTTGTCAATATAAGGAATGGTAACTTCTATTGTCTGGGAATAAAGTTCGCCCCAGGCTGAATAAGTTATCGGTAACTTATTTTTTTCCAGAAGGTGTCTGTTAATTAATATTGAATTTGCCTGATGCTTATCCAGTTGGTTATTTTTCCTGACCGCGGCATTTATAACCTGATAAGCTGCCCACGATTCTGTCGTAGCGCAGTAATCTAAATTTTCATTTGTCGAAGCGATGCTTATCGCTGGGATAAATAACATCGTAAAAGTGAGAAGTTTTTTCATATCATTCCATTGAATATATTATTTTAAATAATAATAAAATTTGATTGTTCTTCCGTATTCTCTTTGCGAGAAACAGCCGTTATTATCATCTTTGCGTTAATTTTTTGTGTTGAAAATGTTTGTGTTTTTATATTGATTGTTTGCAAATTATGCATAAAATATAATGCCGAATCAGGATCCCCGAAAAAGGGATGGTGACTAAATGACACCACCTGAAATAAGATCAATAAACGATACCACTCATTATTATTATATTAATAAAATATTATGGTGCCGCTGTTATTTTTATGTTTTCTCTGTCGTAGGCGTTAACTCCATTTCATAATCACTGACAGGGAATTGCCCATAAGTATCATGCAATAATTGTTTGCAGCTTTCCTGTTTAATCAGGTCGCTGAGTTCATCTAAGCGTTTTTGTAATAACCGCTTAGTTTCATTTTCATTATCCAAGACAGTCTGCAAAATTTTGGTTAATTTCTGCTGCAATGAAATAGGCGCATCTGAATCTTCTGATATTAAGGTAACCACTTCTACTGCTTTCAGATAGGTGATTTCCATATCGACAAGTACATCCCATTTTTCATTTTTAGCTAAATCAAGCATCTGCTCACTTAAACTAAGGATCTGCTGGTAAGCTGACAAAAGATCCAGATCATTTTTCATCAAACAATATCCTGACTGGCGTTGTAATGAGGACCTATCTGCCGCCAAGAATCTGAAATCTCGGTAAGTAAATCAATCACTTCGGTAATAGCCTTCTCATCGTTGCGTAAATTAGCATGGAGTAAACGACGACTCATATAATCATATAAAGCAGAAAGATTCTGAGCAATCTCTCCGCCTTTTTCGAAATCAAGTCCTTCTTTCAGACCATTATCAATGATATTTATCGCCTTTGAAATAGCTAAACCTTTTTCCGGGATATTTCCCTGTTGCATCAGAATAATTGCACGACGTAGGGCGCTGAGCGCCCCATTGAACAATATCTGAATCAACTGATAGGGAGAAGCATTCATAATTTCGCTCTCAAGATCTACCTGAGCGTATAACTGGCTTGCCGAACGTTGATACATATTATCCTTTAATTATCTTAAAAGCTGGAATAGGGATGAACTTGTGTTATTCAGGGAATTCATCAGTTTATCCAATTCTGTGAATTGACGTTTATACCGCTCCATTGTGGCATCAATAGTGTCATTTGTCCGCTCCACTTGTTTCTCAAGGGTTTTAAGACTTTTATTAATGCCTTCGGTTGCGGTTGCGATAGTCCCTTCATGGCTATCCAACGTTTTCTTTAATAGGTTGTAAGTCTGGGTTGCAAAGCCGGTTTTTTCACCATCGCCCATAAAGAAAGCCTTCACGTTGGCCGGTTTCTCTTTCAGGTTCTTTTCCAGTTTATCTTTATTGATTTCCAGTGTGCCATCCAATTTCTGTTTAATACCCAATTTATTTAAGGTAGCGATATCAGCAACATTCTGGGCAGCAAATAATTGGTGTCTTAATTGGTTCTGGATATTTTTCAGTGTTCCGTCACCCAGCAAAGCACCATTATCTTTTGACGCCGCTTCACCTTTTCCGACCGCTTTGAATTTGGTCAGCGAATCAAAAGTAGACTGTAAGTCATTATAAGCATCAACCCACTTTTTAATTGCTTCCTGCATTGGTTCAATATCACGGGAAACAACCAGTGTTTCGGATTTGAACTGTTCTACTTCTTTCAGTTCGCCATCGTCCCCTTTAACTTTTACAGTTTCTTTTTCTGAAACTTTTTTCAGATTCAGGGTAATACCTTCCGGCGCATCTTTTATTTCGTTAGTCTGGCGCTCAATTTTGACACCATTAACGTGTAATATTGCATTTTTTGCGGGAACTTTTTCTTGCATTACACCTGTGCGATTTTTATCGCTTGGTGGGTATTCCAGCAATTCGTTCAGTTTATTATCACCTTCGACCTTGATTTTCATCATCGATTTTGTACCCGCTTTTTTAGCGGTCAGAATCAGATAATTATTTTTATCGTCGGCTTTAATAATGCTGGCGTTAACATTACCTTCCTGCTTATTAATTGCATCACGGATCTCAACCAGAGAAGTTTGCTCATCGGTCAGAGCAATCTTCATGAGTTCTGTTTTACCGTCTTTACCTTCCTGCTCAATAACGATAGTACGGCTTATTGCCGAAGTTTCTCCCAACTGTTCTTTTACACTGGGAACAGATGCGGTTTGCAAAGATTGCGCTACGGCAAGCTGCTCAACTTCAATCTTATAGTTACCCGGGCTGGCTTTGGAATCCGTGCTTGGAGTAAATAATTTATGGTCTTCGCTTGTTTTAGTTGTATTAAGCTTATCGAATTTTTTTAGTTCTTCCGAAGCGGTCTGAAGTTTTTCCAGACTGCCTTTTAATGTGCCAAAACCGGTCAGCTTTGCTTTATAGCTTGTTTGTTGCTGTGCTAATGGTTCTAAACGTTTTCTTTCTGCTGCCTGAAGTTTATCCAGCAAAGAACCCAAATCCATCCCGGACCCGGCCCCTAATGAGGAAATGCTAGCCATATTGACTCCTTTATTTGTAAAGCATCACTGGAGTTGTTATCGGATTAATTTGCGAAAAGTTTACTGAGAAAACGATTTTTTTGATGGATGGAATAGTTGATGAGAACAGGCGCTGTTTGGGTTATCGGTATATTCTTCGTCTTTCAGGTTGTTTATTTATTGGCTGCGCTCACTCCAGTCAGCGATTTTATAAATATACGGTTATCTATGTTCCTAAATAACTTTTCATAATAGTGAGACACTCGATTTACTTTCTCTGAAAGAGTCTATTTGCAGATTTTTTCAAGAATTTTTTCACATTACTGAGCAGTT
>NZ_NJAJ01000070.1 GCF_002632825.1 Xenorhabdus stockiae
AATTTTCGAGCCGCTTCCCAAATTTAGCATGTAAATATTTACAAAAGGTTACAGTTACGTAATAAATGATGTCGCTTTAAATGGCGAAGCCCCGAACTACTGGTAATAGTTTCGGGGCCTCTAATGCAGCGTTTACCCTGTAGTGAGGAAGTAAACATGATAAGTATACCACTTAACGAGCCGAGTAAAACTATCAGTGTTCCATTTTATGGTTCAGATCTATATATCGTTAATTATAATGGCGAGCCTTACGTGCCAATGAGACCCATTGTTGAAGGTATGGGGTTAAACTGGAAAAGCCAATTAACAAAATTAAAACAACGGTTTAATAAAGGTATAGTGATTTCCACCATACCTACAAAATGCGGTTCACGGTCAATGATCTGCCTCGCTCTCCGTAAACTGACCGGTTGGTTAACAACCATTTATCCCAACAAAGTTAAGCCTGAAATTAGGGACAAAGTGATCCGCTATCAGGGCGAATGCGACGATGTGCTTTATGAATACTGGACAAAAGAGGTAGTAAAAGCAAAAGAACAAACGCCCCTTCAGCAATCTGACTTTAAATATATTATCAGAATGGAGGTTTACAATAGCCATCAAAATGAAAGAAATATATTTACCGGAGGAACAGAGACACCAATAGGTATCATTGAGGGTATAGCTAGACGATATGGTTATCACATTAACAAAATAACCCCTCTGCCAATTAACACACTCTAATTCCCTAAGGGCAGATTTCTGCCCTTCTGCACATTGATTAATCACTCCATTTGAAACGGAAGGATTAAGCCAAAGTGAGGATGAATGGAATAATCAATGAGTTACTGTAGGTGTCCGAAAATTTTCGTATACCCATCAACCAAAGTGAGGACCACGGAATAATCAATGAGTTAAAAGGTGAGAAATGTCACCTTTATGTAACTTGTTGATTTTGCTTAATTCCGGCTCAGGAACGGAATTCAATTAAATCAATGAGTTAAAAGGGGAGAATTATCCTATTTAGATAAGCGATTGATTTTTCTTAATTCCTGCATGGTGACAGAAATTATATAAATCAATGAGTTACAAATTATAAAAATCCCGCTTTCAGCCTATTAAGTATTATCATATGTCTGACAAATTCTATTAATTCCCCGCTTGTCATTTTATGTCATTCTGCCAACAAACATTACCTATCAAATTTTAGTCAAGCCTTACTTTCCCGTATTGATGAACCCTTTTATTGATGTTCACCGGCGGAGAAGTCTCCCACCGCCTTCATGTTATTTAGCAATCTGTATTGTTGATTAGATGAGGGAATGAATATGCAAGATAAGAAGCCTGATGTACCTGTCTCAGATGATAGTAATCTCGTGATCGTTGCAACACCGGAATATGTCAAAGAAGCTATTGCAGAACATGCGGCAAGCCGGAATCACCCAGATGCCACGTTGCAAGATAAAGGTTTTGTTGTCCTGAGTAATGATACTGGCAGTGATAGTGAAACGATGGCTGCAACACCAAAAGCAGTGAAGGCAGCATATGATTTGGCTAGTTCTGCCAATCAAAATGCCAATTTAGCCTTACCTGTTGGTGTTCCCGTTCCTTGGCCAACAGAAAACCCACCTGAAGGCTGGCTTATCTGCAACGGTGACTCATTTGATAAAGTAAGATACCCGAAACTTGCTCTTGCTTATCCATCTGGCTTATTGCCTGATTTGCGTGGTGAATTTATTCGGGGATGGGATGGTGAGCGTGGAATAGATAATGGACGCCAGATTTTATCGGAACAGGCTGATGCGTTACAAAATATTACAGGATCACTCGGAATGGTAAAAGGAATTGAGGCTCCGCGCGCGAATGGAGCTTTTCAGATGGAATTTGAGACAATTGACTGGGCCTCGCATACCGTAGGACCACGCTCCACAAACGGCGACTGGAGTTTTGATGCATCTAGGGTTGCTAGAACCGCATCAGAAACCCGCCCCCGCAACATCGCCTTCAATTACATCGTCAGAGCCGCTTAATTCTGAGTACAACTTAACCCGCAATTTTCTGCGGGTTAATCATTCCCTTATTCCATCTGTTCAGCCTGCTCACTATCAGTCGCAACCTCTGCCACCTTCTGCTTCACATTCCACACCGAATTTTCCGGCATCTGGACACGGACATCCAAACGACAGCCTTCGGGAATATCGCACGGTTCACCGTCCTGATAGTAAACCTTTTCCCCGTTAACAATGGCTTTTATCCGCTTGTTCTGAAAGCGTGCCGGTAAATGGCTATGCTGACGGTGGAAGGTTTCAATCGTGATACTGCCGTCCTTGTTCACCTTGTCATCAATGTAGATAAGTTCCAGCCCGTTGTTGTTCTTCGGCGAGGAGATACCCCCATGCACACCCCAGGCACCGTCCGCGTTATAACCCAGTACGCCCGTTATCTGATAATGACCGAGTCCGAGTTTAGAGACGGTTGCCCCTTCGGATTCGTCGTTGGTGGTGAATTTACCCGACGGGAAGATTTCGATGATAGGAGAACTGGGTCTGATATAGCCGCTACCATCTTGATGGCAATTTTGCCCCAGAGAGAGCACAACCCCATTACCGGCTCGGATTGTTCCTCGGGTTGATATATCTCCCGTGCGCGCATTGAAAAAGATACTGGTCTGCTCGGTGAATGTTGAATAAAAACCTATCCCATACCATGAGCGAATTTCAATATTGTTACCCTCAAAACTGGCCGCATCAACCCGCCCGTAATTTACACTACCTCCTCCCAACATCAGAGATTCTGAAAATACCTGTCTGGCATTAATATTCCCCCTCGCGGCAATATGTCCTTCACGGGTATCAAAGTAAATATGGGTCTTCTTATCCAGACTTGATTTAAAACCAATGCCATACCATGAACGGAGTTCGACATTATTTCCCTCAAAACCTGCACCATCAACAGGTGTAATATTGATGCCGTGTTGTTCTCCCCAGTCTCCCTCCCCCAGATTTAACGCCGTTTTTGTCCAGAATTTTTCTGCATGAATATCACCGTTAACCCTACCGCCTGTTTTCGGATACGCATTAGCTATTCCTTCCTGCAATGTCTTTATCGATTGCAGTGACACGGTTTGTCCATTCGGTAGCGTTACCTCCACCGTCCCGTTCTGCGTCATCCACTTATCCATATTCTGCAAGAACTGGATGTTGCTGCTGTTAATGGCGCACATATGTCGGACACCATCGGAGATGGAATTGGGCACGGTCGTCTGGATCTGGTAAGTGACGTTATTCAGGGTAGTTTTGGCTTTATCCGCCAGTACCAGCTCTGTATCCGAATTCACCGCCTGTATCAGATGCAGTAAATTACTGCTGCCGGACTGAATGAGTATCACCTGCCCCGGTGCAATGCCGTTCAGGTTATCTTTAAATTTTGTACCCGTGCCACGGACAATCGCCGAACCGGACACGGTGGAAAGTGTGCCTTGTGTGTAAATCATGGTTGGATTCCTGACATGAATAAAGCGGAGAGGGTTAACCTTCTATCATGGTTAAATCGACGATAAAGCCTGCCATTAAGGGAGGCGGGCCACGCCATGTACCGGGATTACTCTGACTGCCCTCATGACGCAGATACTCATAAGAATAAGCAAGTTCAATCCGGCCATTGCCGTAACGGGGCTTGAATGACTCGACATACACATCGTAATCCCATTCATCACTGTAAAAAGGCGGGTTATTGCTTCCGTCAGTGAAACGGATATTTTTATAATGCTGGCGAGACTGGGATTTTATCAGCATATACCCATAACGCCGCCCGGCCTCCCCCACATGCACAAGCGGTCGGTGTTGGTTATTGGGCACATCAACAGAAAAATAACGCACAAACGACAGTAATTTCATGGCCGACGAGAACATCAGTTCCCCGCGCTCGCTGTAGACCTCCAGTCCGCTGTTACCCCAGACAGACAGTTGTGAGATAGGCGCAAAGAAATACTTCCCGCCTGCGCCGTACACTTCGGCATAGTTATAGTAGCGCTCGTCCCAGCCGATATTGCTTTCATCCGCCCCGGCTTTTCTGAGAAAGCCCAGTGACGGCGTTTTATCGGACAGTTGCACCAGTCCGTTATCGGTGTAAAACTCTAATCCCAGCATCTTAAATCGCCCAAATCGTGACAAAGTTTTGCATTTCCGCCCACGGACTGGACTGTCCGCCCCCGCGCCCCATGTTTTCCCAGCGATAAGTGTCATAATCGACGTGATAGCTGAAGGTACTGCCAGAGACGCTGAACGTGGTGAACTCATTGCTGAGCTGGGCAATCTGAATCCCGGAGCCCCCAGAGCTACGCATACGCAGAAAGAAACGGGCAGTGACATTGCCGCCCTCACTTAATCCCGGCAAATACAGGCTGCCGGTTTTGTTCAGCGGGATCATGTGCGTCCCGAGAAAACGTGGAATAATGTTATTCGTGGTGATAATCACCCGCCCCTGCTCGTCATAAATCTCTAATCCCATGCCCATTACCAAAACCCCATTCGGATACGCAAGCGTCCGCGACTGTCAAACAATTGCTTCAGGTTGTTGGTTTCGACCCAATAACCGCCTGAACCCTGACCGTAACTGGTCATTTCCCCCGTGCGCATATTCAACCTAAAGCCGGTCCGTCTCGCCGGGTCAAAGTTGCTTGACTGGAGGGTGTCGGCAATTTTGGCGCTATCAATGGTGGCATCACCGACAAACAGACTATTGAGAAACACTTGCCCGTTCTTAATCAGAAACACCGGCTCCATTTTGTCGTTGTTCGGATTCACCACGGTAAACTGGTTGGCCCTGACGCCGAAATGCGTCTCGACCTTGCCGTTCTTCACCTCAGCGCCAATCACCATCCCGGCTTTATAAAACTGCCCCTGATAATTAATACCTGCGCCGATGTCCTTGATGGCATAGCCGTTCCCGGTGATATCAAACACGGCCGTGGCTTTCTCACTGATAATCGCAGATTGGTCTTTAAACTGAACCTGCGTGCGCTTTTCACTCTCTGCCAGTGCTGAATCCACTTTCGCAATGGCTTTTTCGTTTTCCCGCACGCTGGCTTTAATATCCCCGATTAACTCCGCTTTCACCTCATTGATTTGTTGGGCGACCGCGATTTTTTCATCGGCAAACACCCGGTCAAGACGGGTAATTTCGGCCTTGTTTTCGCCGTCTTTCATCATGAGCTGAAAGGCATTCTGTTGGATCCCGACGCTGTTAATCAGGTCAGCTTCCGCCTGATAATCCAGTTGTGCCTGTAGCCGCCTTCCGGCCTCCGCTGTCAGAAACTGATTACCGGCCGCATCAATAATCCAGCTCGCATCGGTGGAGGATTCACCGCGCAGAAAGTCGGTCCACGGGGACTGATTACCGGATTTGTCCACCAGTCGGGCACGGAAGTAAAAAGCGACGCCTGCCGCCAGTCCCTGCATCACATAGGTCTTTTGTGGGTAGGGAATGTCGGCCAGTAACATCAGTCCCTCGCCGTCACTCGTCGGGCTGTACTGGATTTCAGTTTTCAGTGTGTCATCCGTATGAGGTGCAAAGCCCCAGTCTAACTGGATGCCGAACACAATCGGCGTGGCTTTAAAGCCCAGCGGCGCAGGCGGCTCACCGGCTTTTCCCTTCAGGTGAGTTTCCGGTGCATTGGCCCACAGACTGGAGATTTCCGCGGCATTAATCGCCCGTACCCGTGCCTGATAACGTCCGGCGTAGATGTTCGGCACCTCAAACCCCTGGGTTGAAGTTCTCGGTGCCGCTATCCAGTTGCCATTGTCCCGACGCCATTCGGCTTCATAGGCAATGGCACTTTCTGCCGCATCCCACGTCACCCGCAGTGTGGTAATGGCAATGCCCTGATGCACTACCGAATCACTGCCGATAACGACATTTTTCGGCGGCGACTGTACGCCGGGCGGAATAAGGGAAATGGGACGTTCGTCAATGCGAATCCCGGTATCAATGTGGGCGTATTTATCCGGGTTATGCTCAATGGCGGTAATTTCAAAGGAAACACCGTCATCCCCTTCTTTTATCCCCGTGACCCGAAACAACTGAATGGCTAAATCGGTGGCATCAATCGCCCAGACGGACTCAGCAATCGGGGTTTCAGAATACGTCGTCGTAACCGTGATCACCTTTCCGTTAACCGCCTGAATGGTGCGGCCCTCGGCTTTACCCGAAGGGAGATTAAGTATCAACCGTTCCCCCACTTTCGCCGACGATACTCTATCTAAGGTAATATTGCGTCCGTCTGCATTGTGGAGGCGACCGCCCAAGACACGACCTGCCAGCATTTCATCGGCTACTCCGATAACATAACCGGGCAAGGGAATTTTACCGTCCAGCCCCACGGTAAAGCTGATCATCCGGTCATACTCGTTGGTGTGCAATATCCACTTACCGCGCCGAATCGCCTCACTCTGACGGGTACAGCCAATCGCGGTCACATCGGCCTGCCTGACCTGAAAACGACGGATTAACCGGTGGTCGAAGACGGGTTCCACGGCATCCTGATACCCGTTCTGCGGATCTGACCAGCTCACCATCGCGGTAGAATAATGGGTCTTTTCACTGGCGCTGCTGTAGACAAACTTACCGTCACGCACATTGGCGCGGGTGTAGAGATAATCCACATCCCGTGGCATATCCGCCAGCACGTTCATGTTATTGTTGGCCCAGTAGGTCATCCCCCGGAAGATACCGGCGATATCCCGCAGTACCGTCCATGCCTCTTCCTGTGACTGGATATACACATTGCAGGTGTGACGCGGCTCGGTGCCCCCTTTACCGTCCGGCACGGACTGATCGCAATACTGGGCAATCCGGTATAAGTCCCATTTGGCGAGACTTAAGTTTTCGGTCTTCACCCGTGAGCCAATGCTGAACCGGTCGTTGATCATCAGGTCATACAGCACCCATGCCGGGTTATCCGTCCATGCCCATTTAAACTGCCCTGACCACACACCGGAGTAACTACGGGCTTCAGGGTTATAATTATCCGGCACACGGATCACCCGCATCTTCGGCTCACAGGAAACCTGCGGAATATTACGAAACTGTTTGGCATCAAACTGAACAAACAACAACGCGGTTTCGGGGTAACTCAGCTTGGCGTCAATCACCTCGGTAATGGCTTCAATCATCATCGCATCGGCAATCCGGTTGCTGTTCTGCTTGGGTGTTAACCGACGCACACGCACCTGCCAGCCAGAGTGCGCTTTGGGTAAATCGATGCGGTGTGAACGTTCATATTTGGTGGTCGTCTTGCCGTCAGCCGCTGTTTTCAATATCTCCTGATAAGCACCGCCATCTGTCGCGACTTCAATCACATAATCAATGCGGTAACCGACCGTATCCCCGTTTTCTTTCTGCGTCTGCAACTGGGGCCATGACAAGCGGATA
>NZ_NJAJ01000071.1 GCF_002632825.1 Xenorhabdus stockiae
CAAAAGCCAATAGCATGTTAAAGAAAGTTACCAGTGATTTTGGCGATGTTTGATAATCACAAACGTTTTCGTTTGACAAATTTCCGAAAACTGGGTAAACTTGACGCTAATGATGGGATACTCTGTCTTATCAAATAGAAGCCTCGCCCTTGCGAGGTTTTTTTATTTCTATCAGCACCAAACTTCAAATATACAACTCACCGGATCACGCACTCGACAATCAAACAGATTTTGTAATATGTCACCCTATTTTAAGGCGTATTGATTCTGTTACAGGCTATTCAATTGAGATAAAAAACCGACCTCAGTAATATTAACTGGCTAGTTAGCAGTAGGATGAAATGACCTTTAACAAATAATAAGTGAGGTGTTTATGTCTGATGTTAATAAGCTGGATAATAAAAAATGCTCATTTAATCCTGATCAATACAAATATAAGAAAAGTATTGATATTGAAGTTGACGATGTAGCACCTGTGGGCTCTTTCCCATGGGCAGTAATTCAAGTTTATTTGAATAAACCAGTAAGGCGTAGCGACTGGGATTTTAATATATACCTTATGCCTAAATACGATGATTCAGGTAGCGTTATTTATCTTCAGTGGCTGGATAAAGATGGAAATATCTTACCTTGGACACCTGAGCAGGAAGATATGGTAGCTTGTGACTGGATTTCTATGGATTGTATGCTGGCTTTTAGTTTAAAACTGGGAACTAGCAAGTATGGTGGTACTGCTGGCACTGGTGTACCTGGCCAAGATTGGGGGTATATGACCATACATGGAGATAAAATTTCCAATGAATCTACTTTTGGGACGTTAACTGAAATTCAGAATAAAACAGATATTGAGAGTATTTTAATGTTCTACTGGGAAGAGCGGCAAGGCGATAGAAACTTACGCCTGAAAACATCTTCCAATAAAGAAAATTATGAAAATATGCTGAATTTAACGAAAAAATCCCTTTATATAACTGTTGAGGGAGTGTCTTATAATGTTGGCGTTCCGATAGTGTCGCGATCTTACTCAACTAACGATGACCCTAATTATTGGTACACGGCTTATTACGAAAACGATGATGCACAAAAAGTAGGTACCATATTGAAACAAACAGACCAAACCAAGACTTTTTGTCTTAACTGGAAATAAATCTACATCCAGTATCCAAGGCTGCGCATTGCGTAGCCTTTTTGTATTTCCGTCAAAATAAACAGCCCCTGAGTGGGGCCGTTGGGTTATGGAATGAGTTGTTCTGGCGTGCAGTTGTATAGTGCAGCCAGTTTTTCCCGTGTGCGCTTCTGGGGTCGATCTGACGCCTCCCACTGAGACACGGTGGATTGAGCTGTGTTGAGCTTTTCAGCGACTTCATACTGAGACAGCCCACGATAAATGCGCCAAGCCGCCAGAATAGAAACATCCTGGTCAACTATGATAGACACAACGCCGTTAGGCACGGTCACATCATCGTATTTTGACGGAGTGTAGGGCACATCCTCCCAATTAATCGGGTTGCAATTCATGTCGGGCAGCTTCAGCAATAAAATGACTACGATCCCGATATCGCATCGGTTCTTGTTTTACTCTGGTATCAATGCGTTTTATCAGGGTATCAGGCAAGGCAACGTTGATACGCTGCTGTTTGCCTTCAAATTCAGATAAATCAATATCAATCACGAACCAGCTATCAAAATCCGCATATTCAGGATTGGCGGCATAAACCAAATGTCCGGCATCGTGGAGTTGATCCACGGTGAAATCACTGCTGTAAATCATTTCCTCAATAGTGAGTAAGATAGCTTCCCGTACCATTGCAGGAATATCTGATTGAGTATCAGCAGCAGAAAAACAAGCACAATCATGGGCAAAAAATGCCGGGACGACCATCCCATATGCAGTATTTTCATCTTTGGGTGTTTCAACACCGACTGAAAAAAACATAGTTACCTCCAGAAGAGGGCGGGGATTAGATCCCCGCCGATTTTTTAATGGATTTAACAGTACCTAGTGGTAAATCTTTTTTCGGATGCGGAACAGGAAAGGTTTTCCCTGTTATCGGAGACCACCATATTTGGTGGCTGGTTCCTTTATGCCGCCTTAATTCACACCCTGCTGCTGTTAGTTCCTTTATCAGGTCAGTTGATTTCATTTTCCCTCCTAACCTGAAAATGATTATACACACATATACACACAAATCAATATTTATTCATTAATAGGGGCGAGCTTATTTCACCCCACGGACTCCCATTGTTCTGATGGGATGGAATAGGCGTATGGACAAATATTCAAGCCCCTCTGCCTATGGATGGGGCGCATTTACTGCCATGCTTGGTGCGTTATCTCTGAACGACTGGGCGATCATCATCGGACAGTAGGCACGTTTGCTGTGAACTGGTACTACAAGCATCGGGAATTCAGCAAACATGAAAAAGACGAGTAAGCTCACGACAGCAGTCATGGGGCTGATTATTTCCGGTGCAGGTGCGACAGCCATTCTGTCTCAGTTCTTGGATGAGAAAGAAGGCAACCGATTATCAGCGTACCGGGATGCAGGCGGTATCTGGACAATCTGCCGGGGAGTGACCCGAATTGAGGGTATTCCAGTTCGGCAAGGAATGAAGCTGACAGAGAGTCAATGTAATGACCTCAACGTTAAAGAAGTAGAGCAGGCCATTGCATGGGTAAGAAGCAATATCAAAGTGCCATTAACCGAACCGCAAATCGCGGGAATTGCCAGTTTCTGCCCGTACAACATTGGCCCCGGTAAATGCTTTTCTTCCACGTTCTACCGGAAGTTAAACACCGGAGACAAGAAAGGGGCTTGTCAGGAGGTTAAGCGCTGGGTATTTGATGGCGGCAAAGATTGCAGGCAGACCAAAGGCCAAGCTAATGGCTGTTACGGTCAGGTAGAGCGACGAGCTCAGGAATCGGAATTGACGTGTTGGGGGATGGATGAATGAAATTCAATATCACCTATGGTGTTGCTGTGGCGCTGATTGTTGCCACTGGTGCTGCTTACCACTATCGCTCTGGGTATCAAAAACAACTCGGTATCAATAGTGACCAAGCAACCGAAATCCAGCACCTGACCGACACCATCAACTACCAGAACACGCACATTGACATGCTGCATGAACTAGACACCAAACACACTCAGGAACTCGCCAATGCCAAGACTGAAATTGACAGGCTGCGTACTGCCTCTCTTGCTCACCCTGAGCGGGTGTACATCAAAGCCAAGTGTCCCGTGCCTGAAACCACTGCCACCTCCGGCATGGATGATGCAGACACCGCCCGACCTACAGACTCCGCTATCCGAAATTATTGGTTACTCAGAGAGCGAGTTGCTACCTCAGAGCAAATGATTCTGGGATTGCAGGAGTATGTTAGGACACAGTGTGGGTGGTTTGTTGATATACGAAAGGAATAAATCGTTTAAAAAGCGACTTGATTCATATTGAAATTCTTCCAAATCATACACGCTTGGAGGTTTACAATCATTTGTATTTTTAAAATAAATATTTGATATAACTCACTTAAATAACTCTTCTTTTAATAAACCAGCGGGTTAAGATGGCATTGTGAATATAAGGTGCCAACGTAACGATTTTATAAATCAAACGATAAGGCGGAGTGTTTGAAAATAAAAATACTGAATTAGGAGAAACGATGAAAATTAAAATTAACACAATTGAGTTTACTGAGATATCTTTGGACGGTCAGGAAACTCCCTATATAAAAGTAAATTATACAGTTTCTGCAACTAGCCGCGCCATAGGATTCTCGAATTATTTTAGAATTCCATATAGCGAAAACCTGTCTTTCGGTGAGGTTGAAAAGCAAATTACAGAGGTTGCAATAACTGAACTCAAAGAAATATGCGTCCAAATTTAATATATTTATAAGTTTCAAAGTACAGAGTAGTAGCAAGCTATAACCAACAATGTAACCGGAATGAGTAAACGCTACTAACAAAATTGCAATTTGAAAGATGGCGGGCATATAGATTTTGTAAAATCACTCTCATTACCGCTTTTCCTCACATAACCCCAAGCCATCACATCTCGTGGTGGCTTTTTTGTCTCTGAATTTCACCGCTTCTCGCTCGAAGCACAAACACCAAAGAACCTTTCAGGATAAGCCTTGAGGAATACCAGTAGTGGTCTGGTTAACCCTCTTTGGGCTGGTGATTCCTGAGCGCAAGGTTTATCACTAAAAGGAATTGACTATGACATTAGTTGAAATTAAGAAATTTGATTTACTGGCAAACTCTATGGCGATTGCTGAAGGTGCTAAGAAAGCACACGACACCGTTACCCAAACTCGCCCTAAATTTACATCTTCAGATATCACAGGCAACCAAAAACCGCTTGACCTGATCCAGACCGTGAAAAAATCTGCTATGTATCATTGGGAAAACCTATTGCCTGCCTGTGGTATCGATATCCCAGCGAAGGGCAAACATAGTGCTTGCCCTGTCTGCGGTGGCACCAACCGTTTTCACTTTATTGATGATCACCATCATGGCAACTGGCATTGCCGCCAGTGTGATTATCGGGGTAATGCATTAGCCCGGTAACCCGGAGAAGACAAGCGCAGCGCGTCAGGATGATTTTAATCTGTTGTATTACGAGGAATTAAAATTATGTAATTAACTGATTTTATTTTAGAAGAGAAGTTAATCACAATTTTCCTTATAGACTCTTATTCGCTCTGGAATGCGTAAGTGGTGACGTTATATTCTGCTTCATTAATGTGCTAATAACATGTCCCTATCATCAATGAGGCAAGGAAATATGGAAACACGCTCGCGTTGTTAGTTTACTGAAGGCAGCATCACCATACCGGAAGGTTATCAGGAACAGACCGTCAATATTATCATCGCGCACAATGTTCCCGCATTGAATATCAGCCGCGACCAGTTAAATGAAGGGGAAGATTTAGCTGGTTATATCACCCGCCAGAAAACGTTGTTGAAAAACGGCCTGCGAGACTGGCAGCTCCTTGAAGAACAACCCGCCATATTAGGTGACAACTTGCTGCAAGGCCATTTGTTGCTTTCACGTTATCGCCCCAAGAAAGGGCAACAGGTCTATCAGTGTCAGGCGGTATTTCTGCGGGATGAGAAAAAAGTGCTGATTTTTACCCTGTCATCCCAGCAGGCATTTACTGAATCACAGCGGCAGTGGCTGGATGACTGCCTGAAAAGTTTCCAGTTCTAGGGAGAGAACATTATGCCAGAAGCGGCAAGGCTTGGGGATACGATAGGTCATTCCAGTGCAATGGCCGGGTTAGTTGCAGGTACGATTATTGGTTCATTGATTTCAGCCGCAGGCGGGATTGCCGCAGGTTTTCTTTTTGTGGCTGGAGTAGCCGCCTCCTGTGTCGGGGTTGGTGTTTTGTTGATCGGCCTTTCCATTGCGGTGGGAATGGCAGCAGGTTCGTTAGGGAATATGGCACGCGATGCCTGTGTTTCGGCAGGTGCTTCGTCACGAAGTCCCAGCGGAACCATTACCAGTGGTTCCACGAATGTTCTTATTAATAACGCGATGCTCAACTTTTATGATGAGTTGAAATGACATAGCCGCTCCTTTATAACTTTAAGTCGTCAAAAATAGAGAAATAAAGGAACAAAAGGCTATGTCACAGCAAGATTTTATCATTTGGGTGTTTTGTTGGGTAGAGGATAATTTAACCCAGTTACAGCAAGGTATGCAATTCAGAAGCCGGGGATAATCTTATCAAAAGGGAAACTGATACCGACAGCTACCAGTATCAGTGGGATAATATGGGGCGTTTGTTGGAAGCGAATCGTGTTCCTAATGCCTCCGGGAAACAGTTAGGATTGCTTCCGAATACGATTAGCTTTGAATATGATGTGCTGGGGCGCGTGATTAGGGAGCAGAACGGAGAGGACGTGACCCAGTTCAGTTATGATGAAATGGATAATCTGACTGAATTGACTCTTCCGCAGGGTGATACTCTGCGTTGGCTCTACTATGGTTCCGGTCATCTCAGCGCTATTCGGCATAATCAACAGATGATTACGGAATTTGAACGTGACAACCTGCATCGTGAAACTTGCCGGACACAAGGTAAATTATTTCAGTTTCGTGAATATGACCCATTAGGACGTCGCATCAGCCAATACAGCGTCAGGGATAAATCAGCATCCATCGAGCAGGGCAAACCGTGGCGGGCATGGCATTATGACAGGCAGGATGATCTGTGTCTGATGGAAGATCATTACCGTGGTTGGGTGGAATACCTGTATGACTCTGAAAGCCGACTGAAAAAAGTCACCAGCGTAGACAGCTTTGAAGAAATGCTGTGGTACGACCGTGCAGATAACTTACTTGAACGTCCACAATCTATGATGGAAAAAGAGGTAGAAGAGAATAAACACCTGACCCCGCAAGGCGACAGGCTGACGCAGTGGAACCAGTGGCGTTATGAGCATGATGCACATGGAAATGTTATTACTCGTGGAACAAGCATCGGTAACAAGCAAATGTATCGTTATGATGGCGATAATCGTCTGATTATTGCCGAAGGCAACGGAATGAAGGCCTGTTATCATTATGATGCACTGGGTCGGCGTATTCGCAAGGTAGTCACTACATGGCCGACAGGTACGCCTCAGCAAGAACAAACGGATTTTGTTTGGTACGGACTGAAATTGTTGCAGGAACACAACGTCAACACAGGCAAAACCCAGACCTATTGCTACGAATCCGATGGTAGCTACATGCCATTATCCTGTATTGTTGTTAAAGGTTCTGTGTGTAATTATTTTTGGTATCACGCGGATGTTAATGGTGCGCCATTGGAAGTCACCGATGAAGAAGGAAAAATTGCGTGGTCAGGTAAATATGATGCCTTTGGTGCGGTTAACAGTATCACGGTAGCATTTTTTACTGATAAGGAACGTTCACCGAAAAATTTTGACCAGAATCTACGTTATGCCGGACAATATTTTGACAAAGAGACGGGGCTTCACTTCAATACTTATCGGTATTACGCGCCTGAAATTGGTAGATTTATCACGCCTGATCCTATTGGTCTAAACGGTGGGTTAAATGTTTATACATATGCACCGAATCCAATAAACTGGATAGATCCTTGGGGATTAGCTAAAGATAAAACCTATACTGTTACCCGAAATATGGGTCATGCTCCCAATGATTAGATCTTGTGATAAACTCCCTACTTTTTATTCTGGGTGAGATATGGCTAAAGTGGATGTGATTTGTCGTTACTGTCATAAAACAAACGAGGTTAAAGGGCATGGAAAAGGACGTACTGGACATCCTCGCTATCACTGCT
>NZ_NJAJ01000072.1 GCF_002632825.1 Xenorhabdus stockiae
GACAAAACTGCGCCCACTGGGGGATGAAAAAACGACAAAAGTCGTCGACATCGCAGAAAATTTCAACTAACTTGTCCATGGCCTGTTCCTCCCCGGAGTCGTTTTAGGCTTTCACCAAAACTTTGCTCCTGGAACAGGCCTCTCGTCAATTTCTTATCCAGAATTCAGGTTAAAATAGCTCCCATTTATCAAATTGTTCTTTCATCTCTTTAATAGAACTTAGTTTTATTTTTGGTATGGCCAATTTTTCAAACATTGCAGCATAACGTTTTCGATTTTTGGGTGTAACAACAGTGATGTGGTGAAGCATCTCCCATTTGATTGAGTCTTGATTGCCTTCCAATCCACCATATCGTTTACGCTGGAATAACGTTCTGTTTATATAGCGAAGCAGGCTCAATGGCGTTGAAACATCTAATAAAATAACTCCTGTTGCCCTGGATAAGCGTTGTGGCAAGCATCTTCCGTAGTTTCCATCAATAATCCAGCTTTCTTCTTTAATTGCCATATCAGACCCTGTTTCTAAATTTGTGTAATTGCCTGTTTTTGATATGTTTAATTTATCAACTAATACAGGTGAAAAGATGGACGAGAAACAGTTACAAGCCCTGGCTACTGAGCTGGCTAAAAATCTCAAAACGCCCGAAGATTTAAGTCAGCTCTCCCGTTTCCTCAAAAAACTGACCGTGGAAACGGCCCTTCAGAGCCTGCACATAGATTTGTGTAATTGCCTGATTTTGATGTGTTCAATCCAGTATCAAATGAAGGTTAATTTATGGACGAAAAACAGTTACAGGCTCTGGCTAACGAACTGGCCAAAAACCTCAAAACCCCTGAAGACCTCAGCCAGTTTGATCGTCTGCTGAAAAAGATCAGCGTTGAGACTGCACTCAATGCAGAGATGACGCATCATCTCGGGTACGAGAAAAACCAGCCCAAACCGGGAACTAACTCCCGCAACGGTTATTCCACAAAGAGCGTTATCACGGGCGACGGCCCACTGGAACTGCGTACTCCGCGCGATCGTGATGGCTCCTTCGAACCACAACTGGTGAAGAAAAATCAGACCCGTATTACCGGGATGGATAACCAGATCCTCGCGTTGTATGCCAAAGGGATGACCACCCGTGAGATAGCCGCTGCGTTCAAAGAGCTGTATGACGCGGATGTATAGGGAATGGAATTTCAACAACAGTAAAAGCGGAGCACAAGGCTCCGCTTTTCTTAATTGCAGTGTTCAAAGCAGCAGTGATGAGATTTCCAGTGGCTCACCATCGTTAATTTTATCCTGCATATCGCTGACAAATGCCTCCATCTGACTGTTGGCAAAGAACTTAATCCCAACCAGTCTGACGTCCTCACTTTCATCAATCACAATGCGATCCCTGTCATTCAGGGTTTCCAGCATTTTCTCTTTCCATGCGTCATCCAGCAATCTGTCATCTCCCTTCGGCTCAAGGAAGACCTGCCAGTAAGCATTATCCGCATGGCGCGTCAGTATCATAATGAAGTCCGGCATAAAGCCGCGCACGCCGCCGAACTCAGTGAGCTTAAAGCGCGTTGACTGTTCGTCGTTACGCAGTACATAAATATCGTCGTAACGGGCTCTGAGCTTCGGCATAAAGGCTTCCAGCATTTTCACCAGACGATGCTCAAGCTGATTCAGTATCGCGTTGTCATACACGTACCATTTTTTACCGATGGTCTGCGCGGCAGTGATTTTCTGGTTAATTATCACGGAAGGGTCAATGTGCAGACTGTAGTCCTTGATAACGTCCTTCACCGGCAGGCTTATGAAGCGATATGTGCCTTTCACCTTCTGGTCATTGCGCCGTACGTTCTCTGAGATACGTAGCAGGACGTTTTCCAGCAGATGCAGTTTTTCTTTTGCCGGTACGGCAGAGAAATCCAGCGGCTGCGGCACGGTGACGGTGATTCTCAGCTTGCCAAGATAGGCTTCACTGCCGATGAACTCACGAATACCGGTCAGCTTCGGGAAAAAGCGTTGCAGGTTATCCAGCTCGTAGAAGCGGATTCTCTGCATCGCTTTGCGGTAAAAACGCTCATCCAGTGCCAGCGGTTCATGTTTCGTGACGTTGCCCGTTACCCCTGTCAGGTTGTCCAGTGACTCCTCACCGGCGGTCTGATACGATATTTCAAAACGCGTTTCCAGTGAGTACGTTTCCCAGCAGCGGTTGCTGCTCTCTATCTCTTCCACTTCGTTGAAGTACAGTTTACCCGTCTGATAGATGGCGGACTTTTTAAAGTCCTCTTTCAGCCTAGCGTGTTCGATTGTGCCGCCACCATCCTGATGCACGTCAATGTCCGCCTGCTCAAGGGAAGCGTGCAGCGTTTTGATGTACGCCGGTTCATTGATGGTGTGATAGTGCAGTTGTTCCAGCACGCTTAAATCCTTCGCTCTGTTATCAAACCGGCGGGTGAAGCTCCGCTTGCCGTCATAACGGAACGGATAATAGCGTGCACCGCGCCCGATAAGCTGCGCCTCGCTGTCCGTGCCGGTTTTGCTGCTGCTCGCCTGTTCGCTGATGCGGACAATATCGTAGAGGTTGAGTACATCCCAACCTTCATTGACCTTTGCCACTGCAAAGACGACTCTCACCGGATTATCGACTTCTTCCAGCGTGTTCAGCAGAACGGGGTTTTCTTCCAGCAGGTCTGACTTATTGACGTTCAGCAGATTGAAGTCGTTAAAATCTTCCTGAATCTGCCCGATAACTGTCACCAAATCGCTCTCAGCGTAACGCTGTATCACTTTATGCCAGATACTGGTGTTAGAACTGAGCTGTACTTTTTTGTTCGCCAGATGACGTCTGACGCTCTCAGGTGTCAGCTCGGCAATCAGGTGCGAAAATTCATCCTGCTTCGCCTTTGAGATGGCAATCTTGTTCGACTTGAACAGAATGACCGGTTTGAAGCCAGCGATGCCGTTATCCGCTGCCGTCAGCTTACGGTACTGGCTTAACAGCACGGCATCGAGCATCTTGTCACGGTCGTTCTGGTTGGCTTCCAGCAGCATGACCTTTTTCGAGTAACCGTCTGACATAAACTGTTTCAGATCATACTGATACACCACCTTGTCACGGTATTTCTGCCCGATATCTTTATTTGCAAGGTCAATGGTCGCGGTAAACTCAAATAAGCGATTATCCAGTCGCAGGTCGAGGATATTCTCAATCGTGCGCTCCCACGTCTGCTCCTCGTTCTCCGGTGAGGTTTTCACCTTGCCTTTAGCTTTGGTGCCGGCATTGAAGTGATGCGCTTCGTCACCGAGTAGCACGAGCGGGATTTCTTTCAAATCCTCATAGGTAATGCTGTTCTCACGATAGCTGTTCAGCTCGTCGTGTATCTTATGGATAGTCGAGAGATTGAGATAAATCGTATTGTGCTCAGGTACAGACGGAAACGTCTCCACTGGTGAAATGGTGATTTTTTCTCCATCAATTTCCAGTTCCTGACTAAACAGATACTTCGGCGACTGTGGGTTAAGCAGGTTCTCGCGGGTTTTCTGGATAATCGCGTCGGTATGCACGAAAAAGATGAAGTTCTGATACCCGTACTCTTTAAACAAATAGAGTATCGTTCCCGCCATCACCATCGTTTTTCCAGCACCGGTTGCCATGTGAAACAGCAGGTGGCGGTAATGCAGCAGTGCCTCTTCCCGCTTACGCTGCGTATAATGCAGGTAACGAAGTGCCCCGTGCTGATACGGACGCAACTCGTCCTTCAGGTTCGCCTGAACGTAGCCCGGCGTCTGGTAGTTGTCATGGAACAGACCGGGTTCGTCAAATTGCTTCAGCTTGTTAAACAGTAGCTTCTCACTGCCGCCTGATTTCGGTTTCTTCGCCATGCCGTCACTCCATACCGTAGAAGCTGCGGGTGAAAGCTTTGTCGCTCTCTGAAATGTTCAGATCGCAGTCGTCCATCTCCGAGGCGTTCACGTAGAGCTGATTTTTATCAAGTATTTCAATCAGAAGCTGCTTCTGCTCGTGCAGTTCCAACTCGCTGAATGCAACTTTTCGTGGAATGCCTTCCATTTCGTACTCAGCGGACAGCACGTTTTCAAGTGCCACCTGATAATTGAGGTGCGCCTCCGTTTTCATTACGGAAAACAGTTTTTCGAGTTCCTCAGTAGACTGCGCTTTCTGGATTTCATGCACGAAGTACGCGTTCAGCTCCATCAGTTCGGCATAGACAAAGCTTCCCCCACCTTTCCAATTAACGTCTTTGGATATACCACCCTGCTCGCCTTCGATGACTTTTTGCAGGCGCGGCACGGTAATCTCATTGATGTAATCCATTTGCTCAATGCCAATATAGCGACGCCCCATTTTATGGGCTACTGCTGCTGTTGTTCCGCTCCCAAGGTGGAAGTCCAAAACCAAGTCACCTTCTTTTGTACATGACTCAATACACCGCTGAATCAGTTTTTCAGGCTTTTTCCCATTTTTAAAAATAGCACCACCTTCATTAGCTATTCCATTCCACGGGATATCAAGCCATAGATTAGTAAGTAACATGGTGGGGGTCAGAGTTCCATTTAAATTCTTGACCTTATTAGAATAAAAATATATTTGTCTTCCGTTAATAATATATATATTGTCGTTATCCCTTTCTACTTTATAGATTTTACCCGGATTCTTTTTAGACTCATCCCTAATCTCTACGATTTTTTTGCCGGCCGCATTGCTTATTGCGGTTGCTTGATAAACAGCATCTGCGTTTTCAATCGCGAATTGAGCCATTCCTTCGTCAAAATCTAATCGACCATATTTTTCCTTTGCTTCTTTAACGCTATTAAAACCCTTACACTTAGCGAAATATTCAGCTAAAGAGCACGTCTCCCATTGACAATAGTCATCATTTATGTTTTTTATAAATTTCCCGTATGATGGGTCGTAAGAGCTTTTTACGAACTGAGGTGTGTAGGTGTACTTGCTCCTGTCCTTACAAAACATTAGAAGGTATTCTGTTTGAGAATATGGTGACGGATTTACTACTTTTAATCCTGAAGGATCAGAAGTCTTTACGACGATATTGTTTAGGAAGTTATCCCTACCAAAAATATCATCCATTAAAAATCTCAGGGAGGAGTGCTCCTTGTCGTCACATTGAACAAATATGATACCATCATCGCTTAATAATTCTTTTGCGATTGATAGTCTATTTTTCATAAAAGTAAGCCATGTAGAACGATTAAACTTATCGTTGTACCTAAAACTATCGTTTCCAGTGTTGTATGGTGGATCTATATAGATTAACTTAACTGAGTTAATAAATCTTTTCTTCAAGCAGTGTAGTGCTATTAAATTATTCCCTTTTAATAAAATATTATCATTTGAGATGAATGATAATAGCCTGTCAGAAACAGATTCTTTATTATATTTTTTTATAGATGTAAAAACCTTTGGGGATAAAAGGTTATCTATTTCATCCTTTGCAATTATCTCATTGTAGTATAATTCACTTTTACCGTTTTCCTCTTTTGTCATCCCGCCTTCAAGAATGCAATCCTTAAAGGGGAAGTCAAGTACTACATCCGAGCTGTAATCAATGTATTTACCTTCACTTGTTAATCCCACTTTGTTCCGGTATTTAGTGAAGCTGTTAGCCCAGTATTCCTTGTATTTGAGCAGGCTACATAATTTATCAAAGTCAAAGATGAAAATACCATCAACATCCGTACCATAAACAGAACGCACTTTTTCATTAGTGACCAATGCCTTGATTAGATCTGGCTGTTTTTTACTGATAGCTTCAATCACCATTGAGCGGTGCAATTCCTCTCCGTTCCAGAATTGCGAAAAACCTTTTAAAACCTTGTTCAGTTCTTTTATTAATTCGGTTTGCATGCCATTACCTTATGAAAGATTAAAAAACAATCACCTTAATAACCAAATAAATTAAAATACTTTCTCTTATGCGAGATTAGTTTTATTTTTTAGATAATTATATAACACTTCACCATTTTTAACGCGTGACAGTGTTTGAGCGAAAGGTATATCATTTTCAAGTACTCGTTTTACATCTCTTGCAGATAAAGGCTTTTCCAGCAAAGAAAAATCAGATAACACCTGATATCGCATTGAGTTATGGTTAATTTTTTCTGGATTAGGCTCATCAATGTTCTGGCCACTACCAAAACCATATGCCACAATCCCTGACCCTGATTCGTATAAGAAAACAACATCCCCTTTTTTTATTCTATTGATTTTCCCTATATAATCATCTTCGAAAGTTGCAGCAATTCCTTGCTCCAGAATGATGTTATGGTCAACGGTGCTATTTGTTTTATTAGTATTTAAGAGGAAATAAGAAACACCGCTATTTTCATCAGCAATATCTGTTAATTCATTCTCACTTTCCATTTTCATCTTCCACCATTCGGGGATAGCATAGTCGGAGATCAACTGATAAATAACATCTTGTCTTGTGCAGCCAACAACATCGGCAATTTCTTGGAGTACAGCATTTTCTTCATTAGTGACTCGAACACTTAAGGTCACAGTGTTTTTAATATCAGAATTAAATTTTTTATTAAGATTATTTAATAGGCTCATGATTAGGCTCTTGTGTTTGACATTGAGTTAGCATACATGAATCTTAACCCCTGTCAACAAATGAATCAAAAATAGAATCATTATTTGAATCAATTTTTGATTCGACAGCCATTTTAATTGAATCCCTCTTTAAATGGGAACACGCAAAATTAAGTAACATATTGATTATAAATAAAATTAATATATTAGATATAAGTTGGGATTGGCTTTAGGCGTTAAATGAATGGTTATTTAGCTAGCCTGACTCTAAATAACTTTTCATAATAGTGAGACACTCGATTTACTTTCTCTGAAAGAGTCTATTTGCAGATTTTTTCAAGAATTTTTTCACATTACTGAGCAGTT
>NZ_NJAJ01000073.1 GCF_002632825.1 Xenorhabdus stockiae
TCTGGGCAACGGCTACCGGACTTATAACCCGGTACTGATGCGGTTTACGGCGCCGGACAGCCTCAGCCCGTTCGGGGCCGGGGGACTGAACCCGTATGCGTACTGTCTGGGGGATCCCATTAACCGGACCGATCCCAGTGGGCATCTGAGTGTGGGCAGTATTTTGGGAATAGCGTTAGGTCTGTTTGGCATGGCTGCGGAGTTGGCGGCGGCCATTCCAACGGGGGGAGCTTCCCTGACGCTGAGCGGGGCGATTATCGCTGGGATCGGTTTTTTGGGGGCCGCGACCGGGATTGCAAGTGCCGCGACAGAGGACAGTGATCCGCAGGCGTCTGCTGTTTTGGGCTGGATTTCAATGGGATGTGGGGCGGCCAGTCTGGGCAGTTTGGTGCTCGGTAAGATGGTTGGTGGGTTATGGCAGGCGGAAGCCCAGTTACAAAATAGTTTTAGTTCCGGTGCAAGGACCGCTGTTGCTGCGGGAGAAAGTGAGGCTCCCAGAACGATAGAAGCAGTTACAGCGGAAACAACTATAGCTACTGAGACAGCTAACACAACAAGGGCAGCAGCGACAGCTGAGACAACTGCCAGAAATACATTAGAGTCTTTTGATAGAGCAAATGCGGCAGGGTGGGTACAGGAAGTCATGAGTAATGGGCGTAAAACAGTGCGGTTTAATTTTCCTCCTCTTGCTCAGATGACAGAAAGCATGAAGCAAGATTTTAACGTACTACAGCGCTTGGGTTTTACTTATCTGACTGAGGGAGGAGGAATTAGGTTAACCATGAATAACGGAGTACTTTTGAATGCGGGAGGGAGAACGGTACAAAGATTTATAAATATTGAAAGTAGAACAGTACGTGAATTATATGCACCATTTATAAATGAAAATAGCCAATATGCGGTTAGTACTATCAGTAGATTTCGTTATGAGGAAGGTACTCGCAGGCTTGAATATATGATTGCTGAACTTGAAGAACGTTATATTGATACACGTTTTGAAGTTGGTGACTTGGAGACTTCTGGGTGGAATAGACAATGGAGAGATGCACATCTATCCGGAATGGCTGCTGACTTACTGCGATTGCTATAACGGGTGATTAGGCAGCGCATAGTGATTAATTTATACGCTGCCTTTTAAAAAATCATTACCATTAAATTAATTCAAAATACTGTCTTACAAGTTCTCTCCCAATCTCAAATGATGCAGTAGCGGCTGGCGAGGGCGCATTACAAACGTGTAATGACCGGCGACCGGTTACAAAGTGAAAATCATCTACTAGTTTACCCTCGGGCGTGACTGCCTGAGCACGGACTCCTGCTGGCCCCGGAGTAATGTCTTCAGGACGTAAATCGGGAATAAGCTGGCGGGCATTTTCAGTAAATAGCCGATGTGAGAATGAGCGGCGCATTTCTGCGATTCCTTCACTTAAATAACGTGAAGCAATTTTCCAGACGCCTTTGTAAGTGAGTATTTCCGCCATATCCCGCAGGTTGCAATCTGTCCGGCGATAGCCCTCGCGTTTAAATGCCAGTACCGCATTGGGGCCCACATCCCGTTTGCCATTATGCATACGGGTGAAATGAACACCTAAAAATGGGAAATCAGGATTAGGAACGGGATAAATCAAGTGATTGACCAGATGGTTTTTATCACTATTCAGCACATAATATTCGCCGCGAAATGGCACGATTTTCATACCAGTATCGTAGCCTGCCAGTTGAGCTATTCTGTCACTCTGCAAGCCGGCACAGTTCACCAGCCATTTAGCCTGATAGGTGCGTTGTTGGGTTTGCACTTCGATAGAATCACTGTGTTCCCGGATAGCTTGTACAGATTGTTGGCAGTGAATATCTCCACCTCTGGTCTGAATGATTTCAGCCAGTTTTGCTGCAATTTCCGGATAATTGACGATCCCGGTATCCGGTACCAGAATGGCTTCAAGACCATTGACATAAGGTTCACGCTCCTTCAAAGCCACCTGTGATAACCGACTAACCTGAAGACCATTCTGCAAACCCCGCTGATAGATATTTTCCAGTAAAGAAAGCTCTTTCAACTGCGTTGCAACAATCACTTTGCCACAGTGGTCGTAGTATAAACCGTGTTCCTGACAAAACTGATATATCGTCTGATTCCCTTTTTTCGCCAGATTGGCTTTCAGGCTGCCGGGCGTATAGTAAATACCGGAATGAACAACATTACTGTTATGTCCGCTTTGATGTGTAGCCACGTCTTTTTCTTTATCCAGCACCAGCAGACGTAAATGTGGGTGCTGCTCCTGTAGCGCATTGGCCGTACCAAGCCCGACTAACCCTGCCCCGATGATAATCACATCATACATTATGCGGTTCCTTCCTTATTACTGTTGTCCGGTATTGTTTATAGCGCAGCAAGTGAATAACACCAGATAATACAATCAGCGCCATTCCTGCCAAATCGGTTAATACGCCCGGCTTAATTAAAAGAAGAGCAGCAATCGTAAAGAAAACTCTTTCCAGCCAGTGCGCTTTTATCATCCAGAAATTGGCAGTGGCAATAGAGAGGGAATAAATGCCAATCAATGCGGTTATTATCATATAAAGAATAGAAAGCACACTTAACTCACTGCCCTGCATCAATAGCGCCGGGTTATACACCAGAATAAAAGGAATAATAAAACCGGGTAAAGCCAGCCGGACAGCACTCCATGATGTCTGCATGGGATCAGAGCGAGCGATACTGGCGGCTGTGTAGCTGGCAAGGGCAACTGGAGGGGTGATATTGGATAATGCCCCGAACCAGAAAACAAAGAAATGTGCCGCTAAGGGCAGAACACCTGCTTTAATGAGAATTGGTGATACGGTGACGGCTACAACAATATATAACGCAGTGGATGGTAAGCCCATGCTGAGCACGATACAGACTACCATTACAACCAGCAGGATCATCCATAGAGTGTTATCTGTCAGGGAAACAATGTTGAAAGCAAGGGTAGAGCCGATCCCGGTCATAGTCACAACGCAGATAATGATACCAATAGCAGCACAGGCAACAGTAACCTGAATGGCTCCACGAGCGGCTTCATTCAAAGCATTGGCTATTTTTGTAAGCGTCATCCGTACCGAAGTATCCGGTGTGATCCAGCTCGCAACAATAATTGCAATAATGCCGAGGAAGCCGGCATAAATGGGTGTTTTTCCAGCTAATAATGACCCGATTACGATAAAAAGGGGTAGGAGCAGTAATCCACGCGCTTTCAGTACAGCTTTTACCTGTGGAATACTTTCTTTACTGATGCCTTTCAAACCCTGTTTTTTGGCTTCTAAATCAATGGCAATAATCAGGGAAGCATAATAGAGCAGTGCGGGAATAATAGCGGCAAGTACAATTGTGGTGTAAGAGATACCGAGAAAACCCGCCATGATAAAGGCGGCAGCTCCCATGATAGGGGGCATAATCATACCACCGGTTGATGCTGCCGCTTCGACAGCGCCGGCAAAGCGTGGCGACAGGCCAATGCTTTTCATCAGTGGAATGGTGAAAGTCCCAGTTGTCGCTACATTAGCAACAGCACTCCCACTGAGTGAGCCTGTCAACGCCGATGAAATGACAGCAACCTGCGCAGGCCCGCCTCTGCGACGTCCAGCGATTGCCAGAGCCAGATCATTGAACAATGCTGTCGCACCACTGACACTCAAAAATGAACCAAACAGGATAAAGACAATGATTGCTGTTGAGGCTGTTGACAGTGTGATCCCGAAAATTCCTTCACCGGTCATAAACAGACGGAATAACAGGCGCTCGATAGAAAAACCTGCATGTCCGAAAATGCCGATAAAATATTGGCCGAATAAAGCATACACAATAGCGAAAACAGATAATCCCGGAATGAAATAACCCGTTGTTCGTCTTGCGGCCTCAAGTAATAGGGCAATGCCAACGATAGCCATCACATAATCTGTGGTATTGGGAATACTGTTTCTGACAACATGTAAATCGATGTAAGTAAAATAGAAATAGCTGTAACTGATCAGAGTAAGCAGGATGATAAGATAATCCCAAAGATTGAGTTTTGCTGTCGCCTGCTGTCTGGAAGCCGGAAAGAGTATAAAGCCCAGTACCAGAATACCGCCAAGAAAGATCACATTACGGTAAAATTCCTGTGTATTAGATAACGCATTAGCGTAGATGGCATAAAGAGAAATAGCGATCGCCAGCAAGGTAGCTATCTGTTTGTAAGGACTGATTAAATGGCGATTACCGGAACCGGATTCCTTATCCAGTTCAGCACAAGACGATGTTAATGGCGCAATACTCATAATGATTCCTTATGAAAACACATAATCGGACGAGAAGGGGCTTACAATTTGCTCATTACTGAGGTTGAGCTGTGGCTGCATGAATTTCCGGCGGGATAAGCTCATCAGGAATAGGCAGCCCGATTTCCCGGTAATATCTGTAGGCTCCCGGATGCAGCGGAACGGCAACGCCTTTAAGGGCATTTTCCGGGGAAATATATTTGGCCGCGCTGTGGATTTGATGAACTTCTTTCAGGTTTTCAAACATTGATTTTGTTAATTCATAAACGATTTTTTCATCAATCTCACGGGTGGTCATCAGAATATTGGGCTGAGCAATCGTGTGAACGGTTTCACTTTGACGGGGGTAAGTTTCTGGCTGAATGACAAAACGAAACCAAGAATTAGCGATAGCATTAATCTGCTTCAATTGCTGATCGGTCACATTCAGGATACGAGCAGAGACACCGCTGGCGTACATATCCGTGACCGCTGAGGCGGGAACCCCCGCAGGTATTGCGCCACCATCAAGACGGCCATCGCGCATTGCGGAAACGGTATCGCTATAGCCGAGATATTCCGGGCTAATACTTTTCTTACTAAGGTTGACCCCTTGTAAAATAATCAACGTAGATTGCTCTGTGCCACTGGCTTGTGGTCCAACGGAAAAACGGGTGTTGGCGATGTCGTTTAACGTACCCTCTTTGATTTTATCGTCCATCATCACAAAGTGTTCGACATTAGGCCAGAGTACCGAGATGGAACGCAGATCCTGATAAGGCCGATTTTCGAAATTACGGACACCCTGATAGGCTTCAACAGCAATCAAACTTTGTAAAATAACAAGCTGTGCTTCATTTTTCTGGAGTAAATCAATATTCTCAATTGAACCTGCGGAAGACTGGCCTGTGACCTGAATATTTTCATCCTTGAGATGATGGCTCCATACATTGGCAAGCCCGACACCTATCGGGTAAAAGGTTCCTCCTGTGGATGCCGTGGCAACGGAAAGAAATCGTTTATCGGCATTCTTCATTTTTCCAATAATAGCCATGAAAATTAAGGCAATAGCAGCGATGACTGCCAGTAGTGCTTTTGTTCTTTTGGGTGTTAATATTTTTGTGACTGACATAATAGGATTTACCGAAAATTGTGTGATTGATGATGTGGTGTTTCATTTATAGTTAACGTAAGTATGAACTTATCTGTTTTTCTTTTTGTAAATGACTGCATTATGCTATGAGATAGTTTAATGAGTCATAAAGAAGGTAAAATATAAATATAATTGCCACAATCATAAATCTAATGGTTTTATGGGGGTTTATTGTGAAAATTTGAACGGAGTCACGTCTTTATCAATAAAGGTAAAAATTAATTTAAATAATTTATTGAGTAATAATGATTAATCTATGGTTTTATTTGTATATTGTGGATGGAAAATAACATAATACTATATTAATTCTCATTTAATGTTTTTATAATGGATGCTTTATTAAAGATAAATTCAATTGTTTTTATTTTTTTATATTAATGTGATCCCTGAGGAGATGGCGCTCATAAATAACAGTGAGTTGTTATTATATCTGTGAGCTTCAACTTCTGATTGAGTTAATTTAATTTATGTGATGTTTATTTTGGCTTATTTAAATTGGAAAGATATCAAAATTAGACTAATATGTAATATATTAAATATGATTAAGTTTTTATAACAATAATTTATGTAAAAGCCATTGAAATAACAGTGGCTTGCTATATTTATGATTATTTCATAAATCGATAGTAGAAAGAATAGGTTTTATTTTTAATGCCTATATTTCACTTTGTGTATCATTTTTGTGAGTGAAACGGAGTGGTTATATATATCTAAATATAAGAATTGGAATTTTATTTCAGGTAAATATGATGTTTTATTTGTTCCGGTTAATTTAGGAGTAAAGTAAAAGAGAATAAAAAATACCTTGGCTAATTATATTGTTAAGTCCGGTGAGTTTGATAGAAATTAATATTAATTTCTCATCACTTTAATACAGGGGATAAAAAATGAGCACGGAATTCTTTTCTCAGGCCGCGAATTTTCAGAGCACCGCCGCAGGCCGTGTCGATCCGCGCACGGGGCTGTTTAATTATGTGATGCCGGTGGCGCACCTTATCGGCAATAACCTACTGGGGCCGGAGCTGACCCTGGCGCTGGCAT
>NZ_NJAJ01000074.1 GCF_002632825.1 Xenorhabdus stockiae
AAACACCTCACTTTATTATTCGTTAAAGGTCATTTCATCCTACTGCTAACTAGCCAGTTAATATTACTGAGGTCAGGTTCTTATCTCAATTGAATAGCCCGTAACAGAATCAATACGCCTTAAAATAGGGTGGCGCATTATAAAGTTTGTCTGTTAGTCGAGTGCGTGATTCAGTGAGGTGTATATTTGAAGTTTGGTGCTGATACGGGCTTAATCTGTGACGATCAGCCTGTTGACCGAAACGCCTAAAATTACACTTAACATATTGATTTAACTACAATATAGGTATTGATCGTAACGTACACTTTGAGCTGTAAATTCTGAGTTGACTACTGGCTGTGGAGGTCGGTACTGATCTCCGACATGAGGCACCAAGTCATACCATCCCGCACACGATAAGTGAATATAGGTCAGTCTTTCAGGTAGCAGTTAAGCACACAGTATCTAAGCAGCCAATCAGCCTTGGCATTCTCCACAAGGGTTAAGATGCCTTCTCCATGCTAAGCAACGATAACAAGTGTTATCAAAAGGCACCTTACCGTTGTGGAAAACAAAAAACCCCGCGAGTGCGAGGCTATGGAATTCATATTAATACCTCCAAGCACAAAAACCTGCGGAGGATAACATGAATATACTAAAAAATAATTTTTTTGCAAGTATTTCACATTATTTTTTCTTATATCGAATTAACATCTATTTCCCTTCCGTTATCTAGTTCGTGGTTGATCGCCTTATGCATCTTTGCCTCAATTATTCTAATGCACCAGCGAACCCTATCTCTTGATTGAGGTATAGTTAACTCATCTTTGACGATTCGCGATAAATACTGCGCAATGGTTTCTATCCTGTGCCCATACACGTAATAGTTAACCGCTACGCGAAGTAATGGCGATTTATCACCAAAAACCCGGATAAGCAGATCATCTACAAACAAACCTATCTCATCTGAACATTTAGGAACGGAGCGGTGCTTAAGGTTTGCAATAATTTGCGAAAGCTTCTTGATAAGCTCATCACCGCGATACCCTCTTTCATGCAGCCCTTCAATCAAAGTTGTTATGCCATCTGCTGTTATAGCTCCCCTACCAGAAACAGACTCCATAAATCTACCGATAGGGCTTACCTTATTTTTATCGTCCAGCTCTTCATAAGCCCACGCTCCCCACGCACTTAAAATATGGCTAATCCATATTCTATCATTGGGTTCTAGTGGGTTTATTGGGCTTATATCTCTGGATTTTTTAATTAAGGCAAGGAGAGCTATCTGGTCTTTAGGAAGGTTATGCTTTGATGTAACGCAATTAAAAAATTCACCATCAGTTAATTTTAAAAATCTATTTGCCTCCTGTATTGCTTCGTCTTTATTTTTGTAACTACCGAGATAAAACTTATGACCGAGCCTGTTTATTTGTATTCGCCATCGCTTTGTTCTTCTTTCTAAAGTTACACACCGAGCGCCAGAGGTATTATTTTTCCCTAGTCGCCTATTGTGGGAATTTTGCGCTGGCGTTGCAGGCCTTAGGTTTGATATTCGATTATCAGATGTATTTCCGTTTATGTGATCTATTCCATGCTCAGGCCATTCTCCATGCATATAAAACCAAGCCAATCTATGGGCTTTGAATTTCTTAGAATTGATACCAATTCCAATATATCCATTATCCATAAATCCTCTAACCCGAACTCCCTTACATAACCTACTGGTAAAAATACCTGTCTCAGGATTATATTTGACCTGCTCTCGCAGTATTGCCAACTCTATATTTTCATCGGGCAAATTTGCTTTATCATATCGAGTAAGTATCATCTTATTCCCGCCACTGTCTGTTGTTGTTTTACCCTGTTGATTAATCGTCTTATTGCTCCACGCGTGACATCAAATTTATGGGCTACCACCCTTTGAGAGAGGCCAGATGCCAGTAACCCAATAATTAACGGTGTATCAGACGGCTCTAGTTTCTTAACTCGATGTGGTACCACTCCGTAACACTCAAACCTAAAATCATCCAGTGTTGACCATGTCGGACGCTTACAGTCTGCTAATCGGGTGACATACAAACGCTCTTTGCGCTGACGAATAGCAAAGTGTCTCCCCTCTTTCAGCCGACGCTTCCTTGCGTAAGCCTGAGCCTCGTCGAAGTTGGTGAAGATCATGCCACCTCCCGCGCCCGTAACTCCCTGAGCTTTTCTTTGTACTTATCCCGAATAGACTGACATTCCTCAATCGTCCAACGATGCCGATCATGGTTGGACTCAATAGCATCTACCGCTGTCTGACCAATACGCCGGATTAACTCAACCCGGTAAGGAACAAT
Organism: Xenorhabdus stockiae; assembly: GCF_002632825.1. GTDB lineage: Bacteria > Pseudomonadota > Gammaproteobacteria > Enterobacterales > Enterobacteriaceae > Xenorhabdus > Xenorhabdus stockiae. Next base: position 2,316 of record NZ_NJAJ01000074.1, read on the forward strand.
ATTCCCGGATTTATGCTGGTTACAGACGATGCACTGCCGCTGAATATTCCGTTCATCAAATCTCAACTGAGGAGCCGCAGAAGTTGTCCTATAGTGCCCCGCATCCCATTGAGAAGACGTGTACGTGCCACAGGAGACACACGGTAAGTCGCGGTCTCGTTCTCTGATATAGGCATTTACGGCGCGTTGGGCTTGTTGAATCCAATAACTGCGGGGTTTTACGGCTAACTTGCGGGCCTTGAGTTTATCTCGGTTGGTGACTTCTTTTTGTCGTCGTTCTCGTTCTAACTTCCGTTTAGCTTTCTCGTATTCTTGGTTTCGTCGTCGTAGTCCTAACTCTGTACCATGTTCCGGGCTACACCACTCGATATTGCTATATTGGGGATGAAACCATTCACGACAGATTTTACATTTTCTCCGTACCTGCTTTTTCATTCCATTCCGCCTTATTCTTGTAGTATATCGCCCAACTGATGGCATCGAGTTTTTTCCGGCCTTTTGCATCAATGAGGTAAATACCATCTTGACAGGCGTGATTTTCCTTAACGTCAATTTCGAGCCGTTCTAAATCCTCATAACTATGCTGAGCTAACTTAACCCTGTTCCAACCGTAATTACGTGGTAATTTGTCCACCTTATCCCCCTAAAGCCAGTCCCATAATCAGGGTGATTGTTATCCAAAAGAGTGTGAATGGGAGGTATTTCACTGACTCTGCCTCCACTTGAGTTTCATATACTCTGAATTTTCCGGTATCGTCACAAAGCAATGGATACCCGCCGCCCACTGTTCAACTTGTTCCATGAATCGAAACATCTCGCCAGTGTCCAGTTTGGATGTCTGGCGGAGTGTCCTGACGTGCTCAATTTCCTGCGTTCTCGCATCAACCCGATCAACAACCTCATAGCCCAAGAAGGTATGCTTGAGCATGTCCTTAACGGCTTCCGGTGAGTAATTCGCGCCTTGGGCTTTCAGGTAACGGCTAATCTCGCCAAACCACATGTGAGCGGTCGCGTTCTGAGATTGACTTCTGGTGTTTTTCCAAGGCTTGATGATGATGCGGTGAGGTTGGTTTGTTGCGAGAACTTCTTTGAGTTGTTGCCAGGCTAATTCTTTCGTCGATTCATGGAAGAGAAAATTACATTCCATAAAGATCCTCAATTCTCATTATTCCAGTTATTTAACACTTGCTCTCTAACATCACTTTCACACCTTAACCACTGCACGGGAGTAGTTCTTTTATTACACGATCTACATAAGACAAAACTTTTAAACTTTTTTTCTCTTTTAAAATATTTTGACTCTATAAATACAAGTTCATTTGTTCCACAATTGCTGCATAATTTCGGATTAATCATTCCATCAACCCTCTCTTTTATTCCACAATTTAATTGCATTCTTCATGCTTAATTTTGATTCAACAGAAAACAGGCACATCAAACATGTAATTTGGCACTTACATTTGGGCTTTTGATTGTGGTCTATTCTAAGCCTGAATCCATTGCACTTGCTGCAATTTTTAATTTCTTCACTCATACTCCCACCCTCCGACAAACAAAATTACTCAGCTCCACTTTCTCCACACTGATATCTGCATTCATATTCCTGCGCCTCGGTGAGACCATTTTCTCGCATTCTTTTTTGGTGAGTTTCTTATCTGAGTTCCTGAGCCAAGTAACAGGTAATCCACCGGCTCTGGTGATAGTGGCTGTGATTTGGTATTTCATTTCTTAAAAGCCCTCGCAATCCGTCTAATATCGTTATAGATAATTGAATTATCACGACATCCACAAACGTTGTTATGGAAATAAGCATCAACAACCTCATCAACATGATTTGGGTCTAATCTCAAAATATTTATGCATTCTTTGAAAACCCATCTATCAGATAAAAACCATCTGATTGTTTTCATCTCAAAAGTCCTTACGGTGGGGTTTCAAATTGAGCTTACGTCTGATTTCAGCAAGGTGATCTAACGCTCGCTCATTGCTGGTAGGAATGTGTAATTCAGTGAGTTGCACCCTCGGTTCTGGTATCTGCTCCCCTGACTCCATACGGCGTGACATACTGATTAACTCTTGTCTGCACCGCTTGCGTAGTTCTGACTCACTCAGATTAAGCCCCATCATTTGGGAATAGAGCTTTGTCACCATCCAGTAACACGCATGAGACTGCCACGGGTAATTTTCTGGGGAATCGTACAATCCACGTTTGGCACTGTAGGTCATCACCATGTCGTACAACTCAGATTCGTCGGGTAGCCCGGCGTTTTGGATGCCACCCTGCTTACACCACTGGATAAATTGCCCCGGCGAGGGTAGGAATGGCGAATCTTGCTGTCTGGCAATCTTCATGCCAGCGTTAACCTGCTTAAGGGTGGTAATTCCATTCTCGGCAAATGCCATCACCCACTGGCGGCGTAGTTCGTTGAAATCCTCCTGTGTTTTAATGCTCGCCATCAGTGCAGGAAACGCACCTTTCAACTGGCGGAATAGCTCGTTAAATATTTCAGCGACCTGCCTATCAACCGGCGCTCGCTGCTGCTTTGGTGGTTCTGCCATGGTCTGTAATGCCTTACCATCACGATTCTGTATGGCTGTAACGATGCTTTTCATATCGTTATTTCCTCCACCCAATCAGTGTTATTGAAATCAATGCCAGAATGTCCGGCAGGCTGTTTCTCCTTCTGGGTGCTTTGGAGAGTCAGCGTTTGCCATTGCTTGCGCAGTTTTGCCGGGGAGAGAATATTCGTGTGCCAGAAGTGGTTTTTATTGGCCCATTTGAACAACGAGCAAATGTCATGGTGTGTGTGATTATCCTGTTGGCGCATTAGCCGGATATCATTAGCCCACTCAGGCCAGTTAGGTTCTGGTGCAGTAGGATCAACAACAGTCACTAGTGCGTAAATCCATTGCGCCGCTTTCAAATCGTCCTCAGTGCCCCATGATTTACCAGACGGAGTGTAAACATGAGCATCGGGGTGTCGTTTTAAAAACCGCTGCAACGAATCAGATTTTTTTCCGAGACGATCATTAGATACGTTAGTATCTAATATATATTCTTGTTCATGATGTGCGGGGTTATGTGCGCCTCCATGTGCGGGGTGCTGCTCTGAGGCCGCGTTATTACTGGGTTCGTCATGTGCGGCTGTATGTGCGCCCTTATGTGCGGGTAAGTTGTCTATTTTTTCGACACAATCACTGTAATTTGTGATGGTGATCACTCTGCCTTTTCGCTTCTCCCCATCGATTGAAATCATTCCCTCTTTCACAAAAAATGCCAGCATCCGTTCTACTGCATCACGACTGGTTGGCTTCCCGTTGCGGTCACACAGAGATAGCCCCAGATCAGCCGCCGTTACGACTAATTGACCGGGTTGTAAGTGCCACACTTTCCCTTTGAAATTAGCGGTATAAGGTTGTCTGGCTGCATCCATAAGCAAATTTTCCCACAGCGTTCTGAGAAAAAC
>NZ_NJAJ01000075.1 GCF_002632825.1 Xenorhabdus stockiae
GGATTGATTGCTTACTGCCTTAAAGAGAAAAAGCCATCACTGAAAATTTTCTACTCAGAAGAAGATATTTCAGCAATAGCTTAAGCGGAATTGGGGTTATTTACCTCACCCTTGAATCAGCCGTGAAGGTATCACTGACTCAGGGACAGTTTGATGCCCTGTGCTCGTTCATCTTCAATTGTGGTGCGGGTAACTTTGTTCGTTCTACCTTGTTGAAAAAGCTCAATGCAGGTGACTACCAAGGTGCAGCCGATGAATTCCAGAGATGGAATAAAGCAGCAGGTAAAGTGATGAACGGTCTGACTAAGCGTAGGGCATCTGAGCAACAGATGTTTTTATCATGAGATTCCACAGTCAGTACTTTACCTTCGGTGTAATGGGACTACTCGTCGGTATGTTCTGGTTCTACTACAGCGAGTATCAGGACAAGGCCGAAGAATACACCAGCTTAAAGTTGCAGTATGACGCACAGGTCATTGCCATAAATAAGCAGCAAGAGCGCCTTGAACAACTTGCAAAATTAGACGAAATCTACATAGAGAAACTCGCCAATGCCAAGACTGAAATTGACACTCTTCGGGCTGATGTTGCCACTGGTCGTCGCAAGCTGCGCATCAAGGCCACCTGTCCTGTGCGTGAGGCCACTCCCTCCGTCAGCGTGGTCAATGCAACCACCGTCGAACTCCCTAGAGAAACTGGACAAACTGTTCTCGATATCCGAGAAGACATCATCAACGACCGGGCAAAACTGAGATATTTGCAGGATTATATTAAGACTGAATGTCAATAGTCGATCGAATAATTGATATATTATTGTTTGAGTTGGCCTTATTTATTTAATATAAATTAACTATTCTGTTCTGGGTTAAATTAATGTACACTGTTTTTTTATACAGTTATGAGGGGGGTGTAAATGTTTTTAAGCAAACTTGCTCGTTTTGCATTAACTGCAACCTCTGTGGCTCCTGTATGCATTACATTGGCATATTTAGCTTTTATTCAGAAAAAATACACCATGCTCAGTGTGTATATATTTGTAGGTGTAATAAGTGTTTGTCTCTGTGTTTTGATATTAAAATATTCCATCCTACATTCTGGGCGCACGAAAAAGAACATAAAAACAGCCACTCCCGCTAACAAGGAAGTAACTAATTATTTTTTGACATATTTATTTCCATTACTTAGTACGTCAGGAACATTTCTTGACTGGAAAATAGCTGCATTTTTCTACATCAGTTTGCTTGCTTATGTTTCTTTCTCTGAGGGGTATAGTTTTAATCCATTATTATCATTCTTCGGATATAAATTTTATGAAGCGGAAGATGATACCGGTATTAGTTTTGTCCTGATTACGAAAAGCGAATTAAATACAGTGAATAACAGCAGATTAAATGTTATAAGGTTGACATCACATACATATATTGTTGTCTAATTCACAAAGGAAATAATTTATGGAATTATTTGCTATAACCGATACTGGTAAAATTGTGAAAATCCTTACTGACTCAAAAACACAAATGTCTTTAACTGACTTATTTAAAAAACAAAAAGACTATTTTGAAAGTAATTACACTGCGTCAGTTGAATTTAGTGGTGGTTATATTGCCAGTGCTGCCGAGTATTTTTGTATTGATAATTTTGATGATGTTATAGGCGTTCTTGATGCAATACAAACACCTGACTCAATTCAGGAGTGGGACCCACAGGATATATCTATCTTTAATATAAAGGCGTTATTCTCTGGTGAAGTTATTCCCTCATTGCAAGGGGGGGTGGCAATATAAAAGCTTATCTACAGTGTTTTGATAAAAGGCAGATAATAGATAACAGAAAAACGATATTCCATAGGTTAGTCCAAGATAAAAATACATTTAAGTTGTCCGATTCTGACGGTTTGTCCATTGATAATAAATTAACAGCGATACTTGATAACGATAAGTTAAAATTCAAAAGTTTTCATATGCTAAGAAGAATTTTTGATGTTGATGGATACTTTAAGGAAGCAACTAATGATGATTTAATCGCGTTTTCTAATCACGAGCATTTTCATGTATCGAATGGCTTTGACCTCACTACTATTGCTGACACAGTGATAAGAAAGAAGGTGTCTTTGATAAATAAATCAAGAATATTAGAGCTCCATACTGTAGACGCGTTATTAACGGTTGCTAACGAAAACGGAGTACATCTTGAATTAGATATACACGAAGAAAATGGAAAAAAGAAAATCATCATACCGCAAGAGAAAAAGCATATTAAGAGGTTATTGAGTTTTCTGGATGAGGACTATTTCACTTCGCAAATCACTCAGACACTATATCAGACAAACTCTAAGAAAAAAGTGAAGGAAACTTAGTGTGATTGATATCTTGCAATAAATGATAACCAGTAAATCACTTTAAGGTTTTAGCTAACACCCCAGAGCAAATAATTCTGGGGTTGCAGGAGTATGTTAGGTCGCAGTGTGGATGAGAGGACGGCAGGAGCACTACCGTCCTATCGGAAGTTATTATAAAGATAGGCAAGTATCGTAATCATGGTAAAATGCTATGCATGAAGTCATACAGCTAACCCAATCACGACCATTCATATACTCGCAAATCGAAGCGTAGGTCTGCATTGGTGCTAAAAGCGCAGTGCCTGCCACTAGGCAAAGAAGAAGATACTTTTTCATAGTTATTCTCCGCATCGTTTATAACATTACTACCATAAAACCTGATAAACCCATCTTCGCCCAACAACAAGCGAATAATGCTTAACAATTGATTAGCGCCTGAAATTAAACCCAATATTTCTTTACCCATTCCCTGAGTGGTTAAAGGAATACGGATAACTCATGCTGCCACTTCGTTCTCACCGCGTACCCTACGCATACGAACTGGTGGCATTTTTATTTTCACCGCGCACCGAAAGCGCATCTCAATTGCACCGAACCTAACCCTATCGAAATGAGCCTTCGAGGTCACCAGTTATGGCTGGCGAGCCTTCGGTGGGCTGGTTTCCTATTTCGGCGAGGGTTCATTTCATAGAGCAGGTAAAACGCATGAGCAACATCATTCCATTTGAGTATGACGGTCACCCTATTCGCTTTAATGAAGAAGGGTGGATCAATGCTACAGATGTAGCAGCTAAGTTTGGTAAGGAAGTAACTAACTGGTTGTATCTGTTAGATACATTGGAATACTTAGTGGCTTTAAGTAATAAGGTGTATGGTAAAACCTGCACCATGCAGGAAATAAGCGAAATCAAGAAGTTAGGAATAGAAAAACCATCAACAAAAGCAAAAATACTCAGGCTGACCAAGAAAACTAAACTGGTAGTTGCTAAAAGTGGGCCGAAAGGTGGAACGTGGCTTCACCCAAAACTCGCTATCCGTTTTGCTCGCTGGTTATCTGTTGACTTCGAAATCTGGTGTGATGAACAAATAGACGTATTAATCCGGGGTAATCAACCCACATTCACCGACCCGCGTATCAATGCCATCTTTCTTCTCGATAAGCCTGTTACGTGGGAAAAGCAGTTTCAGCAACCTTTCTATCAGGCACTCAGTCGTATGTCAGGATTGCCCTATCACGGTCATGTCGGTGGTACGCCATCCTTGTTTGGCATGATCACCGCTAAATGGGTGTATCAGGTTGTGCTGCCTGATTCGGTATATGCAGAGGCAAGAGAAGCCGCCAAAGGCAGCGGGGATAAGATCCATCAATATCTTAAGCCAGAAGCTAAGCAACTGGTACAAGAGCAACTGAAAGCAATCACTATACTGGCGAATAGCTGCGTGGACTACAAAGACTTTGAAGCACGTTGCGTTCAGTCATTTGGCAAGTCAGGCGAGCAGGGTCTGCTGATATTACCGATGGAGCGGGAATTCAGTTATTCCGCCATGAGGCATTAGTTTTACTCGCGCCGGGTTATCGCCGTCTGTCGGTATTAGCTATGACATGTCTCCTTTTCATCGAGTGTACAGACAGAATCAAAAATAACCCATGCCCCTGAGAATAACAGGTCATTATCAGCAACATCCGCTGTAGGCAGACGAAGTGATGTGACAGCCGGAGAGACGGCCTGTATTGCCATCCTGATTCACGAGTCACGATTGCTATACAGAAAAGCAAAGTCCGATTATCGGATATTAGGTTAATACGACGAGAGGCCACGATGACAGAACCGAACTATGAAGCGATTGGTCGCTGCCAAGTCTTAAAAGAGAAGATAGATGCACTCAATGCATACAGGAATCAGCGCCTGAAAAAATTAGCAAAGGAAGCTTTCCAGCTGACAGAGGGGTATTACCCACAGAAGGGATTTCCGGTACTTGATACAGAAAAAATGAATGCACTACTGGCAGACATTACTGCTGCGGATATTGACCTCAGACGGGCGATCAGTGAGTTTAACGACTGGAGTCAGACTGCAGGTGAAGAACCTATCAAGCTCACAGGTCTAACCTCAGGAGAGTAAGGCATGCCACCTCGCATCCCCCGAGCCTGTCGCAAGCAAGGTTGCCCCAAGACCACAACTGATCGCAGCGGCTACTGTCCTGACCATCTGCATACCGGCTGGCAGGCTCACCAACAAGGCAAGAGCCGACATTCTCGCGGTTATGGCAGCCAATGGGACAAACTCAGAGCCACTATCAAGCAACGGGATAAACACCTGTGTCAGCAATGCTTACGACAAGGGCGAGCCACGACAGGCACCACAGTAGACCACATGACACCCAAGGCACAGGGTGGGACGGATGCGTTATCAAATTTGCAATTGTTGTGTGAGGCCTGCCATAGCCGTAAGACAGCAACCGAACGACTGAGAGAGTCACTCGAAGACAGGTAACCAATCCTCATGCGTAAATGTATCGGATGGCATTATCTCAATGGAACAATGGTTGGATGATTTAATTCCAAATTGAAACTATTACCGCTGTCATGGTCACATCAGGGGAGGGGGAGGTGAGATCGCTACCCCTCTCGTGCCTTGAGGACCGCCGCCTAACCTCTTTTCAGATCGCCGCGAAATACAAACCTTTTTTTGGGGTGCCCCAACTGCACCGTTTGACAGGAGAAATCACATGGCAGGACGACCGCCAACCCCCACTCACCTGCGTTTGGTGAGGGGTAACCCATCAAAACGCCCGATAAACGCGAGCGAACCAAAGCCGGAAAAAGGGGTGCCCCCGATCCCGAAGCATTTCGGCAAAATGGGCCGCTACTGGCATGAACGGATCGCCGGGGAACTGGATAAAGTCGGTGTATTAACCAGTCTGGATGCGAAAGCCCTTGAACTGCTGATTGAGGCCTACGTCGAATACCGGACGCACTGCGACACACTGGAGAGCGAAGGTTACACCTACCGCACCGATCAAGGATTAATCAAAGCACACCCGGCAGCCGGCATGAAAGCCGATGCGTGGAAACGCATTCACGCCATGCTCAGCGCGTTCGGCATGTCGCCCTCCAGCCGGACAAAGGTCAATATGGTCGGGGAAGACAAGGCCGATCCGCTGACTGAATTTTTACAAATGAGGGATTAAGCATGGCAAAAGTGGCTGACGGCATTCGCTACGCCGAGCGGGTCGTGGCGGGGGAGATTGTCGCCGGGGAACTGGTGAGACTGGCCTGCCAGCGCTTCCTGACGGACCTGAAAACCGGCGAAGCCCGGGGAATCACATTCAGTGAACCCCGTGCTCAGCATATCCTGAACTTTTACAAATTTGTTCCGCATGTCAAAGGGGCATTGACCGGCAAGCCCATAGAACTGATGGAC
>NZ_NJAJ01000076.1 GCF_002632825.1 Xenorhabdus stockiae
CTAAGATCTGGCTGTCAGTAAAACGTGACTTTTTCATAAGATTTCGATCTCCTCTGCTACATTAAGCGTATGAGAAAATTCTACTTATGGACACTCCGGATTTTAGGGGGGATTACCGGTGGGCATACTTAGCAATATTGGCTACCTAATAAAAATCGACTGTCGGGTCATTTAAATAGGTGACCCGCTATCAGAAACTATTGGTTACTCAGAGAACACATCACAACCTCTGAGCAAATGATTCTGGGGTGCAGGAGTATTTTAGGGTGCAGTGTGGGTGAATTGGAAAGAGTAAAAGGGAGGTTGGAACACTTCCACCTCCCTCAGTTTTATGATGAACAAGTCCCTCCTGGATACAGTGTGCATACAAGTTGACAGTCTCTATATTCTGGGCTGCCTGGAGCGTATAAATCTGAACAAATATTGGCATAAGTCTGCATTGAGGCTAAAAGAGTCGTGCCAGCCACTAGGCAAAGAAGAACGTATTTTCTCAAAGGTATCCTCCACATCAGTTACATCATTACTATCGAAAAAACTGGTAAATCTAATAAACCCATCACACAGCAACAACAAGCGAATAATTCTTAACAATTAGTTATCCATTGAAACTAAAGTCAATATTTTTTCACCCATTCTCTGAGTGGTTAAAGGAATATCCAAGCCATCACATTCCGTGGTGGTTTTATATCTGAATGTCACTGTGCATTACACGCGTATTCAAAGAACAACAACAGGCTGGAACTTATCTATATTGCTGATAAGGTGAATAAGGACGGCAGTATCACGATTGTGAACCATGAGATATTCCGGAAGATTGTCGTTTGGATGTCCGTATTCAGATGCCGGAGAATTCAGTGTGGAATGTGACGCAGAAGATGGTAAAGGCTGCCACTGATAGTGAACAGACTGAGCAGATGGATTAAAAGTGTGATTAACCCGCAGAAAATTGCGGGTTAGAATTTTAGTTATTTATTTTATTTCTTGGAGAGGAGCATAACGCGATTCTATTTTAACGTTGACATAAAAGTCACCGGAATTATCTTCATAATGGGTACCCTATATACCTTTTCATAATAGTGAGAGTATCAGCATGCGGTGTTCCTTACTCCGCGTGTCACGCGGAGTAAGGTGTACTCCTATCATTTTGAACAGCTATTTAGCATAAGCCTGCATTAAAGCTAAATGATTCGAACCTGCTATTAAGGAGTGAACGCCAGTATGAAAGATTCAATAACCTCATTATTCAAGCCATTTGACTTCGGTACCCTGAAATTACGAAACCGTCTTGTTATGGCTTCAATAGAGCAGGAGCGTTCATCCGGAGAAGTGTCAGCTAACGAAGGCGCTGGGCTGGTTATCGCGGAGGCTTCCTATATCAATCATCCATCCGCTGGAGAAAAAATGGATTTACCCCGCTTAGAATCTGGCTCAGAAGCATACTTTTCTGAAATGGTTAAGGCCATACATGCTACTGGTGGAGTTATTTTTGCGCAATTATTTCATCAGGGTGCCGATGATTCAGAGCGGTTTGCCCCGTCACTGGCCTGGAGCCCGTCGGGGTTTTCTGCCACACGTGGCTCATATGGTAAGGCCATGACGCTGGACGACATTGATGAGATTATTGCTGCTTTTGCGGAAGCGGCCAGCTTCGCCCAATCAGTAGGGTTCGATGGCGTAGAAATTCATGGTGCACACGGCTATCTGATAGACCAGTTCCTTTGGGCAAATACCAATCGTCGCGAAGATGTATGGGGCGGAACCATACGTAATCGTGCGCAATTTGCGGCGCAGATAATCGCTGCGGTGCGTAGAGCTACCGGCCGTTTGTTCCCGATCTCTTTCTTATTTTCACAATGGAAGGTCGGTGCCAATAATGCGGCTATTGCAACCAGTCCGCAGGACTTAGAAATCTTGCTTGATCCGATTGTTCAGGCTGGTGTAACCATATTGCATGCTTCGGATGGTCATTTCGGCCAACCCGCTTTTCGGAATTCAGATCGTAGTTTAGCTGTATGGGCCAAAGAATTGACAGAACTTCCTACCATTGCAGGTGGTTCGATCGATTTATCATTATCAGGGAGGCCAGCCTATAGTTCTGACTTAGAGATACTAATACGGCAGTTAGATAACCAGCAAATTGACTTAGTGGCTGTCGGGCGGAAATTGTTTTCTGAACCAACCTGGGTTTCAGAACTACAGAGATTGTCGCAATAACCGCCATAAATATCTCCGGTGCTTAAATTGCCATTAATGCCAAATTTCTTCTCGTTTTTCTCACTTTTATCAGAGAAGAAAAACTGATAGTTTGACTATTTGGCAGTCAAGACAAGGAAAGAGAAATGGCAAGTTATTTAATTCGAGTGGAACTGTATGGTACGGGGTCTGCGGGATATGAAAAGCTACATAAAAGGATGGTAGGCAATCAGTTCAGTCGCTCTATACGTTTCCCCGATGGAAAGTGGCATCGCCTTCCAAGTGGAACGTATATTGGTAATTCTTCATTAGGCTCTCTTCAACTGGCAGAAAAAATCAAATCTATTGCTAAGTCTTATTCAAGCAAAGACCCTTCCATATTTGTCTGTACTTACAGTAACTGGAGCGCTGCGCTGTATATTGATAAGGAACATCCAGAAAACTGATTAATCCAGTAAATAAAAAATGACAGCCTGAAAAATAAACTAATGTAGGTGAATTTTTTTATATTTCAAATTAATAAACCAGTAATAAATAATAGAATAGCTTTCGATTCAGTGAACAAATATATAGGGATACATTGGTAAAGTCATACCATGTTGTATTACTTTATGTTTTTGTGTTTGCGTGAGGTTTTATTATTTTATTATAAATCATATAGATAATAAAAAATTACACTGTCTATTGTTCCAGTGTTTATTGACGTTTTCCCATTCTTGCAGCACACTATGTATAAACATTTGTATAAATATCTTAGGTGATCATGGCTAACGAACTAAACAAGCTCAGTGACAAAAAACTTAAGGTTTTACTTGGCAGAAAGAACGACAAGATAGAGTTTTTTGCCGATGGAGCGGGATTGAGTGCAAAAACATCTAAAGTAGGTGGCATTAGTTGGGTCTTTACATATCGGCTTGATGGTAAGAAGCTAAACCGCCTTACCATTGGTCGCTATCCTGATATGAGTCTCAAACAGGCTCGTGAAACGCGGGACAAATGCCGTAACTGGCTGGCTTCTGGTAAAGATCCAAAGCTACAGTTTGGTTTGGACATGCAGGAATCATTAAAACCAGTCACTGTAAAAGATGCTATCGAATATTGGATAGAAAACTATGGGAAAGACAACCGCGTAGGTATTGATAAACATATAGCTCAACTAAATAAATATATTTATCCTAATATTGGGAATATGGCATTATCAGACTGTGAAACACGCTATTGGCTTCAATGTTTTGATAATATAAAAAAGAAATCTCCCGTTTCTTCTGGAATTATATTCCAATTATGCAAACAAGCCTTAAGGTTCTGCCGTGTAAGGAAATTTGCTATTAGTAACGCTTTGGATGATTTAACCATTCCAGATGTAGGTAAAGTGCAAAATAAAATCGATCGGTTTTTAAGCGATGGTGAGTTGGGTCAATTATGGAAATCCATAAATACCAATACTTACATTCCTTATTACAGTAACTTATTAATAGTCTTGATTGTGTTTGGCTGTAGAACTCAAGAGGTTAGATTATCGAAATGTTCGGAATGGGATTTTAATTCCATGTTATGGACTGTTCCAAAGGAACATAGTAAGTCTGGTGGTAAAATAATTCGCCCAATACCAGCATGTATGAAACAATTTTTAGAAGAACTTATCTACCAAAACCATAAAAGCAGTTATTTTCTTGGTGAATTAAAATACGGTGCAACAGTAGCGAAATATGGGGCTAATATATGGAAAAAATTAGGCCATACGGAAAAATGGACATTACATGACTTAAGGCGCACCTTAGCAACTAAACTAAATGATATGGGCGTAGCGCCTCATGTAGTTGAACAACTGTTAGGCCATGCACTGCCGGGCATTATGGCGATATACAACAAGAGCCAATATTTAACAGAGAAACTGGACGCTTTAAACCAGTGGTGTGAACAACTGGATGTATTGGCGGGTAATTATGAAAACGTGGTTATATTAAAGACTGGGCAGAAATGAGAATTAATAAAAAAAGCGATTTACCAAAATGGTTTGAGATTGAAAAATACAATAAAATAAAAGCATTACCTGATGATGAAATTGCTTATTTAATATGCTGTAGATGCAATGACTTACTTACAGGAAGATATAACAAGGAGGGATATTTCGATAATGATTTATATTGTGGTGAGTTTTATTCTGATCGGGATGCAATGACAATAAAACAATCTGATAGTAATTTAAATATCAGCTCATCATCATCTATTACTCCTATTTCTATCGGTAATTTAAGTGTATTCATAGATGACTTGCGTGATATTAATGTTCATATCAAAAATGAAAGTGTAAAAAACAATCATCTGTCTGCATATGAAATTCACGGAATGAGCATAACATCTTGGAATGGTGTTATTTGTGGTATAAATTTAATGACACATCAAGATGAGACAATTATTGAAGATTTACGAGTGTTATTAAAAAAATGGCGAAAGGAATTAGACCTCGAAGAAACTCTGTCATTAATTAATAATTCTTGGGGAGTTATTAAAACTAAAATAATTAATTACAATATTTTCGCTTTCTTCGACTTGCAGTTATGGCAACTTGCTACAGGAAACTCAATAACCAGTGGAGTGCTATCTGTGACACTATACCCAGAAGGGGAATATGATTCTATTCAGATCGCTCAAACCATCAAACCATTTTCAGAGAAATTATTTACTTATGAAACTTTAGAAAAAATAGAGCGAGAAATTTCTAATATACCCATCGTCATTGAAGATGCTTGATTTTTCATTCCTATCAGATCAAAATCGCGCCCATGAAAATTACCCTGACAGATGCCCAAAAAGAAGCGCTTGAATTGATGCACGATACGACTCGTGATGGGCGCGTCCGTGACCGTATCAAAGCCGTGCTTTTAGCTTCAGAAGGCTGGACTGCTCAAATGATTGCTC
>NZ_NJAJ01000077.1 GCF_002632825.1 Xenorhabdus stockiae
GTCCCACCTGACCCCATGCCGAACTCAGCAGTGAAACGCCGTAGCGCCGATGGTAGTGTGGGGTCTCCCCATGTGAGAGTAGGGAACTGCCAGACATCACTTTATCAGTGTTGCCAAAATGGCAACACTTTTTATTTCAGCATTTGCTGATATGGCTCAGTTGGTAGAGCACACCCTTGGTAAGGGTGAGGTCCCCAGTTCGAATCTGGGTATCAGCACCATGAATAATATGTTCGGCAAATAAAACAGAATTTGCTTGGCGGCAATAGCGCGGTGGTCCCACCTGACCCCATGCCGAACTCAGTAGTGAAACACCGTAGCGCCGATGGTAGTGTGGGGTCTCCCCATGTGAGAGTAGGGAACTGCCAAGCTTTATATACAGTCAAAAAGCCACTCAAATGAGTGGCTTTTTGCATTTCTATCCTCATGATAGGTATTTACTGACTTATCTTTCAAATGCAGAGTCTGCTAGACTACAGTCAAATTACTTATTGAGCCTGAATTGAATGCCTGTCTGTAAATCAACCCAACTCAAAACATTTAACACATTTGGTATATCTGCAAATGCCAATCGTATTAGCGTAGCTGCCTCTGTTGGATCACTTCTGGCTTTGTGGCAAGAGGCTGTAGAAAATAATCAGCCTATCCTATTACTGGGTGGAGGGAGCAATGTTCTCTTCACTGAAGATTTCAAAGGCACTGTGATTCTGAATCGTATTACTGGTGTTGATATACAAGAATCAGATACCGCATGGAATATTCATGTTGGTGCGGGTGAAAATTGGCATGAGCTGATTCTTTATTTACTTAAACACAAGATCTATGGTTTGGAGAATTTAGCCCTTATTCCCGGAAATGTGGGTTCTGCACCTATCCAAAATATCGGGGCTTACGGAATTGAGTTTAAACAGGTCTGTGAGTACGTTGATTTAATTGAGCTGAAAACAGGAAAGCAGATTCGCCTGATGGAAAACGAATGTGGATTTGCTTACAGAGATAGTGTTTTCAAACATGAATATAGTAATGGTTATGCAATTACAGCGGTTGGTTTAAGACTGAATAAAGTATGGAAACCAATACTAACTTATGGTGATTTAACAAAATTCTCGCATAATGATGTAACACCAGAGCAAATTTTTCATACAGTGTGTGAAATGCGTCAGAGTAAATTACCAAATCCTGCGATCACAGGAAATGCAGGAAGCTTCTTCAAAAATCCAATTATATCAGCAGAATTGGCAGAGAAAATTAAATCTGAGTACCCTGAATGTCCCCAGTATCATCATAATGAACATAGTGTAAAAATAGCAGCGGGCTGGTTGATAGATAAGTGTCACCTAAAAGGGTATCACATTGGTCATGCGGCAGTTCACCAGAAACAAGCATTAGTATTAATCAATCAAGGCAATGCGACAGGACGTGATGTTATTGCTTTGGCTGCTTATGTTCGCAAGCAAGTAGCTGAAAAGTTCAATATTTATTTAGAACCGGAAGTCCGTTTCATTGGTAATGTAGGTGAAATAGATGCGGTGGAATGTATTTCATGAAAGACGTTAGTACTCCATTAAAGTTAATTAAAATTTTATCAGATGGTGAAATTCATTCGGGGCAGCAATTGGGCCAGAAGCTAGGGATGAGTCGGGCAGGAATAAATAAACATATTCAGGTTATTCGTGAATGGGGTGTGGAAATACTGACGATCCCGGGTAAGGGTTACCGTTTTCCTGCACCAATGAATCTCCTTAGCAAAGATATAATTGAAAATTATCTGCCTGAAAGTCGAATTGAAGTTATTCCAGTTATTGATTCTACTAATCAATACTTGTTAGATAAATTAACAGAACTTACTTCAGGTGATACCTGCGTTGCAGAATATCAATATGCAGGAAGAGGTCGCCGTGGAAGGCAATGGGTTTCTGCTTTCGGCCGTAATTTATATTTATCTATGTTCTGGCGATTAGAGCAAGGTCCTGCTGCCGCAATTGGATTGAGTCTGGTTGTGGGTATCGTAATCGCAGAAGTTCTGAATCGTCAGGGAGCTGAAAAGGTAAAAGTTAAATGGCCTAATGATCTATATTTGGATGACAAAAAGCTAGCAGGTATATTAGTTGAGCTAATGGGAAGGACTGGAGATGCGGCTCAGATTGTCATTGGTATTGGCATGAACATCTCGATGAGTAGTGAGCAGCAAAAGATAATAAATCAACAATGGTCTAATTTACAGCAGGCCGGAGTGACTGTTGAAAGAAATAAACTCGTTACTGAGATTGTTACTGAATTGAAGAAGGCGTTAGTTCAGTTTGAAAATGAAGGATTGCAATCTTTTGTTCCCAGATGGTTTAAATTAGATAATTTTATGAATCGTCCTGTGAAATTAATAATTGGTGAACAAGAAATTTATGGCATAGCCCGTGGCATTGATCAACAAGGAGCTTTGTTGCTTGATATCGACGGGATAGTCACACCTTATATTGGTGGTGAAATTTCCCTTCGGGGATGTTAATGAGAAGGCCGGAAGTATTTTCCGGCTTTTTGGCATTATTTTCTTAACCTAACGTTTTCAATCGCATGGTTTTTGCCTTTAGTCAGAATTAAGCTGGCACGCTCTCTGGTAGGCAGGATATTTTGTTGTAGATTTAGTCCATTAATTTCTCGCCAAATATCAGATGCTACCTTTACAGCTTCTTCCGTTGTTAACTTAGAATAATTGTGGAAATAAGACTCAGGATCAGAAAAAGCACCTTGCCGGAATTTAAGAAAACGGCTGACGTACCATTGTTCAAGTAATTGTTCTGACGCATCAACATAAATAGAAAAATCAACAAAGTCAGAAACAAAAACATGATGTGGTTCATGGGGATAATCCATACCACTTTGCAGCACATTTAAACCTTCCAGTATCAGGATATCTGGCCGTTCGATGATCAGCTGTTCATCAGGCACAATATCATAGCTGAGATGAGAATATACTGGAGCGGCAACCTTTTCAGCTCCTGATTTAATATCGGAGACGAATTTAACCAGACTGCGCATATCGTAGGATTCAGGGAACCCTTTCTTTTTCATTAGGCCGCGTTCATTCAGGATATTGTTAGAATGTAAGAAGCCATCAGTTGTTACCAGCTTTACACGACGATGTTCAGGCCATCGGCTGAGTAATGCCTGCAATAAACGTGCTGTTGTACTTTTGCCAACGGCGACGCTGCCTGCAATACCAATTACATAAGGTATTTTTTGCCCACCGGTTCCTAAAAACTGTTCAAGAACAGCCTGTCGTCGAAGGTTGGAGCTAATATAAAAATTAAGTAGACGTGATAATGGTAGGTAGATCTCAACCACTTCGTCTATTGAGATATCTTCATTAATTCCTTTTAAGGCAGAAAACTCTTCTGCTGTTAATGTTAGAGGCACCGAGTCACGCAAGGTTGCCCAATGTTCACGATCAAATTGTAAATATGGAGTCGTTAAAAAAGGTTCTTTCTCATTCATAAGCCAACATCTGCCTGTCTATGCAGGTTGGACGGGTACTCTTGCACACCCGTATCCGACAAAAAATAAATCTCATCATATCGGCTGAGCTATCATAGGCGTAGAATTTTTTATCATTTTAGTAATTTTTTTGATGGAAAATACAAAATTGCGAAAAAATGAGCGATCTTGGAGCTACTTTTAATTTAAAAAAATCGGCATTGGTATGGTTACTCACTCCTGAAAATAGACTGCTTACCTGAGTCTTGATACTTTAATTATATAATTATTGGCTGTTATTT
Organism: Xenorhabdus stockiae; assembly: GCF_002632825.1. Lineage (GTDB taxonomy): Bacteria > Pseudomonadota > Gammaproteobacteria > Enterobacterales > Enterobacteriaceae > Xenorhabdus > Xenorhabdus stockiae. The sequence continues at coordinate 3,771 of NZ_NJAJ01000077.1, forward strand.
ATACTTTATCTAATTAAAAAATCATCAAAAAAGCCTTATCTGAATGGAATGTGAGCAAAAGAACAAAAAAAATAAATTTTTTGTTGCATCAGAGACGAATACTACCTAGAATGCGCAGCACTTGATGCCGGCATAGCTCAGATGGTAGAGCAACTGACTTGTAATCAGTAGGTCCCGAGTTCGATTCTTGGTGCCGGCACCATTAAAAATTTGGAAAGGTGGGGTTCCCGAGCGGCCAAAGGGAGCAGACTGTAAATCTGCCGTCACAGACTTCGAAGGTTCGAATCCTTCCCCCACCACCATGAACCAGTTTTCATCTTGAGTGTTCTGCTCGAGTTAGTACTCCAGACAAAATACTTGAGATACAATACAGCTGATTAAAGTCAGGTAGCCGAGTTCACGCGGGCATCGTATAATGGCTATTACCTCAGCCTTCCAAGCTGATGATGCGGGTTCGATTCCCGCTGCCCGCTCCAAGATGTGCTGATATAGCTCAGTTGGTAGAGCACACCCTTGGTAAGGGTGAGGTCGGCAGTTCGAATCTGCCTATCAGCACCACTTCCCTAGTTCTTGCCTCCTGGTTTTCTTCCTGTTGATATCTAAAAACAAGCAAAATTGCTTGGTTGATGTGGTGAAACCACCGATTCCGTGTCTTAGAGGGACAACCTAATGTCTAAAGAAAAGTTTGAGCGTTCAAAACCGCACGTTAACGTTGGTACTATCGGCCACGTTGACCACGGTAAAACTACCCTGACTGCTGCAATCACCACCGTTCTGGCAAAAACCTACGGCGGT
>NZ_NJAJ01000078.1 GCF_002632825.1 Xenorhabdus stockiae
ATACCACCGTTACTGCATCCGGCAAATGGTCCTGCGGGCCTTACCTATTCGGAAAGGGAAAATTCACGGTATCGGCGGAACAGTTTATCAGCCATGAACCGCACTCTACAACGCAGGCATCCTATGAAATCCAGCCAGCGTATGGAGCTTCTTCAGTCAACTACTTACATTTACATTTTAACCACCATTCAATAAATATTAGGCCTTATGTTCCACCATGTTGTGCAACCATAACGTCAATGGAGGATGCTCAAATTATACCTGATGGAAAATATGACATATCCGGTTTAATTAATACTAATATTCCAAATGATGTTAAAAAAATTAAAGTATCAATTTCTAGTTTTGATGATCCTGGCTACACTCATACTTCTGAACCAACGAAAGAATATACACCGGATGTTGATTTTAATTCCGGTACATGGAGCATTAAAGGTTTAACCGCAAAATGTTTTAATTACTATAAAGCATCTGTGTTTTGTAACAAAAATAGGGAAGAGGCAAATAATCTCCCCGGAAAAAAAGAAATTAAATTTAGTGTGGCACGTTGTCCGGTAAAAATCACAAAACCTGTTATGCATGAATTTATTACTTCAACAGACGACAATCCTAAACAGATTGTAATTGAAGGGAAAGTAACGGAAAAAACGCCTCTCGATATAATTGCAAACTACTATTCAAATGGTGAACATACACTCCCACTTCTTTCTCGTATTGGAAATAACTGGCAAACAAAAATTAGTGATGCTCCTGCCGGTTTTATACAAATTAAAGCTAAAAATACAGGAACGCCAAATGTTCCCATCAAAAATAACAATGACGAAGTTACTATACTGAAATCAAAAGATTTTTCCGTAAAATATGAAATCATCGATAATGTATTTATCCACATTTATGGAACTTCCTTGCCTAATAATGATAAAAAAATTAGTGATTTCAAAGAAACTCTCCACCCTAAAATAATAATATTTTCTGATGGTGTAAAATCAGAAGAAATAATTCCTGATGAAAAAGGAAATTGGAGTTCAGACAATGAATATTATGCTAAACGAGGGGTATATTCTTTTACTATCCATGAAACATCTGATAATGAACATTATCCAGCAAGGAAAGATAAAACACTGGAATGTACTGGAGGTAATGACCATATGAATTGTATTGAAAAAAAATAATTAATCTCCCCATTCAGGAGGCTGTTATGATTATATTTAAAATATTTTTGATCCTCTTGTTACTATCTTACAGTATAAATGTATTTATACTGTATATTAGGCCTTCTATCTAAGGAGATTTGAACAAAAAGAACGACGGCATAGCGCCTCCTGATAGGAGGCGTCAGATTACTGACAAAGTGCTGGTTTTTTTATCCGGCACTTTGATTTAATCAAATTCCGTTCAACCACTTCTGCTTTATTGCGCCGGACGCACTTTCTATGCCCAACTATATTCTGCACATGCTGGATGAAAAACAGGTGAGCTACAGCACTCACAACAATTTTGGAGATGTGCTGCCTGAGCTGGATATTATGTATATGACCCGCTGCCACGTATTGGTGAAATTACTGTTGATGTAGATAAAACGCCTTATGCGTACTATTTCCAGCAGGCAGGTCATGGAATTTATGCTCATCAGGCATTGCTATCGCTGGTACCGAATGAAAATGTTGTTATAGATTAATGCTGAAATAATTAATTAACATAAATAAGCAGTTACAAATATTATGACTAATTTTAAAACATCAGTAAATATGATTCTGAGATTAAAGTAGTAAATAGTGACTGTATGTATTATGTTGGAAATATACACTTCGTCTTTCAAGTTGCCTCTTTGTTGGCTGCACTCGTTCACCCCAGTCACATAGTTATCTATGCTCCTGGGGATGAACTCCCTTGCCGCCGTGACGCATCTTGAAATCCATTGTGTATAAAGATATTAATTTAAAATCTGAAGGTAATGACCATATGACTTGTATCGAAAAAAATAATTAATCTCCCCATTCAGGAGGATGTTATGATTATATTTAAAGTATTTTTTACCCTCTCATTATTATCTTACAGTATAAATGTATTTTCAGATACTGTATTGAATCATCAGCCAATAGAAACAATTGCTGGAGGAGAAGAAAGCTGTATTGATAGTAAAGATAGCAAATGCAAACCTTGGGTTGTAAATATCCGTACTGAAGATAAATTAGGAAAACATATTGGTTCATGTAGTGGTTCGTTGATCTCTCCAAGCTATGTTTTAACGGCAGCACATTGCCAGGGTGACTCTAAAATCATTAAAACATATTCGATTTTAAATTATAAAAAAGAAGTAATTGGTACTGCAAAATATCAAAATTTTGTTCCATACTCTAATATCAAAGGTAATATCGCAGATTTTGCAATAATAAAATTAGATAAGCCTACTACTTTAAATAATTATGGCCATGTTCGTCGTTTCTTTGATTATGATGAAGCTTATGAAAAAATAGACAAAAATTATTATAACGCTTCTGTCTATGGCTATGGTAGTTTGGGAATTGATCCAACAACAGGAAATCAGATAAAAAATACTGAAAAAAAACAGCGGAGAGCTGATGTTAATATTGTCACTGATGCCATAGATCAACATCTAAATCATGGGATTCTTATAAAAGAAAATAAAGATTTAAAGCCAGGAATTGCACAACCTGGAGACTCTGGCGGCCCGATTATTTGGCATGATACAATCATCGGTGTTGCATCCACAGGAATAATTACTCTTAAAGATAGCAATAAATCTCGTCCATTTTTTTCCGCTTCAGATGTTACAGGAAAATATCTTAATAACAATTTTATTGGCAAAAGAAACCTAGAAGATTGGTTTTCTAAAAAAATGAAAAGAATATGGATCTACAATCCTGATTGGGGTGAAAAATTAAGTAAAAGGCGAAAAATCATACCTGTAGAGGGATTTGGTCGTCCATCTTCTGAGATCAAACTTCGTTACTCCATTGATCACAAAGATGAAAAAAATACTGAATGTCCGGTAGACAAAAATGGGACATGGAAATGTGATATCCCATATGGTTCCTATTTTACTAAAAAAATTAAAGAAAACAATGAATATGAAATTACTATTACAGCTGAAGAGTTAAATAAAGTTAATGCATCATGGGAGAGTGATACCATAACAGCAACAATACCAAATGCAAAGCAAGAGATTAGTATTATTTACCCATCAGATAAATCAATAGTTCTAACCAAAAACTTTACCATACGTGGATACGCCGCCCCTGGTTCTGATATAGAGTTGACATTAAAATCTAACCGTAAATACGACAAAGAAAGTTATACACAGGACGTGTTATGCTCTGGGTTAGATAATAAAAGTTTGATAAAAACAGGTGAGAATGGACTATGGTCATGCAGTATAAAGTCTGATATTCATCTTAAAAATTTAGGAAAAGATGACAACTATAATATAACTATATCTCAAAAAGCCCAAAAGAAAAAAATCAGCGATCAAGTCAGCATCAGTTTAAAACCAGAAGATTATTCCACTTTAAAGGTGGAGCCAAAAAAAAGAAAAGGAGACATATATAAAAAAATATTAGAATATAACGTGAATTATGCTAACAATGCAAAGCTAGTCTGTATTCTTGACGGTTATCTTACAAATTGTAAAAATAATCCTCGAGGTGAAAATATTTTTCTTTTCAATAACTCTAATTCAAAAAAAGACGATTTTGATGAAAACAAAAAATATTCTGAATTTATCGGTGCAATACAAAAACTGGAGAACGTTGACCCATTTGATCCAAAGTTACGGTATAGTAAAAATTTCACATATAAAGGCGGATATTTTATGCCTTATTTTAATAAAGAATATCCGATGGAATCACCAACAAAAATCTCACCTATTGATATACAAAATAAAAAATTCACTGGTTTTGGTGGTGATGATCAACGTTATACTCTCTCAAATGATGATATACTTTTACCTTCAGAATATTCTATCTGCATGAAAAAAAGCAGTCAGTCACCTTCAAATTCCCCTCAATGCAATAGAGATGATAAGGATATCTACGTAAAAATCCCATTGGAAAATGGTAATTATTTTTCCGAAATACCAATACAATATAGTGATTATGGAGAAAGACATGATTTTCCAAACTGGAGTTTATCGCTTCCTCCTGAATTGAAAGACGGGGTTTATTATATTGAGATAATGGACAGGTTTAGACCTCAAGGACTCAATATTGAGCCTCATATTTGGAACGGTGGCTTACAAAAAGCATATTTTGAAATCGAAACCCCTGACGTTGGCTTTACAAGCCCGGAAAACATCTCAGATACTGTTGCGACAGTATCAGGAACTGCCAATATTCCCGGTGAAACAGTTAACGTCAGAAAACGTAAACTCACCCTTTCTCGGGGGGCATCAAGGGTAGATGCG
>NZ_NJAJ01000079.1 GCF_002632825.1 Xenorhabdus stockiae
AATTTTCGAGCCGCTTCCCAAATTTAGCATGTAAATATTTACAAAAGGTTACAGTTACGTAATAAATGATGTCGCTTTAAATGGCGAAGCCCCGAACTATTTGCGGTAGCTAGGGGCCTCTAATGTACATAAAACGTTTACCCTTGTGAGGAAGTAAACATGATAAGTATACCACTTAACGAGCCGAGTAAAACTATCAGCGTTCCATTTTACGGTTCAGATCTATATGTCGTTGAGTATAACGGCGAGCCATATGTCCCTATGAAACCCATTGTTGAAGGTATAGGTTTAGCTTGGGGTGCTCAGTTTGTTAAATTAAAACAACGATTTAGTAAAGGTGTTTCGGAAATCGAAATACCTACTAAAACAGGCAATCAAGATATGACCTGTCTCGCTCTGCGTAAACTTGCTGGCTGGTTAGCAACTATCAGCCCCAACAAGGTCAAACCTGAAATCAGAGATAAAGTTATTCGTTATCAGGAAGAGTGTGACGATGTTCTTTATGAGTATTGGACGACTGGTGAAGTCAAAAAGAAAAAAGTCGTGAAACCCTCACAAGTTAGATACACAGTTAAACTGGAAATCTACGATAACCATTTCAATCAAGTAGATAGACTTACAAACAGGATGGATACACCGGAAGGAATTATCCAAGGGGTAGCTAAATTATACGGTTATTACATTGATAAAATGGTATCGATGCCGGATAACGCGCTTTAGCCTCAAGCCACGGACGGCATAATATTATTCGTATAGAATGCATACAATGATACTTGGTTTTGAAACCTTTTGGTAAGTTGTAATGCCAAAACTGTTGGATTAAACTAAGAGCTATATTGCAGTTTTGGCACGATGAAACTGACTATGAGGAGGCAATCATGACAGCTACAATACGCCGCTACATGAGAGCGGTGGGCAGTATTATGGATATCATGCCAGCGACTGATTACCGCAAACTTATTTCTACTGGCTCCGATGCGCAGCGATTAAGATCAGATATGATGAACATATCGAAAGATATGAACACCTCAATCGTTACTGTTGGTGAGTCAGCCAATGCCCAAAAACTCAGAAAAACCGCATAATGATAACTCACTACCGGAGAATGCTAATGAGCATCAAGGTAGTGAGCAACCTCAAGATAGCATAGCCGTTATAGAAGAGCGGCTGATATCCGATCCGGCTGCACTGAACAGAATACTGGATAACCCTAATATTGTTTCAGTCATACAGCATAAGATATTTGAATTTCAAGGCCCAATCCCACCGCCAAGCCAGCTAAGAGAGTATGAAAATATTCTACCGGGCGCTGCTGAACGGTTGCTTTCTTTGGCAGAAAAAGAGCAAAAACATCGGCATGACATGGACAATAAAATTGTTGATGGTGGCATGTCAAAGGACAGGAGAGGCCAGTGGATGGGGCTTAGCCTTGCTTTGCTTATCCTGTGTGGTGCTTTTTATTTTGCCAGTAGCGGTGAAATAGGTTTTGCCAGTCTGTTAGTAACATTGGATCTAGTCGGACTGGTGGCTGTGTTTGTCTTGGGGCGTTATCTGAAACAGACATCAGATGATAGCGACGATTAACGCCGCACTATTAAACTCATTATTTTCAATAAGCCGCCTAGTGCGGCTTTTCTTTTATAGGTGCTCATATGGCAGTTGACGTATTTCAATGGCGAACTCAAATTCAGGATTCACCCAGTGGTGAATTTAAGCATCGAATTAAAATGGTTGAGTTTGGTGATGGTTATAAACAAGTATCAGGGGATGGAATTAATCCAGAAAGTCAGTCATGGCCTTACTCTTATATCGGCATAAGAGAAGAAGTAACACCCATCTTTCAATTTATTCGAAATCACACGTTGAAATCATTTATCTGGACGACTCCATACGGAGAGAAAGGCTTATATCGAGTCAAGGCGGACTCAATAACCATGATCCCGATGTCAGGTGGAGTCATGAGAATATCAGCCGTATTTGAACAGGCACATAGCGCATGAAAATTAATGCAGATCTCCAACGTTTGGAGGCAGGAAATAAAATTTTGTTGTTTGCCGTTGATGGTTCGGTCTTTGGGGGGCCAGAACTGCACTTCCACAATTACCCTGTAACCCATACAGAGAGTGATTTGGAAGACCCGAACAATTTACCGATTAAATCTATCTGGTGGCAGGGGATAGAGTACAAACCATGGCCTGTCGAAATACAGGGAATGGAGGTGAATAGTGACGGCAGAACGGTATCACCCGAACTTCGGGTTGCTAATCTGGACGGAACTATCAGCTCGTTGTGTCTTGCTTACCAGAATATGGTGCAGGCGCGTATCACGATCCATATGACATTTGCGCATTATTTGGATGCACGCAACTTCCCGGAGGGCAACCCTGAAGCAGACCCGACACAGGAAAAAATAGACGTTTTTTACATCGACAGTAAAACCCATGAAGACAATGAAAGCGTTCAGTTTGCGTTATCTTCCCCAGCAGACTTGCAGGGCATTCAGATCCCCACACGCCAAATTCATAGCCTGTGTACATGGTGTATGCGTGGCCTGTATCGCAAATCCCCCTGTAACTACACGGGAACGCGCTATTTTGATGAAGAAGGCAACCCAACAGACGACCCGTCAAGGGATGTATGCGGTGGATTGATGAATGATTGTAAACTGCGGTTCGGTGAAAATGCTCAATTGCCGTTTGGCGGCTTTCCCGGCTCTGCGTTATTGAGGAGATAATAAACATGGCTTTATTTGATAAATTTAAGAAATATCTGTAGTGATCTGAATCAAAATTTAGACGATGCAAAAAGATAAAAAAAGGGAACGCTGTATACTTCCTTCACTTTTATTATCTAACTGGTTAATTTAATTATGAAAAAATTAGTTTTTATAGCATTGGTTGCTGCGGGAATGTCTGTTACATCAATGGGAGTAAGTGCAGCCGGTGAAAGTACTATTTCGGCAGGATATGCGCAGAGTCATGTTAAGTCTGGAGGGAGTGAATTAAAAGAAAATCCAAAAGGCTTTAATATCAAATATCGTTATGAATTCGATAATGATTGGAGTGTGATTGGTTCGTTCGCCTACGCTCACCAAGGATATGAGTATTATTATGGCAAGCGCAAGGCAGTTACTGCTGATTTAGATTATTACTCATTGACCGCGGGTCCTGCATATCGTATCAATGAATATGTGAGCGCCTACGGCTTGATTGGCTCGGCTCATGGTAAAATAGAAGCTAAAAACAAAATAAATGGGCTTTCACATAGCGAAAGTAAAACAGAGCTTGCCTATGCTGCCGGTATACAGATTAATCCAATTCCCAATATAGCCATTGATGCAGCGTATGAATATGCAAAACTTGGTGAAGTTAAAGTAGGTACGTGGATGATCGGCGTTGGTTATCGATTCTAAAAGATTGACCTAAATTTAAACTGAACCCGCTTCGGCGGGTTTTTTATTGCCTAAGGAAGCCTTTATGCGTCCTCATGTTATCCAAGCCATCCTAGATCACGCGCAGGCCGACTACCCGAATGAATGTTGTGGGCTGGTCATTCAGAACAGCCGTAAACAACAATATCTTCCCTGTCGCAATACAGCCTCAGTCCCAACAGAGCAGTTCAGCCTTAACCCGGAAGATTACGCCGTCGCCGAAGATACAGGAACCATAGTGGCGATTGTCCACAGTCACCCGGACGCGACCACCCAGCCCAGTCAGTTAGATATCGCTCAGTGCGATCTGTCACAAGTGCCGTGGGTGATTGTCTCATGGCCGGAAGGGGATATTCGTACGCTAATGCCCACAGCAGGGATTAAACCTTTGCTGGAGCGTCCGTTTGTCCACGGTATTTGGGACTGTTACGCCATTGTGCGTGACTGGTATCGACTGGAGCGCAACATTGAACTGCCCGATTTTGTCCGTACGGATGGCTGGTGGAACCGGGGCGAAAATCTCTATATGCAGCACTACGCCTCGGCAGGGTTTGCTGAGTGCAGCGGGGAATTACAGGTCGGTGATGTGATCATCATGCAGGTACAGGCCCGTGAACCCAATCATGCTGGGGTGTATCTCGGTGATGGGCTGATGCTGCACCATATGTACGGGCAACTCAGCAACCGCGTGTCTTACAGTGGCTACTGGCAGGAACGCACAGTGAAAATCGTCAGATATCAGGGGGAATGATGGAAACGATACGCACAATACGCTTATACGGCCCACTCGGGACGCAGTTCGGACGGGAATATCAACTGGC
>NZ_NJAJ01000008.1:0-161314 GCF_002632825.1 Xenorhabdus stockiae
TCTTGGCATGATGTTCTCAAGGTAACGGTTTTTTGGCGAAAACAAGGATACCAGATCATCATGCCGTTCCAATTCCCCTCACAAAACATCCACAGCCCCTAATAATCAGGTGTAATTTGAACCCATAGAACCATCCCATTGAGGTTTTTCCGCGTTGCGCTATGCCCTGAAAGACCTTATGACGAGGAATACGGATGTTATGACAAACGCGCAAACTCGTGGAATCGATAAAAGCAATGCCTGTCGGTTTTCCTTTTAATTGAGTCAGATAACTGGATAAGGGGACCAAAACGGACGGGGCAACGCTGATAAAACGGGTATAACTGAGCAAGGAGGGGAAGTCGCGGTGGTGGTATTGCCAGATATGCTCCAAATAAAAGTTTTTAAAATCACGGTAATGCGACCGCTGAAAGAGGATTAAAATTGTCATGATTTCACTGGGATACATGCGGCCTTGTCTGCGGCGCAGGCGGTATCCGTTATCGAGACAAAACTGCGCCCACTGGGGGATGAAAAGACGACAAAAGTCGTCGACATCGCAGAAAATTTCAACTAACTTGTCCATGGCCTGTTCCTCCCCGGAGTCGTTTTAGGCTTTCACCAAAACTTTGCTCCTGGAACAGGCCTCTCGTCAATTTCTTATCCAGAATTCAGGTTAATTATGAAGAGCAATGACTTCATCTGGAGTGACGTGCCTAATCATCGATCTGTTAATTCTCTGTTTGATTTATCGAATAGCCCGACGATATCAGCAAATTCGGTATCCAATTTTGCTTTTTGAAGTGCTTCAAATTCTTTTTTACTAATAATTACAGCTGATTCTCTGCCACGTCGAGTGATCTCCACTGGTTGACCAGCTACAGCTTTATCGATAACAGCAGCCAAGTTTTCACGAGTTTGTGAAATAGTAAATGTGTCCATGATGTTCCTTCTTAGCTTTATATGTATGGTTTTTGTTCATTGTACAACTGAATCCACCTAATTGTACAATTCACAGACTTACACATGATAAGCGGCTTTACCCCATGTAAGGGCGCTTTTATAATAGCCGTTTTTTGGGGTAGGTTTATATCGAGCCTGCTGTATATGGGAATGACGCGATAATAACGCATCAACTGCGGGGAAACACTACATGAAAAACAGCATGAAAAAGTGGTTCTATCTGTTAGCCGCCGGGATGATGGCATTAAGCATTGGTTCGGTAAATGCTGCTGCCGAGAATGATGGCAAGACACTCTATTTTTACAACTGGACTGAATACGTTCCGCCTGGCTTGCTCAACCAGTTCACTAAAGAAACCGGAATCAAGGTGATTTATTCCACCTATGAATCCAATGAGAGCATGTACACCAAGCTGAAAACTTATAAAGACGGCGCTTATGATTTGGTTGTGCCCTCCACTTACTTTGTCTCCAAGATGAGCAAAGAAGGGATGCTGCAAAAAATCGATACCAGTAAGCTCAAGAATTTCCATAATCTTGATCCTAATCTGCTGCATAAGTCATTTGACCCAAAAAACGAATATTCCATTCCTTATATTTGGGGTGCGACAGCGATTGGTGTTAACAGCGATAATATCGATCCAAAAACGCTGACTTCTTGGGCTGAGTTCTGGAAGCCTGAGTACAAAAACAGTTTGGTATTGACGGATGATGCCCGTGAAGTCTTTCAGATGGCGTTGCTGAAGCTGGGGTATTCCGGCAATACGACAAATCCCAAGGAGATTGAAGCGGCGTATCAGGAACTGAGAAAGCTGATGCCAAATGTACTGGCGTTCAATTCAGATAACCCTGCTAATCCATTTATGGAAGGTGAAGTTGATGTCGGCATGATGTGGACAGGTTCTGCTTATGTTGCCCGTCAGGCGGGAACGCCTATTGATATTATCTGGCCGAAAGAAGGTGGAATTTTCTGGATGGATAGTCTGGCTATTCCGGCAAATGCTAAAAATGTCGAAGGTGCGATGAAGCTGATTGACTTCTTGCTGCGTCCAGAGATTGCGGCCCAAGTTGCAGAAACCATCGGTTATCCGACACCGAATCTGTCTGCGAAAAAATTATTGCCAGCTTCTGTATCAGGGGATAAGTCACTGTATCCTGATGAATCAGTGATCCAGAAAGGGGAATGGCAGAGCGATGTTGGTAATGCCAATGTTCTGTATGAAGACTATTTCCAGAAACTGAAAGCAGGTCAGTAATTCAGTATTAAATTTAGCTAGAAGGGAGCATTTGACTCCCTTTTTTAATATTTACACGTTATTGCTTAAAGACCTGATTGCGATGCCAGATAACAAAGCTTTCTGACGGATAATAATCTTTTTGTTTGGGAAGTAATATTGACTGATTCGCGAAATTCCAGAATAACTGCCTGACCATCGGGCCGCCATTAATGCTCTCTGATACCAATAATCTCATATTATCGTCAATACTGATGGAACCCATATCGAATGCAGAATGGTGCAATGAACAGAGAGCGAGACCGTTATTTATCGTACATGGCCCACCGTATTGCTTCCATCTGATATGGGCCGCTTCCAGACCGACGGGGGTATCATCATGCCGAAGGTTATAACCGCATATTGCACACTCATAGTTATAGGCTCGTAGTATTTGCTGACGAAAATGGGGATCTCGCATCTTGCGGATATCACTCAAAGAGAAATCCAGTTGATTGGCAATCAGCTCCTGTATGCTATCAGGGAAATGCTCACTAAGTATCTGTTGTGCCAGTTTATCGATTAAGGCGGGTTTACTACGTAACAGTTGGTAGCTTTGTGGCTCGAAACCACCTTTAACACCAAATTCAATCAGTTCGCGTTTTGGCGGCTGTTTGCTGCCTTTTTGTGGTGTGCATAGTTCAGTATTCTGTAATTCCCAGAAACCATCGCCCCGCAACCGCCAGAATGGTAAATGGGGTTCGTGGCTTTTACGTCTTGGCCCGAAATGAGCCAGAAGATTTAATAATGGCTGGTGGATTTCTTTTCCATAATCAAACAGTCTTTCGTGGCCTTTCTGGTACTGAGAGAGTACATACAGTAATAATAGTGGCTTATGAGGTGCACGTTGATCGCCTTTGCGCCAGACAGAAAGGTTTGAAATAGCGACTTGTAGTTCTTTGATAGTAGGCATTTAAGCTGTCTGATTAATGGATAAAGGTATTGCGATCATGCTCGCAAAAGTAGCGGAGGGCAAGGTGTTGCGCTTAATATGTGAATCCAATAAATTGAGATATCAAAATAAAGCTCATTGGGACAGTTGGTTTGATGATGAAAATCCTACGCCTGATTTTATGGTTGATAGGTCGCAGCCAGATGAGCAAAACCGAGAAGAGTTCAATTAAGCAAAGATTAAAATTTAACAATTAGATTAATGAATCCTCTTTACATCTTGAATTTCTACAACTAGTATACCCAGCTCAAATCTTCCTGAATTATGCTGCTGCAGGAAAAACAAGACTTCTTCCCCCTCAAAACGGAAGAAGCGATTTTTTGTTTTTCTAGGTAGCTTACATGTCTACATTAAATCGTTTACAAAAACGTCTGTCCCGTCAGTGAATTGAAACTTATTACGAAAACAATACTTATCATTTCAATCAAAATCAGGTGGAAGCCAAAGTCCTGTTACCGGAATCTTTGCCACTGGAAGAAAAAGCTGTACAGCAATTGCTTGATTTGGCTTCGGTTCGGGTTCCCGGCAGTGATGCAAAAGTTTGTCAGGCTCGTGCAACACCAGATTTTCATCCAGGCACGACAGCGCCTGTAGGCAGTGTTGTGGCAACCACAGAAGATTTAGTGATCCCTGCTGCAATTGGTACGGATATTAATTGTGGTATGCGTCTGCTGACAACCGGGTTGAGCTATGAAGAAGCAAACAGCCAGAAAGAAGCATTGGTTCAGCAGCTAAAAAACGTCTTACTACTAGATCAACGCAATGTTCCTGTTACTCCCCGATCATTTAGCGCCTTATTTGATGAGGGATTGGCTGCGTGGTTGCAGGAATTACCCCGACAAGGAATTTGGCAGCAGGCTGATTTCAGCCGGATGTATGTTGAATTAAACGCAGTATTGAGTACACATGCAGTAAAAGCTCATAGTCGATATGCTCCGGAAGCGTTTTTTGAGCAGCGGGAAATTATCCGGCCAGCCAGCCTGGGAACGGTTGGCTCTGGTAATCACTTTGTTGAGTTGCAGATCGTGGATACTATTTTCGACAGACATGCCGCTTATGCTGCTGGTCTGCGCGAGGGGGATATCTTGATAATGATCCATACCGGCTCACGGGATGTTGGGTTTTATGTTGGTCAGCGTTGGTCTGATAAAGCGAAGGCACTTTGGCCTGCGGCAGAAAAATATCCGGCTTCCGGTCTGTTTGGTCTGACGGCGGAACATGCTCAGGAATATTTATTGGCGATGGGTGTTGCTGCACGTTATGCGTGGGCGAATCGTATTGTCCTGACTGAATTAGTGCGTTCGCAATGGCAAAAGGTATTCGAACAGGATAAAAGCCGTCTGCTTGTCGATCTCTCGCATAATATTATTTTTCCTGAACAGGGAATGAACCTTCACCGTAAAGGTGCAACTCCGGCGCGAGCCGGGGAGTTGGCATTAATTCCCGGTTCAATGGGGGATTATTCTTATCTCGTCATGGGAAAAGGTCATTCAGACTGGTTATGGTCATGCTCACATGGTGCCGGTCGTTCAGTACGCCGTCAGGAGATGCGTAGTAAGGCTCTAAAACCACAAGAAAATCGCGGTTTGCCGTGGCAGTGCATTACTCTGAAAAGTGAGCGTTTACGGGAAGAGGCACCTTCGGCTTATAAACCCATTACATCTGTCATTGAAGTTCAGGAACAAGCTGGATTAATTAAATCAGTGGCAAGAGTCAGGCCATGGCTTACGTTTAAAGCCTGATATTAGCGAAGATTTAAGGCTGGTTTTGACCAGCCTTATTTTCCTGATGACTTTGAGCCGCTATTTTTTCAATTCAAAGCCTTGGGAGCGTACTAGCTGATTCATCGATTTCAAATCAGCCATCAGATCATCAACATTGTTATCCAACAGATTTTGGTGCATTTCACTAAACGCGATGCTCATTTCCTGCAGGCTCTGTATGGCCAGTAAGTTAGCTTCCTGAAATTGGGAGCTGCTGGCCTGATGCTGTTTAAGAGTAGCTAAAGATTCAACTGTGCTCCTAATCATAGGTAAATAACGATTCAGGAATACAGTTCCTTGTGGTATATCTCTTTCATCTTCTTCCATACATGTGATGATGGCGTAGGTTTTTTCTTCAATTATATCAAGATAAGGACCGATCTCGCTCGGCACATTAGTTTTATGCATCATGACTAACGCCAATTGGTGACGATATTCTTTGAAAGCCTCTAGTATATTTTCATTTTTCTGATTGCTATTTGAGCCCACTATTTTTGCTGTCTCACTTGCTGATTTTTTTATTTCATCCTCAATACATTTCATTTCTTCATTAATTTTTTTCTGCTCGGATTTACAGGCTACAACAACTAGCACTACATATATAATACAGAACCAAATTGAGAATAATTTTAAATTGCTTATAAATCCTGATATGAAAATGAGATATCCAATTATCAATAGAAAAAATCGCTCACCTTTTACTAAGTTCTTGCCTGTGAATTTGATAAGTAACATAGTCATCCCTGCAAATAGCAGGAATATAGGTAATAAGTTAGCAACAGCACACAATATTAGTAGTAATACAATAATAATTGACTGTCGAGTGTTAGAGTTACACTCGCTATGGGGAGGCCACAAAGCAACTAGGCCAATGTAGTTAGATAGAGCAATAAATCCTTCAGTAGATGAATTATAATTCCCTTCCCAGAGTTTCAACTTCGTTGTTAGATATATGGCTATAGAGCCAGTCATCAGTCCTATAAAATGAACCAGTAAGCGAAACGTGAATTTTTTTAATGTATCCACAATATAAAATCATCCTTTTAAAACCTCCCATAATATTATAAGGAAGGCCCTTGTCTAAAAAATTAACAATTCTTTTTTGAACGAGCTAATTATTGATATTTTTTCACTGCAGCATTTAAACGTTGACGCAGATTTTCTTCCATATTGGTGAGCTCTAGTTCCACCTGAGCGCGTTTTGTTTTTGCTTCGGAAGCTATGTGCATGGTTTCTTCGATGGTGTTAACCAGACGATCTTGCACTTCGCGTAAAGTTTCTGCGTCAATAATGGAACGTTCAACTTCTGTCGCTACGGCAATACTGTTTTGTTGTAGGATTTCTGCGTTTCTGCGCAATAATTCATTTGTAGTATCGCTGACTTCTTTCTGTAATTTGGCTGCTTTACCTTGCGCATTAAGGGATAGTTGCAATACTAACTGGCTTTTCCAGATTGGCAGAGTAGTCATAATGCTGCTCTGAATTTTTTCTGCCAACTGCTGATTATTACTCTGTACAATACGGATTTGTGGAGCTGTTTGAACAGCTACCGCTTTCGATAGTTCCAAATCATGAATACGGCGCTCAAATCGGGTGATATTCTCTATTAGATCTCTGACGCTTTGTGCATCCATCATATCTTTGGATGCTTCAGCTTTCATGTGCAGCTCCGGCAGAAGTTCGTTTCTCACTAGCTCCAGTTTTTGTTTACCCGCTTCTACGTAAAGGGTTATTTCTTTATAAAAACTTAAATTACGGGCATAGAGTTGTTCTAATATATTGATATCTCGAATTAGAGTAGTCATTGAGTTATCAAGATGGGAGGTAATAGCATCAACCTGTTGTGTTAACGTTTTGCTATCAATAATTGAACGCTCGGCTTTTTTGAACAATCCTCCAATCAACGGTAGATTTCTGAAAAAACTGCTTGTTTTTTCTTCATTAGTTAAAGCACCATTCTCTCGAACAAACATGACCAAGTCTGATAACTTATTACCAATAGCTCCTGTATCTTTTGAGCGGACATTTTCCAATAAAGAGTCAGCAAAACGAGCAATTTCTCCCATTGGTTTAGCACCATAGCTAATTACAGAAGTTGGTTGAAAAATATCAATTTTATCAACTAATGCATTTACTTTCTCTTGAGCAATTTGATCGATTAACTGTGTCGAACTGTTTTGGTGTTCGAACGATGGTACAAGCATAGATTCTGTATTCATAAGGTGATCCAATTGTGAAAATAATGTAGCCTAATGTAATATAAAGAATATTATACGTTCTTCATTATATATTTAAAACAAGTTAAATCATGAATGAAGGAAAGATCTACGGTATGTACCCATTTAAATAAAAATCTGATTGTAAATTAACCTTTCATTGTTTTTAATAATTAATTGAAGAACACATTTCATATGAAATTGTGAATTCATGGTTATTTTATTTTTTTATTGTTTTCAGAAAACAAATGAATTTATCTGGTTTTAATAAACATTCAATAGCCATTGATTTTTTATAAGTCAATGAATCAATCCCCTTTTCTTTTCCAGTCAGAAACAGGTATTGGATTACTATATAATTAAACTTGATTTTTTATTTTCCCCTTACGTTGAATAAATGTTTTCATAGTCTATTAAGTTATAACCATTATTTATGTTAAGTTTGTAATCGCATCATTCAAAGCTATACTCCAAACTGCAAGAGTTGATTTCGGGTTAAAGTACTTCTAACCAGAGGATTTATATATGAAGAACTTGAAGTTATCAGTTGCGGCATTACTGGTGTTGTTTTCAAGTGCAGTACTTGCAGCGCCAGCAGTACCAACAGAGCCTGTTTCTAAACCTGTGATACCCGTCGAAAAAAGTATAAAATCGGTAAAAAATAAAACCGGTTCATTAGAAAAACAAGTGCAGAAGAACAGTAAGAAATCAACAAAGAAAAGGAAAGCGACTCCAACAAAAGCGGTGAATACCGCGCTTTGTAAAGACGGAACATATAGTAAGAGCAAATCACGTAAAGGTGCATGCTCTCGCCATGGCGGGGTTGCCAAGTGGTTGTAGTTTTCTGTTGATTTCTTATCATATCCAATTAGGGAGCCTAGGCTCCCTAATTATTTTCCAATTGATATCGTTTTAATTGGTTCAAAAGAATATATCGACTACCGTAGAAAATAGAATTTTACCGATATTAGTAATGTGTTTTTTATTTGAGAATGTATTTAATTATAATGAAAGATGAGATTCAATTTTTATTGATAGGATAAGTGTGGATGAGGTTATATTAAATCAATTGATTTAAAATGACCCTATTACTTATTTAACTTTATTGTTTAAATATAACTAACCAGCAAAATAGATAATGAGAAATAGATAAAATCATATCTGATAATTGATGTAGTATCACTAATGTTTTATCAATCGAGTAAACGTGGGTGGATGGTGATTTTTTTATTTAAAATAAATGGGTTGATAATGTTTTTCTGAACATGAGTTTTCTATTTTTAGGTGGTAAATTAATATGTTAATAGGTGTTATTTCGGGATAAAAATCCAATAATTATTACACTTATTTACTATGTTGAGTGAAAAATATAGATTATTATCAGTAACGTGCTAATATTCGTTACGTAAATAGTTTGTGCGAATCACGAATAAAGATAGCTATAGGTTAATTGCTTTGTTAATATTCGTGTGTTTTCAACCAGAGTAATAAAACGAGGAGAAGCAAATGCCCTCTCGAATGATGAGGACAACTGCGGTCTTCGCTTTCTTTCTCTCTTTAATCTTTACTGGTTTGAGCAGTGCTTCAAAAAATAGCTCAAAAATGGAAGAGTATTCTCACAGTGGCATCAAACATCATTTGCCTGATTTGCGAAAATACCCTTCTGGCGTACCCAGAAAGAAAGCGTTTTTGAACCTTGTTGTCCCTGTAATTGATAAGCATAATCAACAGATTATGCGAGACCGTAAGTGGGTTCTGTCACACCATCATACTTCTAAATGGTCTGCACAGGATATCAGGAGGTTGCAAAGGATCTGTTCTGATTACAAAATGACTTGTACCTCACCACAACGCACCAATTGGCAGAAGTTAATTAGTAGAGTTGACATCATTCCAACCCATTTTGTTGCTACTCAGGCCGCAGCAGAATCTGGTTGGGGAACATCAGAACTTGCGCAGAAAAACAATAACCTGTTTGGAATGCGCTGTAGATCATGTGGTCATGCCAAAGGGAAAGTCAAAGGCTATTCCGTCTATGATACGATTGAAGATTCGGTCATTGCTTATATGAAAAATATGAATACGCACCGTGCTTATGAGTCACTGCGTATTTCACGCGCCAGGCAACGAACAGAGCAGAAGCCGCTGAATACCAGCAAACTTATCGATAATTTGCATGGTTATTCTGAATTAGGTGCTGTCTATAATCGTTATTTACACCGGGTATTTGATGGAAATAAGGAATTGATTTCACAGGTACTGGAATACGATAGTTATAGCCAATAAGGCAAGTAATATGGTAATTCATCAAATAATCCGCACCGTATTAATTACGCTGCGGATTATTTTTATTACGACATCTTCAGTTAATAGATTTGGGAGTACATGCCAGAGGAAACGGTATATAGCTAATAAAAAAGCAATCGATATATTATCTATTGTAAATATAAACAAATTCCATAACATAGAGGGGATCGGGATTGTGTTTTTCCTACAATGATAAATGGTTAGCTAGAGCCTAATATGAACTTCTTTTCTTTTGAGTTTCTTGGAGCATTTGTTATTCTGCTCTTTGTTTACTGGCTGTTACAGAAAGCCCCCAGGCTACAAAATGGATTGTTAATTTTAGTTAGTTATTTATTTATATTCTCTTTTTCAGCAAATTTTGTTTATGTTCTATTCATCTACACTCTGTTTATTTACTTTTTAGCCAATATTCTCAGTCGGTATTTATCTCATAAAATTATATTTACTTTACTGACATTGGGTATCCTTAGCTGTTTTACTGCATTTAAATACTATTCTTTCTTTCAGGAGGCAATACAACAGGCATTAGGTAGTATAGGTCTTAATGTAGAGCTACCGGTTCTTGAACTGTTATTACCGTTAGGTTTGTCATTTTATGTTTTTCACTCAGTCAGTTATGTAGTTTCTGTCTGTAAGAAAGAACTTTCACCCGCCTCATTACCTGACGTTATCCTATATCTTTGCTTTTTTCCAAGCCTTGTAGCAGGCCCGATCAATCGGGCCAAAGATTTTCTACCACAGATTCAGGCATCATCCAGAATCATTCTGGAACCCTTGAAAGCCTTGCTTTTGATTGCGCTGGCTGTTGGAAAGCTATTTCTGCTCAGTGCAACACTGACCGAAAATTTCGTTAATCCGGTATTTGAGGATCCGGCTGGTTATCATGCAGGTCAGGTTTTGGTAGCGATTTATGCTTATGCATGGAATATCTATTTTAATTTTTCCGGTTATACCGATTTGGTAACAGGGATAGCGTTATTACTCGGCTTCAGAGTACCGCAGAATTTTAATGCCCCTTATCTGGCAGAGAACCTGCAGGTGTTTTGGCGTCGCTGGCATATTAGCCTGTCCACCTTTATCCGTGACTATGTTTATATTCCTCTGGGAGGAAATAAAAAGGGCGCTATCCGCAAAAATTTGAATCTGTTTGCTGCGATGGTTATCTCTGGATTGTGGCATGGTGTGGGAATAAATTTTATTCTTTGGGGCGCTATTCACGGTCTGGGGCTAATCTTCCACAATATAAAGCGCTTCCTGTTCTCTTCATCAGGAAAACGTCATGAAATATCAGCTAACAACCCTGTTTTGTTATTTTTATCCCGTGTGATGACATTCCATTTTGTTTGTCTGGCATGGGTGTTTTTCCGAAGCCCAACACTGAATGATGCTTTGACGGTATTGGGTCAGCTTTTCTCCGGTGATATCTTGGCATCTTTGCTTTCCAGTAGTGCTTTGCTAGCCACCTTTTGGGGGCTGTTTATTGCTTATCCATTACTGGCGAAGATCAGAAATTCAATGGAAAGAAATTTCCGGCATATTTCATGGCTATATTATCCGGTTCCTCTGGCACTGGTTCTCACATTGGTATTTATATTGTCACCTTCCGGAATGCCTGGGTTTATCTATGCTAACTTCTGAATTTACATCTACATTTAAGAATGTCGGACGGGTTATTTTCATCGTTTTTTTGACCACACTACTGTTAATCTGGCTGAATCAAAGTTCACTGGATAATTTTTGGCAGCAGAAATATCACCGTAATAGCCCGTGGACTGTTCTGAAAGGTGAGCCGCTATGGGATTTGGGGAATAATATACAGAAAGGGGTTGTTGCGGCTGGTGAGACGTTTATAGCACATGCAGGCGGTCATCATCAGGAGAAATCACAGCAAGCTCGTGATAATGGCGGATTTTCCTCCGCGTTATTACCTGAATTTCAGGTTGGGTTACATTTTTTGCAGGGCTATATTTATCCGGTAGAGAGTCGTTATTTAAAGTTTCCTGATTTATTAAGGAAGGATATTAAAATCCCATTATCACCTTTATTGGTCAATAATCAAAAGATCAATCGTTCCGTTGAGATTATTCAGAAAACGGAGGTCAGGTTAGGAAACAGGGATAAGGTACTTTTTGCCGGAGATTCGATGATGCAAGGAGTGGCTCCACATCTGAAGCGCCGTCTTTATCAGGAATATGGTATTTCCGGCATCAATTTGAGCAGACAAAATACCGGACTGACCTATTCTGGTTTCTTTGACTGGCCGAAAGCGATCCGCAATGCGTTAAATCAGGATCCGGATATCAGGTTGGTTATCGTATTTTTAGGGCCGAATGATCCGTGGGGTATTCCTGCCAAGCCCGGAGAAAGTTACCTGAAATTTGCGAGTGAAAGTTGGGAAAGTGTTTATCGCCAGAGGATTGAAGTTATCCTTAATGATGCCCGTGAGCATAATGTTGATGTTATCTGGATCGGGCCGCCTAATATGCGTCAGAAAAAGCTTTCCGGCAATATGGCTTACCTCAGTAAATTGTATCAGGCGGAGGTGGCAAAAATGGGTGAGATTTATGTTTCCGTCAATGATATGTTCAAATATCAGTCAGAAAATTACTCAGATTATATTGGTGATGGCAGCAGTACAATCAAACTCAGAAGTGGTGATGGTATTCACTTTAGTTTGAGTGGGCAGAAAGTCATTGCTGACTCTATCTTTTCATTAATCACCGCTATTCAGGAGCCAGTTGAGGAAAATGCAACCATTCAGACAGTTCCATAGGTTTTACCGGTTAATGGGTGCAGGTTTAATCCTCTTGCTTTCTATGGGCTTATTATCATGCCATGAGAAAAAGCCTCTACCTCCATCGGAATCTCAGGTAACGCAGATAAATTATCAGAAGCAGCTAGTGGACTTTTCTGAGCCTAATCTCGCATTGTTGGCTGATAAATTGCGCCACAGCCATTCCCAGACGCTGCATATCGTACAATTAGGAGACTCCCATACTGCTGCTGATTTTTTCACAGGTAAGCTACGGGATTTATTTCAGCAACGCTATGGCGATGCGGGGCCAGGTTTTGTCAGCCCGATGACAATTGCGGGCCAGCGCAATGCGAGAGTTAAATTCTCCGGTGATAAGACGGGCTGGTGGCTTTCTTCCAGCCGAAAAGAGGACAGGGCTGATTTTCCTCTGGGTGGGTTTATCGCTATGCCTGAACGTGCTGGAAGCACAATAACAATAAATTTATCTCCGCCTGATAATCACAAGTATCGAATGCGTGTTCTTTATCAGTCTCATGATGAAACTTATTTGAAGCCGCAATCCTCTCTTTTATGGCGATTACCTGCGACACAAAGTGAATGGCATTTTTCACCGGATCACCCTGTTTTTTTTCCGCTTAAGCTCTCCGCACACGATGCTCAGTTAAAAATTGGTGGCTGGCTGATAAGTCGCCAGAATAGCGGGGTTCTGTTATCTGCACTCGGGATTAATGGCGCGACCATTAATATGCTGAATAAATGGCAGCCGGAATGGATTAATACTCTGGCACAATTGAAGCCGGATTTAGTTATTCTCGCCTATGGCACGAATGAGGCTTTTAATGATGCTTTAGACCTTGATGGCTATCGTCAGGAACTGACCGCGAAAATACAGAAGATCCGCAGTGTGATACCCGACGCGGTGATCCTGCTGATTGGCCCGAATGATTCTTTGAAAAACAAACATGCGATAGGTTGTGAAGAGCAGCAACCTGCCTTGCTTAGAGATGTTATTCGGATTCAGCAGGAAGTCGCCAGCAAACAACATACTTTGTTCTGGAACTGGCAGGCATTTATGGGAGGAACATGCTCAATTCGCATCTGGGAGCAACAGGGTCTTGCACGTCCTGATTATATCCACCTTTCTGCTGCGGGTTATGAACGTAGTGCGGAAGGGCTTTATAAGCAGTTTATTGATTTAATTGGGGAGTAAATCGGTGGTGAGGGCAGGACGGTTGGAATGACTTGCCTGCTTTATTGTGACTTAATTGAACCAATATATTTTCTGCTTACCTTGAGTGGTATCCTCAAAAACTCTTCATATTGCAACATGATGTGAGCAAATGTCATTCTATTTGCGATGGGTTTTTGGCAAATATCGCATATTGCGATATCATGAGAATCAGGCATGCGAGTGATCTCGGTTAAAACCATAACGGATGCAATGTTAAAACATGCTCAGTGGAAAGTCGGTTTAAAACTGTGGCTGGATGTGTTTGACAAATCATCTTTACGTTTTGAATCATACAGTCAGATTTTGAATGTCTGGAAAAATTCTTCTGGATGGAATGTTGACCGTATACCACATGAATTATTGGAGAAAGGGAGTAAGAAGGGGCCTCTTGATATTTATGTCTTTGATATACATAAAAATAAATGTCGCATTATTGCATGGCTTAACCCTCATTCTGGCTCTCTGTACGTCAAAGATGTTTGTTCACACGCTGAGTACGATAAGTGGTGGAAAAACCAGACTAAATCGAAAAGGTGAATGATGAGAAAAGTATTACTCAATTCAGCAGGAACTGAGGAACTCCTTAAAAATTTACCTGTTATATTACGGGCAATATCTGATCAACTTAGTTCCGTTTCTTTATTATTCTCTGCTTGTATGGAGCCTATCGAAAATGATGAAGATCTTAAAGCAAGAATGGAGATTATCGATGAGTTGTACTCGTACTCTAATGATGTCAAAGATATTTCAGCTCAATTGGCTGAATTGATAACTGATCGGGTGTATGAGTATGAAAAGCAGAACGTTAAAGTTCCGCATGTAAGCCCGGCAGAAGCCCTCTCATTTTTTATCAAAGAGAGAAAATTAAAGCAGATAGATTTACGTGAGATTGCGACTCAGAGTGTTATTTCAGAGATTATTCATGGAAAAAGAGCGATGACACTCGAACAGGTAAAAGGGTTTTCTAAATTCTTCAACGTTCCAGTTGAGACCTTTATGGGAATACTTTGAAATGAAAAACGGCACCTTATCCATCAGATAACGTGCCGTTAATTTTTTAAGCTTATTACAGCAGGGCGAAATAGATCATACCGATAATGGCCCCGGTGGTGCCTAAAATCGTTTCCATGATCGTCCAGGTTTTTAAGGTCTGTCCTTCAGTTGCTCCGGTAAATTTGCCGAACAACCAGAAACCGGAGTCGTTGACATGGCTGAGGATCAGTGAACCCCCTGCGATACAGACGGATAGTGCTGCCATTTGTGCACCGGAATAACCTAATTCACCGATAACAGGCAACACTAAGCCGACAGTGGTCAGGCAGGCAACAGTGGCAGAACCCTGAATCACACGCACAGCTCCCGCCAGAATAAAACAGGCCAGAGCGATTGGCAGACCAGCCCCAACCAATGCGTTACCTAATGCTGGGCCTACACCGGAATCAACCAGCACCTGTTTGAAGACTCCGCCCGCACCAGTCACCAATAGGATAATTCCAGCTGGCTGGAGTGCCGCAGAGCACACTTCCATCACTTTTTCTTTGCTCATACCACGACGGATTGCCAGACCATAAATAGCCACCAGGCAGGCAATTAAAATCGCAGTAAACGGATGTCCGATAAATTCCAGCCACTGATACAGGGTTGATTGTTGATCAACAAAACGGGCGGCGATAGTTTTCAAACCGACTAATACCAGAGGGAACAGTACCAATGCCAGACTTAAAGCAAAGGAAGGCATCTGGCTCTTACCGATGCTTGGGGTACTCAGATCGTTGGGTAAATCCAGTGTGACATGTTTACTGATGAAATTACCGTATATCGGGCCAGCCAGTAACATGCCGGGAATTGCTGCACTCAGGCCAATCAGGATCATCCAGCCAAAATCCGCACCCATTTGGGAAGCCAACATCATTGGCGTCGGCCCCGGTACCAAAAATGCCGCCGCCGCTGCAACACCGGCAAACAGAGGGATCGCCAGTTTTACGACATTACCGCCAGTCCGGCGCGCAACAGCAAAAACCACACCTATCAACAATACGACTGCCACATCAAAAAACAAGGGTAATGCACAGATAAGCCCCGCAACACCCAGTGCATAATTAGCCCTTTTTTCACCGAAACTACCCAGTAATTTCACAGCAATCTGATCCAATGCGCCCGTTTCATGCAGGATTTTTCCAAACATTGCACCGAGCGCAACAACGACAGCAAGGAAGCCCAGTGTGCCGGACATGCCGTTTTGCATCGTTTGGGTAATTTTTTCTAATGGCATACCGGAAAACATACCGGCTCCCATTGAAACCAGCATTAAGGCGATAAAGGCGTGCATTCTGGCCTTCATCACTAAAAACAGTAACAGAAGAACAGAGCCGACAGCTGTCAGCACCAACGTTAATGTACTCATGAATGTCCCTCAGTAATACGTTCAATTGTTGTAATTGTATTGTTAATTACTTCATCAAGACTCGGTTTGATATCAATGAAATGAACATCTTTTTCATCAATTGTCGGCTCTTCCAGTGTCTCAAATTGTGAGATAAGCATTTGCGGTTTGAAAAAGTGCCCTTTACGAGCTTTCAGGCGGCTTTCAATTAATTCAAAATTCCCCTGCATATACAAAAATGACAGATTTTTATTGCCGTTACGCAGGATATCCCGATAGTGTTTTTTCAGGGCTGAACACACCAGCAAAGAAACGCTATTAGTACGTTGCATGGCAAAAATGGCATCGTTGAGAGCTTCCAGCCACGGTTGGCGATCATCATCATTTAGGGCATGGCCTTCAGCCATTTTCTGAATATTGGCGCGGGGATGAAGAAAATCACCATCTAAAAAAGCGGCACCCAGTTCACGGGCAACACCATTGGCAACGGCAGATTTACCGCTGCCGGATACCCCCATCAATATAAAAACGTGGTTTGGTCGCTGGGTATCGCTCATATAAAACTCCTTTATGCAGATTTTGCCACTTGGCTATCCTTGTGACTGATCTGCAAAATTTTCTCTGTGAAATATTACCCGTGTAATGTTACCGGTAACTATCTATCGGCAACATTATCAGTAGCAAAGGATGGTGAGCAATCAATCAAGATTGGCAAAAAAGGAAAATGTGAGGCTTATCGCAATTGAAGGTGGGAAAGCATCATATTAAGCTACAAAAATTAAACACTTTCGCCTAATGAAAGTGTAAACCCAACATCAATAAGGGTTTGTTCCAGTTTTTCACCTTTCAGGCGAGCGAGTAATGCTTCTGCCGCCTTGCGCCCCATTTGGTCACGAGGAGTCAATACACTGGCAAGTTTTGGTGTCATTACCTGACCAACATCATGCCCGTGAAAACCGGCAACAGAGATATCTTTCGGTACGTTGATCCCCTGACGCTGACATTCAAAAATAGCACCAATCGCGATATCGTCATTGGTACAAAATAGTCCATCGACATCAGGGTATTTCAGGCAGGTTTCCTGTAAGAGCTGGGCGCCTAATGAGTAGGATGAACTCGCCGTCGTCATCATTTTCTTTGGTTGTAGGCCAGCGCTGCGCATTGCCACTTCATAGCCCTGTAGACGTATCAGTGTCCTTTCATCCTGTCGGGCACCGAGATAGACGATACTCCGGCATCCACGTCCGAGCATGGATTCCGTCATCTGACGTGCAGCTTCAAAATTATCAATACCGACAGCGACATCAAGGCAGGGTGAGACACTGTCCATTAATTCGACGACGGGAATACCGGTAGTTTCCAGTAATTTTAGTGTCTTAGGAGTATGCGTTCGTTCAGCCAGTATCAGACCGTCAATATTATAGGAAAGCAGGGAAAGCAGACGTTCTTCTTCTTTCTGTGCAGAGTAACCGTAATGAGCAAGCATAGTCTGATAGCCATGACGGTCAGTCATATATTCAATACCGCGGATTACTTCAGCAAATACCTGATTAGTCAGTGAAGGCAGTAAAACACCGATTGTTCGGCTGGTGGAGTTGGAGAGAATATCCGGCACACGATTAGGAATGTACCCCAGTTGATCCAGAGCTGCCGCAATCCGTTTTCCCAGAGGTTCAGAAACTTGGTTGGGATTGCGTAAGAAACGGCTGACTGTCATCTTTGTGACACCGACGAGATCTGCAACATCTTGTAAAACAGGGCGTTTTTTCTTCATTTTCAATGCGGTGTAACCAATATTGGGGGGGACAAACTAATAAAGTGTGTTTTTAACATATTTGGACATCATGATAATACGATTTTTAGCAAAAAACTCTGGCTAACTCACATTCCATAGATGCTCTATTTATTCATAAGCTGCCATAATGTTTTTGTAGATAGGAAATCAGAATAAACCGGATAGATATGAATACAACGACTGATATAACCTATTGGAACCGAATGGTTCCTGAGCTGACGGTTACGGATTTTTCGCTTTCTTTTGATTTTTATCAGCGCATATTGGGTTTTAACGTTTTGATAAGAAGGGAAGATCCCGATTTTGCTTATCTGAGTTTAGGGGAAGCACAACTCATGCTGGAAGCATTTCATGATAGTGGCTGGAATACCGGAGAGTTGAGTAAGCCACTGGGGTGTGGGATTAATCTCCAAATTGAAGTGGATAATGTTACTTCTTTACTGGTTAGTCTGAAGGATAACGGTATTAAATTGTATCGATCAGTAACAGATAATCATTATTGCATCGGCGAGACTTCGGTATGTCAGCGCGAGTTTCTCGTGCAGGATCCTGATGGTTATTTGCTCCGATTTAGTCAGTTTATCGAGAGTATATGAAATAATTAGGATGAAAAACAATCAACTTTAAATGATTTATTTCATGTTAGTTATTCATTTTTAAGCATTTTAGGTTAACTTTAAGTGGCAGAGGTTATGCTAGTCTGCCGAGTCCTCCATTTTTCCTTTGAGTTTATTATGACCTTAACTAACTATAGCAAATTGTTAGCAACTGCATTCTGCCTTGTAACTTCATATAGTTATGCAGACAGTGAGCGCCCACTTTTTTCATTGACGATGACTGAGTCTGGTGTACAGCAAACTAATAGCGATGGTAGTTTATCCCATTCCGCTAAATCAGAGTCCCGCATTTTGCCGATTTGGGGGGATGAAGCCCGAGCCAAAGGCTATGATCTTCCTGAACCATTCGGGGTCAGTTATGGTTATATGAACCTGCGCCAGAATGTGATTGTAGATAAAATTGGGTTTATTATGCCTGAAAATCCTGAAACTCCTGATGCCATAACAGTGATTGCAGGAAATACTCGTAGTCGTAGTGAGTCACATATGCTTAAACTGGATGCTTGGGCATTACCATTTTTGAATATTTATGGTGTATATGGAAAAACAAAAGGTTCATCTTCAACTAATATAGAGAACGTGTTATTTGATTTTGGCGTTCCTGGCTATCCGCCTTTCTCAGTAGTAAAAAATGTGCCTTTCACACTAGATTTTAAAGGTAACACTTTTGGCGGAGGTCTAACATTAGCTGGCGGCTATAACCAATTTTTTGCAACACTAGATGCGAATTATACACGAACAAATCTGGATATCTTGGATGGAGATATTACTGCTTATGTAGTGACTCCTCGAGTTGGTTATGAGTTCATTTTTACACCATTACTTGAAGGACAAGGTAATTCAAAAATCCAAATTTGGACTGGTGCTATGTATCAGAATATTACTCAGCGTTTCAAAGGTAAAATTGCGAACCTAAATCTAACTGGAGATTTAGGAAAGTTTGTTAGTGGATTTACTAAGTATGACCCCGATATGGGATTCGACGTCAAACAACATCTTGCTCATAAATGGAATAGTACAGTTGGTGCTCGTTTTGAGGTCACCCGTAATTTCAATCTATTATCAGAAGTTGGTTTTGGTAACCGAAACAGCTTCTATATTTCCGGTGAGTTTCGTTTTTAATGTTGCGCTTTACGATTATCAAAAGGCTGGTGATGTCCAGCCTTCTTATTTTGACTACCTCATCTGCTCATGCAGATATCCTGCCTGACCGCAAAAAAATTGACGGCTGGCTCAGTGAGCTAGGTGGCGATAATCAGTTCGACGCCAGCAAGAAAATTGACTGGGGTGTATTGCCCGGCCCTTTTTATACACCGGAAATGGGAGTGGGGCTTGGTGTAGCTGTAGTCGGACTTTATCGCCCTGACAGTCACGACGATACTAGCCAGAACTCTTCACTGGGTCTCAGTGGGTTTGGCTCATCTACCGGCGCTTTTGGCCTCAATTTCACCAATTATAACTTTCTTGCCAGTGACCAGTGGCGGTTATTTGTTTCTGGTACCCTCAATAACATACCTACCTATTATTGGGGGAAAGGTTACAGAGCGGGAAAAGATAACAGTAATAAACAAAGTTATCGTTCGCGTGAATTTGATATTCGTCCCCGAGTGCTTTACCGCGTTGCTGATGCCACTTATATGGGGCTGGGAGTGAATTTCTCCTCCGTTAATGCCGGTGATACCGATGCTCAGGCAAAAAAATATTTTGAACAGTCTGTTGGCGGGGCTTCGGTTATCAGTTCAGGTGTAAGTGCATACTTTAGTTATGATAGCCGGGATTTCCTTCCCAACCCGCAGTATGGTCAGGCGATTGAGCTGATTTACACCTATTTCTCTCCTGAATTAGGAGCAGACTATCGTTTCTCTACGACACAGTTACAGTTCTCGACTTATCACCAGTTATCTGAAAAAACGGTACTCGCTTTTGATAACTATGCGCGTTTTAGTGCCGGTGAAGTACCGTGGAACCAGCTATCTTTGCTAGGGAATAGTCTGCGTATGCGCGGCTATTATGAAGGGCGTTACCGCGACAAAAATATTTTCACAACTCAGTTGGAGTTGAGGCATAAGCTGGACTGGCGTCACGGCGTTGTCGGTTGGGTTGGAATGGGAACGTTAAGTGATACTCCGTCAACGTTGGGAGAACGACACTGGCTTCCTTCAATTGGTGTAGGTTATCGTTTTGAGTTTAAGCCACGTATGAATGTCAGGTTAGATTTTGGTATTGGAAAAGGCAGTACCGGGTTTTATTTTCAGGTTGGAGAAGCATTTTGAAGTATTTGGTCACACTATTGTTAAGTTTTCTGCTGACAGCCTGCCAAAACAAATCAGCACCGGTTACAACTATTGATCCGATGCTCAAAAGTACGACACATGAACAGGCAAAAACGGATTGGCTAGCCCTGCCTCCTGTTCAACCTCCTGAAGGTCTAAGAGCATGTTGTGCTTTCGGTTATGACCTTAAAGTGAATACATTAGGGCTTTCTGTGCCTCTCTATCATATTGATAATATTGTTGAAGCCAATAAATTGGGAGAACATCACTATAACGATAGCTTTCTTGGTGCAAGCGCGGCGTTATTGGGTGTCAGCAATGAAAAAATCGGCCTGCTCTATACCGAGAAAGGTGGATTCATTGATATTTCCCATGTCAGGGATACTGCGGACTATACGCTTTATCTTTTTAGCCAGATTTATGCGCGCCTTGGCCAGGAATGGACATTGTCTTTGGATGATGAGCTGGCAGCACGTAAGATTCGCTTTTTTGCATTTACCCCGCCAACAGATCCCGCAGAACGCTATACCCTGAGCGCGTATCTGGCTGCAAAGCTGGCATTTCAGTTAGCCGCTTGGCATGAGATTGCTCAATGGTACGGTTATCAGTCTATTCCCGGTTTTTCAGAGGCGATTTCAGCCTTTTCCCCGGAAGATCTCTACTCCAACTTATTGGGCGCGAGACTCGCGCTGACGCTTATTCTGCAAGGTCAGGCATCTTCTGTGAGTCACTTTTCTGTTGCGATTGCGAATATCCTGCCAATGGCCTTAAATGAGCTGGGCGCTTACGACAGGTCAGGCACAAAGAGGATGTTTGATAAGGTTGATGGTTTATGGTGGAACAGTTACCAGCGTATTCCACAAAAGTTTCTGGTATTACGCAGGAATTATGAAACCCAAGATGATCGTTATCCATTAATGCCTTTCGGCAAGGAAAAGTTTGCTTTACGCCTTTCGTTACCGGATTCCTATCGGGATTTTTCATTGGATAAACTGGCTGAATTTCAGTTATGGCCAACAAAGAGCATGAACGACTTACCTTCCCCGCAACATTACTGGTCAGTAAAAGATTTTTCAATGTTGGCGGAAAATGCTGAAAAACAAGACAGGTATCAACAACAGTTGAATGGCAAATAGTTTTTGTGACACTCAGTCGTATCGTGTTTTACCTGCTGTTTTTCAGCGGGTTTCAGCATGTAGCAGGAAAAGTTGCGGAATGACAACTTTTTCTGCTACATCAATTTATGCTGACAGGACGATTTTCAATGCTTTCTCTTTGGCGGCATTCCCAAATATGTCATAAGCGGTCTCTATTTCACTCAATGAATAGTGGTGAGTGACCAATTTTTCCGGTGAAATCTTACCGGATTGAACGCTTTTCAACAGCATGGGAGTGCTGCTTGTATTGACCAGCCCAGTGGTGATGGTGATATTTTTGATCCAGAGATTTTCCAGATGTAAATCGACGGGTTTGCCATGAACACCAACATTAGCAATAAACCCGCCTGCGGCAATGATATCCTGACATATCTGGAAAGTCGCAGGGATCCCTACACACTCAATAGCAACGTCAACACCAATGCCATCAGTCAATTTGTGGATGGTTTCAACCACGTTTTGCCGTGTCGGGTTGATAATTGTGTTGGCACCAAACCGCTGAGCAACGCTGAGGCGATTATCATCGGTATCTATCATGATGATATGTGCCGGAGAGTAAAACTGGGATGCCAGTAGCGCAGAAAGTCCGACAGGCCCTGCACCAATTAAGGCGATGGTATGACCCGGCTGAACCCTGCCATTGATAACACCAATTTCAAGCCCGGTCGGCAGAATATCGCTGAGCATTAAGGCGGCTTCTTCATCAACACCTTCCGGCAAACGATGAAGACTATTATCAGCGTGGGGAATACGTACTTTTTCTGCCTGCGTACCGTCGATTTTATGCCCCAGGATCCAGCCCCCATCTTTGCAATGCGCATAAAGCTGGCGCTTACAATAGGGACAGCTACCACAGACGGTAATACAGGAGATGATAACTTTATCACCGACTTTGAGGTTACGGACAGAATCGCCGATTGACTCAACAATACCAATACCTTCATGGCCCAGTGTCCGGCCCTGCTCAACAGTAGGAACGTCTCCTTTGAGGATGTGCAGGTCTGTCCCACAAATGGTGGTTTTGACAATGCGAACAATAGCATCCGTGGGCTCAATGAGTTGGGGTGGCGCTTTCTCTTCCCAAAGTTTTTTTCCGGCTCCGTGATAAACAAGTGCTTTCATATAACCCCCTTCACAATGGTTTTACAATGTTAAGAACTACAGTAAGCCTTGGTGCTTGAATATCTTCATGTATATTTCATGCACAACCGCATGTTTTCTCTGATTGTAATCCATAACGTGAGTTACATTATCCGCTGCCTGAAGTTTAGCAGAGATATAGCGTTCCCGATCTTCAGGATGTTTTCTGAGCCAGTCGCGGAATAAAATATGGCGGATATGTTCAGGGCAGGCAGGGCCAAATACGTGGAGGTTGGCTCTTGGCTTTGCCAGACGAAAACAGCGATGCTGATAAAAGCTGGGTTCACGTACGGTTAAGTAGTAACCTAGCGTTTCCAGTGCTGGCAAATACTTTTTTTCCTGTATGGGATCTTCCACAATAAGATCGATATCGATGATTGGCTTGGCGGCAAGATAAGGCACAGCCGTTGAGCCAACATGTTCCAGCCGGAGGACTGTGCTGCCCAGTACAGATTTTATATCAGTAGAAAGTTGTTGCCACTGAGTGACCCATTCAGGGTCATAATCCACGACTTCGATAACTTCTTCGATAGGTTTTCCATGCACCCACGGATTTTCATGGGGATCTGGCGGCGGGAAAAAAGTAATCTCTTTTGGGGCAATCAATTATGTCTCTCCATGCTATTTGGAAAGAGGGAATAGCCCCCTCGCGGGGACATTCGTGTTAATCGTCCTGTTGTTGCTGTTCCTTCTCTGCCTGAACTTTTTCTTTTTCAGTCATTTCTTTTTTCTTTTTCAGTTTATGCCAGATACGGCTTTCCTGTCCTCGCCAGAGACGCTGAATATTATCGTGATGGCGCATAAGTATCAGGCATGAAAGCATGGCGACGGGAAAGGTAAATTCAGGTTTAAACCACCAGACGTAGAAAGGTGCAACCAGCGCACCGATAATCGCGCCCAATGAGGAGTAACCGCTCAATAATACGGTCAGCAGCCAAGTGCCGGCAATTAACCCCATAAGATCCCAGCCAATGGCAGCGATGGCACCGAATGCAGTGGCAACGCCCTTACCACCTTTGAAATGGAAGAAAACCGGGTAAATATGCCCTAAACAGGCTGCGATAGCGATAATGCCTAAATAAAAGGGTTGAATGTTGAGCTTATATGCCAGCCAGACAGGGATCATGCCTTTCAGTACATCGCAGATCAGTACTGCGAATGCGGCACTTTTTCCGCCGATACGCAGTACATTTGTTGCTCCCGGATTACCGGAACCATGCTGGCGAGGATCGGGTAATCCTGCCAGACGACAGATCAATATCGCGCTGGATATAGAGCCACATAGATACGCGAAGATGATCATACCAAGCGCGATAGCACTCATAAGATATCTCCAATGTCCAATGAATAAGGGTCGTTTTCTTTACTATAACAATGGATAATACGCACATTTAGTCGGAAGTGGTATCCGGTGAACTAAAAAACGGGGAAACAGCGTGATGGATATCGTATTTATTAAAGAATTAACCGTTATTACTACGATTGGCGTATATGACTGGGAACAGACGATTAAGCAAAAACTGGTGTTCGATATCGAAATGGGCTGGGACAATAAACGCGCAGCTTCCAGTGATAATGTTGAGCACTGTCTGGATTATTCTCAGGTTAGTGAAACGGTGATCCGGCATGTAGAAAACCAGCGCTTTGCTCTGGTTGAACGAGTGGCTGAAGAAGTGGCGGATATTTTACTGAATCAGTTTCACTCGCCGTGGGTCAGAATTAAAGTCAGCAAGCCCGGCGCTGTGGCACAGGCAACCAGTGTGGGTGTCGTGATTGAACGTAAGGCTAGCTAGTGCTGGCTTTGTTCCCAGTCAGCGATGGCAAGCCGGCGTTGCCGCTCTAATTCTGCGCGAATCTCTGCTCCCTGAAAACCACGGGCAATGATTTGCTGAACACTGACTTGAGCAGCTACAGTAAAAGCGCCGCGTAAATAGTTTTCAGAGGGATAGAGTGGTGTTTTCGAGCAGGTAGAGGCACAGATATCGGCTTTACTACAGACAATTAACTGCTCAAGACGCTGCGGTTTGCGCCATACATCGATGGCATTGAACAGCGCCAGCACTTTTTCTGGCGGTAGTTGTTGAGCCGTATGTACCCAACCGGAATATTGAGCCACGATACCGGCAAGATCCCGTGCAGAATTAGGAATACGTAACCGTTCACACAATTGTTTAATCTGTTCACTTTCGATGTGAGTGCATAGTGAAGCAAACCGAATATCAGTATCTGTGCTCAGGTAAGTAGACATTTTCAGGACGTTTAGAGAATGAACGCCCATATTTATATCGGTATCTGTGTGCTTGAGAGGGGCATCAAACAGGGTATTGAGTTCCGGAAAAAGAACAGCCAGAGCGCCACAATTGCGTAAAACCTGAAAATAAACCTGTGGGGATTGAGATGCGAGTGCTTTTTCAGTTTCCCGCCAGACTCGCTCAGGGGTTAGGGATGACAATTCACCACTCGTTGTCATTTCAGTGATCAGCGCCTGCGTTTCCGTTGCAATGGAAAAATCTAAATGTGCAAACCGGGCTGCAAAGCGAGCCAGTCGTAATACCCGCAGCGGGTCTTCTGCAAATGCTGCTGAAACATGACGAAGGATGCGGTTTTTCAGATCTTCAACGCCCTGATATGGGTCGATCAATTCACCTTCGGCCGTTTGTGCGATGGCATTAATAGTCAGATCCCGACGCAAAAGATCTTCTTCTAGTGTGACATCAGGAGCGGCATAACAGGTAAATCCGGTATATCCCTGACCGGATTTTCGCTCTGTACGTGCAAGAGCATATTCTTCATGGGTTTGAGGATGCAGGAAGACGGGAAAATCTTTCCCGACCTGTTGATATCCCTGTGACAGGAGTTCTTCAGGGTTGCCGCCAACAACAACCCAGTCTCTTTCTGTAACCGGCAGATTCAACAGTTGATCACGAACAGCTCCGCCAACCAAGTAAACTTTCACGCTTGTGTCCTTTAAAGCTATATCCTTAAGACTCTGTTCTTGAATCGATATTCATGAACCCTGCATCCTTAAAACCGGTGTTTTAAAATCAGCTCATCCAGCGATCTTTGCGTTTCCGACGCGGAATGATATGTGGCAGAACAAGCCCCAACAGCAGGCCGATACCAGCGACAGCACCGCCATACATGAACCACTGCAAAATGATTTCTCTTTGTTTATCATCGAGCTGTAGGTTAGCAATTTCTACTTTTTTCTCCGCTACAGTCAGCTTGTTATGGAGTTTGGTATTCTCGGCTTTTAAGTCATTGATGATTCTATCGCTGGCAGCGACTTTGTCCTGCATTTCAGCAGTACGCTCATTCCAGCTATTATCAATATTAGCCAATTGCTCAGTCAGCGTTTTAATTTTCTGCTCCATAGCGGGAATACGCTCGTGCACACTGGGAATAGCGCTGAGTTCACTGGATAAGATCCAACTTGTACGCCCTTTGCTGTCCTTTATCTGCGAGTAGCCATTCTCTGATTTAGGATTCACCAGAATGACTTCTGAACCGGCATTCAATGAGCCCATGATGCGGTTCTGATTACTTGGGCCGCTACGAATGTAGGCTGATAGTTCATCGGAAACATAACGTTTTTCTTCAGCATGCACGGATAACGGAAGTGTAAAACCAAGTAATAAAATAAGTAATCGATGTAGTTTCTGCATTCTGTTGTCAACTGTTTTGGTGTATGTGATTAACGTGATTCAAGCTATCCAATTTTTCAAACTACTCAGGCTGATAGTAAAGAGTTAAGTTTGTGGGTGCAATCAGTAAACCAGAATGAATGTTCAATCAACTGACCGAATATCGATATTGTTAGGGTTTTTTTGATGGAGTAGCACAATCATTGTTGAGAGAACAGGCTATTGTGGTTTATTTTTCATATTCTGAAAAACTTCTCTGAAGAATTTCCCTGAAAAAACCGTGGTCAGGATGAAAAACGAACCGCGCAGTATGAACCGAGAGAGAGATAGATATGCGTTCTGTAGAAGTAGAGTTGAAACTGTCAGTAAAACCCGAAACGATATCGACAGTACGCGACCGATTATTCCAGCTTCCTAATCATTACACCTCACCACAACATTTGACCAATATTTACTTTGAAACATCGGATAACCAGCTGCGTCGCTGGGATATGGGGCTGCGTATTCGTGGCTTTGACCAACAGTATGAAATGACGATTAAAACAGCCGGACGGGTTATTGGTGGCTTGCATCAGAGACCAGAGTTCAACGTTCCTCTTCATCAGCCAAAACTGAATTTAGCCCTGTTTCCTGCTGATATCTGGCCTGAAAATACCGATATTACTCAATTGC
The DNA here is from genome assembly GCF_002632825.1 of Xenorhabdus stockiae. Taxonomy (GTDB): domain Bacteria; phylum Pseudomonadota; class Gammaproteobacteria; order Enterobacterales; family Enterobacteriaceae; genus Xenorhabdus; species Xenorhabdus stockiae. Next base: position 27,121 of record NZ_NJAJ01000008.1, read on the forward strand.
AGTCTGCGTTGGCGGATCTGTTCAGCACGGATTTTTCCCGTGAAAAATGGCTGGTGAACTATGGACAGAGTGAAATCGAAGTGGTTCTGGATCAGGGAGAAATCCGTGCCGGAGAGAAAGCCTCGCCTATTTGTGAATTTGAACTGGAGCTGAAAACCGGACAGGTGTCTGATGTATTGTCACTAGCTGAGGAGCTGGCGGTTCAGGGGGGATTGCGGCTGGCAAACAGTAGCAAAGCGGCACGGGGTTATGCGCTTGTCAGAGAAGCCTCGTCCATTAACTTGGTCAGTATGGAAGCGGAGATCTCTGAAACGCCGGAATGGCAGCAACCGTTATCTGTTCTTTTGACAGATATCCTGCAACAGTGGCAGGAACAAGAGGAAGGATGGCTGGCAGGGATCAATGCAGGAAAAGCAGGCTTAGAGAAAGTTTTAAAACGGGCAGGACTACTGGTTGAAAAGCAAGGCGGAACAGCTCCGGCACTGGGTTTATTGTCTGAATTAGAAGAGAGCCTTTCTATAGCCGATGCAGAGGCTGGTGCAGAAAACATGTGTTACAGCGCGAAATGGTTGCAATGTAAACTGGCACTGACTCAGTGGTTGATGACCCAATTACCATAAACAATGGAACCTGACTATGCTGCCACTTTCATCCGTTTTAACTCATCAATTGAAGCACACGGTGATGCACTTTCAGCCATCATTCCGGCAATCAGAGGTAATCGCAGACAACTTTGCACCTCATGAACAGGCGGTGTTGGCGATAAGTGACTTTGTAGCAGAAAATTTGCTGACTCGCGCTGAATGGCTGGATGAGATCCGCCAGGATCCTCCGCAGCCTGATGAGTGGAAATACTATTCTACATGGTTGGCTGAATGGCTGAATCAGGCTTTGTCTTCAGCCAATGACGAAAATGGACTAATGCGGTCTTTACGCCTTTTCCGTAACAGAATGTTGGTGAGAATTGCATGGTCACAGGCTCTGCGCAGCAGTACAACAGAGCAGACACTGCAACAATTGAGTGTACTGGCAGAAACACTGATTATTGCTGCCCGTGACTGGTTGTACCGTCATTGCTGTCAGAGTTGGGGAACTCCCACGGATCAGGCTGGTGTTGCACAGCCACTATTGATCCTCGGTATGGGTAAACTGGGAGGAGGAGAACTTAATTTTTCTTCTGACATTGATCTGATTTTTGCCTATCCGGAAAACGGTGTGACACGAGGTGGTCGCCGTGAAATGGATAACGCGCAGTTTTTTACCCGACTGGGGCAAAAACTGATCAAGGTATTGGATCAGCAGACGATCGATGGTTTTGTTTATCGTGTTGATATGCGATTACGTCCGTTTGGTGATAGTGGGCCGTTGGTATTCAGCTTCCCGGCACTGGAGGATTATTATCAGGAACAGGGACGGGATTGGGAGCGTTACGCGTTAATCAAGGCGCGGATTCTGGGGCATGATGATCAGGCTTACTGTAACGAATTACGCCAGATGTTGAGGCCATTTGTCTATCGCCGCTATATTGATTTCAGTGTGATCCAGTCGTTACGCAACATGAAGAATATGATTGAGCGGGAAGTTCGTCGGCGGGGTTTAAAAGACAACATTAAATTGGGTGCCGGTGGAATTCGGGAAATTGAATTTATCACACAGGTATTTCAGTTGATCCGCGGAGGCAGAGAACCCATCCTGCAATCCCGTTCATTATTACGGGCACTGGAAGCCATCGAAACATTGGCATTATTAACTCAGGAGCAGGTCAGACAACTCAAAGAAAGTTACCTGTTCTTACGTCGGCTTGAGAATTTGCTGCAATCCATTCGTGATCAACAAACCCAGACGTTACCGGAGAGTGAGCTGGATCGTGCCCGTTTATGCTGGGGAATGGGATTTTCTGACTGGGATCATTTAACAGCAGAAACAGAAAAAAATATGCTGGTTGTGCGGGATATTTTTCAGCAGCTGATCGGTGATGAAACTGAGGGTAATGGTGAAGTCTCCGCTCATGTGCCGTTTAAGAGCTTATGGCTGGAGTACCTGAACAGAGACGAACTGATGGCACTTGTTCCTCATCTCAGTGAACCTGAAGCCCAAAAAATGCTCGAGACGATGGTGTCGCTACGTAATGATATCAGTAAGCGTACCATTGGCCCACGGGGGCGTGACGTGCTGGATCATCTGATGCCACGTCTGCTGGCAAAAATTGTGGCAAGAGAAGATACCAATACCGTATTGGAGCGGGTTATTCCCTTATTACTGAGTATCGTCAGCCGGACAACCTATCTGGAGCTGATTCTGGAATCAGAACAGGTGATGACCCACGTTATTCGTTTGTGTGCCGCTTCTCCGATGATTGCTTGCCAGCTTAGCCATCACCCTCTATTACTGGATGAATTACTCGATCCGACTTCCTTGTATAAGCCATTACCGTTGGATGCATATCGGGATGAGCTGTATCAATACTTATTGCGTATTCCTGAAGATGATGAAGAGCAGTTACTGGAAGCTCTGAGGCAGTTCAAACAGGCACAACTATTGCGGATAGCCGCAGAAGATATCGCGGGTGCCCTGTCGGTTATGAAAGTCAGTGATCATCTGACTTATCTGGCTGAAGCGATTATCGGTGCGGTTGTGCATCTGGCATGGAACCAGATGGTAAAACGTTTCGGCACACCAACTCATTTATCGCAACGTCAGGGGCTTGGTTTTGCCATTCTTGGCTATGGCAAATTAGGTGGATGGGAACTGGGTTATGGTTCTGATTTGGATCTGGTGTTTTTACTGGATTGCCCGATTGGGGTAATGACTGATGGTGATCGCTCCATTGATGCCCGTCAGTTCTATTTGCGTCTGGCCCAGCGGATACTTCATTTGTTCAGTACCCGAACCGCGTCAGGGGTGTTGTATGAGGTGGATGCCCGACTACGGCCGTCCGGCGAGTCAGGCATGTTGGTCAGTACTCTTGAAGCCTTTGATGAATATCAGAAAAAAGAGGCATGGACGTGGGAACATCAGGCTTTGATTCGTGCCCGGATGGTATTTGGTGATGAAAAAATGCGGAGCGATTTTGAGCGTATTCGCGGTGAAACGCTATGTATGCCACGGGAGCCTGAACTGTTGCGCCAACAAGTACGTGAAATGCGCGAAAAAATGTATCGGCATCTGGGAAGCCACCAACATGGTCAGTTTGATATTAAAGCTGATCCCGGAGGGATCACCGACATTGAATTTATCGCCCAATATCAGGTACTGCGTTACGCGCCAGAAAATGCCAAACTGGTGCGCTGGTCTGATAATGTCCGTATTTTTGAGTTAATGGCTGAATACAATATTATGGGCGAGGAGGAAGCAAGTGCATTGACACAGGCTTATATCACTCTGCGCAATGAACTGCACCAGCTTGCTTTACAGGCACTATCCAGTCATGTACCTGCTGAACGGTTCATCCAACAGAAAGCACTCGTACACAATAGTTGGCAGAAATGGCTTGGAGATAAAGCACAGTGAGTTTGGCTTTTTCTGAGGGTTCTTTCTGGCATTTTGGCTGGTTATGGTAATATCCGCCACAATTTATTCTGATATTTGGAGCATGGGATGAACGTAGCACTCCCTGATTTTCACCGTGCAGGTGTTTTGGTTGTTGGCGATGTCATGTTAGATCGCTATTGGTACGGCCCAACCAGCCGCATTTCACCGGAAGCGCCGGTTCCTGTTGTTAAAGTTGACACCATCGAAGAGCGTCCGGGCGGAGCAGCTAACGTTGCTATGAATATCGCATCATTGGGCGCTAATTCACATTTAGTCGGGTTAACGGGTATTGATGATGCTGCCCGTGCATTAAGCGAAAAACTGAGCAGCGTGAAAGTCCGGTGTGACTTTGTTTCCGTTTCAACCCATCCGACTATTACGAAATTACGCATTCTTTCGCGTAATCAGCAACTGATCCGTCTGGATTTTGAAGAAGGTTTTCAGAACGTAGATGCTCAGCCAATGCTGGAGAAAATTCAGCAATCTCTGCCAAATATCGGCGCACTGGTATTGTCCGATTACGCAAAAGGCGCGCTGAGTCAGGTTCAGGCAATGATTAAGCTGGCAAATGCTGCTGGTGTTCCTGTTCTGATCGATCCTAAAGGCCACGACTTTGAGCGTTATCGTGGCGCAACACTGCTGACTCCGAATATGTCAGAATTTGAAGCTGTGGTTGGTCATTGCAAAGATGATGATGAACTGGTGCGTAAAGGTACGCAGTTGGTACAGGATCTGGAACTGAAAGCGCTGTTAATCACCCGTTCAGAGCGTGGCATGAGTCTGCTGCGTGTCGGGCAGCCTCCTTTACATCTGCCCACTCAGGCGCAGGAGGTTTTTGATGTAACGGGCGCCGGTGACACAGTGATTGGCGTGCTGGCAACGGCTATTGCAGCCGGTAAACCACTGGCTGAAGCCTGTTATCTGGCTAATGCGGCGGCGGGAGTGGTAGTCGGTAAGCTGGGAACTTCCACTGTTTCCCCGGTGGAATTGGAAAATGCCGTGCGTGGGCGTGCAGAAACAGGCTTTGGTGTGATGAATGAATCACGCCTGAAAGAAGTCGTTGAGCAGGCGCGTCAGCGTGGTGAACGTATCGTAATGACGAACGGCTGTTTCGATATTCTCCATGCCGGGCACGTTTCTTATTTGTCCAATGCCCGTAAACTGGGCGATCGCCTAATTGTGGCGGTTAACAGTGATGCCTCAACCAGACGCCTGAAAGGTGAAACGCGACCAGTTAATCCGCTGGAACAGCGAATGATTGTACTGTCTGCACTGGAGTCAGTGGACTGGGTTGTTGCATTTGAAGAAGATACACCGCAGCGCCTAATTGCGGGCATTTTGCCTGATATTCTGGTCAAGGGCGGGGATTATAAGCCCGAAGAGATTGCTGGCAGTGAGGAAGTCTGGGCCGCTGGTGGTGAAGTGCAGGTGCTGAATTTTGAAGACGGAATCTCAACGACTAATATTATTAAGGCGATAAAAAGTCAGTAATTTGATCTGAGCCATAATGCCGTTATGTTTTTTGCGTAATTTAACGGGTGACATCAACGGCATAGCCTGAATGATTGGGAGAATTGTATTTTGTTGCAATTCTCCTTATGTATTAATCAGCTTTCTTTTCGCCATGACTCTCTTCGGCATCAATCGCTGTTTTTGGGGTTTCGAAACGAGCTTCCAGTTCGTTCAGGCGCTGTTCCATACTGATCAGTTTTTCACGGGTACGCAGTAACACCTGAGTCTGAACATCAAATTCCTCACGGTTGACGAGATCCAGCTTGCTCAACTGAGATTGCAATACAGTGCGCAATTTTTTCTCTATATCATCACCAAACTCTTTTACACCTTTCGGCATCGCATTGTGGATTTGGCGGGCAATTTGTTCAATTTTTTTGGGATCGAGCATAATGGGTATCCTTTTACTGACAGCATCGTTTATACACGTCGTCTTTCAAGCTGCCTCTTTGTTGGCTGCGTTCGCTCACCCTAGTCACATAGTTATCTATGCTCCTAGGGGTTTACTCCCTTGCCGCCGCGATGCAGCTTGAAATCCATTGTGTATAGTCACCGGGCTGTTATTAATAAAAATAATGTTGTCGCTATTTTAATACCTGTTGGCGAAAGCACAAATGATTGAGAGACAGGTTTTATATTTGGTTTTTACTAATTGCCCTGATGAAGCATTAACGTTATAGTCGAATGGTTTATCTCAGGGCAGGGTGAAAGTCCCTACCGGCGGTAAAGTGAAATCATCTTCTGGTGATTTTATGAAGCCCGCGAGCGCTCTATTTGTCGTTATTCCGTTGTTGTTAACAATAAAAACAACCGGAGTATAAATAGAGGTCAGCAGATCCAGTGTGACTCTGGAGCCGACGGTTATAGTCCGGATGGGAGAGAATAACAGCATCAATCGGGCGCTTGCGCTCGTCTGTTGTTTTTGTTGCTTCATTTTTAAGCAATATCAACTCCTCAAAATCGCCCTGATTCTGGTAACCCATATACTTAAAAGAGGTTTTTTTACCATGAATCAGACGCTACTTTCTTCCTATGGCACCCCATTCCAACGTGTTGAACGCGCGATCGCGGCTTTACGTGCAGGCGGTGGGGTAATGGTATTGGATGATGAAAATCGTGAAAATGAAGGTGATATGATTTTCGTTGCCGAAACCATGACTGTAGAACAAATGGCATTAACCATCCGTCATGGCAGCGGCATTGTGTGTCTTTGCATGACAGATGAGCGCCGTCGGCAATTACAGTTGCCTATGATGGTGGAAAACAATTCAAGCCAGTATCAGACGGCTTTTACTATCACGATTGAAGCTGCACAGGGAGTGACAACAGGCGTATCTGCCGCAGATCGTATTACAACCATTCGTGCGGCTATTGCAGATGGTGCACAACCTGATGATCTGAATCGTCCAGGACATGTTTTTCCTCTACGGGCGCAGAACGGGGGGGTTTTGACCCGCCGTGGTCATACAGAAGCAACGATTGATTTGGTCAAACTGGCAGGCTTTAAACCAGCGGGTGTGTTGTGTGAGCTAACGAATGATGATGGCTCCATGGCCAGAGCACCTGAGGTGATTGAATTTGCTCAACAGCACGATATGCCAGTGGTCACAATTGAAGATTTGGTTGAGTATCGCATTAAAATGGAAAAAGCTGTCAGCTGATTCAGCACGATGGTTTTCTTCTGCTGGTATCGTCCTCCATTAGCATGGAATATTTCATGGTTCTTAATTTGTAGCTGATAGAACTAAATTCTGAGCCATGATGGGTAAAAAAAGTTCGGAATAAAAGGCCGAACAGGATAGAATATATCAGTTCTTATCGCATGTACGCTTATAAGGCCGCAGTCCACACCCTGTGGCCTTTCAGTATTTTTAAAGTACCCCATCATTTTTTGATTGGCCATATTCAGGGAAGAAACATCATAATCTTGCCATAATTTTTTTGTCGCTATCCATAATCCACCATGTTTGATTTGCTGTATGAGGGACGAGAATGAGTCTCCTGAGAATGCCCGCCTTGTTCATTGGTCACGGTAGCCCAATGAATGCCATTGAAGATAATTGTTATTCACGAGCCTGGTTTGAGTTAGGACAAAAACTGCCCAGACCAAGAGCCATTCTGGTAATTTCTGCGCATTGGTATATAGATGGTACTGCTGTGACGGCAATGTCTCAGCCCAGAACTATCCACGATTTTGGTAATTTCCCCCGTGAGTTGCATGAAAAACAGTATCCAGTGAAAGGTTTTCCTGAACTGGCTGTTTTGGTACAGGATATTCTTGAGCCGATTGAGGTCGAAACTGATTTTGACGAATGGGGATTGGATCATGGTTCCTGGGGAATATTAGCTAAAATGTACCCTGATGCGGATATTCCGGTGGTACAGCTGAGCATAGATCGTAATCAGTCGACTGCTTTCTATTATGATATAGGTAGAAAACTATCTATGCTACGGGATGAAGGCGTTATGATCATCGGCAGCGGGAATGTTGTGCATAACCTGCCAGCCGAAGAGTTGGGTGCAGAACCTTACCCGTGGGCACTCTCTTTTGAGCAGTTTGTACGTGAAAACCTGACGAGTATTGAAGAGCCACACCCGTTACTTCAGTCCTTAGACAGGGAAGACGGTAAATTATCCCACCCGACACCTGAACACTTTATGCCACTTTTTTATGTACTGGGAACATGGGATAAAGAAGAGCCAATTTCAACGCCCGTTGAAGGGATTGAAGATGGCTCCTTAAGTATGCTGACAATCCAGTTAGGGTAATTCCCTTCATCTTTCGAACGGGCACTTTATTGGCTATGTTCGTCCACCCCAGTCACATAGTTATCTATGTTCCTGGGGGTTACTACCTGTTCGCTGATGCTATGCAATTCAAAATCGATTGGATATGACTGAATTAATCCAGAATGATATGCGGATAGAAGCGGGACAGATCTTGTGTGATTAATTCACGGTCTTCGCGGATACAGATACCCGCAGCCTGATCGTTCACTAACCAGCTTCCTACCAGCGCATGGTTATCGCCGAATTTAGGCAGGGCATGGAACTGCTGAACAATCATGCCTTCTTCACCATAAGGGCCATCTGCACTGGCTATCTCCCGGCCATTCTCGATAATACGGATATTGGCCCCTTCACGTGAAAATAAAGGTTTAATCACGTAGCTGTCCATGTTTGCCGGACGTTCATCAGCAAAGTAAGCAGGCAACAGATTAGGGTGATTCGGGAACATTTTCCATAGCATCGGCAATAATGCTTTGTTGGAAATAATACTTTTCCATGCTGGTTCGAGCCAACGGACTCCGGCATCAGCCAGTTTGGTCGAGAAGATTTCACGCAGCATGAATTCCCACGGATACAGCTTAAACAGATTACCGATCACCTGATCCTGTAAATCCGTAAACTGCCCCTTTTCACCTAGACCGATATCTTCAATAAACAGGAATTCTGTCGGAATACCGGCTTCTGAAGCACAATCCTGCAAATACTGGATTGTGCCACGGTCTTCTTCACTATCCTGACAACATGCCATATGCAGCAGACCAAACCCGTGTTTTTCGCGTAATTGCGCAAAACGCTCGATCAGCTTTTCCTGTAGGCTGTTGAATTGGTCTGCATTCGACGGCAGATGGCCAGCATTGACCTGATCTTCCAGCCAGATCCACTGGAAGAATGCCGACTCATACAGGGATGTCGGGGTATCGGCATTATTTTCCAGCAGTTTTGGTGGATTCTGACCATCGTAGGCAAAATCCAGACGGGAATAGAGTGAAGGCTGGCTGGTTACCCATGAAGAGCGGACAAACTCCCAGCAATGCTTCGGGATCTGGAATTTTGTCAGCAGCTCTTCACTATTGACGACTTTTTCCACAACCTGCAAACACATCTGATGCAGCTCTGCGGTAGCATCTTCAATTTCTTCAATCTGACTCAGACTGAACTGATAATAGGCCTCTTCACTCCAGTAAGGCTGGTCATACATGGTATGGAAATTAAAGCCATATTCTGTTGCTTTTTCGCGCCAGTCCGGGCGCTCAGTAATACTAATGCGTTTCATCTTTACTTAATACTCACTTTGACTTAGCCACCCATTGAACGGGAAGAACTGGAACTTGAGCCAGCAGATGAACGCTGCATACTGGATTGTTTTGCCACCGAATCACCGAACCCGCCACGGGTAATTGTCGTTGTGGTTGCCGGTTTTGGTGCCATTGCGGTCTTTGGTACAGACATGCTGCGGCCGCCAGCGGTAGCCGGGCCATAACTTTTACCTGTAGCGTCAACAAATTTACCATTAGCCGGGCTGCTGGCTGATTTTGATGAGAACAGCGGTTGCGAAGGCGCAGATCTGTTACCCATCAGTTGCCCCATCATATAACCCGCCATCAAAGGCATCCAGAAGCTTCCGCCACTGCTTTGTGCCTCAGCCTGACTACCGACACCTGCCTGTGCAGGAGCCTGAGTACATTGCTGTTCACCAAATTCGGCCACACAGTCTTCACGGGTCGCATATTTTGGTGCAGTTTTCTCTGCTTCTTTCAGGGCGTTGTTATAAGCAATGGTACATTGTTCACTTTGAGAAGGATTTGCCTTGGAACACTCATCGGCATTGGTATAAAGCGATACCGTTTCATCGTTCTGTTCACAGGCAGAAAGCATGAAAACAGCACTGACAGCGAGTGCTACAGGTGCCAGACGATATTGTTTCCACGCTTTGCGGAAACTATCGCGGTTAATCTCTTTTGTCCGTTTCATTGTCATAGGGAGCATCCATCTTAAAGGTATCAGATTAGATTAAGAGCTAATCCCACCAGTAATTCACAATGGGATGGCTCATTAGGATCTATTAAAAAATAGCCCACACAACGGCGGGCTGTTTATTGAGTATAGCGCGTTTAATATAACGTTTTTTAATCTAAAACGATAGCGCATTAATTCAGCGAATTGATGGTGTTTTCATCTCTTTAATAATATTGCTGGCAGAGGTTGAAACCTGTGTTCCCAGTATATTATTCAGTGCCGCCAGATCGTCTTCGTTCAAAGTACCACGGGATTGCTGATTAACCAGTAGACTTATCAGATACTTATAGCGCGCCTGAGACAGATTCTTTTTGGCTTGATACAGTTTGGTGGTTGAATCCAGCACGTCAACAATAGTACGGGTTCCTACCTGATAACCGGCTTCCATTGAGTGCAGTGAACTTTCTGCGGAGAGCACGGCTTGTTTGTTCGCTTCAATGCTACTGATAGACGCTCCAATATCATTGGAGGAAGAACGAACATCCTGAATCACCTTACGGTAAGTATTTTCCAAATCCTGACTACTGGAGAGGAAATCATATTTAGCCTGTTCTACCTGAGAGCTGGTTGCACCACCGCTGTAAAGTGGCATGCTGAATGAGACACTGACAGAATTGCTACCACCATATTGATTGGTGCTTGGATTACCGTTATTGTTACGGCGCGTATGAGTATTTTGGACCCCTGTACTGGCTGACAACCCGAGAGTTGGCATATAACCAGTCTGAGCATCTTTGATCTGCTCACGTTTCAAATCTTGCATCAAGCGTGCAGATAACAGGTTGAGATTGCGGGTTTCGGCTTCTTTCAGCAAGTCTTCAGCTGGTTTTGGCTTACTTGTCTTGAAGTGGTCAATGTTCAATGAAGCCAGCTGTGGGTAATAAACACCGGTAATCAGGCGCAATTTTTCCAGTGAGTTATCCAGCTCATTACGGTCATAAACTTCCTGTGCCAGAATAGAATCATACTGGGCCCGGGCGTTCTGGACGTCAGTAATGGCGGCCAGCCCCACATTGAAGCGCTGGGTTGTCTGATCCAGTTGCCGGTAGAGTGAGGATTTCTGAGCTTCGCTATAGGTCAGAGCATCAATTTTGCTCAGGACATCAAAATAAGCGTTGGCGGTATCCAGAATTAATTTCTGCTGGGCTGCTTGATAACTAATATCGGCAATCCCTGCTTTCTTTTCAGCCTGATTCAGTTTGTTCCATTTGGACATATCGAAAATGGTCTGCTCCAGCGTTAATCCAGCGCTGGTATTCCGAGTCTCTTGCTTACTGTTGCGAAAATTCTTTTCATAACCAGTTTTTGCACCCAAACCTAGTTGAGGTAACAAAGGACTGCGGGCTAAATTAATCCCTTCAAAAACCGAATTGCGATCAGCCAGCGCCTTAAGCAACTCAGGGTTAGTTTCTTTCGCCTGTTTATAAATTTGTAACAGGTCTTCTGCGTGGCCTGAAGTACTGAAACCTACCAGATTCATAGCGATAAAAAGAGATAGCAATTTTTTCATTTGCGTTCCTTGTTGTGCAGCTATTTTGCTTAAGTTGCCTCTGCATAAAAACAATATCACAGATTCTAGCAGAGAATACTTGCAGTATAAGGTGGCTGTTTGTGCCATATTGCCTTATTTTCTAGAGTGTTTGTATCTTCAAAATCAATTTATTTAGAACAATGTGAAAAAATACATTTTAATAGTAGAGAATTAAAAGATAACAAACAGGAGCTTTTATGCGCGAAGATCTTACCTCACCGCTTATTTCTACAAAATCGATAGATTCAGAAAAACCATTTACGTTTTCGAAACAAGATGTTGAAGTCATTTCCCGAAAAACACTCTATCACGGTTTTTTCAAAATGACGGAGTATCAATTCAGACACCGTCTGTTTCGTGGAGGATGGAGCGAAAATATTAAGCGTGAAGTATTTGAACGGGGTCATGCCGGTGTTTTGTTGCCTTATGATCCGGTGCGTGATGAAGTTGTCCTGATTGAACAGATCCGCATTCCGGCGATAGAAACCAGCCAGACGCCATGGTTGCTGGAAGTGATTGCCGGCATGATTGAAGAAGGGGAAGATGCTGAGCAGGTTGTCCGCCGTGAAGCGATAGAAGAAGCAGGTATTGAAGTTAAACGTTGCCAGCCGGCACTGAGTTACCTTGCAAGCCCCGGAGGAACAACAGAGCGCATGAGTATTTTTGTAGGAGAAGTCAACTCTTCTACTGCTTCAGGTATCCATGGTCTGGAAGGGGAAAATGAAGATATCCGGGTACTGGTTGTCAGCAGAGAGCAGGCTTATCAATGGGTTGAAGAGGGAATTATTGATAATTCAGCTTCAGTGATTGCAATACAGTGGCTGGCATTGCACCATGAAAAACTGAAAAAAGAGTGGCTGGAAATATAAACGGCAATTTTGTGTTGGGAAACGTGAAGTGTGCCCCAGTCAGCAGATCTTATGCATAAAGACACGTTAGAATGACCCTCTATGACCGACAGGAAAAGGAAACCATTTGGAAAGCCTGCTTGAAATACCTGTGGCGAAAGGTGCCACAGCAAGAATATTGCAAATCACTGACATGCACCTTTTTGCCAATAAAGGTGGCTCACTGCTGGGTATCAATACCTACCGCAGTTATCATGCTGTGTTGGATGCGATCCTTGAGCAGAATATTGATATTGATTTGGTCGTTGCGACCGGCGATTTAGTTCAGGATCAGACTCCCGGTGCCTATCAGAATTTTGTTGAAGGCATTGCCCGTTTGCCCGCCCCTTGTGTCTGGTTACCCGGTAATCACGATTATCAGCCTGCTATGGTTGATGTACTGGCGGCGGCGGGAATTTCACCTTCCAAGCAAATATTCATCGGCCAGCACTGGCAGCTTATCATGCTGGATAGTCAGGTGCAGGGTGTTCCCCACGGCGAATTGACGGAATACCAGCTGGAATGGATGAGTAAATGTCTGGATGAACACAGTGATCGTCAGGCGATTGTCATGCTTCATCATCATCCTGTACCATCCGGCTGTACATGGCTGGATCAGCACAGTCTGCGCAATGCTCCTGCACTGGCAGAATGCCTGAAGGGTAAATCGCAGGTGAAAACAATACTGTGCGGGCACATCCATCAAGAGCTGGATGTAATGTGGAATGGTATTCGTGTGATAGCAACACCATCAACCTGTGTGCAATTTAAGCCACATTGTACTAATTTTATGCTTGATACAGTGGCTCCGGGTTGGCGTTACCTTGAATTGCCTGTAACTGGTGGCGGAGAAGCAGAACTGCAAACGCAGCTTTATAGGCTCAAGAGTAATGAATTTTGCCCGGATTTAGATTCGGACGGGTATTAATGTCAACGTTACTTTACCTACATGGTTTTAACAGTTCATCCCAATCAGCAAAAGCAACTGCGCTGAAAACATGGTTGCACCAGCAGCACCCTGAAATAGAGATGCTGGTGCCACAATTGCCTCCTTACCCCGAAGATACGGCAGCTTTACTGGAAGAAATAGTGATGAGCCGCTCAGGGGAACACATCGGTTTGGTTGGTTCCTCATTAGGAGGTTATCTGGCCATCTGGCTTTCACAATGCTTTGGCCTGCCAGCCGTAGTCGTCAACCCTGCGGTTCGTCCATTCGATCTTCTTCAGGATTATCTTGGGGAAAACGTGAATCCTTATACCGAAGAGCGGTATACTCTTGAAGAAAGCCACATTCATGACCTCAAAGTAATGCATATTGACCCGTTGGAATCACCGGATCTTATCTGGTTATTGCAGCAAACCGGGGACGAAGTGCTGGACTACCGTCAGGCGGTTGCCTACCTGATGCAGTGCAGACAAACCGTCGAATCTGGTGGAAATCATGCATTTATTGGTTTCGAATACTATTTTCCTCAAATCATTGACTTCTTGGGGCTAGCCAGCGGCAATAGTAAAAAAATTGCCAAAAATAGGTAAGCGACTGGTATTATCAACAGTATCTATCCAATGGATTCCGGGTTAACGCCGTTCTGATGGCGTTCCGGAATACGTAGGGTAATCAATACTGATTGGCCCTTTAATCATGAAGCAACCGACAGAATTACAACATGACTCAATCTAGTTATAACGCAGAGGCCATTGAAGTCCTCAGTGGCCTGGAGCCAGTTCGTCGCCGCCCAGGAATGTATACCGACACCGCCCGCCCGAACCATCTGGCACAGGAAGTGATCGATAATAGTGTGGACGAAGCGCTAGCTGGTCACGCAAAGCATATTCAAGTGATTCTCCACAGCGATCAGTCTCTGGAAGTGATAGATGATGGCCGTGGTATGCCGGTTGATATCCATCCTGAAGAAAAAGTATCAGCAGTTGAATTGATCCTGACCCGTCTGCATGCAGGTGGTAAATTTTCCAATAAAAACTACCAGTTCTCCGGTGGCTTGCACGGGGTTGGTATTTCGGTCGTTAATGCTCTGTCCAAACGGGTCGAAGTGACCGTTCGTCGCGACAGTCAGGTTCATCAGATCGCCTTCGAAAATGGCGATAAAGTACAGGAACTGGCTGTTATAGGTAGTTGTGGAAAACGTAATACCGGTACCAGTGTGCATTTCTGGCCGGATGAAAGCTATTTCGATACTCCCCGTTTTTCGACTTCACGCCTGGCTCATTTGCTGAAAGCAAAAGCAGTTCTGTGCCCCGGCGTTGAAATTATCTTTAAGGATAAACTGGCCGGAACCGAGCAAAAATGGTGTTATGCCGATGGGCTGACTGACTATTTGCTGGAAGCGGTTAATGGGCTGGTGACATTACCTCAGGCCCCGTTTGTCGGTGCACTCAGTGGCGAAACTGAAGCAGTGGACTGGGCGCTGCTCTGGCTGCCGGAAGGAGGTGAGTTACTGGCGGAAAGCTATGTTAACCTGATCCCGACAATACAGGGCGGTACCCACGTCAATGGCTTGCGTCAGGGGTTGCTGGATGCCATGCGTGAGTTCTGTGAATTCCGCAACATTTTGCCTCGTGGCGTCAAACTTTCTGCTGACGATATCTGGGATCGCTGTGCTTATGTATTATCCCTCAAAATGCAGGATCCACAATTTGCCGGGCAGACTAAAGAACGTCTGTCATCGCGCCAGTCTGCGGCTTTCGTTTCCGGTGTTGTCAAAGATGCATTCAGCCTGTGGCTGAACCAGCATATTCAGGAAGCAGAGCAATTAGCTGAAATGGCCATTGCCAGCGCTCAACGCCGCATGCGCGCGGCCAAAAAAGTGGTACGTAAGAAGCTGACCAACGGCCCGGCATTGCCGGGGAAACTGGCTGACTGTACCTCACAGGATCTGAATGTCACTGAACTGTTTCTGGTGGAAGGGGATTCTGCTGGTGGCTCTGCCAAACAGGCCCGTGATCGTGAATTTCAGGCTATTATGCCTCTTCGCGGTAAGATACTGAATACATGGGAAGTCTCTTCAGATGAGGTATTGGCTTCGCAGGAAGTTCATGATATTTCGGTCGCAATCGGTATCGATCCTGACAGTGAAGATCTCAGCCAGCTGCGTTACGGTAAAATCTGTATTCTGGCCGATGCAGATTCCGATGGCCTGCACATTGCAACGCTGCTGTGCGCCTTATTTGTCCGCCATTTCCCGACGCTGGTCAAACGCGGTCACGTTTATATGGCGATGCCACCACTGTATCGTATCGACCTTGGCAAAGAAGTTCACTATGCACTGGATGAAGGTGAAAAGAGTGCGGTACTTGACCGCCTGAGCCGTAAGCGTGGTAAGCCAAATGTTCAGCGCTTCAAAGGATTGGGTGAAATGAACCCGATGCAGTTGCGTGAAACTACGCTAGATCCCAATACTCGCCGTCTGGTGCAATTGACTATCAATGATGAAAATTATCAGGAAACCCTTTCCGTTATGGATATGCTTCTGGCGAAGAAACGCTCGGAAGACCGCCGTAACTGGCTGCAAGAAAAGGGTGATTCCATTGATATTGAAGTATAGCAATTGAATTGAAATTTAAACCCGATAGATTTCAAGATGCATCGCGGCCAACTAAAGCGGTAACTTGAAAGATGACGGGTTTTGAGGAAATTATTAACATGAGTGAAATAACTCACGATGGAGTGGAACGTCAGCCGCTCCACACATTCACTGAAAACGCCTATCTGAATTATTCCATGTACGTCATCATGGACAGGGCGCTGCCTTTTATCGGTGATGGATTAAAACCCGTGCAGCGTCGTATCGTCTACGCGATGTCAGAGCTTGGGCTGAGTAGCAGTGCAAAATTCAAAAAATCTGCCCGTACTGTCGGTGATGTACTGGGTAAATATCATCCACATGGTGATAGTGCCTGTTACGAAGCGATGGTGCTGATGGCACAGCCTTTCTCTTACCGTTATCCACTTGTGGACGGTCAGGGAAACTGGGGTGCTCCGGATGATCCGAAATCTTTTGCGGCAATGCGTTATACCGAATCCCGCCTGTCTAAGTATGCAGAGTTGCTGCTGAGTGAACTGGGGCACGGGACAGTAGACTGGTTGCCAAACTTTGATGGTACATTGCAGGAGCCGAAAATGCTGCCTGCGCGTCTGCCTAATATCCTGCTGAACGGCACAACAGGTATTGCTGTTGGTATGGCAACGGATATACCGCCTCATAACTCACGTGAAGTGGCCAATGCGCTGATTTCCATACTGGATAAACCAGAGTCTTCACTTGATGAAGTTATGGAGCACGTTAAAGGCCCGGATTACCCGACAGATGCGGAAATCATCACTTCTAAAGAAGATATCCGTAAGATCTACAAAAATGGTCGTGGCTCGATACGCATGCGTGCCGTGTGGTCAAAAGAAGAGGGTAACGTTGTCATTACCGCTCTGCCACATCAGGTATCTGGTGCGAAAGTATTAGAACAGATCGCCAGCCAGATGCGTTCGAAGAAGTTGCCGATGGTGGATGATCTGCGGGATGAATCCGATCACGAGAACCCGACGCGTCTGGTGATTGTGCCCCGGACTAACCGTGTGGATGTCGAGCAGGTTATGAACCACCTGTTTGTCACAACCGATCTGGAAAAGAGCTATCGTGTTAACCTCAACATGATTGGTCTCGACAATCGCCCGAGTGTTAAAGGTCTGGTTGAAATTCTCAGTGAATGGCTGGTATTCCGTCGTGAAACGGTACGTAACCGCCTTAACCACCGTCTGGAAAAAGTGCTCAAGCGACTGCATATTCTGGAAGGTTTGCTGGCAGCCTATCTCAACATTGATGAAGTGATCCATCTTATCCGTAGTGAAGATGAGCCAAAGCCAGTGTTGATGCAGCGTTTTGGTTTAACAGAAACACAGGCAGAAGCGATTCTGGAACTGAAACTACGTCATCTGGCAAAACTGGAAGAAGTCAAAATCCGGGGTGAGCAGGATGAACTGGCAAAAGAGCGGGACAAACTTCAGGCTATCCTTGGCTCTGAGCGCAAGCTGAACACGCTGCTGAAAAAAGAGATTATTGCCGATGCGGAAAACTATGGTGATAAGCGTCGTTCTCCGCTGAAAGAGCGCTCAGAAGCGAAGGCAATGAGCGATCATGATATTCTGCCATCAGAGCCGATTACGGTTGTGATGTCTCAAATGGGCTGGGTTCGTAGTGCGAAAGGGCATGATATTGATCCTACTGGTTTAAATTACAAATCTGGTGACAGTTATCGCGATGCTGTGCGTGGTAAGAGTAATCAGCCGGTAGTCTTTATTGACAGTACCGGGCGTAGTTATTCTATTGATCCTCTGGATTTACCTTCAGCCAGAGGACAGGGAGAGCCTTTGACCGGCAAACTGGCATTACCGGCCGGAGCATCCGTTGAGCATCTGCTGATGGAGAAAGAAGATCAGAAACTCCTGATGGCATCGGATGCGGGTTATGGCTTCATCTGTACCTTTAGTGACTTAATTGCCAAGAATCGGGCAGGGAAGGCCCTGATTACATTGCCACAAAACGCTAAGGTCATGTCACCATTGGCGATCGGCAATGAACAGGATGATATGTTACTGGCGATCACCAAAGAGGGACGCATGTTGATGTTTCCTGTCGCTGATCTCCCACAGCTGTCAAAAGGTAAGGGCAATAAAATAGTTTCCATTACCTCGGCGCAGGCGGCTTCTGGAGAAGATATATTGAGCTGGTTGCTGGTATTGCCGCCAAAATCTTCAATCACGCTTTATTTCGGTAAGCGAAAATTACAGCTTCAGCCAGAGGAATTGCAGAAATTCCGGGCAGAAAGAGGCCGTAAAGGAACCGCTCTGCCGCGTGGCTTACAGCGTGTTGAGCGTGTAGAAATAGAAACAAAATTGAACTGAATATAACTTCATTTTTATATAATTAAATAACCCTGACAGCAGGCCAGTACAACACTGGCCTGCCTTGCAAGAGGAAACTATGCTAACCATTATTCGTGGGATCATTGTTATTCTGTTTACCTTTCTAGTCTGTATATTCGGCGGTATTTACTGTTTATTCAGCCCCCGGGATCCGCGTCATGTGATGACCTTTGGCCGTGCATTTGGCAAGCTGCACACAATATTCGGTATCAAACTGATTGAACGTATTCCTGAAGATGCGCCACAAGTTGGCCCAAGCATCTATATCGGTAATCACCAGAACAATTTCGACATGATAACCATGTCAAACGCTGTACAGCCCCGTACGGTGACTGTTGGTAAAAAAAGTCTGGTTTTTATTCCTTTCTTTGGTCAGTTGTACTGGCTGACAGGCAATATCCTGATTGACAGACAAAACCGGACAAAAGCACACGGGACGATTTCACAGGTTGTTGAGCAGATTAAAAAGAACCGTGTTTCTGTCTGGATGTTTCCGGAGGGTACCCGCAGTCGTGGTCGTGGTTTAATGCCGTTTAAAACGGGGGCTTTCCATGCAGCCATTGCGGCCGGAGTGCCGATTGTACCGGTTTGTGTTTCTTCAACACATGGCAAGATCAAGCTTAATCGTTGGAATAATGGCACGGTTATTGTTGAAATGCTGCCGCCGATTGATACAACAAAATATACAAAAGAGCGGGTTCGTGAATTGGCTGAACATTGTCATCAGGTGATGAAGGCCAAGATTGAAGCGCTGGATAAAGAAGTTGAGGAGCTTAACAAGCGCAGTTAATTGAATTAAAATAACTTACGCTATTTTTACGCAGTACTCCTTTCTGATATGGGGATGAATTCTGACTATAAATTTAAGATAGTTTTAGAATTTATCCCCTGTTCGCGATATGATTGCTTCTTGATAAATTAACGTTTTTTATTAAACGCAATCGATAAGATATATACCTATACCCAGTGGATTTCAACGCGTGTCCAGCAAAGACATGATGTGGAAGACGAAGGGTAGTACCGCCGCGATATAATTTGAAATCAATTAGATATGAATAAGCACTCAATTTGGGAAGCTATTCTTTCTTTTCGTGGCGCTCATTCCTGCCGTGGAGAAAATATGTCACTGAGTCGGCGCCAATTTATTCAGGCATCTGGTTTAGCAGTATGTTTAGGAGCGCTCCCCTTTGCTGTTCAGGCAGATAAAGACCAACAAATAGCATTACCTGTTCCCCCCTTACTGGAATCTCGCGGTGGCCAGCCCCTGTTTTTAGCTCTTCAGAGAGCCAACTGGTCTTTTGACGGGGAAAATAAGGCGTCAGTGTCGGGTATCAATGGTCTCTATCTGGGGCCGACTATTCGTGTCCGTAAAGGGGATAACGTTAAACTGATATACAGTAATCGCCTGTCAGAGCCGGTTTCAATGACTGTAAGCGGGTTACAGGTACCCGGAACACTGATGGGGGGTGCATCACGCCTGATCCCTGCTCATGGGAACTGGTCTCCGGTCATTCCGATTGATCAGCCAGCAGCAACATGTTGGTATCACGCCAATACACCACACCGAATGGCGGAACAGGTTTATGCAGGGTTAGCAGGAATGTGGCTGGTGGAAGACGAAAATACCCATCGCTTGCCTTTACCCAGACATTATGGCGTCGATGATTTTCCGGTTATTTTGCAGGACAAACGATTGGATAATTTTGGTACGCCACGCTATGACAAGGCTTCTGCCAGTCAGGGATTCCTTGGGGATACACTGGTTATTAACGGGGTGGAAAACCCGTTTATCGAAGTTGCCAAAGGGTGGATCAGGCTGCGTCTGTTAAATGCCGCCAATGCCCGCCGTTTCCAGTTACAGCTCAGTGATGGCCGGCCTTTCTATATGATTGCGACTGATCAGGGGTTATTGCCAGCGCCGGTGGCGGTTCAGACGCTTTCACTGGCACCGGGAGAACGTCGTGAAGTGCTGATTGATATGTCGAAAGCAGACAGTGTTGTTATCACAGCAGGAGAATCTGCCGGCATGATTGATCGACTGAAAGGGCTGTTTGAACCATCCAATAAATTGCGTTCAACAAATGTTCTGACGATTAAATCAGGTGGGTTGCTACCTCTGGTCACAGAAGAGCTGCCTTCCCAGCTTGTGACTGATACGACTGGCATTGATTCCTCAATTCGCAACCGACAAATTGTTTTAGGGGATGAAACACAGGGTATCAATGGAGTATTACTGAATCCCAACCGAACCGACATTACCAGCCATCAGGGAGCATGGGAACGCTGGATAGTGACAACCTCGATTCCACAGCCTTTTCATATCGAAGGTGCCAGATTCAAAGTTATCAACCACAACGGGGTACAACCGGAGCCGCAGGATTATGGCTGGAAAGATACCGTTTGGGTGGATGGCAGAACTGAGCTGTTGGTCAATATGATGCAGCCATCCTATGAACACTACCCGTTTATGTATTACAGCCAGATATTAGAATGGGCCGATCGTGGCGTGGCAGGGCAATTGGTAGTGACTCCGGCGGGGATGTAAGGGATTTTCTGTTTGTTCTTCTGTGTGATGAGCCAATTTTTTTACAAGATTGGCAGAGAAAAGCCTGCTTTTGCAGGCTGCATGGAGGATTTATATTATTTTAAATAAATATCTGGTTATCATAAAAACCAAACAATTCAGTTAGAGTTCCACCTATATTTAATTGAAGAGTCAGGGTATTAGCTTTAGCCAGCCCCCATGCACTAGGTCATGTATTTAAGGCGTTGTTCTTCATCTATAATGCCGGCATCCGTAATACAGCCAGAGCCCTGCATATCAGCATTAATGCTGTCGTACGCGTTTTAAAAAACTCCAGCCACGATGTGTAACAACTTCACCTCTGGGGGAAGTTGAAATTGAATTTATCTGTGAAGTTGACGAAATGGAGTCATGCGTCGGGAATAAAAAGTGCCAGCGTTGGTTATGGTATGCTTGGGAGCCTCGCCTAAAACGTATCATTGCGCATGCTTTTGGTAGACGAAACAAGAACACGCTGAAAAATTTATTGAAAAAACTGTCTAAATGCAAGGTGGCCTTTTGGTGTACGGATAATTATCGTGCCTATAATTACTGCCTTCAGCCAACCATCTGGTTGGAAAATATTTTACTCAACGTATCGAACGTGAAAATTTAACGTTACGTAACAGAATTAAGCACCTGAACCGTAAAACATTGGGTTATTCAAAGTCACCTAAAATGCATGACAAAATCATTGGCACTTTCATTGAACGTAAATATTATGTTTGAGGGAGGTCAACGCCTTGAATACATGACCAAAAAATACCATACATGTAGTTAAATTTATCTGCCACAAAAGAAAAACACATAATCCATTGAAATTAAAAACTATTTCCTTATTGCATAAACTTTATATTTTCTTAATAGTCACTATTGATTGACTTTCGACAAACTCGAAATGGATAATAAATCCGCTGTTTTCTTGATATTTTCCATTTCATTTAGGTGACTAGGTGACGCGCTATGTACGATAACTTGAAGAGTTTAGGGATTACTCACCCTGAAGATATTGATCGCTATAGCCTCCGTCAGGAAGCGAATAACGACATTCTTAAGATTTATTTTCGCAAAGATAGGGGTGAATTTTTTGCCAAAAGCGTTAAATTCAAATACCCACGCCAGCTCAAAACTGTCTCTGACGATAATACAGGGCAAGGTTACAAAGAAGTTAAAGAGATCAACACCAACCTGCGTTATGTGCTGGAAGAATTGGATCAGATTTGTAAACGTGAACAGGCAGAAGTGGATTTGAAACACAAAATCCTCGACGACTTACGTCACCTTGAGCATGTCGTTGCCAATAAGATCGCAGAAATAGAAGCAGATTTAGAAAAACTGACCCGCAAGTAATGATATCAGTAGTGTCATACACCGCTTATCCCTTTTCTGGCAGCAAAGAGATAAAGGGTATAAGCGGTATAATCAACGGTATGAGCGGGAGCGTCTATAATAAATTTCCCCACTCCTCAACCCAGCCCTGAGCAAAAACTTCCGGCTCAACTACCTCAAGAGCATCAATCTGCAGAATTTCACCGATCCGCTTAGCGCCTTGCTCTTGTAACAGCGCATCAAAGATATGACCTCCTCCACAGAAAGTGTCATAACTACTGTCGCCCAGCGCAATAAGGCCGTAACGTAAATCAGGCTGATAACCCAGTTGATCATTCAATTCAGCATAAAGCGGCTGGATATTATCAGGCAAATCCCCCTGTCCGGTTGTAGATGTCACAACCAGTACTACCTGCTGTAAGTATTCCTGCCATTGCTCCAGAGTTGCCTCTTCAAATACTTCAGCCTCATGCCCCTGCTGCTCAAGAATTTGCTGAGCTTCTTCGGCAACAGCCAATGCATTGCCATAAACTGTACCAACGAAAATACCAATCTTTGCCATAGATATGATCCCTTCATTCTGTTTGATACTGCTTTAGTCGTTGAACCTTTATTTTTTCAGGCGGCTATTCTGTCGGCTGTAATTCACAAGCAACCGGATGTGAACATTCCAGTTCCGGTACAAGGCCTTGCCAGCCAAATTGTTCAAGCAAATGCTGCCATGAAGAATCCCAACGGGCGGTCAATAACAACTCCTGGCCTGTTACCGGATGCCTGAGTTGAAGGTGGCTTGCATGCAGCATTAATCTGCCTGTCTGATAATATTTAGCAACTCCTCGATTCTGACGCAAATCCCCGTGTGTGGTATCCCCAATAATGGGATGACGGATATGTGACATATGTCGTCGTAGCTGGTGCTTACGCCCGGTTTTGGGTTTTAGTTCCAATAGGCTGAAACGTGATGTCGGATAACGCCCTATTTCAACCGGACACTCAATTTTTGCCAGTGCGCGGTAATGAGTAATGGCGGATTGCGCTTCCCTGTCCGTATCAGCGAATTTATCCGCAATTTTATCCAACTCTTCCATTAATGCGTAGTCGATAATCTCCTCTCCTTCGACATAACCACGCACAACTGCATGATACGTTTTTTGCACCTGCTGATATTCGAATTGCTGGGAGAGTGTTCGGGCCACATCGCTTGACAGCCCCATCAGCAAAACGCCGGATGTTGGCCTGTCCAGCCGATGAACAGGAAAAACATGCTGACCAATCTGGTCACGCAGTGTCTGCATAACAAAAACGGTTTCATGACGCGCCAGCCAACTACGATGAACCAACCAGCCCGCCGGCTTATTTACTGCAACAATGTGTTCATCCTGATAGATAATATCCAGCATTATCAACTATTCCCCTTCAGATCATCCGGTGTAAACAGGTTGTCCAGTTCACGCAAATGCTCAAGTAACGGTAAATAGCGCTCAGTCTCTTCTTTATAGACTTCTTCAAAGTAGGGAGCGATTGCAAATGATGTTGGTAAGCTGGCTTTTTGCTCAATCAGTGCACTCATTCTGGGAATTAGTACCCATTGGAGCCATTCTTCCGCCGCCATCGTATCAATAGAAAAAGGTTCTGTGCTTTCGAAAGCTTCTGGTTTGGGCGGGTAACTCTGCCATAAGCCAGCGGTTTTCATCGTGGCTTCAATGAGCTGTAATTTGTGGAGGATTTGTTTCTCGATACTCATGATTATTATCTTATCCTGACTGTGACCCCAATAGCAGGAACGGCCATTGTGTCATTAAATCGTAAGAGTATCACTGTTCAATCTCAGCGAAAAATATGTGGCAGCATAAAATGCCACAAAACAAAATAAGAGGGGAGACAGAATCTCCCCTCTTATTTGATTATTATAGCAATCCGGCTAAATTGATCGCTTCCTGCGCATTCCCTGACAAAGTACTTCCCTGTCTGTTATTCCTTAAAAGATCATTATATTGATAGTATCTGGCAGTCCTGCCCGAACCGAATCATCCTTGAGTCACCTTCCTGATGACATAATTCCTTAATAATTTTGTCGCTGTGATTCCTAGCGGAACAACAAAATAATCGTCGATTCAGTGGCTTGAAACAAGCTACCTGAATTGTCAGAAAAAGCATTTCACCAAAAAGATATCTTGATAATAATTTGCATATTATTGATATAAAATAAAAATAATATTTATCAGAGGTATTGATACGATGATTAAGAGACATATCTCACATCACATGTGAGATATGTCTTACAAAAAAGTAAACTGATATCTGCACCTATGAAGATACCACAGGGGTAGCAGCAGAAATGAAAGCGGCTAAATCAGCAGATAATACGGTTCGTTCCTTACTGCCAAATTGCTCAAGTATGACCTGACCTGTCAGATTACATACAGAAATCAGCCCCATGTCAGAATCCGTTGTACCAATAAATACCGTCGGTGAGAGTTTCAGGCGCTTTTGCGTCACAAGATGGCCTATCAAATTTTCCTGTAGCCGGACAAAATCATCCTCACTCCATACCTGAATCAAACTGAAGCTCAATCCATCAAAACTGGCAGACATGTCGCCCGCTAACTGAGTGACATAATAATCGTGGATAGAATTCTGCAAACAGATATCCAGTGCATTTTCTACCTTACTGAGTTTATCCGCTGGAGTAAAAGGCTTCGGAAGCCAGTGCACCACCTCATCTCCTGTACGTTCGATACAGGGGGACGGTACATCATATAATTCACTACTCGCTGGCGGTAATCCGGTTTCCTCCTGCCACAATTCAACATAGCGTCGGGTAAAATCAGCAAGTGCTTCTGTCACATTGAAGGTCATATGTTTGTTTCTTCCATTTTTCTGTCTGTTACTCGTATTCTGCGTATTCCTATACGGTTTTAAGCAAAATAACAACTATACACTTCGTCTTTCAAGTTGCCTCTTTGTTGGCTGCGCTCGTTCACCCCAGTCACATAGTTATCTATGCTCCTGGGGATTTACTCGCTTGCTGCCGCGACGCATCTTGAAATCCATTGTGTATAAAAATAGTGTCATCACTTCCATAAAATAATGGTATCAGGCTCTACACTATTTATAACAGTAAAGAGAATCATCTCCCTTCAAGTAATATTATGCCGTGTACTTGGCCTGAATTTATAGCCAAGGGATGAATAAAACCATCGCTAATAAGTCACAAGTTAAAACAAAAATAGCATTAATATAAAAAATAATACCTCTTGCCATCCACATTATAAATGTGGATTCAAAATAGTGATTTTATTTATATCCTACAAGGTAATAACATAATGAACATAAAAAATAAAAATCCAAATAAATTAAATAAAGAAAATAAGAATAAAAAAACAAACCTGACATTAACTGATTTCCCTAAAGACGTAAAATTGATATATAGAGAATTCATTAACTGGTCAGAAGAAATTTATTCGAATCATATTCCATGCTGTATCCCTAAATCAGACAAAGAAATTATTTTAATTGTTAATTGGGCGTGGAAAAAAAATTATAAACTGAGAGTGGTGGGAGAGTCACATAACTGGTCGCCTTTGATTATTTCAGCTCAGGAACAAAATAGTCATCAAGTCATGCTCATGGATCTTAGGCAGCACTTTAATCAAGTAAGCATTAAACATCTTCCTGATTATGCCATTGTCACTGCGCAGGCTGGTGTATTAATGGAAACACTCATGACAAAAATGGAAGAGCAAGGGGTTGGTTTTACCGCAACTCCGGCACCCGGTGATTTAACTCTCGGCGGAGTACTGGCAATCGGTGGGCATGGAACAAGTGTTAAAGCGCTGAATGAAGAAACGCAACCCGGCCATAACTATGGCTCAATCAGTAACTCTGTCCTATCTCTGTCTGCCGTCGTTTGGGATGAAAAAAGCGAACAATATATTATCAGGAACTTTAAGCGCAATGACCCTGAGTGCGCTCCTCTTCTTGTGAATTTAGGCTGTTCCCTGATTTTATATGCTGAGCTTCAGGCTGGTAAAAACCAGCGTCTTCGGTGTGAAAGTATTACTGATATTCCGGCGACAGAACTATTTGCACTTTCTCAAGATAAAAAAAATAAAAAAACTTTTAGTCACTTTCTGGATAAAAGTGGGCGTGCTGAAGCTATTTTATTCCCATTCACTGCTAACCCTTGGTTAAAAGTATGGAGTATTGCACCGAAAAAGCCTACTTCCAGTATTGAAGTGACCCAACCGTACAACTATCCATTTTCTGATAATATCCCTGTTCAAATATCTCAACTCATTAAACAGATAACCCATGATAATCCGAACCTCACTCCTATATTTTCCCATCTTCAGTACGCAGTCATGCTAGGTTATTTTTTAGCTACTGGAAATGATATCTGGGGCTGGAGCAAAAATTTACTGTTATATGTTAAACCAACAACATTACGTGTTACTGCAAATGGTTATGCCATATTAACCAGCCGCAGCAATATTCAAAAAGTTCTCCATCTCTTTTATTCCCAATGGCAATCCTTAATGCAGGAATACCAGAATCAGGGTAAATTCCCTGTCAACGGACCCATTGAGATCCGGGTTACAACACTGGATGAACCTTCTGAAGTG
Organism: Xenorhabdus stockiae; assembly: GCF_002632825.1. GTDB lineage: Bacteria > Pseudomonadota > Gammaproteobacteria > Enterobacterales > Enterobacteriaceae > Xenorhabdus > Xenorhabdus stockiae. Next base: position 53,840 of record NZ_NJAJ01000008.1, read on the forward strand.
GTGCAGGAAAATGCTGTAGTACCGAGTCTATCGGCTATTCGCCCACGTCAGGATCGTCCAGAGTGGGATGTCGCTATTTGGCTCGATGTGTTAACCCATCCAGATACCCATTATTCTGCTGAATTTTATAACAGGCTTGAAGCATGGATGTTTAAAGAATTTGATGACACTTACGCGTCTATTCGTGTTGAATGGAGTAAAGGCTGGGGATACAGCAAAGAGGGTGCATGGGCTAATGAGTATATACTGACCAAAAAAATCCCGGCCTCATTTACGGATGGATTACCCGCTGATAATAATTGGCATTCGGCAATTAATACCTTACAGAAATTTGATCCGCACAATCTGTTCAGATCGCCATTATTAGAGAAGTTAATTTCTTCCAAATAAAAGCGAATACTCTATATTAGTTATCTAATTATATCCCACGGGATGAATAATTCAGCCCGTTTAAGAATCTGTTCTGATTTAGATGGCAATTATCGGGCTGAGTTTCTTGAAAATGCGCAATAAAAATACGAATTATCAATATTCCTTGATACACTACTGCTTGTATTCAAAACAATAACCTCCGCCCTATCGCTCTTAAATGCAGGGTATATTACCTTTGAGGAATCTTATGTCTTTGTATCAAGATAATCAGGCACTCTCCCAACTTACTCTCGGCAAACCAACTTCCTACTGTGATACCTATGAACCTGCATTACTACAGGCCGTTCCCCGCAGTATGAACCGTGAGCCACTTGGATTGTATCCTGATAATCTGCCGTTTTACGGCGCAGACATCTGGACAATGTACGAACTGTCATGGCTCAATTCGCGGGGTGTTCCTCAGGTTGCCATCGGGCATGTCAGTCTGAACGCTGCCAGTGAAAATCTTATCGAGTCAAAAAGTTTCAAGCTCTATCTGAATAGCTTTAACCAAACCCGCTTCGCGGATTGGGAGACCGTCCAGCAAACGCTGCAACGGGACTTGTCTGCCTGTGCCAACGGTGAGATTGACGTTGTTTTATATCCTCTGCATGATTTCAATCAACAGCCAATTGCCGATTTTGAAGGTAAATGTATTGATAATCAGGATATTGAAATTGATGATTATCAATTCAATCGCGATTATCTTAATGGGGCAGCGACAGGGCCTGTTGTTGATGAAGTTTTGGTCAGCCATCTATTAAAATCAAATTGTCTGATCACAAACCAGCCTGATTGGGGTTCAGTACAAATTCGCTATAAAGGCCCGAAAATCGATCAGGAAAAATTATTGCGTTATCTGGTTTCCTTCCGTCATCACAACGAGTTCCATGAACAGTGTGTTGAACGTATTTTCAACGATTTAATGCAGTTATGTGCGCCGGAAAAACTCACTGTTTATGCGCGTTATACCCGCCGGGGTGGGTTGGATATCAATCCGTGGCGCAGTAATGACTCATTTGTGCCGCCAACCGGCAGGCTAGCCCGTCAGTAATCACTGAATCCACACCGATGGCATACATCTGTATGCCATCCGGTAACCTAACGGGCTGACTTAAACCAGATACATTCAATTATACACAATGGATTTCAAGATGAGTCACGGCGGCAAGCGAGTAAATCCCCGGGAGCATAGATAACTATGTGACTGGGGTGAACGAGCGCGGCCAACAAAGAGGCAACTTGAAAGACGAAGTGTATAGTCCCTACAAATTTCAGGTAGAACCATTATTGAGAACCCCCTATTGGGGTATAAAGGAGCCATTCTTGATTACACATGTCAGCCCGTTAGGGTCAATGGATTTACTCTCTCAGCTTGAGGTGGATACCCTTAAACGCACAGCAAGCAGTGATCTGTACCGCCTTTTCCGCAATTGCTCACTCGCCGTGCTCAACTCTGGTAGCCAGACTGATAACAGCAAAGAACTACTATCAAAACATAAAGATTTTGATATTAACGTCCTGCGTAGAGAGCGGGGAGTTAAACTGGAGCTGGTCAATCCACCGGAAGAAGCATTTGTTGATGGCAAAATTATCCGTTCTCTGCGGGCAAATTTATTCGCGGTATTGCGGGATATTCTGTTTGTTCATGCGCAGATTACCGATGCCCAAAAAGCCGACTCGCTGAATCTGAAAAATGGTATGCATATTACCAATACCGTTTTCTCTATCCTGCGCAATGCCAAAGCACTGCATCTTGCTGAAAACCCGAATATGATCGTCTGCTGGGGCGGGCATTCTATCAATGAACAAGAATATCTGTATGCCCGTAAAGTCGGTAATGAGCTTGGCTTACGGGAGCTGAATATTTGTACCGGCTGTGGAGCGGGTGCAATGGAAGCACCGATGAAAGGTGCTGCGGTCGGTCATGCGCAACAGCGCTATAAAAATAGCCGTTTTATTGGTATTACAGAACCTTCCATTATTGCTGCTGAGCCGCCCAACCCACTGGTTAATGAACTGGTCATCATGCCAGATATCGAAAAGAGGCTGGAAGCCTTCGTTCGTATTGCTCACGGTATTATCATCTTCCCCGGAGGTGTGGGAACAGCAGAAGAGCTGCTTTATCTGCTGGGGATCCTGATGCACCCGGAAAATGAAAATCAGGTATTACCTCTGGTCTTAACCGGGCCAAAAGAGAGTGCCGATTATTTTCATGTTCTGGATGAATTTATTGTCAACACTCTGGGTGAACAGGCTCGCCGTCACTACCAGATTATTGTGGATGACCCATTAGAAGTGGCCAGAGTGATGAAAACTGCGATGCCACTGGTCAAGGAAAATCGCCGTTCAACCGGTGATGCTTACAGTTTTAACTGGGCAATGAAAATCCCTCATGATTTGCAGCATCCTTTTGACCCTAACCATGAAAACATGGCGAATCTGGATTTACATCTGGATCAGTCAACGGAAAAACTGGCAGCGGCACTTAGACGGGTATTTTCTGGTATCGTGGCGGGCAATGTGAAAGAGTTCGGCATTCAGGCTATCGAAAAGCACGGGGTGTTCGAGATTCACGGTGATGCTGAAATTATGCGCCGGATGGATAGTCTGCTGGAAGATTTTGTGAAGCAGAATCGCATGAAACTTCCGGGTGGCACAGCTTATGAGCCATGTTATAAAATCATCAGATAAATAACGGCAGATTACCTGCCTCATCAAAACCCAGTGAGGCAGTCGCCAGGGAATAAGTCCACGGATGGAATAAGAAATTATGATACACCTTTTGATTGTAGATGCCCTGAATTTGATCCGACGTATTCATGCTGTGCAGGGAACGCCTTGCGTTGCCGCCTGTGAACATGCGTTGAAGCAACTAATCTCTCACTCTTCTCCAACCCATGCCGTAGCCGTATTTGACGAAGATGATCGCTACCATAGCTGGCGCCATCAGTTGCTTCCCAATTACAAAGCGGGGCGCTCGGCGATGCCGGAAGATTTACAACAGGAAATGCCGCAAATTAAACAGGCATTCAATGCGTTGGGGGTGGCCAGTTGGCATGCTGAAGGGCATGAAGCAGATGATTTAGCGGCAACGCTGGCAACCAAAGTTGCCGCTACAGGGCATCGGGTTACCATTGTTTCGACAGATAAAGGCTATTGCCAGCTACTTTCTCCGAATATCCAAATCCGTGATTACTTCCAGAAACGCTGGCTGGATTTACCTTTTGTACAGCAGGAGTTTGGAGTTTCTCCTGCTCAGTTACCCGATTACTGGGGGCTGGCGGGGATCAGCAGCAGCAAAATTCCGGGAGTTCAGGGCATTGGTCCCAAAACAGCCGTTACTTTGCTGCAACAGGCGGGTTCGTTAGATAACCTCTTCCGGGATTTGGAAGCTCAACCGGAGAAATGGCGTAATAAATTGGCGTCTGACAAAGAAATGGCCTATATCTGCCGTGAAGTTGCTTCGTTAAAAACCGATTTATCTCTGCATGGTAACTTGCAACAACTCAGGCTGAACCGTCTCTGAATCAAATTCGGGTAACGAATTCAACCAAAATTCAGGGTTCAACCAAAATAATGAGAAAGCAGCTGAATATGTTCGCTATTTAGCTGCCCTGATTCATTCAATAGCCCAATCCAAGCTTTCATATAATCATATTTCGCCTGAGAAAGCTCACGACGGGCAGTATAAAGTTGCTGCTCTGCGTTCAATACATCCACATTTACCCTCTGCCCCAACAGGACGCTTTTTTCCGTTGCCTGTACCTGCAATTCAGCGGCTTTTACCGCTTCTTCATAAGCACGTATCCGCTTCTGCCCATTAACACACCCGTTATAATGGCGACGCAGTGCATTGAGGATTTCCCCTGCCTGCGCATCCAATTCATATTTGGTCTTATCATAATTAGCCGCCGATTGACGCTCAGATGCCAATGTTCCATTGCCGTTATAGAGATTCATGGAAACACGCACGCCAATAGAATCTGTACGATATTTCTGATTGATGGTGTTGTCAGTACCGGATTTATTTTCACTATGAGAAGCGTATAATTCCAGTTTCGGCAAATATCCTGCCTGACTACGTTTAATATCCTGATATGCCACATCAATTTTCTGGCGAGCGACCGCTAATTGAGGATTTTGACGCAATGCAGCCTGTTCCCAATCGGCATAGCGTTCAAACATCAGATTTATGGTATTGAAATGCTCAACATTCGATAAACGAGTCACAGGGATATCGGTCGGTAATGGCGTTCCTACTAATAGCTGTAAGTCACGAATTGCCGCATCCAGCTCATCCCGCACAGTCAACTCATCCGCCTGAACCTGACTGTAACGGGCCTGAGTTTCTGCTATATCCGTGCGGGTTCCTTCACCGGAAGTGAATAATTTCTGATTGAGTTCCAACTGCTTTTCATAGGCCATACGCCGCTGCACTATCTGCGCCAGCCTGTCCTGCTCATACGCGACAGCAACATAGCTATTCACGACTCTGACAGCCAATAGCTGGCTGTCAGCCCGAAAACGGGCATCACTCATCAGCGCATAAGCCTTACGGGTCTGATAACGTGACCAGGCTTCGATATCGAGCAATGGCTGAGTCAGGAGCAGTACGCCGCTGTAGCTGTCATACTGCCGATCAAAACGCTCTTTAACCTGATGCCCCCTTGTATTCGGAGAACTGGATTCCATCTGCTGCCAGTTCTTTGGGGCATTCTGATAGCTAATGGATAACTTAGGTAATAACTCTGCCCGCCCGAGCGCTTTCTCTTCCTGCCCGGCTTCCTGCTCTTTTATCGCGGCCTGAAACGTTGGATCATGATGTAACGCCAGAGCATAAGCTTCCGTCAGGGAAAGTGCCCTGACCGAAGCTGAATGCAATATTGCGGGAGCAGTGATTAAAAATAACGACAGGAGCACAAAACGTTTCCTTGTATTTTTCCCTGTAGTTTGATGATGCCTTAACATTTCCACTACTCCTCGATCAGCGATGTTGATGCTCTGTCCACCAGCGGTTTGAATAAATAACTCAGCAATGAGCGTGACCCTGTTTTTACAAAAACCTCAACCGGCATTCCGGGTTTGATGTGTAAATCCGTCAGCTTCGCCATACCTTCTGGAGTCACCCGTATTCGGATCTGGTAATAGGATTCTCGGGTCACATCATCCACTAAACGATCGGCGGAAATAACCAACAATTTCCCAGTCACTTTAGGTGTACGGTTCTGGTTTAACGCCGTGAACATCAGGTCAACGTTCTGACCGATCTCAACTTTATCAATCAGATGTACCATCAGGCGGGCTTCAACTTCCAGTGCACGCTGTTCAGGCAGGATCTCCATCAATTTTTCCCCTGATGTAACAACGCCTCCCTGAGTAAAAACCTTCAGTCCGACTACCGTCCCCTCAACAGGAGCCGCAATCGAGGTATGGGATAAATCAAACTGCGCAGTTTCCAGTTTATTGTGCAGTTCATTAGCCTGAACCTGTACATCAGCAAGCTGACTACGAACTTCACGCTGATAATCCGCCTGTCGCTGAATAATCCGCTGTTGCGTTTCCTGCTGTTGCTTTTCAAGCAGCCCGATCCGTCCTGCCATCTCAGCCATACTGCCGCTTAACTCAATCTGGTTGCGCTGTAATTCCAGATAACGGTTGCGGGGAAAATAGCCTTCTTCTGTCAGTGGTCGCAGGTTTGTGATTTGTTCTTTAAGTGAAGCCTTCTGCTGCTGTTTATTTGCCATTGCCTCCCGCAATCCTTTGATCTGAACAATCACACCCTCTTCTGACTGTTTCATTCCCGCTAAGTCACTTTTCAGTATCTCTCGCCGGGAAAGAAAAAGTTGTTTTTGTAACGCCAGAATATTGTCAATCCGTGGCTCTGAAGACTGGGCCTGTAAAGACTCTGGAAAAACCAATTCATCTGCACCCTGCTGCTCAGCCAGTAAACGCGCTTCCGTTGCCAGCATGGTATGCCACTGCTGTTTCAGAGAATCAATCTGGGCATTAACCTGAACCTGACTGAGCTGAATCAATATCTGACCAGCTCTGACATGTTCTCCTTCTGCCACTAAAATCTGCCTGATGATGCCATTAGTCGGGGATTGAACAGTCTTACGGTTACCATCCACCACGACCATGCCGGAAGAAGCGACACCCTTATCGAGCGGAGCAAATGCCGCCCATATTAAAAACCCCAGAATGCCAATACCAATAACCAGCCAGCCCAATCGCAGATAACGACTTGCATCCAGCGGCAGTAATGCGGGTTCATCATGTTGAGTCTGTTTTATGTTGGTCTGTTCGGACATTTTAGCTCCCAGACAAATTCATATTATCGGCACGTTTCGCCTGTACAGGTGTTGTCTGTACTGATGCGGACTGTGCCAATGCCGCCATAACCTGCTGAGATGGGCCAAATAGTTTCGTTTTTCCCTGTACTAACAGCAAAACTTTATTTGTTTGGGAGAGCAGTGCCGGACGATGGGTAATTACCACTACCGTTTTTCCCTGTTGACGTAATTGGTTAATCGCTCGGCTCAGTGCTTTTTCCCCGATATCATCCAGATTGGAATTAGGTTCATCCAACACAACCAACGATGGATTACCATAAAGCGCCCGAGCCAACCCGATCCGCTGTTTCTGTCCGCCGGATAATCCCATACCTCCGGCACCAATCAGCGTGTCATAACCCTGTTCAAGATTGAGCACTAGGTCATGTACACCAGCCTTCTCAGCCGCTGAGATGACTTTTTCCGCATCAATATCATTAAAACGGGCAATATTCTCCGCAATCGTTCCGGCAAATAATTCAATATCCTGTGGTAAATAACCGATGTGAGAACCCAGCTCATCCTTGTTCCACTGGTAAATATCGGCACCATCAAGCCGCACCACACCTTCCTGAGCTTGCCAGACACCAACCAGCAAGCGTGCCAGAGTGGATTTTCCTGATGCGCTGGGTCCAATAACACCGAGGATATCTCCGGCTTCAAGGGAAAAGCTGATATCCTGCAAAACAGGCTTATTCTTTTCAGTGGATTTAGCGGCTTTAATTTTTCCGGGCGGAGAAGCAAACACTTTTTCTAACAACAGCGTTCCGTTAGGAGCAGGTAACGTCATTCCGCTTTTCCGCTCAGGCTGTGCTTTCAGCAAATTATCCAGCCTCTGCCATGACAGACGGGCAGCGTTCCAGCTTTTCCATGCCTGTATTAACTGTTCAATCGGAGACAACGCCCGCCCCATCAGGATTGAGCCGGCAATCATCATACCGGGCGTGATATTGCCTTCAATTGCCAGCCAGCCCCCTAAACCAAGGATCAAGGACTGTAATGCCATGCGCACTGTTTTTGTGATGGCTGTAATCGATGCAGACCTTTCACTGGCGATACGCTGAAAGTTAAGGAAACGTTCATGCAGGCTGAACCAGCGTCGGCGCAGTGCCGGTAACATGCCTAATGCTTCAATGACTTCTGCATTGCGTAAATTGGTACTGGCAAGATTAGCCGAACGCAGGGAAAGATGACTGGCCTGTGCCAGAGGAGAATGAGATAACCACTGATTCAGAACAGCCAGCGCAATCAGGATAAGCGCTCCAACCAGTGCCAATAATCCTAAATAGGGGCTGAACAGAAAAATAACGCCCAAATAAACCGGAAACCAGGGAGCATCAAAAAAAGCAAACAGTGCGCTTCCCGTCAGAAACTGGCGAATAGTCGATAAGTCATTCAGCATTTGTCCCGCATCTGTCGAACCATTTTTCAGATTAGATTCATACGATGCGGTATACACGCGCTGATTCAGGCACATATCAAACTGACTGCCGATACGGATAACAACCTGACTCCGAATATATTCCAGTCCACCGATGATGGCGTACATGCCCAGCGTAATCAGCGTTAACATCAGCAAAGTCATTGTGTTACTGGACGGCAGAACTCGATCATATATCTGAAGCATATAAATGGAGGGAACCAGCATCAGTAAGTTAATAAATGCTGTAAATAAACCGATTGTCCAGAATACTTTGCTGCGTGCACGGATAATATCCGTCATTTCACCTTTTGAATGGCGTAATTTCACAGAAATCCCTTCATTATCAGAAGACTTCATTATCAAAAGAAAGTCGCTTATTTATGTTCTTATCTTTGTCTTGTTTTCACTATCCCCAGCAAATTTCAGTTTCTCGAAAAACACTTTATTGAAAAGCACTGGGGATATTGTTTTCTTAATTTTGTTTATTCTTTACTTTTTAATGTCATAACCAGCTCTCGGCCATCGACAAGATAAGCGACCCACTCTTCAGAACCCTGACTAAAAAAAGCTAGACCATAACCCGTTGCATCCGTCAGAGTGATACCATCAGGTGCCGCACGCCAGCCTGCTACCGGGTTTCCTATCATTTTTGTCAGACAGTCGTCACTTTTCAGTGCCCAAATAGAACCTTCCGGTAAACGCACATCAGTCAGTTCGATACTGCATACCTGATGTTTATCCGTAACCTGCCAGATGCCTGTCAGTTCAGTCGGTTCAGGGAGATTCAAACTACTTGCCATACATCCTCCAATGAAAAATAAAGATACCGTTATCGATAGAGTGAAAAACTTCAATGAATTAGACAGCCTATTGATATTGAAGGAAACCAGATGTTGTTGTATCACAGCTCACCCTATAAATGGCTGCTGCCTCAAAAGAGACAGCAGCCTATCCGATTAAACGATGAAATCCATTTCAGGCGATGGCTGACCAATAATTTTCACCAGAAAATCATTTCCAGCTAATTCTCCTCCGAGACTGATAGACATATCTGTTACATCCGTTAACTCGTTATAATTCAGTAAGACTTCACCTGCTTTACCTGAGAATGAGTTAACAAACTTGAGATCGCCTTTGCTTCCGAAGTTAAATTGCGACAGGTCGATTTTGTCTTCACCTGAGACAAAATCGTGGATCCAGTCCGGGTTACTTTTCAGTGACTCTTTGCCATCCAGATAGACAAAAGTATCCTTGCCTGAACCGCCCCAAAGATGATCAGCGCCCAGACCGCCATAAATGACATCATTGCCTGCACCACCTTTCAGGATATTATCTGCGCTGTTGCCGACGATGATGTCGTCACCACTGCCACCAATCGCATTCTCAATCACCACGCCGCGTGCAATCGAAACATTACCTTTCAGGCCGCCCACATCAGAGAATGCGCCTTCATTCAGATTAATACGCTGATTCTGGGTAAAACCGGAGAAATCAAATGTATCTTCCCCGCCCGCATCCCAAACACTGAACAGCAGTTCGCTGTCAGCATCTGTTGCTGTCATAAAATCGCGGTCGGTATTGGAGTTGAAGCCATATACGGTATCACCTTTACGGGTTTCCATATTGGCACCGTACAGAGCCTGAATAGCAGTAATATCATTCAATAATGGCGCTGATGAGTAATTCCCCTGAAAATCCTGACCTGTGAATTTCTCACTGAAATAACTCATTACGGTATAAGCACGGCTATCTTCGAAATATTGGCCGACATTAGGATAAGTTGGTCTTACTGCGTCAGAGGCATCATAATCAGCAGGATGTTCCAGACCCAGAGTATGCCCGATTTCATGAACAAACGTCTGTCGTCCGTAGCCATTTACACCGATATCATTCGTTTTGAAAGTATGGTTTTGCGCGTTGTACCAAGAATACGTTGTATTTTGTCCTCTTGGTAAAGTGGCAAAGGCATAATCGCCATTCGTACTATAATCAAAGAAACCAAAAGTGATATTAGCATCGGAAAGTTTGCTGACTTCCGTAAATTTTATATTGGCAACATCAGACCAAGATTGTAATGAAAGTCTGGCGGCTTCTTTTTGTTCCGAATTAAAAGCCCGGAAGTCTGAAATATCAAACCTAGGCATAATAGAAGGTGCTGTTTTTAAAAAATGATAGGTTAATTCTAATGTGCCGGAAGAGCCGACTTTATTATTCCCCCAATGGAAGTTGGTCCGCAAAAGCTCATCTGGGGCCTTATCCCCTAAAGGCTTATGAATAACGCGGATATTTAGATCAGAGTTTGGAACGTAGGCTGATAATAGTGATGTCACATCCTGTACAGAGTGAGAGTTAGAGTCGGATAACCCCGTATAGGTATATTTTTTCTTTGAGGTCATATAAATCTCCTGTAAAAAAAGACTCATAGTTTATGCCCCGCAATTTCTATAATAGCGGGTATATAAGTTTATTATTCTTCCTAAGCAAGTTATTAGAAGCAAAACTCTTGGATAAAATAACGTCAGTTTCTGGCTGTGTAAAAATGATTGATACATCATTTTAAGTTATACATTAAACATATTTAATTTCCATGTCTAATTATTAATTTGAAAATAAACGATTGCGTTAACAAAAAAGAATCTTTCTTTATTTATTAAAAAATACATCTTTGTATATATGAAATTAATTCAAATAAAGAGTTAACTTAGGTGAAAATTTCTTGTGATTTTAAATTTAGAAAAAAGAAAGATAAAAAATGCCCCGGTTATGTAAAAAATCAAATAACCGGGGCATTTTCAGATTGTTTAAGAGGTAACTACCGGAAAATAGGAGGCGTTCAATTAAAAATCACGATACATTGCATAAGCAGACCAAATGCGACGAACGTGTACGGTGATTTCTTCACGATCATGATATAAGTGTTTTGCCTGAATCTGGGCATTAACCCCACTTTCTTTCAATTGAATCTCAATTTTTTCCAATATATGAGCCACTTCTTCATAACGTTTTTTCATCGGCAATTTAAGGTTGAAAATTGCTTCACGGCACCAGCTTTTAGCCAGCCAGTCAGTCATAAGCTGGGCAACTTTCGCCGGTTTTTCCACCATATCGCAGACTAACCAATAAATATTTTTTACCGATGGTTCAAACTTGAAACCATCAACACGATGGTGTTTAACCTGACCGGTATCCATCAGGCTCTCAGCCATTGGCCCGTTATCTACGGCATGAACGATCATGCTGCGTTTCACTAGCTGGTAAGTCCAGCCTCCCGGACAGGCTCCCAGATCCACAGCATACAAACCACTATCAAGACGCTCTTCCCATTCGTCATAAGGGATAAACATATGGAAAGCTTCTTCCAATTTCAGCGTCGAACGGCTTGGTGCATCTGACGGGAATTTCAGACGCGGGATACCCATGTAAAAACGCGAGTTATTATTACTGTAAGAATACCCTACATAACAACATCCTGGGGCAATGAAAAAGACATGAATGACCGGACGACCGGGATTTTCTTTTGCCAGCAGGAGCTTTTCTTGTCTCATCGCATTACGCAAAGGAACTGTAAATTTACGGCAGAATTTCATCAATTCCTTACTTTCATTGGTATCCGGTACTTCTACGCGCAATTCACCTGCACGTTCAATAACACCGCTCAGCATGCCAATGATAGGCGTGATACGATCTTCCTGAGGTAAATCTTTCAGCAATTCACCCACAACCAGCATCTGGCGGGCAAAAATGAACTCACGGAATGGGATTTCACGGATCAGGCGATCGGCATCATCATGCTGATAACACTCGAACAGCACATAACCGCTGTTTTCTTTCACGCGGGCAAAACCGTAGATTTCTTTCTGCCCGGCTTTATGCGTAATTTCTGCCGCGCACTCTTTTTCAAACCCGGGGCGGCAATATAAAGCAACTTTATTCATGGCTAAGCGCCGATTTCCTTAGACGCAGAGCGCCAATTAATACACATAACCAACCGATGAGAAAACTGAACCCACCAATTGGTGTCAGATAAACCAAAAATTTTAGCGGTAAAAAGGCCAGACAATAAAGACTGCCACTAAACAGGATGATCCCGGCTACAAAAAATATTCCTGCCCGGCTAAATAACATCACGGGTTGCCTTATCAGTACAGCCGCCAGCGCCATCAATGCCAATGTATGTAACCCCTGATATTGCAGGCCGGTATGAATCCACTCTATTTGCTTCGGTGTCAGCACCGATGCCAGAAGATGAGCTCCCATCGCTCCAAAGGCCACGTAGAAGAAGCCACTTATTCCGGAAAAAACAAGCATTGCACGGCTATTCATTGCGCTGCTCCTGCTCTCATTCGTTAATGTCATTCGCTTGTAATAAAGCCAAGTCTTTCCTGTTCGCTCGCAGCTTGTGTAAGTACCCATTTACGAAAAGCTGCAATCTTGCCCAATTCTGCCTGATTATCCTGACAAACCAAATAAAATGCATTCTTGCTGACCAGAACATCATTAAACGGGCACACCAGACGCCCTGCATCAATTTCATTTTGCGCCATCACATTATTGGCAAGCGCTACGCCCTGCCCATGTACCGCAGCCTGAATCACCATAGCACTATGGCTGAATATCGGCCCCTGCTGGACATTGATCAACTGCTGCATATCAAGCTGGCGAACGTAGGCCTGCCAGTCGCGGCGGGAAGAATCATGCAACAAAGTATGATTAACAAGATCTGCCGGTGTTTTCAGCGGTCGCTCACCCATTAATAAAGAAGGTGAACAAACAGGCAGTAAGTATTCAGGATAGAGCTTGTCTGTCCGCAACCCCGGCCAGTTTCCCCGCCCATAGAAAATAGCGACATCAACATCATCTGCCAGTTTATCTTCTTCCCGATCCACGGCCTGAATCCGCACATCAATCCCCGGAAAGCTCTGATTAAAACCAGAAAGCCGTGGCACCAGCCACTGAATAGCAAAACTGGGAGAAAGGCTGACCGTGAGTGCACCTTTGGCACTACGGGCCTGAAGTTTCCGGGTCGCTTCATTAATGGCGGTGAATATTTCTTTAATATCCAGATAATAACTTTGCCCCTCTTCCGTCAGCAACAAAGAGCGGTTGCGACGACGAAAAAGTTTCAGCCCCAGAAAATCCTCCAGACTTTTCATCTGATGACTGACAGCAGCCTGAGTAACAAATAATTCTTCTGCCGCTTTAGTAAAACTTAAATGACGTGCAGCAGCATCAAAAACTCGTAACGCATTGAGTGGTGGTAAACGTTTGGACATGTTGGTTTCTTATATAGTGGTTACGATACCGGTAACTCTTTTCTCTCAGGTATTAGTTTTTGTAATCCGAAGCATTATAATTTGTCCATTGATGATATACCAGCAAATCCCTATAGTGTGCGCACTTCCTAAGCCGGAACGAAAAGTAGCTCTGTCGCGGGCAAATTTGGAGTGATACAAATTTGCAGCAATACATAGGTACTTTTGGCTTTGTGGTTGTGATGTTGTGTTTGCAAGTTGTCTGGGAAACCAGACTTTGTAGTGTATGCTACAGTTTATTTTTCACTTCCTGTACATTTACCCTGTCTGTCCATAGTGATTTTTTTATGCACCGCAATTGCGGTGCTTTTTTTCGCTGCTTTGCTGTAAAATCCCTCCAACCTGATTAAAGAAAATTAATTCTTTTACGACTCTAATTAACATCATTTATGAAATCCTTTGATTCAGAAAAATTTCGCTGCCAGTTTCCTGCCCTACAGCCATCCTCTGAGTTTCCAGAACCGGCAGTATTTCTGGACAGTGCAGCAACTTCCCTCAAGCCCGCGTGTATGGTTGAGGCAACTCAATGCTACTACCAGAATCACAGTGCGACAGTTCACCGCAGCCAACACGCAACGGCACAAGCAATGACAGAGCGCTACGAACAGGCACGTTCTTTAGTAGCTGAATTGATCAGCGCCCCACAACCGGAAGATATTATCTGGACAAAAGGCACCAGCGAAGCCATTAATCTGGTTGCACAAGGGTACTTTCGTTCCCGCTTATCAGCGGGTGATGAAATTATCGTCAGTGAGCAGGAACATCATTCCAACCTGCTGCCGTGGCTGATTCTGGCAGAACAGACCGGCGCTAAAGTTGTAAAATGGCCGATTGGCACAAATAAACAAAAACGATACCAACCAGAAATTGATACGCTGGCAACACTGCTCAATGAAAAAAGCCGGCTGGTTGCGATTAGCCAGATGTCAAATGTCACCGGGGCTGCGGTCGATTTGGAACAGGTCACCTCCCTCGCTCATCAATATAACTGTCTGGTACTGGTTGATGGCGCTCAGGGAATTGTGCATTCACCTGTTGATGTACAGCGTTCAGATATCGATTTTTATGCTTTTTCCGCTCATAAACTCTATGGCCCGAATGGATTGGGGGCACTGTATGGCAAAGGAACATTACTGAATGCAATGTCCCCATGGCAGGGTGGCGGAAAAATGCTGACTCAAGTTTCTTTCGACGGCTTCACTCCAGAAGCCGTTCCTTATCGTTTTGAAGCAGGCACACCGAACGTGGCTGGTGTTATTGGTTTCGCGGCTACTCTCGACTGGTTAAAAACTGTCGATATTCCACTTGCCGAATCCTATGCCGTTGCCCTGACTGATTATGCAGAGCAACAACTGAGTGCGATACCGAGCTTTACCAGCTATCGCTCAACGGGTTCCAGTCTGCTGGCTTTCAATATTGCCGATATACATCATAGCGATCTGGCCATGCTTATTGCTGAACAGAATATTTCCCTGCGCTCAGGGCAACACTGTGCTCAGCCTCTGCTTGATGCATTAGGGATAGACGGATGCCTACGGGCTTCATTTATGCCTTATAACAATAGGTCAGATGCAGATAAATTAGTCAGTGCGGTCAAATTCGCCCTGTCACTGCTTGAGGATTAAATAACTGATGACATCACTTTCAACCCGAATACCGTCAACATCTATTGTTGCTCCGCATCCATTCGGAACCGAAATTACAGAGCAGCAGTTGATGGAAACATTTGAGCAATGCCGATTGTGGGAAGATCGCTACCGGCAGCTTATCGGGCTTGCCAAAAAACTACCGGCTCTGCCCGATGAGCTGAAACAACAACAAATTGAAATCAAAGGCTGTGAAAACAGGGTTTGGTTAGGGCACCAACTACTTGCTGAGAACCGCCTGCATTTTTACGGTGATAGTGAAGGCCGTATTGTAAAAGGCTTGCTGGCTTTTATCCTGACCATAGTGGAAGGAAAAACACCGGAACAGGTCTTGCAGACACCATTAATCGAACTATTTCAGCAAGCAGGCCTTAAACAACAACTCAGTGGCTCACGAGTTAATGGTGTCAAATCCCTGATTAACGCTATACAGGAAATCGCCCGTACTTATCAAAGTGGTACTTTATAGTATATTTCGCTGCTGGATCTGATGTTTTACCAGCATTTCCTATAATTGATTACTGAAAAAGTGTTGCGTCAGATGATACAGGGATATACAGTGCTCCTTGTAGCGCAACAGGGAGCATTGAGGTATGATCAAAAGCTTCAAACATAAGGGATTGCGTTTATTTTTTGAAACGGGAAAGACATCTGGCATTAACTCCCAACATGCCAAAAAACTCAGGCAGAGACTTGCGGTGATTAATGATGCAGAAGTTATCGGGGATATTAATTTACCCGGATACAGACTACACCCACTAACTGGTGATAGAGAAGGTCAATGGTCGGTTACTGTGTCAGGGAATTTGCGTGTGACATTCGAGTTTATTGATGGTGACGCATATATTGTTAACTATGAGGATTATCACTAATGAAGATGTTTAACCCCCCTCATCCCGGTGAAGTTATTGCCGATGCTTTAGAAGAGTTAGGTTTAGGTATTCGTGACCTTGCTAGAGCATTAAATGTTGCACCTTCTACAGCCCAGCGGCTCGTAACATGTAAAGCATCTGTGACACCAGAGATGGCCGTTAAATTATCTAAAGTTCTCGGTAGTAGCCCCCGGCTGTGGTTGAAATTACAAGAAACTTATAGCCTTGATAAGGCAGAAAAGACCGTCGATGTTTCAAAATTAACACCGTTATTTACCCCAGTTAATTATTAGTAGATTCATTATTCACCCCGCCTAGAAATGCGGGGTGACATTGCTAAAGACGATTCTCCCGCTCTGCCTTGGCGACCATTTTCTTCAATGCGTGAGAGACTGAAACAAACCCAAAAGTTGCCGTAACCATGGTTGCGGCACCAAAACCAGAAGCACAATCCATCCGTTTCGAGCCATCAGCCGTACTTTTAGCCGCACACACTGTGCCGTCAGATTGTGAGTATACCAACTGTTCTGTTGAGAAAACACAGTCGATACCCAGTTTTCCTTTACCGTTTTTCACAACACGATAATCAGATTTCAGGCGTTCTTTTAATTTAGCAGCCAAAGGGTCTTGCACTGTTTTAGCTAGATCCACTACCTGAATCTGAGTGGGATCGAGTTGCCCGCCAGCGCCTCCGGTTGTCACCACAGGGATCTTATAACGACGGCAA
Source organism: Xenorhabdus stockiae (assembly GCF_002632825.1). GTDB lineage: Bacteria > Pseudomonadota > Gammaproteobacteria > Enterobacterales > Enterobacteriaceae > Xenorhabdus > Xenorhabdus stockiae. Next base: position 70,566 of record NZ_NJAJ01000008.1, read on the forward strand.
TAAGCGAGCAAAGCAGCTTTCGGGCGAACACTGTCAATAGCATCAATGACATAATCAAAATCCGCCGATATCAGTACCGCCACATTATCCGGTGTAACGAAGTCATCAATACAGGTGACGCGACATTCAGGATTGATTGCCCGTATCCGCTCCGCAATCACGTCGGTTTTTGCTAACCCGACATTCTGTACCAGTGTGTGCAACTGGCGGTTAGTATTCGTGATACAGACATCATCCATATCAATCAGCGTGATCGCCCCGATGCCCGTGCGAGCCAACGCTTCCGCCGCCCATGATCCTACACCACCAATACCGACAACGCAGACATGTGAACGGGCAAATAATGAAAGCGCTTTCTGGCCATATAACCGTGCAGTACCAGCAAAACGTTGAAGATAAGCATCAGAGAGAGAAACTTGCATCATTAATAAATCCTGAATAAAACCTATCCCAGCTGATACCGTTATTTCCTGACAGGTAATCGGTCATGAATAGATAAAAGATGATAGGTGATCGATAGTTTGAACTGAGCAGGATCTTACTGGTTTGCCGCCAAAAAGCCAGTTGATGCTTTCTTTAATATCCAGACACGTCCATAGTGATTATAGAAACCAGCCATTTCTCCGGCGCTGCCACCAACACCATGATAAATATCAAAATGGTGGCCTTTTATCGCCCCGCCGACATCCAGTGATACCAACAGACGCATACGGTATTGCCCGGTGAACTGGCCCAAATTATCCAGTACAGGCACTTCTGCCAGTAATACTGTTCCCGGCGGAACCAATATTTTATCTGATGCCACTGAGGCTTTGGCAATTAAAGGCACGGCGCTGGCTCCCCGAACCGGGGTATATGGTTCCGGTTTAAAAAACACAAAAGACGGGTTTTGCTCCAGAATTTGCCTCACATCAGATTCATTATTCTGTTCAGCCCACTGACGAATCGCTTTCATTGACATTTTTTCACGGGGAATATCTCCCTTATCGATCAATGCCCTGCCAATGCTGCGATAAACCTGACCATTTTTCCCGCCATAGCCGAAAAACGTTAGCGGGCTGTTATCACCAAAATCCACATAACCACTTCCTTGCACTTCCATGAAAAAATTATCAATCAGGGAATTACTGTAGCCGATGATCCATTTTTTATCGAGGGCACCATTATAGATAGCTGAGCGATCCGGTAAGCGGGAAACTGATTTATCCGGCATCCGGTACAGAGGATATTTAAATTCCCCTTGCCTGCTGTGGCGAGCATGCAAAATAGGCGTATAGTAACCCGTAAATTTGACATTACCGTAGTTGTCTTCGCCTTCCATCTGATAAGCAAGCAGACCGAACTGATTTAAATTGCGGACATCACCACCATACTGAGTCCAGTTTTCAATCGCATCAAAAGTTGCGCGATGGTTGGCATATAGTTTGGGAGAAGTTTCACTGATTAATCTCACCTGAGTGGCAAAATCACTGATATTGACGGGAGAGCCTTGCGTATTTGGTGTATCAACCAGCCGGAAATCCTGAGTAAAATGGCCATCCTTATACTGCTGTCCTTGTCCAGTTTGCTGCCCTTGTTCAGGCGGGCGCTGATGACAAGCAGATAGTAAAGAAATGGCGACGCCACATAAAAAATATTTACTCCAAAGTTTCATATTATGCTCCATTTCCTGCCATCCCTAATCTGACAGCGAACAATATCAAACCTGTATAAATAATAAAATGTAGTTAGAAAAAAATAGATTATGCTACTTAAATCACAAGTGAACAAAAATAAAACAGAGCGCTTTGTTTTTAACCCATAAGCAAACAAAATTGGTAAATATCAACAAAAAAGCTTGCAACGGAAAGGATCCAGAGTATAGTGTGCCCACATCGGACGCGGGGTGGAGCAGCCTGGTAGCTCGTCGGGCTCATAACCCGAAGGTCGTCGGTTCAAATCCGGCCCCCGCAACCAATTCGATATCACGTTTATCGAAACAATTTAGCATTTGCAGTAGTTAGACGGACGCGGGGTGGAGCAGCCTGGTAGCTCGTCGGGCTCATAACCCGAAGGTCGTCGGTTCAAATCCGGCCCCCGCAACCAATTCGATATCACGTTTATCGAAACAATTTAGCATTTGCAGTAGTTAGACGGACGCGGGGTGGAGCAGCCTGGTAGCTCGTCGGGCTCATAACCCGAAGGTCGTCGGTTCAAATCCGGCCCCCGCAACCAATTCGATATCACGTTTATCGAGACAATTCAGCATTTGCAGTAGTTAGACGGACGCGGGGTGGAGCAGTCTGGTAGCTCGTCGGGCTCATAACCCGAAGGTCGTCGGTTCAAATCCGGCCCCCGCAACCAATTCTCAGATTCACATCTTTATTTCTTCCTTTTCAGATTCCCAATTAGCTTATTCATTCCTGTAATTTTCTTCTTTTTCAGCAAAATTTACCGCCTTTTCCATATACCTTGCTCTCATATAGAGAAATAATGGTAATGCGAATGATACACCAATACACAAACCTAACAGGGAATAAATGCCATTTGACATTTTCAGGCGCCTGCTTTCATAAACAACAAAGAAAATTAAAACAATAGCTGAAATAACAACATCAGCCACAAAGAAACAAGTGGCATCATTTCCCAATAAAAGCTGTATAAACAAAGATATGTTTAAGCCATTTTCGGCTAAAAACAGGAAAACAAAATACCACGGGATTACTGCACCTAAGATAGCCAAAACTAAGTAAAATCGCGTCATGATGTAAACCCTTAATTACTTTATTCCAGTTAAATAGTCCTATTAACACAATATACTGAGATTAACCGGCATCTAATATGCTAGATAAAAAACTCTAATTTTTTTGGGAAAATATTTCACCTTCGTGCTAATTCTGCCCCATTTTTAAAGTAGGCTTTAATACCCGAAAAAATAGACTCTGCTATTTGCTGCTGGAACTTCGCAGTACGTAGCTTTTTTTCTTCTTCCGGATTACTGATAAAGGCAGTTTCAACCAGAATGGACGGTATTTCCGGTGCTTTTAATACGGCAAATCCAGCCTGATCGACACTGTTTTTATGCAGCTTATTCACTTTCCCCATTCGTGTCAGGACCTCATCCCCGAATTTCAGGCTGTCATTGATCGTCGCGGTCTGAACCAGATCCAGCATGGTATGATCCAGATACTTGTCACCACTTTTACTGACTCCACCAATCAGGTCAGCCTCATTCTGAGTCTGAGCCAGAAAACGGGCCATATTACTGGTTGCCCCTTTGGTCGACAGCGCAAATACAGAAGAGCCCCGAACCGTACGATTAGTAAAAGCATCCGCATGGATAGAGACAAACAGGTCTGCCTGCATTTTACGTGCTTTTGCAACCCTGACAGTCAACGGAATAAAAACGTCTTCATTGCGGGTCATATATACTTTCATCCCCGGCTGACGTTTAATGAGAGCCTGCAAGCGACGGGCAATTTGTAAAACAACATCTTTCTCACGGGTTTTATGCTTGCCGATAGCGCCCGGATCTTCACCACCGTGCCCCGGATCAAGCATTATCACAACCGGTCTGTCTTTTCCTGCCTTGCCGGCTTTTTTCCTCTTTGGCGGCATATGCTTTTCCAGATTTCCGCTGTTGTACTCTTCCAACAGCGCCAGTAACGGATCATCATCAACTTTCGCTGCTTTTGGATAGAGATCCAGCACCAGACGGTGTTTAAATCCCGCAACCGGTGGCAAAGTAAAAATATACGGTGAAACAGATTGTTTAATTTCAAATACCAGACGTACCGTTTTAGGATCAAATTGCCCGGCTCGTATCAGTTTCAGATAAGGGTCATTTTTCTGAATCTTCGAACCCATACTGCTAAGCACACTATTAAGCTGAACCCCTTGTAAATCAATGACAATACGGTTTGGGTTCACAAGTGAAAACTGACGGTATTTAAGAGGAATATTAGACTCCAGCGTCACGCGGGTATAACTCGATGCCGGCCAGATACGGACAGCAATCACTTTTGATGCAGCAGCGTGCCCTACGGGGCTGATACTTAATAGCCATAGAGCCGCTGTACCTTTCAGTAAACGACGACGCGAAGAATTATGGTCTGAATGACTCATTATTTATTCCATTTAAAACAATCAAACAGTAACTTTTGTTAAAAAGCAAAAGACAGTCAGGTGGGAAACTCTAATTAATTACAACCAAACTGTCATCAAAAAAAGCATTTCCTGTCCCTTCAATAGCTTAATACCCATATAAATAATAGTATTCTTTTAATCCGTACTCACTCTTGCCATTTCTTCCTCAATGAATAAAAATATAAAAAACACGAATAAAAATTCATTAAAGGGGAGCTTCATGAAAGAAAGTAGTACCGAATTGGTCGAAATCTTCCGGCATTCGGTTCCGTATATCAATGCACATCGCAACAAAACTTTTGTCGTTATGCTGGGTGGTGAAGCTATCGCCCATGAAAACTTCCCGAATATCGTCAATGACATCGGTTTGCTGCACAGTCTCGGCATTCGTCTGGTTGTCGTGTATGGTGCCCGCCCGCAAATCGATCAAAATCTCACAGAACATCACTGCCAGCCGGTTTATCACAAGTACACCCGGGTAACCGATGCCCGAACACTGGATTTGGTTAAACAGGCCGCAGGCCTACTACAACTTGATATTACCGCCCGCCTTTCTATGAGCCTCAGTAATACACCATTACAAGGCGCTCATATTAATGTCGTGAGCGGCAATTTTATTATTGCTCAGCCTTTAGGTATTGATGATGGTATCGACTATTACCACAGCGGAAAAATTCGCCGAATTGATGATGAGGCCATAAATCAGCAGTTAGATAATAATTCCATTGTACTGATTGGGCCTGTTGCTGTTTCCGTTACCGGTGAAAGTTTTAATCTGACAACGGAAGAAATTGCCGCACAACTGGCAATTAAACTGAAAGCCGAAAAATTGATAGGGTTCTGTTCATCACAAGGGGTCACCGATGCTGAAGGACATACCTTATCAGAAATGTTCCCCAATGAAGGAGAAACACGACTGAATAATCTGGAAAACGCCGGTGATTACTCCTCCGGAACAGTACGTTTTCTGCGTGGAGCCATTAAAGCCTGCCGCCGTGGCGTTCGGCGCAGTCATCTGCTCAGTTATCAGGAGAATGGCTCACTCATTCAGGAATTGTTCTCCCGCGAAGGCATCGGCACCCAGATTGTCATGGAGCGATCCGAACAGATCCGCCGGGCTAATATCAATGATATTGGAGGCATCCTTGAGTTGATCCGCCCACTGGAGCAAAAGGGAATTCTGGTTCGCCGTTCACGCGAACAACTAGAAATGGAAATCGATAAATTCACCCTGATAGAACTCGATAATATCACTATCGCCTGTGCAGCACTCTATTCCTATCCTGAAGAGAAAATCGGCGAAATGGCCTGTGTTGCTGTACACCCGGATTATCAGAACTCTGCGCGCGGTGAAGTTTTATTGGGTGCAATCATTAATCAGGCTAGGCAGAGCGGGCTGGAAAAATTATTTGTTCTGACCACACAAAGCATTCACTGGTTTCAGGAAAAAGGCTTTGAACCCGCAGAGATTACGATGTTACCGGTGGAAAAACAGGCGCTGTACAATTACCAGCGCCGCTCCAAGATCCTGATGTTAAACCTGAAAATCCATTAAAGAAGAAATTAGGCTTTAAACCATTCGGCCAGCCCACTCCGTCTTTGAGTGGGTGTTGCTACCGCTTTAACCAGAACTGCTTTATGCGCATAAATAGTCAGTTTCTCACGGGCGCGGGTCAACGCTGTATAGACCAGCTCCCGGCTGACAACAGAAGAAAACTGAGTCGGCAGCACTAATGCCGTGTGCTCAAACTCAGAGCCCTGTGATTTATGTACTGTCATTACATATGCTGTCTCATGCAGAGGCAATCGACTCGGTTGGAAAGGCTTTATCTGCCCGTCAGATAACTGAAAATAGGCTTTCAGCTCATCATTCTGATCCTTCAGCATAATGCCGATATCCCCGTTAAACAGCCCCAATGTGCTGTCATTACGTAGGATCATAATCGGCCGACCGACATAGCCCCGGTTTTCTTTTTCTGCGTATTCTTTTTTGATGTAGCTGTGCCGATTACCTGTATATCTCGGTAAAACAACCATCCCTTTACTATGCAATAATTGCTCTACTCTCTGATTTAACCCACTGACACCAAATGGCCCGTCCCTTAATGCACTGAGTAATCTGAAACGGTTAAACTCGGCCAGAATCTCCTTTTCAGAGGCTCTTTCTTTCACCAGAGTCAAATATCGTTGATAACCTTCAGCAGTTTCAGTCAGTAATCGCTGATAATCTTCATCATCAGCCAGAGTGTTAAAGTACACATCAGACAAAGGTTGTTTCAGTACCGTGGAAACACGCCTGCTATTCCCCTGATTGACCGCTGAGGCCAGTTGCCCGATGCCGGATGCGGAATTAAAACGATAACTTTTACGCAGCAAACATAAGCTATCACGTACTGCCAACGCCGCATCTTCCGATTCAGGCTCTGAATATGATGCTAACTGGCAGCCAGTTAACCGGGACAATTGTGCTGCACGAGCCACACTGTAACCCTGTTCCGCAAAGCGACAGATATCCCCTAAGACCGCTCCCGCTTCCACAGACGCCAATTGATCCTTATCCCCCAGAAAAATGACTTTCGCTTTTGCCGGCAAGGCTTCAATCAGACGGGCCATCATCGGTAAATCCACCATAGAAGCTTCATCTATGATCAGAATATCCAGAGAAAGCGGATTACCCCGGTGGTAACGAAGTTTCTGGCTTTCCGGTTGTGCTCCCAATAAACGATGAATAGTTTGCGCCTGATCAGGAATACTCCGTCGCTGTTCATCCGTCAAAGCAAGCTTACTCACCGCTTCACTAAGCGATTCCGTCAATCTGGCCGCCGCTTTCCCCGTCGGAGCAGCTAGCTGAATACTTAATTGCCGCCCCTCATTCAGCTTAATTAACGCAGCCAGTAGTTTTGCTACCGTCGTTGTTTTCCCGGTTCCGGGGCCGCCAGAGATAACGGAGATACGGCTGGTCACCGCAACCGCAGCGGCTACTTTCTGCCAGTCAGTTGCCTCTTCATCAGCCAGATCTTGATCAATAACACCAAATAACTCATCTAAGATGCTGCGTAACTGTTTTTCATCAATATCGTCCGCCAATGCCACATCAGCAAAAAATGCCGCTACCTGACACTCACTCTGCCACATACGCTGTAGATAAAGGCGATAATCAGAAAGCCCACGCAGGGAAAGTATGATCGGTGTAGGAGACTGCCCGTCCCCAATGGCAGGGCAGGCCTGCAATGCAGAAATAATCTGTTGCCGGGAAGGTTCCCCAGCCAAAGACCAGAGTGATGCCACCAGCTCAGGGTTACGCCCTTCAAATAAATGTTCAGGAGTAACACGCTCTAAGGGCAGACAAACATGACCGGCTCCCGCTTCCGCACTCAAATAGGCGGTAATTAATAACAGCAATGGGTTTTCATCTTCAACCATCGCATAGGCAAATTGTACATCCAATGGGCGCAGTAGTTTCTGGGCCACTGCCTGCTGCAATAATGACATCATGACATTCATAGAACTGCACTCATACCTTCTCTTCTTCACCAGCCGCGCTGAAAAGCGCATCCAGTTCATCAACAAACTCAACCGGCGGCAGATAGCGATAAATACCATGCCCCGGATTATTATTATCGATGCCACGCAGAAAAAGGTATATCACTCCACCAAAATGCTGCCGATAATCATAGTTCACCAGCCGATGACGCAGATAACGATGTAAGGCCAGTGTATAGAGCTGATACTGTAAATCATACCGATGCTCTATCATAGCTGCGGCCATTGCTTCCTGAGTATATGAACCGCTACTTTCTCCCAGCCAGTTTGATTTATAATCCACCACGTAAAACTTACCCTGCCAGCAAAACACCAAATCAATAAACCCTTTCAACATGCCTTTCACCTGATGAAAAGATAATGGTGTGCATTGTGCTGACAATGGATCATAACGGTGGGTCACCGCATCCAGCGCATTAGAATGCAGCAACTGATCAACAGGCAGATAAAACTGCATCTCGTTTTGTTGATGATGGCGCGGAATATCCGCAAGGCGCATACCCTGCTCATTCAATTCTGCCGTCTGAATATCTGTCATCCATTGTTGCAAAACCGGTGCCCAGCTTTCATCAAACCCTGCTGTTGACAGTTTTTCTTCCAGCCAAAGCTGACCCGGCTGGGAACTGAAATCCAGATCTTCCAGAATAGAATGCAAAAAAGTCCCCGCTGTTGCTCCACGGGGAAAAGTATGCGGTGTCATCAGCGATGATGGTTCAGCCTGTTTTTCACCGCTGACATCAATATCCAGTTTCGGTGCAATGGATTGCACAATCACTTCCACCGATTCACCGAATGCGCTGGTATGGAGCAGGGAAGATGAATGTGCAGACGAGTTTTGTAAGCCGGAATAACTGGTCACTCTCCAGTCATCCCGAATGAAACGCCGAAATTTTCTGGCAACCAGAGACAGCGTATTTTCCCGTTGTGGATCCCACTGTTCATCTCCGAAATCTTCTGGCTGTGTCACCTGAATATTGTCATCCCGGAGTTCATCTAGGCTACGCAGCAGTAATTCAGCATTGCCTTTTTCCCCTTTCTGCACCAAATAACCAAGAGCAGAAAAGTGTAAATCCGTATCTCCGCTTTTTTTCCTATTGCCGACAATCAGCGGCGCAACACCGACACTACAGTGATATACCGAACGCGTCAGAGCCACATAAAGCAGACGTAAATCTTCAGCTAAACGCTCTTCATCCGCTAATTCCAGCTTCTCACTATCCTGAAACATACTGAAATGGGTATCAAAATTCTGACGGTCATGATAAATGGCCTGCTCCTGTCTCCTGAAACTGCAAATAAAAGGCAGCCAGACCAGCGGGTATTCCAGTCCCTTTGATTTATGAATAGTGCAGATCTGTACCAGATGCTTATCACTTTCCAGCCGCATTTGCTGGCTTTCTGACTGTGGATCAGGGCGGGAAATCTGTTGTGCCAGCCAACGAACGACTGCGTGTTCACTATCCAGTTGTAATGATTCTTCCTGCAACAGCTCACCGATGTGCATGATATCAGTCAGACGACGCTCACCTTCGTAACCTGCCAGCAGGTTTTCTGCAATCTGATATTTCCCCATAACCGCCCGCAGCATCGGCAGAACACCACGTGAACGCCACAGCCGCGCGTAACCATCAAACTCATCCACCAGCTTATCCCATTTATTTTCATCATGGTTCAGCTCATCAATCTGACGGGCACTCAGACCGAATAAACTACTGGCTAATGCACTTCTTAGTACACGTTCTTTTTCCGGTGCTAACACCGCCTGTAAAAGCCAGAGCAAATCTTTCGCTTCCAGCGTATCAAACACGCTTTCACGATTGGAAAGAAAGACCGACTGGATTTGCAGTTCATTCAATTGATCACGGATCAACGCTGCTTCACGGCGATTGCGCACCAGTACCGTAATATCCGCCGCAGTAACCGGACGGCACTTTTCATTTTGTTGCAAGCAGGCATCACCGTTTTGCCCTGCCTGTAACCAGTCTCTGATTTGGGCGGCACACAGTTTTGCCATCCCCTTTTCATATTCACCCTTTGAAACGCCTTCTACAGACTGAAGCCAAAACTGTAAGGCCGTCTGTTCCTGACCATTGAGCAGGAATTTCAGGTTCTGATTTTTCTCTGCGGAATTGACATGAATAAACGGGATCTGGTCAAACAGAAACGGCTTCTCAGTATGAGAAAACAGCGTATTAACAGCTTGTACCATCGGTGCGGAAGAACGCCAGTTAGTTTCCAGCGTGTAATGGGCGCTGACCTGAGAACGAGCCCGGATATATGTGAAAATATCCGCGCCACGAAACGCATAAATAGCTTGTTTAGGGTCGCCAATGAACAACAGGCCATTTTCCGACTGATTACGATAGATAGCCTGAAAGATCCGGTATTGTTGCGGGTCGGTATCCTGAAACTCATCAATCATGGCAACGGGATAGCGCTGCCTGATCGTCTCCGCAAGCTGCTCTCCTCCTTCCCGTTTCAGGGCAATGTCTAATCGCGTCAGCAGGTCATCAAACCCCATATACCCACGCATCAGCTTTTCCTGATTAACGGACTGGCGTATTTCAACAATCGCTTTAGAGAGGATAATGTCGCGCAGAGTCAGCGGTTGCTGATATAAATCATCAATAGCAGCAAATACAGGATGGTGGGGAATCTCGCCCTTTTTGGCCTTTTCTTCCAGCCTTGACTGGCAGAATTTATCCAGTTTTTCAGCAAGCTGATAATCTCTGGTTTGTGAGTTGGCCCATTCAGAAACCTCATTCAGCCAGTTAGGCAGATTTTTCTTACTGTAACTACGCTTATCTACCCCAGAATTTTCAATCAGCGCCTGTAAATCCGGTATTGCTTCATTCCACTGCTGTTTTACTCCGTCGATCAGGGCAATTATCTTTTCATGTCGGCTGACTAAGGTTTCATTCTCATCCGGCGCATTAACGATATAAGGCATGTCCCCCTGCAAATGGGCTAAAACATCCATCAGCAGAGCCTCCGGCCCACTCCATTCCTGACTAATTACCGTCGCCATTGAAAGTGATAAGGGGTAACAGTGACGACGCCAGAAATCTGCACACCCCTGCTTACGCAGAGGATATTCATCCTGAATCAGTGTCTGCTCGAACAATACACCGGATTCAAACGCATTATGCACCAGCATTCTCTGACAAAAACCGTGAATCGTGTAAATTGCCGCTTCGTCCATCTGACGTTCAGCAGCCAGTAGCCAAGCGGCGGCACTTTGCCTGTCAGGGATCTCGGCCAGCAATTGCTGATAAACCGGATCACTCACGTCGTTATCCTGCCGAATACATGCCAGCCGTAGCTGGTGAATATTGTCACGGATACGACCACGTAATTCATCTGTTGCAGCTTCGGTAAAAGTTACAACCAGGATCTCTTCAACATTAAGAGGACGGAAAAAGGCGGCATCGCCGCCCAGTCCGAGTAACAGGCGCAGGTAGAGTAAACCTATCGTATAGGTCTTTCCTGTTCCTGCTGAAGCCTCAATTAGCCGCTGACCATGCAACGGCAATGTTAATGGGTTAAGTTTATGAGACGTTATGTTACTGAGTATTTCTGTGCTCACTGAGCATTCACCTTAACCGGTAGTTTTTTCTGGAAGGTGGATACATTCGGATAAGTTTTCCAACCTTTCAACTGCGCATATTGATGAAGTGAGCCTTTCTTCCCGGTAATCTGTGAAATAAGTGCCAATCCCTGACGTTTCATGACTGCTTTATCGTAAAACTCCATCAATTGTGCTTTAGTCACTTTTTCAAGAGAAGTCAGTAATTTTTCTCTGGTATCAAAACTGAAGTTATTACGACCAAAGTCATGACTGTAACGGGATGCCTCTCCAGAAAACGTTTGTGGCGGCTGACGCATTTCCGTGAGTAATGACGTTTTATACTGCTCAAATTCAGCATCAGACATCGCCCGTAATTTCTTTTCAGCCTGCTGATAGAAGCTCAGATATCGCTGGTGCAGGTAATCCGGCTGCTTGCTGTTACTCTGCAACAGGAATCCCAGCCCCCACTGCTCTCCGACCCTTGTATTGAAAGCGAAAACTGCATAGCCCAGTTGTTCTGTTGTTCTTAATTGATCATAGAACCAGGGAGATAAAATGCTACTCAACAGATTGGAATAGACAGCACCAGTACTGCGATCATATCCCGTTGGAATATAAATCTCAGCCAACGCATTATCGGTGCTGCTGGCAGTACCTTCGAAATTCACGGCATAAGGGCGATCCAATTCGATATGCTCACCACTCCACCATTCTGTTCCCTGATTCCCGAGCTGTTTATGTGCAGAGTTAATAATGTCAACGCTTTGCTTTTCAGTTAAATTGCCAAAGATCATCGCTTGTAAAGCAGCACTTTGGATCATCTTCTGACGGTATTTAATAACATCATCAATGCTGACGCCATCCAGTGATTTCAGGAGTTCAGCCTGTTCGATATAAGGCACGCCGGATAAGCGGGAAACAGGCTGCATTGCCATTTCATAAGCTTTGCCTTCATTCGCCATTTCCAGTTGGTTACGATACCAGGACTTCGCTTGTTGCAGCTCAGTCTGAGTTGGCCTAAATGCCATGTACTGGCTAATGGTAGAAGTTAATAATTCAGGTAAATGCTGAGTATAACCATATACTCCTATTTGCAGACCATCCGCATACCCGACTGATGCACTCATACCGGCGACTGATGCCTGATAGCCAAGCTGATGCAGTGCAAGATCAGATAGATAAGATAACAGTGAGTAGGTCACCTGTTCTTTAGCACTTTTCATACCATCAGCATTACGTAGCTCCAGCACGATGTTTGCTTTCGGTTCATCCGCAAAATATTGGCTCGGCATATAAAGCAAACGCACATTAGGCTGTTCCAGAATCATTCGGGGATGTTTCTGGCTACCCGATGCTTTAATCAGAGTTAAGTTATCAGGAATATAAGGGTTCAGTTCCGGTAAAGAAAATGACATTCCTTTTTCAAGTTTTTGCCATTCCTCAAGCTGTTTTGGGCTGATTTTATTAACCTGATACGGTGCCTGAACAAAATAAGCTTCTTTGTTGTGTGGCTCTTCCGGGCTGGTAAACCAGATGCGGGCATTTTCAGGTGTCAGTTGATCCAATCGTCTGAGAATGGCTTTAGGATTATATTTATCAGCAAGATAGGGGGCATCCAGCACATGGGAAACCGGCACTATCAGCATCGTATCGGCTAACGATTCAATATAGTTCATATCCCGTACGATTGATGCGTACTTGAATGACAAATTGAATACCTTAACCATTTCATCAAAATAACTCTGTTGAATGCCTTTCTGCTTCAACAGGTTAATGTAAGAAAAGATGGCAGCAATAACCTGATCACGCTGTTGAAGGCCTTTGTCGGTCAATTCGACATAAATACTGAATGAACCCGAATTACCATCAACATTTGGGTTAGCACTGGCGCTGATCCCTTCGGCTAATCCTTGTTTCAGTAACCAATCAGATAAAGTATTTTCACTGCGGTTTTCAATCAGATAACTAATGTAACCCTCGGTTTTACTGCGAAAATTCGCAATTTCATTAGGAATACTGAACTCCAGTTGCAATGATTTGTACGGTTTGGATGGCACATAATGGATAATGATGCCTTCTTCCTTCTCCGTTATCGCCGGGACTGTGATAGCAGGCACAGAAGCATTCCGATTAGGAATACGGCCAAAAGTCTCTGCGGCAATTTGAGCCAGTTTGTCTATAGGCTGTTTTCCATACAGCACCCCTTTCATTAGATTGGCTGAATAGTAGCGCTGATAAAAATCCATAAGTGCCGTCTGTAACTTACTGTCTGGCTTATCTTTCAGTGTTTCCAGATTACCACCAGCAAAACGGGCGTTAGGGTGGGCCGGATTAAGCGTTTCTGAACGGATCTGCCAGATTCGATGCCCTTCACCTGCACGGGCAATGGTCATCTCGTTATCAACGGCATGACGCTCACGATCTGCATTGACCGGATCCAGCAAAGGCTCGGCCAGTGCATCGGCCATACGATCTGTCGCCTCTGCTAAAGCTCCATTATCAACTTCCAGATAAAAAGCGGTTCTGTTAGATGAAGTGCTGGCATTACGGCTTCCTCCGTTTTTCTGCAAAAACTCGGCAAAACCGCCCGGCTGAGGGTAGCGTTTAGACCCCATCAGCACCATATGTTCCAGATAATGGGCCAGCCCAAGCTGATTATCCGGGTTCTCCACATGACCGACAGGAAGTGCTACAGCCGCCAGAGACTTAACCGCTTTTTCATCTGAAACCAGCAGGACTGTCATACCATTTTGCAGTTGGATAGCGCGATATTCACGTGAGTCACGTTCACTTTTATGAATCGTTTCCGGTAACGGCTGCCAAGACGGTTTGGCATATACGGTGACTTCCCAGAAAAATAAAAAAAGCATCGTCATGATGCGAATAACATGTTTAGGCATTACCTAATATTCTCCCTATTGCCTGTTATGTCTTTTTTAGATGGTGCGCCATCGGTAACAAATAACTCTGTACCTCGTGTTTCATGCGAACCCAAAACGATTGATCTACCTGCCTGAATGCCCTTTGAGTATATGCATCGTTAATTTCACCATTTTTTCCTTGTGCTCCCAGCCATTGCAGCATTAATTTACTTTCTGCTTTTTGCTGAGTTTCTTCACTAAAATCGATCTGCTGGTTTTCCCTGTCATAACAAGCCTCAAGCCATGCCCAACCACTCCGGCAAAATAGGGGAAGAGGCTCTGTCATTCCCTGAAAATAACCAGCAACCAGATGATTCAGATAATCTCTGGCTTCGTTAACCGATAATGACGAAAAACGCCATGCACTGTTTTCTCTTCCATATATGCGGCTTTCGCCGTCTCCTCCAGAAAGGCAATAGGCAAGGTGCTCAATCCATAGTTGGATACCATCATTGGCAGTTAAGTTCGCTGGACGCCAACATAAAATTCCATCCGGTTGAACTTTATTCACCTTTCCGGTCAACGTGACAGTATCCAATTCATAGCATAGCTCAATAACAGAACTCTCTACTCTCTCTTCACGGATCTTATCTGCCAGTAACTGCATCGCTTCCAACTGATTAAGCCAGTACACTTCCCCAAATGCGCCATGCGGCAGCCCGCCAGATGCACGCAGGTGATAAAACAGCGATTCAGGCTGTTCCTGTTCAATCAGGATATTTAGCAATAGTTGGTTGAATTGATAACGTTGCAGGTGATCCAATACAAAAGGCTCTTCTTCAGGCAGCTCCGTTTCTTCAATAACAAAATGGACTTTCAGTGTTTGCTGGAAGAATGCCCTGACCGGATGGCGATAGAACCGCACCAGCTCATCCAGTGATACCTCTTTTATTTCGCTGGTGTCACAATCTAATGGCTGACCAAAATAAACCGGGGAAACGCCCTGCAAACTGGCCGCCGGCAGCCATTCAGCCGCATAACTTTGTTGTTCATGTTCAGGCTGAAAATTTTCTATCGCAAAAGGGACACGGGTATGCTGGAGCAATAAATAGTTTCTGATCCTTTTTGCGCTGTCATCAACATTCAGCATCTCATCTTCCGGCAAGCGGCAACTCTGGCAAATATAATCCAGCAATTCATTCACCAGCACGGAGGGGTTGCACTCTTTATCATCGCGGATGGATTTACCGATATAGCTGACATAAAGACATTCTTCTGCTGAGATCAAGGCCTCCAGAAACAGATAGCGGTCATCATCACGCCGTTTCCGATCACCTCTCTGGCTTTTTTCTGCCATGAGATCAAAGCCAAGTGGCGGAATAGTTCGCGGATAAACCCCATCATTCATTCCCAGCAGACAAACAACTTTAAAAGGAACAGAACGCATGGGCATCAGGGTACAGAAATTCAGTGAACCCGCCAGAAAACGCTGGCTTATCTTTTCATCATCAAAACGAAGTGCCAGTTCATCACGCAACAATACCAGCGGTATTTTTTGGTCATAATGCGCATACAGGCCATTTTCTACTACTTTCTGCCATTGCTGGGTAATCAATGCCAATACCAGTTCTGTTTCATGATCTGCAATAAAAAAGGTTTCCAGCAATTGCGGACAAATACTGAGCCAGTCCGCCAGAAGCTGTTCTTCACTCAGGATCTTGCGCCAGCGGTTTAGCTCCATCAGAAACTCAGCCAGTTGCCCTGCCAGCTCTGCTGCCAATCCGCTGGATTCATCATAAGGTAAAACATCATTCCACGGCCCAGCATGGCTATCCATCGCATAACCCAATAGCATACGTGTCAGGCCAAAATGCCAGGTATTCTGCCCTGTAGCAGGTAGGGACAGCGCTTCAATATTGTCATCGTCCAGCCCCCAACAGATCCCGGATTCTTTTACCCAACGACGTAATAAACGCAGCCCTTCTTCCTGAATTGAAAATTTACCCGCCAGTGCCGGGACTTCCAATAGTGCCAATACCTGCTCTGCGGTAAAACGGCTTTGAGGTAAATCCAGCAGCGTAATGAAAGCCTGTAATACCGGATGTGCCTGACGGGCTTTACGGTCAGAAATAGCAAAAGGAATATAACGTTCACTCGGGGCATTACCGAATACAGCCTGAATATAAGGTGTATAACTGTCGATATCCGCCATCATCACAATAATATCCCGTGGCGTCAGAGAGGGATTTTCATCTAACAGGCGCAGGACATAATCCTGTAAAACTTCCACTTCTCTTTGTGGGCTATGGCATGAGTGAAAAGACACTGAGCGATCTTTTCGATCGATCGGACGTTTTTTCAGGCTATTACTGAATGTGTTTTCCGTGGAACCAATCTGGGCATGATCTTCAAGGTCCAGAATATCACGCTGAATCTGATGTAAAAGGCAGCCCGGCTCCTGTTCAACAAAGCCATGAATATCAGCATCTGGCTCCAGCTGTGACAGCAGATAAAGATTATCTCGTCCCAGTTTTCCCCATGATGCCAATAACGGATTACTCAGTTCCTGTTCACCTTCTTCGTTGAAAAGAGAAGGGGCATTCTCTGGGTCTCGGAACCGCTCTAGGTTTTTCTGAGTGCGATAATGTTTAGGTTTACGGCTGTTCAGTCTGGCGAGAAATGTATAACTCTGAATATCCCCCCAATAATATTGGCATGGGTTGGTAAACATCAGATGGATATCAATCTGTTGCCCCAGCGCCTTAATTACCTGCATATAAGTGGGTGGCAGGGAAGATATGCCACAGATAAAAACCCGTGAAGGCAGTTTTTCTCGTGGAAAATTGCCCTCTTCCAGCGTTGAAATAAACCGGCTATATAAGTTGGCACGATGCCACATAGGCTGCTGCAATTGAAGAGTATATTCGTTCAGTGCAACCCATAGCCGCTTTTGCCACTCCTGACTGGCACTCAGCCCTTCAACAAGTTGCCCTTTTTCCCAACTTTCCAGCCATTGCGGACGATAAACCAGATACTGGTCAAACAGGTCAGCTACCCTACCCGC
This sequence comes from Xenorhabdus stockiae, assembly GCF_002632825.1. Classification (GTDB taxonomy): domain Bacteria; phylum Pseudomonadota; class Gammaproteobacteria; order Enterobacterales; family Enterobacteriaceae; genus Xenorhabdus; species Xenorhabdus stockiae. The sequence continues at coordinate 87,727 of NZ_NJAJ01000008.1, forward strand.
CAATTGGTGAATTTTGCGTTTATCGTTATCCTGATCAAGATAATGCCTGAGTGCTATAAATTCAGGTTCTGTTAACAGATCAGGTAAAAGTGTCATCAGTTTCCATTTCATAGCATCTTTGCTGAATGCACTTTCTTTAGGAACGTCCGGTAATACCACAGTGAACATCTGCCAGATAAACGTTGCCGGTAGTGGAAACTCGATATTTGCCGCAATCCCCAGTTTTTCAGCCAACTGAATTTGCAACCACTGTGACATACCGGGGCTTTGAACCAGAATCACTTCTTTGTCAAATGGGTTGGCGAGAGGTTTTTCCCTAATAAATCTCGTCATCAACTCCTTCAGAAGATCAAGTTGATTTGAATGATAAACTGTAAACATCAATACTCCCACCTGCACAAAACCAGCGTTCTAATTTACCTGAAGGATTATAGCCTTTTGTCACCTTCACCGTTATCCGGTAGCACCCCGATAATTCAAATTCCTGCTGAAACTCAGTTTCCCACCCTTGTTGTGGAGCTGTTTCATCCCGTGGAGGTTTGCCTTCTGATGGTTCATATCGTTCCAATTGTTCATGTGCCAGCTTTACTGCCTTGAGTTGCAGCCAGTACTGCTGAAAATTTGATGACAGCGCCTGATGGTAACGCATCAAACCTAACAGGGAGATAGCGAACACCACAGATGCCACCATAACCTCCGGCAAACTTATGCCACTCTGTCGGTTATTTCTCTGGTTTATCGGGGCTATTTTCATAAACGATTTTCATAAACAACGTTCATAAACAAAAAGCAGCCTGAGTCACAGGGCAAAAATCCAGCCAGCCACTTTCAGTAGGAATAAGTGTATCCCGATTTAAGTATTTCATCCGTTTCATCCATTGATAAAATTCAAGCTGTTCTCCAGATGCAAACTGTGCCGTTCCCCTTAACAGAAAAAGATTGTCCTCAAAGTGCCGGAGGCAGCTTTTCAGATAAGAGCCGGGCTTTTGTAAACAGTACCAGTTTTCCAGTTCTTGTGACTCAAGCGGCCATGACTGGACTTTTCCCCACGACAGAGATGATTCTGCCTGTTGAAAAGCATTCAGATACCGTTGTTCATCGAACATCATTAACATGGCGTTTTCCTGTTGATAATGAAGTGCTTTCAGCGTCATCAAACTTAATGTCAGCATCATAAGAATAGAGATCAATAAGGCATTTCCGCTTTGCTGTTCGCATCTTGAATACCCGTGTTGATTCACCGAATTATTTCCTGATATTACGCAACCGGATTGTGGTGCGATAATGATGAATAATAGAAGGAGATTTCACCCAACTGGCCTTGATGGATAACGTGATAAATATTACCCCATGCGGTGACCGCGATTGTTCAAGGTGAAACTTATCAATATTTACCTCTTTGGGATCAAAAAGCCGTTCCCAGCCATTGTCCTGACAGTTTACCGCCCCTCTTTTCCATTCTAGAATGCGATTATTTAGCCGATAACCAAAGAATTCAGAGGCTGCATGTTCAGGTTCTTCCCAGCGATTATTTAAATTAAGATCAAAAGCGATAATAAAGCAGGAGTTTATAGATTCAGCCTGTTTATTTTGGATCACCAGCGGTTCCCCTTTACATTGCTTTCTGTTCAGGCAATAACCCGCTCGCCGGAGATCTTTTTCCATCATATGTACCACTCGGTTGACCAGATAATGAAGACGATACTGACGATAAAGATCGAGTATCTGACTCGATAAAACCGGATAGGTTTTTGCCATCGCAATAAAAATGACACTACCAACCAACATGGCCACTAACACTTCCAACAGGGAAAAACCTGACTGTTTTTGCCTGCAATAGCCAATAGCCCAGCTCATAGGTTTTTTATTCCCTCACAATCAGGCAGCTGATTTAGATTATTACTGCATGTCCTGATCCTGCCCCGCCCTGAGATCACAACACTTATTTCTCCGGCAGCATTTGCCAGCGCAAAGCTGGCTGGCATTGCGGTATTCCGGATACCATAAAAATCAATTCGATGGCTGGTTGCTGATGCCAGAAACACATCATCATGGGGGGAGCTAACCCGTTCGCCCTCACCTTCATGGCAATCACTGCTTTTAGTGACTGATGAAACCAGACACCAGGGCGGACCGGTCACCAGCCATAATGTCCGTTCCCGGTTCTGATAATTAGCCAGAGCCTGCTGCCTCTCCATAAACGACAACACATTCTGCGCTGCCGATTGTAAGTGCAGGCTGTTCTGATAATTTCCCCAGCTATACAGCCCCCAGAGCAGACTCATAGAAACTAAAACCATTGCTACCAACAGTTCTAATAGCGTGAATCCATTTTGTTTATTCCCCATCAGTATTCAGCCTATGCCGCAATTCATTCCGACAGGTAAAATATCTTCAATCCGAAAGAGAGTAAAAGCGTCAGTTTCTATTTATGCGAGAGGATTTGAGGAAAGAAATCAGTATATTGCGGGGTTACATTTTATTTGCGAACCTGCTCGGTAATATCACCAAGAGACTCTGGAATCATCGTACATCTGAGATGTGAGTAAAACCATTTCCGCACAGTTGCAATAATGACATAACTGATTGAAATTTGATCGCATTAATGATTTAATATACTATGCTAAATATAAAATCGTTAATAAAATAGCTTACCTTCTGCATATTTCAAGATGCAACTTACATAAGGAGTATCAGATGAACACTTATGCCCAAGCCCGTGATTACAACGACACGGATGTAGTGATAGACCGCATTGCAACTGTTTCTGACATCATAAGAAAAGCATTTACCTCAGGTCAGGCCCATATCGATAAACGTATATTGGGAAAGAGTGATGTTGAATTTATGTTTGAAGTTCTGGCCAGCACAACTAAGGCGATGGCAATAGAAGAAATTACTCCTGAAAAGAAAACGCTATTGCGCCGCTTAAAAAGTAAGCTCATTTTCATGGAAAACCTGAAAAAAGATGGCGGAGTACTTTCCTCCTCAGAAGCTGCCAAGCAATTAGGTGTATCGAAAGTGACCGTTAAAAATTGGAAAGATGCGGGAAAACTGTTAGCACTAAATATTGATGGGGAATTTTATTTTCCAGTATTTCAGTTTACTGATAACAGCAAGATTTCTAATAAAGGTGTATTAAAAGGAATTGGTCAATTACTGCCTTTACTGAAAGAAAAAGGGTTTAGTGATCGCCTGCAATATTCATTCTTTATGGAAAAACGTAATACCGCATTGAATGGCATATTTCCAGAAGGAAAAGAATTTAGCGTTGCCCAGTTATTACAAGAGGGGGCATCTGATGCCGTTATGCAGGAATTGCATCATCTTGTTCACTTATACGGCTCTCAGGATGCCGCATAATCAGGAAAAGGGGGATAATTTTCCCCTATCTGTCTTTATATTCTATAAATTTCAATATCAGCCTTCTTCTACCGGAATTCCTAATTGTTCTACCAGAATATCTGCCACAGCTTCTCCCTGATATTCAAATTCACTAAGGCGCTGTATAGAATACGCTTTAGTGACTGCAATTCCGGTTCCATCGGGAACATCATGCCATAGAGCAAAACATTCTTCAGTCGTCACGTTAGAAGAAAATTTGATCCCATTCAGCCCAGCTACATGGACTTTTTTGGCCAGTAATTGAGTTGTTTTCCGGGATGATGTGGTCATATCGTTGAGTGTCAACGAGGTTTTCTTTATTAATTTTGTTGTATCAAGGAGCTTCAGATCCTTTTCGATGACAACAATACCAATATAGAAATTTTCCAGATCAGATTCCCGAATCCCCAACTTCCCCTGAAATACTTCTTTCATTGCCGTCAGGGGATCACTCGCCAGATACATTGTGCCATTTATCCCGTCAGTTAAACCAAAACGGGTATCAGTACCAGTCGGATTGAAAAAGACACAACTTCCGCCATGCTCTCCATGTTGCAATCGTATTTTTTCACTACTTGACGGTACTTTCATTGAACAGGCGTGAAATATATCCTCCGAAAAACTTTCCACTTTTTTTTCAATAGATTTACTTTTCATTTCAAAAACTCTCACTCTTTATTGGCTGTGATGCATCTTGAAATCCATGCAGTATATCTTTGTCACTTTTTCGTTAATTTATTTCTTCTGTGAAGGGTATTCAGGTTTTCCAGAAATGATAATTTATTAAATTGTTTTTTTCTTTACTGGTTTACTTATCCAATGATATCTAAATATAAAAAGAATATTTCCATCCCCAAAACGGGGACGGAAAAAATAGGTAATTATTTTTACTGACTGAATTAAATCAGAATTAGATTGCAACCGGTGCTTTAATACCCGGATGCGGGTCATAGCCTTCGATTTCAAAGTCTTCGAATCGATAATCGAACAACGATGCTGGCTTACGTTTGATAACCAGTTTCGGCAATGCGCGCGGTTCGCGGCTCAGTTGGAGTTTCGTCTGTTCCATGTGGTTGTTATAAAGGTGAGTATCACCACCCGTCCAAACAAAATCACCCACTTCTAGATCACACTGCTGAGCCATCATATGCACCAACAATGCGTAGCTGGCGATGTTAAATGGTAGCCCCAAGAAAACATCACAGGAGCGCTGGTAAAGCTGGCAGGACAGTTTGCCATCTGCCACATAGAACTGGAAGAAAGCATGACATGGTGCCAGTGCCATTTTATCCAGTTCTCCGACATTCCAGGCAGAAACGATGATCCGACGCGAGTCCGGGTCACTTTTCAACTGTTCAATAACGCTGGTCAGCTGATCAATCTGGCGGCCATCCGGTGCTCCCCATGAGCGCCACTGTTTACCATAAACCGGGCCTAAATCACCATTTTCATCAGCCCATTCGTCCCAGATACTGACACCATTTTCATGCAGGTATTTGATATTAGTATCACCATTCAGAAACCATAACAATTCATGAATAATGGAACGAAGATGGCAACGCTTGGTTGTCACCAGCGGAAAACCCTCCTGCAAATTGAAACGCATCTGATGACCAAAGATCGAAAGTGTTCCTGTGCCTGTGCGGTCATCTTTTGCTGTGCCTTCTTCCAGCACTTTTTTCATTAAATCCAGATACTGTTTCATTTTGCCTCTTGTACCTTGTCTTTCTGCGTATTTTTTCGCGTATTGTTGCCGGTATTATTGTTGCTGGGACGTTTATAGGCCCATATCATCATCAATATCCCGACTAAAATCATTGGGATGGAAAGGATCTGCCCCATACTGATCCCATCAAATAATCCGAGTTGGGCATCAGGCTGACGGAAAAACTCAACGATGATGCGGAATGCACCGTAACCGATCAGGAATAATCCTGAGACGCTTCCCATCGGGCGTGACTTACGGATAAATAAATTAAGGATGATAAACAGTACGATGCCTTCCAGTATCATTTCGTACAGTTGTGAGGGGTGACGGGGCAGAACACCATATTTTTCCAGAATAGGCCATAAAGAAGGGTCTTTAGTTGCCAGTGCGATGTCTTCACTTTGAGAACCGGGGAACAACATTGCCCACGGTGTATCAAGCGTAACACGCCCCCACAGTTCGCCATTGATAAAGTTACCAATGCGCCCCATGCCTAAGCCAAAAGGAACCAGTGGAGCAACAAAATCGGCGGTTTGCAGGAAGTGACGTTTCGTCCTGCGGGAGAACCACCACATGGCACAAATAACACCGATCAGCCCGCCGTGGAAAGACATCCCGCCATCCCAGACCTTAAACAGATACAGGGGGTTCTCCATAAACACCGGGAGGTTATAGAACAGAACATACCCGAGACGCCCGCCGAGGAATACACCGACAAACCCCGCATACAACAGGTTTTCTACTTCGTTCTTCTCCCAGCCACTATTTGGTTTTGCTGCCCGACGATTTGCCAGCCACATGGCAAAAACAAAGCCAACCAAATACATAAAACCGTACCAGTGAAGTGATACCGGCCCGATTGAGAATATGACCGGATCAATATTAGGAAATGCCAGATAGCTAGTGCTCATCGTTCCCCACTAAAAATAATGTTGTGTGAATGCCCTAAGGCAGATCATTGTAAATAACAGATCACCGTAAATAACCGATCACCTTAAATAACAATGGTAAATAATAGCATGGGCGGCTAAATGCCACCACGCACCAGCCCACCAAGGCCGTGGGTTTCCATAAAAGCAGAACAGATTTCTTTCACCTGTTGGGTGGTTTCTGCTCTCAGGATTTCCTGAATAAAATAACTCAGTTCTGCGGAATCTAAATGATGTAATAGGTATTTAATTCGTGGAATACTCCGACCGCTCATGCTCAGGCAACGATAACCCAAACCAACTAATATCAGCACCCCCATCGGCAAACCCGCCATTTCACCACAAACACTAACGGGTAAACCAATGCGCTGACTTTCATCAACAATCTGTTTTAAGGCCTTAATCATTGCCGGATGAAGATTGTCATACAAAGAAGCAACATGGGTATTATTACGATCCACCGCAAGTAAATACTGAGTTAAGTCGTTGGTGCCAATAGAGATAAAATCAACGCGTTTCTTCAATTGTGGTAACAGCAGGATCAGAGAGGGCACTTCTACCATGACGCCAATTTGTGGCATCGCAATGGTTGTGGCAGCGGATTGTTCAACTTCTGTCTTTGCCCTGTTGATCAGTTTTTTGGCTTCATCAATCTCTTCAATACAGCTTACCATCGGCAACAATATTTTCAGATTTCCGATCGATATATTCGCTTTCAACATCGCCCTAAGCTGGATCAGAAATATTTCCGGTTGATCCAGCGTTATGCGAATTCCCCGCCAACCAAGGCAAGGGTTTTCTTCATTAATAGGCATATAAGGAAGATGTTTGTCAGCACCAATATCCAGTGTTCTCAATACAACTGATTTGTCAGGGAAAAGTGTCAGCATTTCCTGATAGCGATTTTTCTGTTCATCTTCTGATGGAAAACCGCTGTGCAGCATAAAAGGGATCTCAGTACGATACAACCCGACGCCATCAATACTATCGCCTATTTGTTGCTCATATTTCAGGCTCAACCCTGCATTGAGTTGAACCCGCACCCTCTCTCCACTTTTAAGCCGGGCTTTTTGTTGCTGCCCCCCTTCGGCCAGTTTACTGAGAACCCGCTCTTCTTCAATGATCTGGCGATATTCCTGAACAACCAGCGGCTCTGGATCAATGAAAAATTCTCCCCGATAACCATCCAGAATCAACATTCGGTTATGCAGCAATTCCGGATGAATATCAGCACCCATAATCGCCGGTATTCCCATCGCCCTGACTAAGATTGCAGAATGTGAATGCGTTGCCCCATCACGCACAATAACACCCACCAGCTTATCCTGCGGGATTTCAGCCAGTAAGTTAGCGCTGAGTTCATCTGCCACCAGAATAAAACGCTCTGGCCACTGGCTATTGCCGGTAAAATCATCGTCCAGATGAAAGAGTAACCGCTGCCCGAGCGCCCGTAGATCAGAAGCCCTTTCCCGCATATAGGCATCCTGAAGATTGGCAAATTGTTCCGCATATTTCTCCACAACACTTTTTACCGCCCACTCTGCGATAAAACCATTATCAACTGAGTGGAACAGATCCTGTTTAAGTTTCGGATCATTCAGTAAGTGGGAATAGAGATCAAAAATAGCAGCACTTTCTTTCTGCGAGCTGGCAGTAAAGCGTTTACTTATCCGGCGACATTCTGCTGTTGCCTGCTCAAGCGCACGGGTCAGGCGGGAACGTTCTGCCTGATAATCGAGTGTTAACGCTTCAGATACCTGCTCAAGTGATGGCTGGGAACAATCCTGCCAGCCCTGAGCCATCGCAATACCCTGAGAGACCGCCAGTGCTTTGATATGGGTCTGACAATACTGACTTGATAATCCACGAACCTGGGCCTGAGCAAGGATCGCCGCCAATTGCATGGCAAGAGTCACCATAAAAGACTCTTCACTTTCATCAAACGAGCGCCGCTCATTTTGCTGAACGACCAAAATCCCCTGCAATTGGCGGCGGTAGATGATCGGAACACCTAAAAAGGCCCGGAGATTCTCTTCTTTTACTTGAGGAATATATTTGAAGCTGGGGTGATCACGTACATCAGCAAGGTTGATTAACTCTGACAAGCGCCCGACTTCACCCACAACACCTTCGTCAAAGGAGAGGCTGACCGTGCGCTTTCCCGGCTTCTTCAACCCCCGGGTTGCCATCAGGTAATAACGCTGGCGCTGATGATCGGCCAGATAAATAGAACAAACATCCGTGTTCATTGCTAAACAGGTTTCATTAACTAACAGCTCAAGCGCTTCCGATAAATTCGTTGCCATCGCAACCTTTTCAACAATTTCCCGTAAGCGCATGAGCATAACAATTACCTAACTTCTTCTACGACGATAATAGGCTGAGTAGGGTTGTGGCGCTGATTCCTGTACTGGCATCACGATGGAGGAAAACTCTTTCATCACACGGCGATACACATCCCGTTTAAAGGAAACAACTTGCCTGACAGGGTACCAATAACTCACCCACCGCCAACCATCAAATTCTGGTGTACTACTGCGCTGCACATTAATCTCTTTTTCACTGCAAAGCAGCTGCAATAAAAACCAGCGTTGCTTTTGCCCGATACAAACGGGCTTTGTATCCCAACGCACCAAACGTTTGGGTAATTTGTAACGCAACCAGCTACGAGTGGAGGCTAAAACCCGTACATCTTTGCGACTTAAACCAACTTCTTCGAACAACTCACGATACATCGCTTGCTCTGGCGATTCTCCCGGATTGATACCTCCTTGGGGGAACTGCCATGAATGCTGTCCATAACGGCGGGCCCACAGAACCTGCCCCTGACGATTACAAATTACAATTCCTACATTCGGGCGGTAGCCATCATCATCGATCACCAGACTACCTCTCGATAAAACGAATTTGAAAAGATAGCTAATTGTTTCACACTCCCCTCAAGCGGTAAACCTCTATACCTAATGGATTTAGAATTGCATCCCGGCGGTAAGGAAACACCCCTTTGGAACTCGGATCTCCGCCTATTTATAAAACGATAGCAGGAATGTGAGCACAGCCAATAAATCAGAAAAAATAGTCAGAAAGATGTCAGATATATTAATGAGGCTTTGCAGTCACTACTTTAGCCTCTACAATATGCTCATCTCAACGGGGTGCGATTGTTGTCGGACAACATCGCTGAGAGCAAACCCGTAGAACCTGATCCGGTTGGTACCGGCGTAGGGATTTGAGCCACTACTCATTGATATATAGCAGTCATTTTATCAGACACTTTCTCAAATCCTTTACCAACCTGCTGGTCACTTGTTTAATTATGAGTGCTAATAACGATTATTAATAACCACTATTAATAACGACAGGAGAGCAAAGTGTTTAAGCGTTTATTTTCCCGGTTGATCGCAATCAGTGCATTATCGGTTTCTGCATGTGCCTTTGCTCAGGCAGCACAGGCTAAGCCTACACTGACTGTTTATACTTATGATTCGTTTGCCTCCGAGTGGGGAGCAGGCCCGGCTATTAAAAAAGCTTTTGAATCTGAGTGTGACTGTGAATTAAAACTCGTTGCGCTGGAGGATGGTGTTTCTTTACTGAACCGTATAAGAATGGAAGGTAAAAAAACCCAGGCTGATATCGTGCTGGGTTTAGATAATAACCTGATTCAGTCTGCTCAACAGACAGGGTTATTCACCCCTGTCAGCATTGATACCACAAAATTAAAACTGCCTTTCACCTGGAATAACAGTACTTTTATTCCCTACGATTACGGTTATTTTGCTTTTATTTACAATAAAAACACCCTGCCTAATCCCCCAAAAAGTATGGCTGAGCTCATTAACAGCCAGCAGAACTGGAAGATTATTTATCAGGACCCGCGCACCAGTACCCCCGGCTTAGGTTTTTTACTCTGGATGCAGGAACTCTATGGTGATAAGGCCGCACAAGAGTGGCAGAACATAGCCAAGAAAACGCTGACGGTAACTAAAGGCTGGAGTGAAGCCTACGGGTTATTCCTGAAAGGAGAAGGCGATATGGTGCTCAGCTATACCACCTCACCGGGCTATCACATCATGTCCGAGAAAAAGAATAATTATGCCGCAGCCATATTTGATGAGGGGCACTATTTACAGGTTGAAGTTGCTGCACAGCTGGCTTCAAGCAAGCAGCCTGAACTGGCTCAGAAATTCATGCAATTCATGCTCTCCCCTACATTCCAGCAAGTTCTTCCGACTACACAGTGGATGTATCCTGTTACTGATATTCCTCTGCCAGAAGTGTTCAAACAACTGCCTGTGCCAGAGAAATCACTGCAATTCAACGCAGATGAAGTAGCAAAACACCGAATACAATGGATCCGTACATGGCAAAGTGCTGTAAGCCGTTAATCGCGGGTTGGTTATTGCCGGGGGTAATTGCCTCCGGCCTGTTGCTCCTCATTGCGCTTTCCGCTTTTGGCGTACTGTTTTTTTATGCGCCTGAAAGTCACTGGCAGGTATTTCTGAATGACAGCTATTTGTGGCATGTGATTCGTTTTACTTTCTGGCAAGCATTTTTATCCGCCTTATTTTCAGTGATACCCGCCATATTTCTGGCCAGAGCGCTCTATCGCCGCCGCTTTCCGGGCAGAACGCTTTTCCTACGCCTGTGTGCCATGACGCTGGTTCTGCCGGTTTTAGTCGCTCTGTTTGGCATACTGACTGTTTACGGACGCGTTGGCTGGCTGGCCAGTCTTTGCCAGTGGATAGGAATTGAATACCATTTCACACCTTATGGTCTTCAGGGTATTTTACTGGCACATATTTTCTTCAATATGCCGATGGCTACACGCTTATTACTCCAGTCACTGGAAAATATTGCAATAGAACAACGGCAGCTTGCAGCTCAGCTTGGTATGAATGAGTGGCAACATTTTCGTTTTGTCGAATGGCCTTACCTGCGCCGCCAGATTTTGCCAACAGGCGCACTGATTTTCATGCTGTGCTTCGCCAGCTTTGCCACCGTACTGACATTAGGCGGCGGCCCTTCTGCAACCACGATTGAACTCTCTATTTATCAAGCTATCAAGTATGACTACGATCTGGGTCAGGCCGCTCTGCTCGCACTTATCCAACTCTTTTGCTGTCTTGGTCTGGTGTTACTGAGCCAAAAGCTTAAAGGCATACTTTCGGTAGGTTATGGGCATCAGCAACAATGGCGTAACCCACAGGATTCCTGGTCGAAAAAGTTATGTGACGGATTGCTTATCACTATCGCATTACTGCTTCTGCTCCCGCCGTTACTGGCAGTCATCATGGATGGGCTGAACAGTGCGGTGTTAGATGTCCTCAGTAAACCCGAATTATGGCAGGCGTTCACAACCTCCATTGTTATCGCGCTGGGAGCGGGGTTGTTGTGTATCTTCCTGACGATGATGCTGTTATGGAGCAGCCGTGAATTATACCTGCGTCATTTATCGCGCTGGGGACAGGCTCTGGAAAGCAGTGGCTTACTGATTCTGGCGATGCCGGGTATTGTGCTTGCGACAGGCTTTTTCATTCTGCTGAATAATACCATCGGGTTACCTGATTCTCCTTACGGGCTGGTTATCCTGACCAATGCCTTAATCGCAATTCCCTATGCGTTAAAAGTACTGGATAACCCAATGCGCGATCTGGCAGCGCGCTACAATCCATTGTGCCACTCCCTGAATATTAAGGGATTCAATCGACTGCGCTGGATTGAGCTTAAGGCCCTGAAAATCCCGCTGGCACAGGCTTTGGCTTTTGCCAGTGTGCTGTCAATCGGGGATTTTGGCATTGTGGCGTTATTTGGTGACGAAAATTTCCGTACCCTGCCTTTCTATCTCTACCAGCAAATCGGGGCATACCGCAGTCAGGATGGAGCAGTCACTGCTTTCCTGCTTTTGCTCCTCTGTTTTATTTTGTTCAGTGTGCTTGAACGCTTACCGGGCCGACGCCATGATTAAACTTGAAAATGTGACTTATACCTATGAACAAATTGCCATGCGTTTCAACGTCAGTATTGAGGCGGGTGAGCGCATAGCCATCCTCGGCCCGAGTGGAGCGGGTAAAAGTACATTATTAAGTTTAATCGCAGGATTTCAGTTCGCAGAACGCGGTGATATCCGGCTGAATGGGGAAAATCATACCAATACATCCCCTTCCAATCGCCCGGTATCCATGCTGTTTCAGGAAAATAATCTGTTTTCCCATTTAACCATTGAACAAAATATCGGTCTGGGTTTACATCCCGGACTTAAATTAAGTGTTCAACAGCAGCAAACACTGCAACAAATTGCATCGCAGGTATCACTAACAGAATATCTGAACCGCCTGCCTGCCCAACTTTCTGGTGGACAACGCCAGCGGGCGGCGCTGGCGCGCTGTTTAGTGCGTCAACAGCCCATCTTATTGCTGGATGAACCTTTTTCTGCTCTCGACCCCGCCTTACGTAATGAAATGCTGGAATTACTGGATCAGGTATGCAGAGATCGGAAACTGACTTTACTGATGGTGTCCCATAATCTTGATGATGCCGCTAAAATCGCTCCGCGTTCCCTGTTGATTGTAGATGGTGAAATTTATTATGACGGTGCCACGGAGAAGTTGGTGAAGGGGGAAGTGCCTGAGGCCGGAATTTTGGGGATAGGATAAGTTGTGAGTGAAAAGCTAAGGCCATGCTCCCAATGACTAGATATTGTGGAATTCGCTGCTTTTTATTCTGGATGAGATATAACTAAAGTTGATGTGGTTTATCGTTAACTGTCATAAGACAGACGAAGTTAAAGCCCATTGCAAATGGACGGTACGGATCATCCCCGAGATCAATGTCAATTAGGCTTCTTTGCTTAGAAGCCTGAAATACTTTCATTATAAAATCTAAATTTTATTTCTACACTGCCACAAAAAATATTTCATACCATTCTCATTATCTCATCTCCCTTGATTTATTTAAGCAAGAAATTAGTTTATCAATATCTGCTTTAGTTGTTCTAAAACTGGTTATACAAGCGCGCAATGCTTTCACACCTGCGTAATGGGTCATTGAGAGCCAATGACTATTATCTTCCAACACTGCCGCTAATATATTTTCTGTCATATGACCATCAGAATCGATAAAACATGCAATAGGTAAATCTGAAGGATTGATAACTTCCCATCTATTTTCAATCAATCTCTGTTTTAAATATATTCCCAGATCAATATGTTGCTCAATCATGTTTCTGAAACCGGTATGTCCTAAGATAGCCATGGGAATGAATAGTTTTAAACCATTAAATTTCCGTGACCATTGGACAGAGCTGGCATAAGGATCAAGATTATCTTCATATTTATCTGGCATATAATTTGTTGAAACAGCAAAAGATTTACTAAGAATGCCGGGACAAGAAGAAATAAACATACCTGTACCCATTGGTGCCGCCAGCCATTTATGGGCATCCAATGTTATTGAATCGCTATGCTCTATACCTTTTAAAAGATGTTTATATGTATCACTGAGCAATATTGCTCCGGCCCATGCAGCATCAACATGATAATATAAATCATACTCTTTACAGATATCAGCAATATCATCAAGTGGATCAATAATCCCTGCATTTGTAGTCCCAGCCGTTGCAGAGACAAAAAAAGGTTGTTTTCCACTGATTTTATCTTTCTCAATGGCTTCCCTTAATTTTTTGACATCAAATTTTCCATTTTTATCTACCATAATCAGCCGTACAGCGCTTTTTCCTAGACCTGACTGTACTGCAATTTTGAGCCATGCCAAATGGCTGTCACTCGAAACATAAAACACAGGATTACCATTTATTTTTGATAATCCTGTGATTGTATAATCAGGAAATTTTTTAACTAATGCGCATATAAGAGCTGTAAAATTAGCTTCTGACCCACCATAGGTAAAAATACCATTTGTTTCTTCACTACGGTAACCTGCAGTAATACCAAAATAATTAATAATTTTATTTTCAATCTCAACGCAAGCCGGAGCATGGCTCCAAGCTGCCATTTGTGGATTATATATTGATGTTATAAATTCAGCTATACCTCCCCAAAAAGAAGATGTTGGGTTAAATAATCCAAAATAATTTGGGCTTGTAACATGCACAATACCATTATTTAGCAAATCAAAGACATCATTCAATACATCTTGGGGATGATTATTTTTATTAAAATCATATTTTGATATAATTTCAATAATATCATGCTTAGATAAAATTGGACTAACCGGAGCATAATCTAAATTGGAAATGCGTTCATTGATTGATTCATTTACATAACTGATTATTTCCTCTCTTAAATCAACATTAGGGAAAAAAGAATCTTCAACACTATTTTTTATAAAACCATTTATTTTATTGCTCTCATTCATATTTCTTCTGCTTATTAATATTAAATAATGATCAGAGGTAGGGTTATTTTCTATTGACTGATTAACTTGTTCAGCACTCAGAGCTACGGCAGAAAACAACTATGCATTACTAATCCCATGTGTACGTTCTGATAAGCCATTAGCATAAATAAAAAACTCTAACTTATCAGAAATTGTTAAATATAATTAGTAGTACCGAAATTTCATGCTGGTAATAGTGCGTTTTAATAAAACAGAATTCCCAAAGTATTGCTATATACTTCGTCTTTATATTTCGTCTTTTAAATTGTCGCTTTGTTGGCTACGCTCACTCACCCCAGTCACCGTTTTTATAAACATACGGTTATCTATGCTCCTAGGGATTTACTCCCTTGCCGCCGCGACGCATCTTGAAATTCATTGTGTATATATAGAATAACTGCCAGGAGAAAATAAATTGGTTATGGAGTTCACAAAAACGCCTTACTATAAAAATGACCCAAGATTATTTTACATAACTTAATAACCTTTTTATAAGTGATAGTCTCATCATAATAGTCATTATTTTTTAAAAATATTTAATAAACGATATTATACTTCCCCCTACAATTATTAATGTTTTTTCTTAGAATCCTGAAACACTTCATTATAAAACATAAATTTTATTTTATACCATCACAAAAATATCTATATCACTCTCAGAATATCATCTCATTTTATTTAATTAAACAAGGAATTAGTTTAAGTTAATCAATTATACACAATCATCAACAGATTTAATCTGTGACCATACTTTTCTATCACAAAGAGTATCTAAAGCAAAGTTAACATCTGGCAGTGAGGGATTAAAAAAATGCCTCGTAGTTTTATAGGGAAGAATTTTTTTATTCTCTATTTCGCGTGTGATATTATTAATGCAATATGGTTTATTATCCTTCCAATCATATACTTTTACTCTGTGATCACTATATTTTAACCTCACTACAGGTATAAATAACAATCCAAGTCCATACGCGACATTTAATCTATGGTTTCCATCCATCACCCAGTTTGATTTATATTCAATAGGAATAATACTTTTCCATATTCCCTCTAAACTAATCTTTCTTTGCAATCTTTCAACCATTATGGCATCGACTTCTTCAGATTGAACTAAATTTTTAACAAGTTCAAAGCCAATATGATACGATTCTCCTGACACTATTCGTTGTTTCATTTTTTTATTCCACGCCGATGAAAATCAATTTTTATTGGAATACTTCTTATATTTCTGCAATGAAGAGTTTTCAATTTCAAGTAACTTTCTCTTACAGTCACAAGCAATAATGTGTACAAGTGATATTACTTCATAATTGAAAGCTGATTTTACTATTTCAGAGGTTATTTTGTAACCGCCCGTACTTAAACAAGCGGTATTAGACATTAAAAGGCCATCTTTAATGGTGAGATTAACCGCTCTCCAGACATCACACCGGAAAGTGGTGACGAAATCAGAAACAGTGAAGAACATCTCGTCTAATTATGTTACTCAGTTTCGATTAATTCTTACTAATTAATTCCTACTATATGAGTCCGGGAAAAAGTCATCAATGCATACTTTATCATCGGTACTGAGTGTGTCCAGTAGCTGCTTCGCTACTGCCAGATCGAGGATCCCCATGCCAAACGGCGAAAATATACGCGGTTGTTTATTATCAGGAACAATGCGCTGTTCGATTAAATCAGCGATCCCTCCCGCCATAAAATCGTGATGGCCTACCTGCTGGCTGGCAAGGTGGGGGGAAGTCTGCGCCTTCAGGCAATGGCTGACATCATCCGCTATATTCTGCCCTGCTAAAATTATTTCCGGAGCCAGATCACGCAACGACATATGCAGAACAGTCGGAGCATGGCTAAACCAAGCGGGTGAAGTAATATAGGGCTGAGTTGCTGAAGTAGTAATCAGTACCATATCTGATTCACGGATTGTGGATTCCAGCGACGTACTGTAGCTGGTACCGACCCAACCAGCAGACTTATCACGAAATATTTGGATGCGGGTTTCACTGAGATCGCACATGCAAAGTTTATCGATTTCCCATCCCAACTTTACTAGTAGTCCCAAAGTATTATGCGCAATAGGCCCACAGCCTATTACACCAAGCCGTTTAATCTTTTTAGGTGTCGGATGTAAATAACTGGCGCCGAGTACTGCCGAAGCGGCGGTACGCGCCGCACTGATCAGACTACCCTCAAGGCAAGCACGCGGATAACCAGTGTGTCTATCATTGATAATCAGCACTGCAGAAGCCCGATCCAATCCCTTATCAATATTTTCTGGAAAGCTGGATATCCACTTAATACCCGTAATCGCATCATCACTTTCAATGGAAGCAGGCAAAGCGATAATTCTCTGTTGTGGGTGATTTGGAAAACGCAGGAAGTAGCTGTCCGGATTGATAGTTTTACCGTGAGCGTGTTGCAGGTAAGCCTGTTTGACTGCCTTCACAAGCATGTCGGGGTTCGCATCCAGCCAAGGAGCGATTTGTGCGGCACCAATTACCGTAAAAGAAGGTGTTGTATTTGCCATAATTACCTTTTATTCATGTGTTATTTAACGTGTCTTATACAACTTCAGATTTCGGCAGCAGAGTAGGAAAGTGAGTTTTGACCCAACTGGGGTTATAAATGGTATCGATATAACGATCTCCCATATCCGGTGAGATAGCCACTATGCATGATCCTACAGGGAGAGTAGCAGCATACAGCTCAACACCAGCCAGAACCGTGCCTGACGATCCCCCTAACAATAGGCCACGTTGAGCTAACCGATGACACATTGCCACAGTATCAATTTCTGGGATCATCAGTAATTCATCAAAACTTGAGTGGGTCCGGATAGCAGGAGGGTTGCTGGTACCAAGACCGGGAATAAGACGTTTTCCGGCCGGATGGCCAAAAGTGACAGACCCTTTACTATCCACTGCAATTATACGGGCAGAAGGTGCATGTTCCCGAAGGTAGCGTGATACCCCGCCTAATGTGCCAGTTGTACCTGCGCCAATAAAGACATAATCTGGCGTGGGAAAAGCGTTCAGAATCTCTGGTCCAGTTGAGAGATAATGAGCCCTAACATTTTCCTCATTTTCATATTGGTTAACCCAAAGCAACTGTTCATCCTGCGCAAGCATTGATTTGATCAGGTTGATACGAGTAGCAAGAAAACCGCCATTTTCATCCCGTGTCTGCACAACAATTAATTCTGCGCCGTAGGCCTCAATGATGCGCGCGGTCTGCGGTGAAATGTTAGGGTCGCTGACACAAGTAAATTTGTAGCCTTTAGCAGCACAAATCATTGATAATGCTAAACCAAGGTTTCCTGATGAACTTTCAATAACTCGCATACCTGGAAATAACCTTCCCTCAAGTTCCAGTTGCGTTATCATGTGCAGTGCTGATTTAAATTTTATTGACCCAGTGGCCGAAAACCCTTCAAGTTTCAGGTTTACATTAATTCCATTACCAATATCTATCTTTATAAATGCTTTTGAAAACAGTAAATCATATGGGTTATCAACAATCATTTTTATTATTTCCCACTCACTATTTTTCTACACCCTTACAAGCGTTAGATATGTTGAAAGTAAAGTAAAATATATAACTATTGTTAAAATAACATTAAATCAAATGAAAAACCCATGCCATATATCATTAAAATAAAATGACAAAACATCAAAATAAATAATATTATTTTTTAACGAAAAACAATATTATTTATCAAGTATGATAATAACAAGCGTTATTCTAAAACTGATCTATAAAATAACCTTTAATTATTAAAAATAAAAAGTTAAAAAATTATGACTTTAGTCAACTTACTTTAGCTGACATATTAATTAACGACGAAATACGTGTAACATTCATTGGTTTTTTCTCATTAATCCGTGGTCAGATACGATATTGTATTGTTAGTCCATCAAGTCATTTACTGTTAAAGTATAATATTACTCTTAATACTCTGGAATAGTAAATCAGGGTTAAAATATCAATAATAAAATATATTCTGAGGTAAATAATAATGTACACATGCATGACTGAAGCATTTTTTCATACCAGCTACCTTGCAGAAAAAATTTCAATGGAAAATATATTTTGGATAGTTAGAAATACTAGAAAACTCGATCCTAACTCATTGAAAGAGGCACATTTACAGTTATCAAGAAAATTAACTATCAATAAGAATGATATTTCTTTACTAGAACAAGTATACCAAGGCCTTAGCGAATCAGAAAAATATCTTGCTCTTAAATATGGTGTTCCCAGAAGTACTCCACTTGAAAAGGCACATGTTATTGATAATGGTAATTTAGATTGTGCTTTTCTCGAACAATGCATCAACTCTCAATTATCATTAGATAATAGTGGTGCTATAGTTTTTCTGGATGTTATTTTGAAGCCTTGCTGGCTCAGCTATTTTCAAGGTAGAATTGTTAATGCACACTCTGCCATTTTGCCTTATGCAAGGGGAATGTACGCCATTGAACAGCTTATGACTACCGGATCTCGAGAAAATATAGAAAAAGCAGCCGGAGCTACCATTCATTATGTGGATTCTGGAATTGATACCGGAAAAATCATAACGTTTAAAAAAATAAAATCACTTTGGTCATTACCTTCTATCTGGGCTGTTAAAGGTGAATCTTATTTATTAGCATTTGATCTCATGTCTAGCTACTTAAAAAACAAATCAAATTTCAGTTTTCAGGATGTTATTCCTACCGATGAAAGTCTAGAGAGCCCATTATTTTATAGCAAAAATTTTACTGAAGATGTTAAGCTTCTGGCTGAGAAAAAATTTCATTTATATAAGCTAGGAGAGTAACATGTTTGATATTAACTGGGGGCTTTTCTTGGTTGCAAGCCTTACCATAAACGCAATTCCTGGTGCTGATGTTGTTTATGTAACAGGGAAGTATTATACAAAGGGGAAAAGAAGTGCCGTATTATCAGCTACTGGATTAGCCGTCGGTTATTATTTTTATATATTTATTACATGGTTAGGTATTACCGCTATACTTCTGTCAAACCCATCACTCTTTGGAGTCATTCAATTAATTGGTGCTGTTTATCTAATATGGATGGGCAAGAGTATTATTCAGTCTTCCCCCATAACGACTAAGCAAAACAGCGAACAAAATAGTCATAAAAAAAATACAAAAAACTATGATTTCTTAGGAGGATTTGTTATTAGTGTTCTTAATCCTAAAGTAGGATTATTCTTTGTTTCATTTTTCCCTCAATTTATAACTTCTGGTAGCCCTAGTTATCTAATACTGATTCTCGGTAGTGTGTTTTGTTTAGGCGCAACATTTTTTAACATGTTGTATTGCTTCTTATTTTCTAGAATACAAAAACTTTCCCCCAATAAATCTCATTTGATTCTAGGAGTTATCCCCGGAATTATTCTTATCTTTCTAGGTTGCCTGATGATATATGATACACTTTCAATTTATTATCAATAAATTATTTTTTAGATAATACTTCCAAGACAAGATGACGAAAGTCGGTTTTTTAGGAGAACATAAATCTATGCTCTCCCATTTTTGCAATACTCATTTTGATGCATGTTAACCTTCCTTCATATCGCTCTTCTTCTTATCCTTTTTTTCTGCCAGATGATAAAGATACGGTCTCCATATCGGGTTTAGTCTCCAAGGCGCAGATGTAGGACAATTATTTTTCCAAAATTGAATTCTTGCAGCAACATTAGGATGTTGTCTATTTCTGAAAATCCACCTTAACTCTTTTCCAGTTATACTATCTTTAAATTGCCCACTTTTGTTAACGATACTTTCCATTTCGAGACCATCAAGTATGAAATGAACATGCATATCTCTCGTCAGTTGGTTATTTTGGTTATTTAATAGGTCATTACCTATTGTTACCCAAGATAATCCTCCTTTACTTTTTCTTCCCAAGAGCTGATCAGTGTATTTTTCACTCTCAGTGACACTACGGTATTTTTCATTTAATCTTAAATGATTAAAATAGTTTTCTTTATATTTCTTATACTTTTCATTTTCTATATATTGCAATTGTTCTTTAGCAAAATTCATTCTATTGATACACTCAGGATTTTTACTATCCTTATGATTTTTAATATAATTATTCATATTCCTTATTTCTGAAGGAATTAAGTAACTGGCAATCGTTATCGGAGGATAATCTTTATTATCATAATGAATTTTTGCATCTTCAAAAAATTCAATTTTAGTTGAATATCTCTTTATAATTTCTTGGGATAACCCATATATCAAATCGCCTTTCTGAAATTTGTCTCTGAATGGAGGCTCAAATGGCATATATTAACCTCATTTATATTTAACCTGTTTTTAACCAACATACGATCATCTATTCGCTCCCTTGCCGCCGCGATGCATCTTGAAATCCATTATGTATAAGAAGGAGTAAATGATGAACACCAAATATCAACAAACCTTAATATCGTTTGTAAAAAAATCTCAATATATGAGAATAAATAATGATATCTATCGACCGTCATGATATCAGCTTGCTACAAAAACAACTGTATAAATAAACATGAAATGCTATAATTAAAGCCTATCCCTCACAAAAGAAAGTGTGCCTTACCTTAAAGCTAAAATAGTATGCAGATAAATCACGCTGAACAAGGTTTCATCCTGTCTCGTCACTGGAAAGATACGCCATCCGGTATTGAGTTGGTGTATTGGTTAGCCACGGATAAAGGTAGCCGACGTATTACTATCCTTCATCAGAAAGCTGTCGCCTTTATCCCTCAACGTGATTTGCCTGAAGCTGAAAAACGGCTGGCTCAGGAGCGCCATTATGAGCTGAAAAAACTCTCTCTGAAAGATTTTAACCGCCAGCCTGTCTCCGCTTTGTATTGTTCACAATACCACCATCTACAGCATTTTGAAAAGGTTCTCAAGGAACAGAATATTCCCCTGTACGAAACCGATATCCGTCCGCCGGATCGCTTTATGATGGAACGTTTTATTACTGCTCCCGTCTGGTTTAGCCAAAAATCCGACGGGAGTTATCAAATGAAGCCCAATCCTGACTATCGTCCCAACCTGAAATGGGTTTCTTTGGATATCGAAACCAGTCAGCATGGCGAGCTGTATTCTATCGGCTTGGCAGGCTGCGGAGAGAAAACGGTATTTATGCTGGGATCGGAGAATGGTGAACAGCAGGAACTGGATTTCAAGCTGGAATATGTTGCCAGTCGTCCACAAATGCTGGAGAAGCTCAATGAGTGGCTGGAAGTTTACGATCCCGATGCAATTATCGGCTGGAGCCTGATTCAGTTTGATTTAAGAGTGCTCCAGAAACATGCTGAACGCTATAACATTCCCCTGCGGTTTGGTCGTGGAAAAGGGGTACTTGAATGGCGCGAACATGGTTTTAAACCCGGGCATTTTTTCGCTTCTGCGGCGGGCCGCCTGATCATTGATGGTATTGATGCGCTGAAAACCGCAACATGGAATTTTCCTTCGTTCAGCCTTGAATATGTCGCTCAGGCGTTATTGGGGGAAGGGAAAGCGATTGATAGCCCTTATGACCGGATGGATGAAATTAATCGCCGCTTTCAGGAAGATAAACCCGCCCTCGCTCACTACAATTTGCAGGACTGTATTCTGGTCAACCGGATTTTTGAGAAAACCAATCTCATGGCATTTTTGCTGGAACGGGCGACTGTCACCGGGTTAGCAGTGGATCGTGCTGGAGGCTCAGTGGCTGCATTCACTCATCTTTATCTGCCTCGTATGCACCGAATCGGCTATGTGGCTCCTGTTCAGCCAACGAGTTTCACCGACCACAGTCCCGGTGGTTTTGTGATGGATTCATCCCCCGGTCTGTATGATTCCGTTCTGGTATTGGATTATAAGAGCCTTTACCCTTCTATTATCCGTACTTTTCTTATCGATCCGGTCGGAATGGTGGAAGGCCTCGCCCAGCCCGATAAAGAACATTCTGTTCCCGGTTTCCGGGAGGCATTTTTTTCCCGCACTCAGCACTGCTTACCCGATATTGTCACTCACATCTGGCATGAGCGAGATAAAGCAAAGCAGCAAAACAATGCTCCGCTTGCTCAGGCGCTGAAAATTATCATGAATGCCTTTTATGGCGTACTCGGTGCCTCCGGTTGCCATTTTTTTGATCCGCGCCTAACCTCATCAATTACCATACGCGGCCACAAGATTATGCACCAGACACGAAAATTAATTGAATCAAAAGGCTATCAGGTGATTTATGGTGATACTGATTCCACGTTTGTCTGCCTGAAACACCTTCACTCTGAAACAGAAGCCAGCCGGATTGGCCATTCGCTGACTCAGTACGTCAACCAGTGGTGGAAAGATCACCTCAAGACAAAATTCAACCTCGAAAGTACACTAGAACTGGAATTTGAAACCCACTATCGCCGTTTTCTGATGCCGACGGTAAGGGGAGCAGAAGAAGGGAGTAAAAAGCGTTATGCCGGGTTAAGCGGCGATAAATTGGTATTTAAGGGGCTGGAAACGGTAAGAAGTGACTGGACTCCGCTGGCGCAGGCATTTCAGCAGGAGCTGTATTCCCTTATTTTTTATCAGAAGCCTTATCAGGATTATATACGTAATTATGTCGCCAGTACGCTCGCCGGTGAATTTGATAATCGTCTGGTTTACCGAAAACGGCTGCGGCGTAATCTCACTGATTATCAGCGCAATGTTCCTCCCCATGTCAGGGCTGCTCGTCTGGCGGATGAGTACAACAAGCAGAAAAACCGCCCATTGCAGTATCAGAGCGGTGGTTGGATTAGTTACATTATCACGCAATCCGGGCCTGAGCCGCTGGAAAATCTCACCTCTCCACCGGACTATGAACACTATATCAGTAAGCAGATTATGCCGATTGCAGATGCCATTCTGCCGTTTCTTCAGGATGATTTTACTACCCTGCTGACAGGGCAAATGAACCTTACTTTCGATTAATTGATGTTTTTGCAGGTGACGACTTGCTCAGCTTCAATTAACATAACGCCCCTTTAAAGGGAAATTACTCCCGAAAAGTGTCACAGAACTAGTCATGAAAACTAGTCATAAATACGAATCCTATCGATAACCAATGATGATCGATATCCAACAAAAGCAGCCACCCTGCAACCATAAATAACATTATCTAACAGAAAACTGAGCCAAAATTTATGCCATTTACTCTTGGTCAACGCTGGATAAGCGATACAGAAAGCGAACTTGGATTAGGTACAGTCGTGGCGCTTGACACGCGCATGGTGACATTGCTTTTTCCAGCCAGCGGAGAAAACCGCCTCTACTCACGCAATGATTCCCCAATCACCCGAGTTATGTTTAATGCGGGCGATACCGTGACCAGTCACGAAGGCTGGAAACTCAAGGTCGATGAAGTTCAACAAGAGAATGGCCTGCTGAACTACATCGGTACTCGTTTAGATACTGAAGAAGAAAATGTCATCCTGCGGGAAGTATTTCTGGATAGTAAGCTGACATTCAATAAGCCACAGGATCGCCTGTTTGCCGGCCAGATTGATCGAATGGATCGCTTTGCCTTGCGTTTCCGTGCTCGTAAGCATCAAAGTGAACAATTTCGGCTGGCAGAAAGTGGTCTGCGCGGCATTCGTGCCAGTTTGATCCCACATCAGTTACATATCGCTAATGAAGTCGGTAAGCGCCATGCTCCGCGCGTATTACTGGCGGATGAAGTTGGTCTGGGTAAGACCATTGAAGCCGGTATGATTATCCATCAACAACTGATGGCTGGTCGTGCCGAACGTGTGCTGGTTATTGTGCCAGACAGTCTCCAGCATCAGTGGCTGGTGGAAATGCTGCGCCGCTTTAACTTGCGCTTCTCTCTGTTTGATGATGGCCGTTATTCCGAAGCCCAGCATGACAGCGATAATCCATTTGAAACGGAACAGTTAGTTATTTGTTCGCTGGATTTTGTTCGCCGTAATAAACAGCGCTTTGAGCATTTGCTGGAAGCGGGCTGGGATTTGATGGTCGTGGATGAAGCACACCATCTGGAATGGAGTGAAAAAGCGCCAAGCCGCGAATATCAGGTTATCGAACAACTGGCAGAACAAATTCCGTCTGTTCTGCTGCTGACAGCGACACCAGAACAGTTAGGACAGGAAAGCCACTTTGCCCGTCTGCGTCTCCTTGATCCAAATCGTTTCCACGATTATCAGGCTTTCATTGACGAACAGCAGAAATACCGCCCGGTTGCTGATGCAGTAACGTTACTGCTGTCTGGTGAAACGCTGAGCAATGACCAGCAAAACCTGATTGTTGAGCTGATCAGCGAACAGGATATTGAACCTCTGCTGAAAGCGGCGAATAGCAATCAGGAAGAAGAGAGTGAAATCGCCCGCCGTGAATTAGTTGCGATGCTGATGGATCGCCACGGCACCAGCCGGTTGCTGTTCCGTAATACCCGTGGTGGTGTAAAAGGTTTCCCTCACCGCGAACTGCATGAAATTAAGCTGCCACTGCCATCCCAGTATCAGACTGCTATCAAAGTGTCTGAAATTATGGGGGCGAAAAAAACGGTGGAAGCGCGTGCAAAAGATATGCTCTACCCTGAACGGATTTATCAGGAGTTTGAAGGCGAAAATGCAACATGGTGGAACTTTGACCCCCGTGTTGAATGGCTGCTTGGCTTCCTGCTGGCAAACCGCGATGAAAAAGTACTGGTGATCTGTGCCAAAGCGGAGACTGCCCTGCAACTGGAACAGGTTCTGCGTGAACGCGAAGGGATCCGCAGTGCGGTATTCCATGAAGGGCTTTCCCTGCTGGAGCGTGACCGTGCAGCGGCTTACTTCGCTTCCGAAGAAGAAGGCGCGCAGGTGCTCCTGTGTTCTGAAATTGGTTCCGAAGGACGCAACTTCCAGTTTGCCAATCAGCTCGTTATGTTCGATCTGCCTTTCAATCCTGATTTGCTGGAACAGCGTATCGGTCGTCTGGATCGTATCGGTCAGAACCGCAATATCACGATCAGCGTACCTTATCTGGAAAATACCGCACAATCTGTCCTGCTGCGCTGGTATCACGAAGGTCTGGATGCATTCGAACATACCTGCCCGACAGGTCGCCCGATTTATGATAAGTACTATGAAACGCTGCTGAATTTCCTTGCCAAGCCTAACGAACAAACGGGCTTCTGCGAGTTTATCTCCGAGTGCCGCACGCATCACGAACAGCTCAAACAACAGCTGGAGCAAGGCCGTGACCGTCTGCTGGAGATGAATTCTAACGGTGGTGAGCAAGGGCAGATTCTGGCTGAAACCATTGCCGGACAGGATAATAATACTGATTTGGTGAATTTTGCCCTGAACCTGTTCGATATCATTGGTATCAATCAGGAAGATCGCAACGATAACATTATCATTCTCAACCCGTCTGAACACATGCTGGTGCCTGACTTCCCGGGTCTGCCACAGGATGGCTGTTCTGTTACATTCGATCGTGAAAAAGCCTTATCCCGCGAAGATACTCAGTTCCTGAGCTGGGAGCATCCGATTATCCGGAACGGTCTGGATCTTGTCCTGTCAGGCGATACCGGAAGCTGTGCAGTTTCTATTCTGAAAAACAAAGCACTGCCGGTTGGTACGCTGTTAGTTGAGTTAGTTTATGTTGTTGAGGCTCAGGCACCGAAACACCTGCAATTAACCCGCTTCCTGCCTCCGACACCGTTACGCTTATTGATGGACCTGAAAGGCACTAACCTGGCACCTCAGGTGGAGTTTGAAAGTTTTAACCGTCAGTTGAATGCCATCAACCGCCATAATGCCAGCAAGCTGGTTAACGCGGTTCAAAAAGAAGTTCATGCTGTTTTGCAGCAGTCTGAACCTCTGGTTGAACAACAGGCGCGTGAGTTAATCGAGAAAGCGAAAAAAGAAGCTGATGAAGTCCTGTCCGCTGAGTTGTCACGTCTGGAAGCCCTGAAAGCGGTCAACCCGAATATCCGTGATGATGAACTGGAAGCCATTGAATCCGAGCATAAGCATCTGTTGCTGAATCTGGATCAGGCAAACTGGCGTCTGGATGCAATTCGTCTGGTCGTTGTCTCTCACCAATAAAGAATAGTTATTCTGTCATAAGGGGCATCCATAACGAGGTGCCCCTCTGTTTTATCCCATCGATATGCTGTTAGAATGCGCCCCGTTATTTTTTCCAACCCAATTTTCCAAACCCATTGGAGCGACTATGCTGGAGTTTTATAATCCCCCGACTGACCCCTGGTTACATGTGCTTTATCAGGATGAGCACATTATGGTTGTCAATAAACCCAGCGGATTGCTTTCTGTTCCGGGAAAAGCTGAGGAACATAAAGACAGTATCATGACCCGGGTACAGGCCGAATTTCCCTCTGCCGAATCTGTTCATCGGCTGGATATGGCGACCAGTGGTATCATGGTGGTCGCACTGACCAAAGCGGCTGAACGTGAGCTCAAGCGACAATTTCGTGAGCGTGAACCGAAAAAAGTCTATATCGCACGTGTCTGGGGGAGATTAGAACCGGAAGAAGGGCTGGTTGATTTACCGTTAATCTGCGACTGGCCGAATCGCCCGAAACAAAAAGTCTGCTTTGAAACGGGAAAATCGGCACAGACCGAATATCAGGTACTTGAATATGAAGCACAGGCAACCCGCGTCAGGCTCGCGCCTATCACCGGACGTTCCCATCAGCTTCGGGTACATATGCTGGCACTTGGTTATCCCATTCTGGGTGATCGGTTCTATGCGCATCAACAGGCAAAAGAGTTAGCTCCTCGCCTGCAATTACACGCACAGGAGCTGTCTATCACTCACCCGGCTTATGGTTCTCCGATGCATTTTGAATGTATCGCCGACTTTTAATTGCCGTTAATTTCTTTCTGACAGCCGTTATTTAAAGCCTTTTTCTTTCTTGATCAGATCATAAGCGGCCTGAATGGACTGTGCTTTTTGTTTGGCAAGCTCCATCATTTCTGGTGGTAAACCTTTTGCCACCAGCTTATCGGGATGGTGCTCACTCATCAGCTTCCGGTAAGCCCGCTTAATGGTTGTGGCATCATCATTCTGGCTGACCCCCAGCACCTTACAGGCATCTTCCAGCGTCGCACGCTGCTGGGCGGCTCCCTGATAATGACCATTCTGCTGATATTGCCCGCCAAAATGACGACCGCCTTCCATCATCGCCAGAAACTGCTCGAACTGCATACGGGAAATTCCCAGTTCTTCAGCAATCACAAACAGCACTTTTCTTTCATTGGGATGAAGTTCACCATCAGCAAATGCAGCCTGAAGCTGGATTTCGAGAAACATTCTGATCAGATCAAAGCGCCCGAAACAGGCCCGACGAAGCTGTTTTAATGTCTCACGTAATGGAAACTCAGGGCGTTTACCCTCACGAAATGCCTGTTGTGCAGCAAGGCGGGCGTCACCATGCAGGCGCATTCGATCCATAAGCTGGCTGGCCAGTTGGATATCCGTTTCAGTAACCCGTCCTTTTGACTTAGTCAAATGGCCCAATACCTGAAAGGTACTGCGGAAAAACAGTGCCTGCCGCGATGGGTTTTTAGCAGGGGTTCCCTGATTCCGTATCCTCACCTTATCAAGGATATGGCCCAGCAGAACACCCACCACAATGCCCCAGAACCCGGCACCAGATGCAATACCAAATATTAACCCTAATAATTTTCCCCAATACTGCATATACTCTCTAATTCCTCAATGCCCTGAGTGAAATTTTGCATTATCATACTATTCATCATTATCATACTATCCATTAAGCTCTGTGCCTAACAGCATGATTAGTGAAATTTAACTTTACTCTGGCGCATATCTATCAAGTGCGTTAGTCTCTCAGCGTTTGTCGGCATGATGCCACTCATGATGGAACCGCATAAGCATCTATGAATAAATGTTATCCCACTTTGCTGGCCACGATGGTATGGGCAGCACTTTACAGTCAGCAGGCACACGCTGACCTTGCAGCACAATGTATGCTGGGTGTCCCTGTCTACGACAAACCCATTATTACCGGGGATCCCAACACACTCCCGATTAAAATTCAGTCTGATGATACCCATGGTGAATACCCTACTGCTGTAGAGTTTGTCGGTAATGTCGATATCCAACAAGGAAATAAAACACTGACTGCCGACAGAGTCAGATTCGAGCAGGCTGAAGCTAAAGACCCGGTGCGGACTATCCATGCTGCCGGGAATGTCAGATATGATGATCCTCAGATAATTCTGAAAGGGCCACGCGCCTGGGCTAACTTAACCACAAAAGATACCGATGTGGAACAAGGGAAGTACCAGATGGTAGGTCGCCAGGGACGCGGTAGCGCAGATAAAATGATGCTGCGCGGTGAGAATCGCTATACCATTTTAGATAATGGCGTGTTTACTTCCTGTCTGCCGGGTAACGATAGCTGGAGCGTTATCGGTTCAGAAGTCATTCTGGATCGTCAGGAAGAAGTGGCTGAGATTTGGAACGCCCGTTTCAGGGTCGCAAATGTTCCCGTATTTTATACTCCCTACCTGCAACTACCGATTGGCGATAGACGCCGCTCTGGTTTTTTGATCCCCAATGCCAGTTTTTCCAATAAAGACGGTATCCAGTTCATCCTGCCTTATTACTGGAATATTGCTGCCAACTACGATGCGACCATCACACCACACTTGATCAGCAAACGTGGTCTGAAGCTCGATAACGAGTTCCGTTACTTAACGAAAGCGGGCTCAGGCACCGTGGCATTCGATTGGATCAAGAAAGACCGCCTGTATGCAGAAGATAAAGATTTTAATCTCAGACCTGAACGGGATAGCAACAGCCGCTGGTTATTTTACCTGAACCACGGTGGAGTGATGAATCAGGTCTGGCGCTTCAATGCTGATTATACCAAAGTCAGTGATCCGCACTATTTTACGGATTACAGCTCTCAGTACGGAACCAGTACTGATGGTTACGCCACGCAAAAATTCAGTATCGGTTATGCGCAGCAGAACTGGAATGCAACGTTAACTACCAAGCAATTCCAGATCTTTACTGCCAGCGATACCAGAAAAGCATACCGTGCTACCCCTCAGCTAGATCTGAATTACTATAAAAATGATCTGGGACCATTTGATTTCCGCACCTATGCGCAATTTGCCAAATTTACCAGCGTTGGTAAGGAACAGCCGAACGCAACCCGCTGGCATGTAGAGCCTTCCATCAACCTGCCACTCTCCAATGGCTGGGCAAGTCTCAACAATGAAGTTAAGTTGATGGCAACCCACTACCAACAAGATATTCCTGCGGCGCAAAAGACCTCTGATTTGGAGAAATCGGTTAATCGCGTTCTGCCACAGTTTAAATCAGATGCACAGATGGTATTTGAACGGGCCATGTACTTTAAGCCCGGTTTTACGCAGACATTGGAGCCTCGGGTTCAGTACCTTTATGTTCCCTATAGGAATCAGAATAATATTTACGACTATGATTCCTCCCTGCTGCACACCAATTATACCGGCTTGTTCCGTGATCGGTTCTACAGTGGTCTGGATCGCATTTCATCAGCCAATCAATTTACAAGTGGTATCACCACCCGTATCTATGATGAAGATTTAGTTGAACGTTTTAGTTTCTCTATAGGTCAAATTTATTACTTTGAGGCACCACGCGTTAAAGATGCTGACTCTTCCGGGCAAACACAAAGTCCTATTGATGCCAGTAATAACCGAAGAACGGGTTCTACAACCTGGGCCAGTGATGTTGAATGGAACATCAACTCATCCTGGGGCTTCAAAGGTGGAGTGCAGTATGATACCCGTCTGAGCCAGGTTTCAATGGGGAATTCAGTCGTGGAATACCGCCGTGATGCTGACCGCCTGATACAACTGAATTATCGCTTTGTTAATCGTGACTATATTCGGGCTACTCTCAGAAACGCTCCTGCGTATCAGCAGGGTATTTCTCAGGTAGGTGTGATAGGAAGCTGGCCGTTGACTGATCGCTGGGCGGTCGTCGGCGCATATTACTACGATGCCAAAGAGAAACAACCCGCCAGCAAGATGCTCGGTATGCAGTATAGTACCTGTTGTTGGGCTGTGAATGTCGGTTACGAGCGTAAGATAGTCAGCTGGAAGGATAACCAGAGTGAATATGATAATAAATGGTCACTCAATATTGAACTCCGTGGCTTAAGTAACAATCATAGTTTGGGTAGCCAGAAGATGCTTCAGCAAAGTATTTTGCCTTATCAGCGTGCTTTCTGATACCAATAAACAAAATGTAAACACAATAACCCCGCTGTAAGGCGGGATTGATATGATGGGAAACATATGAAGAACTGGAGAACGCTCATTCTCGGGTTGATGTTTGCAATGAACACTGCCATAGCAGCACCACAGGAAATCAATAAGGTCGCTGCCATTGTTAATAATGATGTCGTGCTGGAAAGTGACGTCAACAACCTCTTAGAGTCCGTTAAGAATAACGCAAGATTATCTGGTCAGCAGATACCGGATGAAAAGACATTGCGCCACCAAATTCTTGAGCGTCTGATTATGGATGACATCGTCCTGCAAATGGCAAAGCAGATGCAGCTTACTATTCCTGATGCGGATGTGGACTCAACCATTGAAAACATTGCAGCACAGAACCATATGAGTCTTGCTCAGATGAAGCAAAGTCTGGCTGCGGAGGGTATGAATTTCGATACCTATCGAAATCAAATCCGCAAAGAAATGCTGATTGCTGAAGTGCGTAACAACGAAGTCCGTCGTCGCATTTCTATTCTGCCCCAAGAAGTTGATTCTTTAGTGAATCAACTCAGTAGCCATAATGATCAGAATACTGAACTGAACGTTAGTCAGATTTTGATCCCTCTGCCTGAGAACCCAACTCACGCTCAGGTCGAGAAAGCAGAAGTTACCGTAAACAAGATCTTATCTGATCTGAAAAAAGGCGGGGATTTTGGGAAACTGGCAATTGCTTATTCCAGCGATACACAAGCCTTAAAAGGCGGCAACATGGGCTGGAACCGGTTACAGGAACTACCATCATTATTTGCTGAACAGCTTCAGTCAGCTCAAAAAGGGCAGGTTATCGGCCCAATCCGTTCCGGTGTCGGCTTCCATATCCTGAAAGTGAATGATATCCGTGGCGGTAATGCGCCTGTTGCAGTCACCGAAGTCAATGCCCGCCATATTCTGCTGAAAGCATCACCAGTGATGACTGATGAGCAGGCCCGCGACAAATTAAGACAGCTCCGGGAAGAAATTTTAAGCGGTAAAACGACATTCGAGAAAGCAGCAAAAGAGTATTCTGAAGACCCTGGCTCTGCCATGCGTGGCGGTGAACTGGGCTGGAATGTGCCAAGTGCTTATGATCCTGCTTTCCGTGATGCTCTGGTTAAACTGAAAAAAGGCGAAATCAGCCAGCCTATTCACTCTGCTTTCGGATGGCATCTGATTCAGTTGCTTGATACCCGCAAAGTCGACAAAACCGATGCAGCACAGAAAGATCGTGCCTACAAGCTGCTGTTTACCCGTAAATTTAATGAAGAAGCGCAAACCTGGATGCAGGAATTACGCGCCTCTGCTTATGTGAAAATTTTAGATGGCAACGATGCAAAATAAACCCATCATTATCACCCCCGGCGAACCAGCCGGGGTTGGCCCGGATTTAGTCATTGCCCTCGCCCAATTTGAGTGGCCCGTCCAATTAGTTGTCTGTGCCGATCCTGAACTCATGCTCTCCCGTGCACGGCAACTGAACCTGCCCTTGCAATTGCAGCCTTACTCCCCGGAACATTTATCTGACTCACAGTCTGCCGGAACACTGAGTATTCTCCCCGTTTCTCTCCATACTCCGGCTGTCGCGGGTGAATTAAACCGGGAGAATGGTACTTATGTAACAGAAACTCTGGCTAAAGCCTGCGATGGTTGTTTAAGAGGTGAGTTTTCGGCACTGGTAACAGGCCCTGTACATAAAGGGGTTATCAATGATGCCGGGATCGCCTTCACCGGGCATACTGAGTTTTTTGCTGACCATAGCCAGTGTTCACGCGTTGTAATGATGCTGGCAACAGAAGAGTTACGGGTCGCTCTGGCAACAACCCATTTACCGATTCTGGATGTTCCCAAAGCGATAACTTTTGATTCTCTGCGGGAAGTGGTCACCATACTTAATCATGACCTGAAAACCAAGTTTGGCATCCCGAGCCCTCATATCTATGTCTGTGGTCTTAATCCACATGCAGGTGAAAACGGCCATATGGGGCGTGAAGAGATTGATGTGATTATTCCGGCACTGGAGAGCCTCAGAGCCGAAGGTATCTGGCTGGAAGGGCCATTAGCTGCTGATACGCTGTTTCAGCCAAAATATCTGGATCATGCTGATGCAGTGCTTTCTATGTATCACGATCAAGGGCTGCCCGTGCTAAAATACCAGGGTTTTGGCAGAGCGGTGAATATCACTCTGGGGCTGCCATTCATCCGAACCTCTGTCGATCATGGCACCGCACTGGAGCTGGCAGGGACAGGTCAAGCTGATGTGGGAAGTTTTATCACCGCATTGAATCTCGCAATTAAAATGATACAAAACAGTAATGAATAATAAAGTCCACCAAGGGCACCATGCCCGTAAACGCTTCGGGCAAAATTTCTTAACCGACCAGTATGTCATTGATAGCATTGTTGATGCTATGAACCCACAGCCTGGGCAGGCTATGGTGGAAATCGGGCCGGGTCTGGCAGCACTGACCGAACCCGTTGCAGCGCGTCTGGATAAAATGACGGTCGTCGAACTTGACCGTGATCTGGCTGCTCGTTTGCAGGTCCACCCGAAACTGAAAGATAAGCTGACTATTATTCAGCAGGATGCCATGACCGTTGATTTTGGTGAGATCGCCAAAGAACTGGGGCAACCTCTGCGTGTATTCGGTAATCTGCCGTATAACATCTCTACGCCATTAATGTTTCATCTGTTCAGCTTCACTGATGCTGTCGCTGATATGAACTTTATGTTGCAGAAAGAAGTCGTAAATCGTCTTGTTGCCGGGCCGGGCAGTAAAGCCTACGGGCGTTTGAGTGTCATGGCGCAATATTACTGTCATGTTATGCCAGTACTGGAAGTACCGCCGACCGCGTTTACCCCGGCGCCGAAAGTCGATTCTGCTATCGTGCGATTAATCCCTCATAAGGCTATGCCTTATAAATCGATACCTCATCCTGTGCAGGATATCCGCATGCTGGCAAGGATCACGACACAAGCATTTAATCAACGTCGCAAAACTATCCGCAATAGCCTGAGTGACCTGTTTTCTCCTGAACAACTCTCTGATTTGGGTGTTGATCCGGGCACACGTGCTGAAAATATTTCAGTCGAGCAATACTGTAAAATGGCAAACTGGTTATCGTCTCAATCTGAAACTGTCTGATAACGGACATACGTTGCAGTAAAAGGAGGCATTTATGCTCAACGAACCAAGAGTTCATATTCAAGTTCAAAGCGCTTACGTTGAAAGCCAGTCAGAACCGGACCGGCTACGTTTTGTGTTTTCTTATATAATATTAATTCGTAATCTTGGGCATTCCCCCGTGCAACTCATCAGCCGTTACTGGCGTATAACCAACAGTAACGGCCATCAGACAGAAGTTCATGGCGAAGGCGTGGTGGGAGAGCAGCCGGTGATCCCGCCCGGAACGGAGTATCGCTACAGTAGCGGGACTGTTCTGGAAACACCTTTGGGAACAATGGAAGGCCATTATGAGATGATTGATCATCTTGGTAATCCATTCCGGGTTGCTATTCCAGTATTCCGACTGGCTATCCCAACACTGATAAATTAACTATGTCTACATACCTTATCGGCGATATTCACGGCTGCTACCGCGAGCTGATTGCACTCTTACAACAGGTTGATTTTGATCCCGACAGAGATACATTGTGGCTGACAGGTGATTTAGTCGCCCGCGGCCCTGATTCTCTGGCGGTTCTGCGCTATGTTAAACAACTGGGGTCCGCCGTCAGGTTGGTTCTGGGTAATCATGACCTGCATTTGCTGGCTGTGTATAACAAAATCAGTCGTAATAAACCTAAAGACCAGTTGGATGAGTTGCTTACTGCTCCTGATGTCGATGAACTGATTAATTGGCTGAGAAAACAACCGGTATTACAGATCGATGATGAACTGAAACTGGTCATGGCTCATGCAGGGCTGACTCCACAATGGGATCTGGAAACAGCCAGAATATGTGCCCACGAAGTGGAAGCAATCCTGCGTAGTGACAGTTATCCCCTGTTTCTCAATGCTATGTATGGTGATATGCCCAATAGCTGGTCACCAAAATTAAGCGGACTGTCACGACTGCGTTATAGCACCAACGTATTGACACGAATGCGTTACTGTTTTCCGAATGGTCAGCTGGATATGATTTGCAAATCCAAGCCCGAAAATGCTCCCGCGCCACTAAAACCCTGGTTTGAACTCCCGCGAAAAATTCCTGAAGATTATTCCATTGCATTTGGTCACTGGGCAGCACTGGAAGGAAGAGGAACGCCTGCTGATATTTATGCTTTAGATACAGGCTGTTGCTGGGGTGGAGAGCTGACGCTTTTACGTTGGGAAGATAAACAATATTTCAGTCAGCCTGCATTTACTACTCAGTCAGATGATTCAGATTCGTAATTTTTAATGGAGGGTCGTCTGACACTCCATTTCTCAAACCTGACAGAGAAAAATAATTACTGCCTTCTTTCCAGAATTTCAAAACAGTAGCTGTGTGAATTGCGCTCATCAGCATCGTGATATTCAGTAAAAACCGAGTTCCACTCATCGGGTTCATAATCAGGAAAATGGGTATCCCCGATCACTTCGGCGTCAATGTGAGTCAGGTACATGCGACTGGCCAGAGGAATAAATTGTTCATAAATTTTACCACCGCCTATCACCATTATTTCTTCGACATCACCTGCCGCAGCCAGAGCTTCTTCGATAGAGCTGACCCAGGTTACACGATCATCGCTGCCTGGCTGACGGCTGATGATAATGTTCAGACGGCCCGGTAAAGGTCGACCAATCGATTCATAGGTTACTCTTCCCATCACAACCGGCTTTCCGAGTGTATTACGCTTAAACCAAGCTAAATCACCCGGAACAGTCCACGGCATAGCATTGTCCAGACCAATAACACGATCCATCGCCATTGCAGCAATCAAGCTGATATTCATTAAGTCACCTTACAGGCAAGTAGTATGAAAATTGCGGACACTATACGGAAAGGGGTAGTCACAGTCGATAAGATTAGTGATTTGTTCAGAATAGGTAATTAACCCCAATTCCGTTTAAGCCATTGCTGAAATATCTTCTTCTGAGTAGAAAACTTTCAGTGATGGCTTCTTCTCCTTAAGGCAGTAAGCAATCAATCCAGTTAAAACAGTTAACAAAAATCCGGTTATATTTCGGTGACGAGAATGTTCTATTTGAGCGATATTTTTTAACTGCCCATTAATCGTTATCAATAATAAAACATTTTTTAAGCGTTACCTTACCTATGTGGGTCGAATAAATGATGAAGACAAAACGTTAACACGCCCTAGCAATAATGCATCCTGATGCCCACCAAAAAGACAGAAACCCGAGTATCATGAATTATCTGGCAAGGATAGTTCAGGATTTCAGAGATAATAATTGAGTTTTTGCCTATAAAAAATAGCGGATCTATTATCCGCTATTCAAAGAGTTAGTCTATTGTACGCAGCAATTCATTGATACCCACTTTGCCACGGGTTTTGGCATCGACCTTTTTCACGATAACAGCACAATACAGGCTGTAGCTGCCATCTTTGGAAGGCAGGTTACCGGATACGACGACAGAACCCGCAGGTACTCGGCCATAATGGATTTCGCCGGTTTCACGATCATAGATTTTGGTACTTTGGCCGATGTAAACACCCATTGAGATCACAGAACCTTCTTCTACGAT
Source organism: Xenorhabdus stockiae (assembly GCF_002632825.1). GTDB lineage: Bacteria > Pseudomonadota > Gammaproteobacteria > Enterobacterales > Enterobacteriaceae > Xenorhabdus > Xenorhabdus stockiae. The sequence continues at coordinate 124,103 of NZ_NJAJ01000008.1, forward strand.
AACCCCTTCCACAATCTCAGAGCGTGCACCGATAAAGCAGTTGTCTTCAATGATAGTCGGGTTGGCCTGTAATGGTTCCAGAACACCACCAATACCGACACCGCCGGACAAGTGAACATTTTTACCGATTTGCGCACAGGAACCTACTGTTGCCCATGTATCGACCATTGTTCCTTCATCCACATAAGCGCCCAGATTTACGTAAGATGGCATTAATACAGTATTACGTGCGATGTAGGCACCCTGACGTACTGCTGCTGGTGGTACGACACGGAAGCCTTCTTTTTCGAAACGTGCCTGATCATAATCAGCAAACTTCATCGGTACTTTATCGAAATAGCGGCTTTCAGCACCTTCCATAACCTGATTGTTATTAATGCGGAAAGAGAGCAGGACTGCTTTTTTCAGCCACTGATGTGTTACCCACTCATCTGCGATTTTTTCAGCGACACGCAGTTTACCGCTGTCCAACATTTGAATGACTTGATTGATGGCATCACGTGTTGTTTCGTCAACAGTTGCGGGAGTGATGCTGGTACGGTTTTCAAATGCATTTTCAATAATGCTCATTAGCTCGGCAATAGGTTGTATTTGCTGCATTGGTAAGGGATCCTTTATTCTTAGTCAAATATTGGTTAGTGAATGCTATACTTTATCCTTGGTGTTAAGGGCTTCTGTCAACCTTTCTGACAATTCATCTTTGATTTTTTTATCCAGTGCCAAATAATCTTTATCCGTCAGTACAAAAAAATCCTCTACCCGCTCACCGATGGTTGTAATGCGCGCACCATGTAGGGAAATTCCTAATTCGGCAAAAATACTGCCGACTTTGGCCAGTAGGCCGGGTTGGTCCAGAGCGACGAGTTCCATATAAGTGCGTCGGGTATTTTGTGACGTTAAGAAACTGATTTTGGGAGGTACGTCAAAGTGGCGTAATTTAGCCGGTAATTTACGCGTTTTGGGTGCTTTCGGATGAGGATCGTTAATGGCTTTGAGCAAAGACTGGCGGATAGGTTCATGGCGGTCAGGTGCCAGAGAGTGATCATTCGGATCCAGTATGACAAAGGTATCCATTGCCATTTCGTCCCGATTAGTGAAGATCTGGGCATTATGAACACTTAAATTGCGCCGATCTAATTCCCCCACGACAGCCGCGAAAAGAGAAGGTCTATCCTGACACCAGATAAATATTTCCGTTCCTCCATGAGAAAATGAAGTACTGATCAATACCATTGGATCAGGATATTGATGGTTAACTAAATGGCTGGCATGCCATGCCAGTTGATCCGGCGTATGGCGCAAAAAATAATCTGCGTGGCAGCGGCTCCAGATATTATGCAACCTTTCTTCGTCAATCGCTTCCTGACGTAACAGTGCCAAAGCCTGCAAGCGGTTATGCCGGATACGCTCCCGTAAATCAGGCGTATTTTGTATCCCCTTAAGTAGCTGGGTTTCAGTCGCGAAATAAAGTTCGCGCAGCAGGCTCTGTTTCCAGCTGTTCCATAGTTTGGCGTTTGTGGCACAGATATCGGCAACAGTAAGGCAAAGCAGGTAATTCAGGCGGTTCTGATTTTTGACCTGACAGGCAAATTGCTGGATGACTTCGGGGTCCTGAATATCCCGTCGTTGGGCAGTGATTGACATCAGTAAATGATAGCGAACAAGCCACTCCACCAATTCAGCTTCGTAAGTTGTCAATCCATGCTGTTTGGCGAAGGCAAACGCATCTTTCGCTCCCAGCTCGGAGTGGTCGCCATTGCGCCCTTTGGCAATATCATGGAAAAAAGCGGCCAACCGCAGTAATTCAGGCTGCGGTATGCGTGGGTAGAGTTCAATACACACAGGGTGAAGTATGCGGTTATTTTCATCGGCAAAACTTTCCAGTTTCTGCAATAACCGGATGGTGTGCTCGTCGACGGTATAAGCATGGAACAGGTCAAACTGCATTTGGCCGACTATGTTGCTCCAAAGCGGAGTATAGGCACTTAATACACTGTGACGATGCATTGGCAGCAAAGCACTTTTGACAGCGTGAGGGTGCCTCAGGATTGCCATAAAAATTTTTCGTGCCTGAGGAAGTTCGCACAATGGCTGCTTAAGGTTCCGGCGGGCATAGCGAAGCTGGCGTAACGTAGTGGAATAGATCCCGTTAATTTCCCGGTGAACGGCCATGTGATAAAACATTTTCAGAATTGAGGCTGGATCACGGGTAAACAGTGATTCATCAATAACATCGATAAGATCTCCCCGTAACTGAAAGGCCTCATTCAGGGGACGGGGTTTTTCATCTGGCTGTAGTGTCAGGATTGCTTCATCAAACAGTTGCAACAGCATGTCGTTCAATTCGCTGACTCGGCGGGTCACGCGATAGAAATCTTTCATCATACGTTCAACAGGCTGATTATGTTCGCCTTTATAGCCGAGAAGCTGAGCGACACTAAACTGCTGTTCAAACAATAGACGGTTATCGTAACGGGTAACAGACAGATGGAGGGCAAAACGGATACGCCAGAGAAAATTCTGGCATTCGTTTAATTCATCCCGCTCTTCGTGAGTCAGAAAACCAAAATCGACCATTTCATCTAAAGATGTCGCCCCGAAATGACGGTGAGCCACCCAAAGGAGAGTATGGATATCACGTAATCCCCCTGGGCTGCTTTTTATATCGGGTTCCAGATTGTAGCTGGTACTGTGGTATCGCTGATGACGATTTTTCTGTTCGGTGAGCTTGGAGGCAAAAAATTGGGCTGATGGCCAGAAGTCATCACTGAAAATGTGTTTTTGTAAGCGCAGGAACAGAGGTAAATCACCACAAATTAAGCGGGATTCCACTAAGTTAGTGGCGATAGTCAGATCGGAAAGCCCTTTTTCAAGGCACTCTTCGAGAGTTCTGACACTGTGGCCGACATCCAGACGAATATCCCAGAGCAGAGCTATAAAGCGTCCAATCTGGCTTGATTGTTCTTCAGTCAGTGGATGTTCACTCAGAATCAGCAGATCGATATCTGAAAGAGGGTGCAACTCGCGTCTTCCATAACCCCCAACGGCAATCAGGGAAAGAGTATCTATCTGATCAAACCCATACTGCTGCCACAACCGGGTCAGAAGTTTATCAATATAATCACTGCGTGCATAAATCAGTGCGGTCGGGGAAATACCCGCTTTGAATGCCTGTTCAAGCCACAGTTGAAACTCATCAATATGCTGCTTCAGCACCGGGCATTGCAGATCATCACATGAAAATTCTACCGGAGAGACAGGAGGAATCGGGGCGTGCGCAAAAGCAATATCAACTGGCATATTCAGAAACCTATGATAAGAAACTGGGAGATGGGCAGGCGTTTGTAGTCGATGATGAAGCCCTGTGAGGACAGTTTATGTACAAGGGCTTCATTTGGCAATGCTATCCTGACAACGGGATCTTTGGCAGGAGGAGCAAATTATATCAGCAGATTGTTATCGATTAATCTGTGGTTGGTTTACGTAACTGTTCGTTAAGCGATTACGCGTTAACCAATACTGCTGAAATCTGCGCTTCTTCCTCTTTGCGCCATGTCATGATTTCGCAGCCGTTGTCAGTAACGACAATAGTGTGCTCGTATTGTGCAGACCAGCCGCGATCTTTGGTTTTGACAGTCCAGCCATCTTTCATGGTACGGATACGATAATCACCCGCATTGACCATGGGTTCGATAGTGAAAGCCATGCCTTTTTGCAGCACAACCCCGCCATCATCGGCATCGTAATGAAGCACATGCGGCTCTTCGTGGAAAACCCGGCCAATACCGTGACCACAATATTCACGAACTACGGAGAAATCATTCCCTTCCACATATTGCTGAATTGCTTTGCCGATAGTACGCAGACGGATACCCGGTTTCACCATTTTCAGTGCAAGGTACAGACTTTCCTGAGTCACACGGCACAGACGTTCGCCTTGAATCGTTGGTTTACCAACGATGAACATTTTGGAGGTATCACCGTGAAATTCATCTTTAATAACAGTAACATCGATATTAACGATATCGCCGTCTTTCAGTACCTTGTCATCACTTGGAATACCGTGGCAAATCACGTCATTGACCGAAATACAGACAGATTTAGGAAAACCGTGATAACCCAGACAGGCAGAAATAGCCTGCTGTTTATTAGTGATATGTTCGTGGCAAATCCGATCAAGTTCACCCGTGGTAACGCCTGCTTTAACGTGTTGCTCGATCATCTCCAGAACTTCAGCTGCCAGACGACCGGCAACGCGCATTTTCTGAATATCTTCGTCTGTTTTGATAGTAATAGCCATGAAATCAGTCCATTAGAACCGGTAAATCACCGATTCTTTGATATTAGTTAATGAAAAAATGATGGTGGTAATGGTATCAGCCTGCTTTATATCTAACAATAACCGTTGATTGCTAAGACGTCAGAAAGCGATAACAAATGTTGGTGTATAGGGCCGGATTATGGTATAAAGCGCGCCGGTATTCTGTGTAATTGTTTCCTGTGGAAGCAATATTTCAGAAATGCTAAATAAACTCATTTGTGTAAATAACACACACGGATCGGCACATACACCGGGGTGCTCTCATGTGACTAATTCGTATGAATCTCTTTCATGCGGTATGAATAGCACACAGTTAAAGAGTCGGTGTCATGGGATCTGTGGAGGCATAACCCCAATTAACTTTATAGAGGTCTAAAATGGCAACTGTTTCCATGCGCGATATGCTGCAAGCGGGCGTTCACTTCGGTCACCAGACTCGTTACTGGAACCCAAAAATGAAACCTTTCATCTTTGGCGCTCGTAACAAAGTTCATATCATCAACCTGGAAAAAACTGTTCCAATGTTCAACGATGCTTTGGCTGAGCTGAACAAAATTGCTTCCCGTAAAGGCAAAATTCTGTTTGTTGGCACCAAGCGTGCTGCAAGCGAAGCAGTAAAAGAAGCAGCTCTGGGCTGTGACCAATACTTCGTTAACCACCGTTGGTTAGGTGGTATGCTGACTAACTGGAAAACTGTTCGTCAGTCAATCAAGCGTCTGAAAGATCTGGAAGCTCAGTCTCAGGACGGTACTTTTGACAAGCTGACTAAGAAAGAAGCGCTGATGCGTTCTCGTGAGCTTGGCAAACTGGAAAACAGCCTGGGCGGTATCAAAGACATGGGCGGCCTGCCTGATGCTCTGTTTGTTATCGATGCTGAACATGAACACATCGCTATCAAAGAAGCAAACAACCTGGGTATCCCAGTATTCGCTGTTGTTGATACTAACTCTGATCCAGATGGCGTTGATTTCATTATCCCTGGTAACGACGATGCAATCCGTGCAGTAAAACTGTACCTGACTGCTGCTGCGACTTCTGTTCGTGAAGGCCGTTCACAGGATCTGGCTGTTCAGGCTGAAGAAGGTCTTGTAGACGCTGAATAATAAGGCATGCTCATTTCTGAGCCCTTATTGACCAGGTATTGAAATATATTGGTTAGGGGGCCTGTCAAGGCCCCCTTTACATATCTGATATAGAACTATACCCAATGGATTTCGAGTTGCATCGCGGCGGCAAGGAAGAGAATCCCCGGGAGCATAGATAACTATGTGACTGGGGTGAACGAGCGCAGCCAACAAAGAGGCAGCTTGAAAGACGAAGGATATTATCTGATAACTTTCCACGCGGAATATTATCTTCCCGCGAGACACATCGAGGAATTAAACAAATGGCTGACATTACCGCTGCTCTGGTAAAAGAACTGCGTGAGCGTACTGGCGCAGGCATGATGGAATGTAAAAAGGCACTGGTTGAAGCGAATGGTGATATCGAGCTGGCTATCGATAACATGCGTAAATCCGGTCAGGCAAAAGCGGCTAAAAAAGCAGGCCGTGTTGCAGCTGAAGGCGTTATCCTGGTTGAAGTTTCAGCAGATGCTAAATTCGCAGGTATCGTTGAACTGAACTGTGAAACTGACTTCGTTGCTAAAGATGCTGGCTTCCTGGCATTCGGTAAAGAAGTTATCACTTCCGTTATGGCTGACAAAAATTCTGACATCGATGCACTGAAAGCTAAGTTCGAAGAACAGCGTACTGAACTGGTTGCTAAAATCGGTGAAAACATCAACATCCGTCGTGTTGCTATTCTGGAAGGCGAAGCTGTAGGTTCTTACCTGCACGGTGCTCGTATCGGTGTTCTGGTTGCGGCTGAAGGCGCAAACGAAGAACTGATCAAACACGTTGCAATGCACGTTGCTGCAAGCAAACCAGAATATGTTGACCCATCTGACGTTCCTGCTGACGTTGTTGCGCGTGAGCATCAGATCCAGCTGGACATCGCAATGCAGTCTGGCAAACCACGCGAAATCGCAGAGAAAATGGTTTCTGGCCGTATGAACAAATTCACCGGCGAAATCTCTCTGAATGGTCAGAACTTCGTGATGGACCCAAGCAAAACTGTTGGCGCTCTGCTGAAAGAGAACAACGCTAAAGTTATCAACTTCATCCGTTTTGAAGTTGGCGAAGGCATCGAGAAAGTTGAAGCTGACTTCGCAGCAGAAGTTGCTGCAATGAGCAAACAGGCTTAATTGTCTTAACGGAGCCGCCGATTGGCGGTTCCGTCTTATCTATACCCAATGGATTTCAAGATGGATCGCGGCGGCAAGGGAACTCATCCCCGAGAGCATAGATAACCGTATGTTTATAAAAACGGTGAACGGGGTGAGCGAGCGCAGCCAACAAAGAGGCAACTTGAAAGACGAAGAGTAAGAAGAATTTTTACATCTGGCTATATAGCATGGATGTGTATTAACTGAATAATTGTAGTAACCCCCAATAATCCTTATCTGCTTAGGACTGAAACACCATGGCAACCAATGCAAAACCCGTATATCAGAGAATCCTGCTTAAGCTCAGTGGAGAAGCCCTGCAAGGCGCAGAAGGTTTTGGTATCGATGCTAGCGTCTTAGACCGCATGGCTCAGGAAATCAAAGAACTGGTTGAGCTGGGTATTCAAGTCGGCGTCGTTATTGGCGGAGGCAACCTGTTTCGCGGAGCCGGTCTGGCTGAAGCAGGAATGAACCGTGTAGTCGGCGACCACATGGGCATGTTGGCAACAGTAATGAATGGTCTGGCAATGCGTGATGCCTTACACCGCGCCTATGTGAACGCCCGTCTGATGTCCGCTATTCCTCTGAATGGCGTTTGTGATAACTATAGCTGGGCTGAAGCTATCAGCTTACTGCGTCATGGTCGTGTTGTTATTTTCTCGGCAGGTACTGGCAACCCGTTCTTTACGACAGATTCCGCAGCTTGTCTGCGCGGCATTGAGATTGAAGCGGATGTTGTGTTAAAAGCAACCAAAGTTGACGGGGTCTACTCCGCTGATCCTGCAAAAGATCCAGAAGCTGTTCTTTATAACAAACTCGATTATCAGGATGTATTGGAGCGTGAACTGAAAGTTATGGATCTTGCTGCCTTTACACTGGCCCGCGATCATAACCTGCCAATCCGTGTCTTCAATATGAACAAACCAGGTGCACTTCGTCGTGTTGTCATGGGTGAAAATGAAGGTACGTTGATTTCTCACGACTGATTTCTTCGTACACAGAGACATCGGTGAGATTTGACGGTATGATCAGCGTCCTGATGCGCCAAATTTAATGACACAGGGTCATAGTATGCCATGCTGGCATGTATGGTCTAGAAAATAACCAGTTCCCAAGGGTTTATAACGTGATTAATGAAATCAAGAAAGACGCACAAGACCGCATGGAAAAAAGCGTCGAAGCACTGAAAAACCAAATCAGCAAGGTACGTACTGGCCGTGCTTCTCCTAGCCTGCTAGATGGCATCAGCATCGAATATTATGGCGCAGCGACTCCATTGCGTCAGATTGCGAACGTTGTTGCTGAAGATGCACGTACTTTAGCGATCACAGTATTTGATCGTTCTATGACTCCGGCTGTTGAAAAAGCGATTATGGCTTCTGATTTGGGTCTGAATCCATCTTCTGCCGGAACCATTATTCGTGTTCCTCTGCCTCCACTGACTGAAGAACGTCGTAAAGATTTGATCAAAGTGGTTCGTGGTGATGCAGAGCAGGGGCGTGTATCTATCCGTAATATCCGCCGCGATGCTAACGATAAAGTTAAAGCACTGCTGAAAGATAAAGAAATCAGCGAAGATGAAGAACGTCGTTCACAGGACGATATTCAGAAACTGACTGATACCTTCATTAAAAAGATTGATGAAGCACTGGCGAACAAAGAAACAGAGTTGATGGAATTCTAATTGCCATTTCTCTGCTATGCCTGGTTGATTTCGGGTTGTTTCTCAGTCAATAAAGAGGCAGCTTGAAAGACAACGGGCATAACTTAACGCCGCAGCCCTGCGGCGTTATTCTTATCATTTAATATTATCAATATTACATTTCGTATCACATTTCTTTCTCAGGCAATGGACATAGCGATCAGGACAGATCAAACTATTGCGATATTATGTCAGTAGAATACTCAGAGTATTAATATGAAACGCTTAACTATCCTCGGCTCAACGGGGTCCATCGGGACAAGTACACTCTCAGTTGTCAGAAAGAACCCAGATAAATTCCGTGTTGTGGCACTTGTTGCCGGGAAAAATAGTGGAGTCATGGCACAACAGTGTTTGGAATTTCAGCCTCAGTATGCCGCAATGTTCGATGAACATGCCGCAACAGAATTGCGGCGGTTATTGCAGGAACAGGGTTGCCAGACTGAAGTTTTGTCTGGAAAAGAGGCTATTTGTGATTTAGCCGCGCTGGAAGATGTCGATCAGGTTATGTCTGCTATTGTCGGTATTGCGGGGTTACTGCCAACACTGGCGGCTATCCGTAAAGGTAAGCAGGTTCTGCTGGCTAACAAAGAATCGCTTATTACCAGCGGGCGTTTATTTATGGAGGCGGTTAATCAATATAAAGCACAGTTGTTGCCGATTGATAGCGAACATAATGCCATTTTTCAGAGTTTACCTGAGTCAGTCCAACACAATCTTGGTAATGCCACTTTAAAAGATCATGGTATTTCCAGTATTATTCTGACCGGTTCTGGCGGCCCATTCCGTAAAACGCCGCTGGAAAAATTCTCTTCTGTCACCCCCGATGAAGCTTGTGCTCACCCAATCTGGTCAATGGGTCGTAAAATTTCCGTTGATTCTGCAACAATGATGAATAAAGGGCTGGAATATATTGAAGCCCGCCATCTGTTCAACGCTTCTGCTGATGAAATGGAAGTTCTGTTGCATCCGCAATCCGTTATCCACTCAATGGTGCGTTATCAGGATGGCAGTATCATTGCACAGTTGGGCACGCAGGATATGTGTACGCCAATTGCTTATAGCATGGCTTATCCCAATCGTATTGAGTCTGGCGCTAAACCGCTGGATTTTACTGAACTCAGCACACTGACTTTCGAAGCTCTGGATTATCGTCGTTATCCCTGCCTCAAACTGGCGATTGACGCCTGTCATGAAGGTCAGGCCGCAACAACTGCATTGAATGCCGCTAATGAAGAAACAGTGAGTGCCTTTTTGCAGAATCAGATTCGCTTCACTGATATTGCGGTGATGAATCGACAGGTTGTAGAGAAATTAAATTTGCCTGAACCTCAAAGCATTGAAGAGGTCTTAGAAATCGACCATATAGCAAGAACTCTGGCGAAAGAGGCAATTGGCGCCTTTGCTAACTAGCGAATTTTGTTAATAAGTATATGTTTGTTTGCATTTTGGCAAATGATATAGTTCGCAGGTAAATCGTAGTTGCTATAATAGCCAGTTCAATATTTAGCTTATTTTGGTATCTGTTTTTAAAGCATGTATCAGAGATAAAGGTTTTCGACCGGGTCTATGCCAGAAACAGCCGTGATAATTGTTGGCACGGCTTTTTCATGTGTGGAAATTCTTGAGCTATAAAGTGTCAGCTTAATTATTTAAGGATTAGTTTGAGTGATATCTCCTAGTGATTGTGACTCATCGCTGTCATTACCCAGACATGTTGCCATCATTATGGATGGTAATGGGCGTTGGGCAAAAAAGCGTGGGAAGTTAAGAGTTTTTGGTCATCGTGCAGGGATTAAGGCTGTACGAAGTGCTGTGAGCTTTTCGGTTAAAAATAATATCGAATCACTGACATTATATGCTTTCAGTAGCGAAAACTGGAATCGTCCACAACAAGAAGTCAGTTCATTAATGGAACTGTTTGTTTTTGCTCTCGATAATGAAGTGAAGAGCTTACATAAGCACAATGTGAAATTGTCTGTTATTGGTGATATTAGTCGGTTCAGCTCACGGTTGCAGGAGCGTATCCGCCGTTCAGTTGAGTTGACGGCGGGCAATACCGGATTGCAGCTTAATATTGCTGCCAATTATGGCGGTCGTTGGGATTTAATTCAGAGTGTCAGGCAGGTTGCTGAAAAAGTCAGGGCAAATCAGCTTGAACCTGAAGACATTACCGAGTCAACAGTAAGCAGTTTTATGAGCCTGAGTCAGCAGTCTGATGTTGATTTAGTGATCAGAACCGGGGGCGAGCATCGTATCAGTAATTTCCTGTTATGGCAGATAGCTTATGCAGAATTATATTTTACCGATATACTTTGGCCTGATTTTGATGAAACAGCCTTTGAAGGTGCTATTCATGCCTTTATTAAACGAGAACGCCGTTTTGGCGGAACGCCAGACGATGCCGAAGTGGGATCATAGGAGGAGAACTTGCTGAAGTACCGTCTTTTAACTACGTTAATATTAATTCCCCTTGTTGTTGCAGCTCTGTTTTTACTTCCTCCTTCAGGGTTCGGGCTGGTTGTCATTGCAGTTTCAGCACTCGCTGCATGGGAATGGGGGCAATTTGCCGGATTATTCACACAGTCAAAACGCATAGCACTGGCAGTATTGTGTGCCGCTGGGCTGCTTGCTTTACAACATTCTTTGGCAGACTTTACTCACCTGACTGAGAAACCTCAAATTCTGTATCTTTTATGGGCAGGAATGCTCTGGTGGGTTGTCGCTGTCATATTAGTTGTTGCTTATCCAGCTTCAGCTTCTATTTGGAAATCTTCCGTTATATTGCGCCTGCTATTCGGTTTTCTGACTATTGTGCCATTCTATTGTGGAATGATGGTTCTCCGCACTCAGGGGTATGAAAATAATACCTATAATGGTGCGTGGTGGCTGCTGTATGTGATGCTGCTGGTTTGGGCCGCTGATTCAGGGGCTTATATCTTTGGGCGCACATTAGGTAAACACAAAATGGCACCTAAAGTATCCCCGGGTAAAACCCTTGAAGGGCTGGCCGGAGGGCTGCTGACTGCGGCACTTATTTCCTGGTTATTCAGTAAATTTGCTCCAGTCCCAGTGATGCCTGAAAACTTGTTGCTGATTTCTGCTGTTGTCGTTATTGCCTCTGTTTTTGGTGATCTGACCGAAAGTATGTTTAAACGGGAATCGGGTATTAAAGATAGTAGTCAGTTGATCCCGGGGCATGGCGGAGTGATGGATCGGGTGGACAGTTTAACGGCGGCAGTACCTGTTTTTGCCGGGCTGGTAATGTTAGTTTCTTCTGGATTTGGTCTCTGAAGGTACATTAATGGATATTCTCTGGAATCTGGCTGCATTTATTGTTGCATTGGGAGTGCTTGTTACAGTGCATGAATTTGGTCACTTTTGGGTGGCCAGACGGTGTGGTATTTACGTTGAGCGTTTTTCTATCGGGTTTGGTAAAGCGCTTTGGCGTCGTACAGATAAACAGGGAACTGAATTCGTTATTGCCCTTATTCCTTTAGGCGGCTATGTCAAAATGCTCGATGAAAGAGTTGAGACTGTCGCTCCTGAGCGCCGCCATATGGCGTTCAATAACAAAACTATCGGGCAGAGGGCGGCAGTTGTCAGTGCCGGGCCAATCGCAAACTTTATTCTGGCTATTGTTGCTTACTGGCTGGTTTTTGTGATCGGCGTACCTTCGGTTCGTTCAGTTATCTTGGATGTTAAGCCTGACTCGATTGCGGCCCAGGCAAATATTTTGCCCGGAATGGAACTAAAAGCCGTTGATGGCATCGAAACTCCTGACTGGAATTCAGTAAGACTCGCTTTGATAAGTAAAGTCGGAGAATCTTCTGTGTCGCTGGATGTGGCCCCGGAGGATTCTTCGGAATCCATTCAAAAGACTCTGGATTTACGGCACTGGGCTTTTGATCCGTCCCGGCAGGACATCCTGCTGTCTTTAGGCATTATGCCCGTTATTCCGTACCCTAGTTCTCAGATAGAGAAAATTTATCCCGGCTCAGCGGCGGAAAAAGCGGGTTTACAAAGCGGGGACAGGATCGTTAAAGTCGATGGCCAGAACGTAGATATTTGGCACTCTTTTGCATCTTACGTCAGGAAGAATCCGAATACTCCCCTGAAACTTGATGTTGCAAGAGCTGGCAGTATGATGACTCTGTCATTGATACCTGAGGCTAAGAAACTTTCCGATGGGCGCGAAGAAGGTTTTGCCGGAGTTGAATTGAAAATTATTCCATTGGCTGATGAATACAGAACAGTTCAGCAGTATGGGCCTTTCTATTCCGTTTATGAAGCTGGAGAGAAAACCTGGCAATTGATCAAGCTGACCGTGAATATGATTGGCAAATTGATTGTCGGGGATGTGAAACTTGATAATTTGAGTGGCCCTATTTCCATAGCCAAGGGTGCTGGTGTGTCAGCGGATTCTGGCTTGGTGTATTATTTGATGTTTTTGGCGTTAATCAGCGTCAATCTTGGGATCATAAACTTGTTCCCGTTACCTGTACTAGATGGTGGACACTTGCTTTTCCTTGCTATCGAGAAGATCAAGGGAGGGCCAGTTTCCGAGCGTGTACAAGACTTCAGTTATCGCATTGGTGCTATATTGCTGGTGTTATTAATGGGGCTTGCACTTTTCAATGATTTCTCCCGCTTTTAGGTGGGGGACCAGTTAGGAAAACGCATAACAACGATGGCGATGAAAAAGTTGCTCATAGCGTCGCTGCTGTTCGGCAGCGCCACTGCATACGGTTCAGACGGATTCGTAGTTCAGGACATTCATTTTGAGGGTCTTCAACGTGTCACCGTTGGTGCAGCATTATTGAATATGCCAGTTCGCGTAGGTGATACAGTCAGCGATGAAGATATCAGTCGTATGATTCATGCCCTGTTCGCGACTGGAAACTTTGAAGATGTTCGTGTCTTGCGTGATGGTAATTCACTGGTTGTTCAGGTAAAAGAACGACCAACCATCGCCAGTATTACTTTCTCCGGTAACAAGGCCGTGAAAGATGACATGCTCAAGAGTAATCTTGAAGCATCGCGCGTTCGTGTTGGTGAAGCCCTTGACCGCACCATGCTGTCGAATATCGAAAAAGGGCTGGAAGATTTTTACTATAGCGTCGGTAAATACAACGCTACAGTGAAGGCTGTTGTTACACCACTTCCCCGTAATCGGGTTGACTTGAAACTTGTTTTTTCTGAGGGTGTCTCCGCCAAAATTCAGCAAATTAACATTGTTGGCAATAAAGATTTCTCAACGAGTGAGTTACTCGATAGTTTCCAACTCAGAGATGATGTTCCGTGGTGGAATCTGACGGCTGATCAGAAATATCAGAAGCAGAAATTAGAAGGTGACCTTGAGAAATTGCGTAGTTTCTACCTTGATAGAGGCTATGCGCGGTTTAATATTGATTCGACTCAGGTGAATCTGACGCCTGATAAAAAAGGGATTTATATTACTATCAACGTCACTGAAGGGGATCAATATAAAATCTCAGGTGTTGATGTTAGTGGTAATCTGGCAGGGTATCAGGCTCAAATAACAAAACTGACTACTATTAAGCCGGGTTCACTGTATAACGGAACAGAAGTTACCCACATAGAAACAGCAATCAAACAGCTTCTTGGCCGTTATGGTTATGCTTATCCTCGGGTCATGACACAACCTGAAATCAATGATGCCGACAAGACGGTGAAGTTGCATATCAATGTGGATGCCGGTAACCGCTTTTATGTACGTAATATTCGTTTTTCTGGTAATACCACCAGTAAAGATTCGGTATTGCGTCGCGAAATGCGCCAGATGGAAGGGGCGTGGCTGGGTAGTGACTTAGTTGAGTATGGCAAAGAGCGTCTCAATCGTCTGGGTTATTTTGAAACTGTTGATGTTGCCACCGAACGTGTGCCGGGTAGCCCGGATCAGGTTGACGTCATTTATAAAGTTAAAGAACGTAACACAGGCAGCATGAACTTTTCTGTTGGCTACGGTACTGAAAGCGGCATGAGTTTTCAGGTCGGCGTTCAGCAGGATAACTGGCTGGGTACAGGTAATGCGGTTGGGATCAGCGCCAGTAAGAATGATTATTCAACATCGGCTGACTTGTCGTTTACTAACCCTTACTTCACTGTTGACGGGGTAAGTTTAGGCGGGCGGATATTCTATAGTGATTTCCGTGCGGATGATGCCTCGCTTTCTAATTATACCAATAAATCATACGGTACAGATGGCTCTCTTGGCGTTCCTCTGAATGAAAATAACTCATTATATTTCCGATTAGGTTATGTTCATAACTCGTTGTCTAATATACGTCCTCAGTTAGCGATGTGGCGCTATATGGAGAAAATGCATAAAAAGCCGGATTTCACGGATAAAATCAGGTTTGATGCCAATGACGTAACAATGACAGTGGGCTGGAGCTATAACAACCTTGACCGTGCTTTCTTCCCAACATCAGGTGTTAAAGCCGGTTTGGATACAAAAGTCACGGTGCCTGGCTCTGATAACCAGTTCTATAAAGTTACGCTGAACTCTTCCGGCTACTATCCTATTGATGAAGATCGTACATGGGTCATGATGGGACGTACCCGATTGGGTTATGGTGGTGGCATTGGGGGCAAGGAGCTGCCATTTTATGAGAACTTTTATGCCGGTGGCTCCAATAGCGTCCGTGGTTTCCGTCCTAACAATATTGGGCCAAAAGCGGTTTACCTTGAAAAAGGCCCGGGAGGCCAGCCTAAGGTTAACTCAAGAGGTTCATTCCAGGATGCAGTGGGTGGTAATGCGATAGCAGTTGCCAACTTCGAGCTGATTACGCCAACACCGTTCCTGGATGCAAAATATGCTAATTCTGTACGAACATCTCTGTTTGTAGATGCGGGAACAGTATGGGATACCAGCTGGAGCAACAGTTACGATGGGGTAAATTACCCTGATTTACCTGATTACGGTAAACCCAATAGAATACGTGTTTCTACTGGTATCGCACTTCAATGGTTATCACCATTGGGGCCTCTATCTTTCTCTTATGCGAAGCCAGTCAAAGATTACAAAGGGGATAGAACAGAGCAATTCCAGTTCAACATCGGTGGAACCTGGTAAAAAACCAATCGTTATTGGTAGGAAATCGCCTTATTATTAGATAAGGCGATTATAAATATTCCAACGTGTAAAATGGCGTAGGTCAAAGGAGTTTATAGTGAAGAAAGTACTGTGTGCAGTAAGCCTTGGTATTGCATTAGCGTTTTCTGCCGGTGTTCAGGCAGCGGACAAAATCGCTGTTGTGAATATGGCTGAAATTTTCCAACAATTGCCAGCTCATGAAGCTGTTGCAAAACAATTGGAAAATGAATTCAAAGGCCGCGTTTCCGATTTACAACGTATGGAATCTGATTTGCAGTCTAACATCCAGAAATTGCAGCGTGATGGCTCAACAATGAAAGCGAGCGACCGCGAAAAACTGGAAAAAGACGTAATGGCTAAACGTGATGAGTTTGCGAAGAAAGCACAGTCTCTTGACAACGATAGCCGTCGCCGTCAGATGGAAGAACGCAATAAGCTCGTCAACCGCATTCAGGATGCAGTTAAGGTTGTTGCCGGTAAAGAAGGTTATGACCTTGTTCTTGATGCAAGTACCGTAGTATATGCTGCATCCGGTAAAGATATTACTTCAGACGTCATGAAGCAGGTTAAATAATTAAATGGTTTCAATTCGATTGGCTGATCTTGCTCAGCAGTTGAATGCGCAATTACATGGTGATGGCGATATCGTCATCACTGGTATTGCTCCTATGTATTCAGCAAACAGCGAACAAATTACATTTTTATCAGATAGCCGTTATACCGATAAACTTGCAGAGTGTCAGGCTGCGGCAATTGTGTTGAGCGAAGCCGATCTTCCTCATTGTAAAGTTGCTGCACTGGTGGTTGATAACCCGTATCTGGCTTATGCGCGTATGGCGCAAATTATGGATATAACGCCACAACCAGCGCAGGATATCCACTCGTCAGCAGTGATTTCTCCAGAAGCGACATTGGGAAGAAATGTTGCAATCGGAGCAAATGCTGTCATCGAATCTGGTGTTGTACTTGGTGATAATGTCATCATTGGTGCTGGCTGTTTTGTTGGTAAAAATACCCGTATTGGTACAGGAACCCGTCTTTGGGCCAATGTTTCGGTATATCATAACGTTGAAATGGGTGAGCAGTGTCTTATTCAGTCAGGTGCTGTAATAGGCTCTGATGGTTTTGGTTATGCGAATGATCGCGGTAACTGGATTAAAATCCCGCAGTTAGGCACGGTCATTATTGGTGATCGCGTTGAAATAGGCGCATGTACGACTATCGATCGTGGTGCTCTGGATAACACTATCATCGGTAATGGTGTTATCATTGATAACCAGTGCCAGATTGCTCACAACGTTATCATTGGTGATAACACGGCAATAGCGGGTGGCGTTATTATGGCAGGCAGCCTGAAAGTCGGTCGTTATTGTATGATTGGTGGGGCCAGTGTTATCAACGGACATATGGAAATCTGTGATAAAGTAACTGTGACTGGCATGAGCATGGTAATGCGCCCAATCACTGAACCTGGTGTATACTCATCGGGTATCCCGCTGCAACAGAACAAAGTCTGGCGTAAGACGGCTGCTTTGGTAATGAATATCAACGAAATGAATAAGCGGTTGAAATCTGTTGAACGCAAGCTTGAAGGTGACAACAAGTAATCATACAAACATTTTGTTGGTTAAGTTTTTATTTTTACGGCCTGTCTGATAACTCCACCGGAGTTAACGCAGGCCGTGTCATTAGTGCTTTTTTTATACTGCATTAGTTTTATTCACAATGGATTTCAAGATGCGTAGCCAACTAAAGAAGCAACTTGAAAGACGAAGTGTATTGTATAGTGCATATTTTTTAATACTACGATTGGATATAGACAGGAAGAGTATTTAGATGAGTGATAATCATACTCTGCAAATTGAAGAAATTTTGAAATTACTGCCACATCGCTACCCATTTTTACTGGTAGACCGAGTTCTGGATTTCGAAAAAGGCAAGTTTCTGCGAGCAGTTAAAAATGTAACGGTTAATGAACCATTCTTTCAGGGACATTTCCCGGGTAAACCTATTTTCCCCGGCGTTCTGATCCTTGAAGCAATGGCTCAGGCGACAGGAATTCTGGCATTCAAAACTGTTGGTACGCTGGAGCCAGGAGAATTGTATTACTTTGCAGCGATTGATGGCGCACGTTTTAAGCGTCCGGTTCTGCCAGGTGATCAAATGATTATGGAAGTAGAGTTTATTAAAGAACGCCGTGGTGTTGCGCGTTTCAGAGGTGTAGCGAAAGTCGATGGAGAAGTGGCTTGCGAAGCTGAAATGATGTGTGCCCGCCGCCGTGAGGCTTAATGCATGATTGATCAGACCGCTGTTATTCATCCTTCTTCAATTATTGAAGAAGGAGCTGTTATTGGTGCCAATGTTCGTATTGGCCCATTTTGTTATATCGGTTCGCAAGTAGAAATTGGTGAAGGGACTGAATTGAAATCCCACGTTGTGATCAACGGGATAACCAAAATTGGCCGAGATAACCAAATTTATCAATTTGCTTCAATTGGTGAGGTCAATCAGGATCTCAAATATCAGGGTGAACCGACTCGTGTTGAGATCGGGGATCGTAACCGTATTCGCGAAAGTGTATCCATTCACCGTGGTACTGTTCAGGGTGGTGGATTAACTAAAGTCGGCAGTGATAACTTGCTGATGATTAATGCTCACATTGCCCATGACTGTATTGTGGGTGATCGCTGCATCATTGCCAATAATGGTACTTTGGGCGGGCATGTCATTCTTGGTGATTACGTGATCATCGGTGGTATGACTGCTGTTCATCAGTTCTGCCAGATTGGCTCCCATGTTATGGTCGGCGGTTGTTCCGGTGTTGCTCAGGATATACCTCCCTATGTTATTGCGCAGGGGAATCACGCCACGCCTTTCGGTCTGAATATTGAAGGCCTGAAACGTCGTGGGTTTGATAAAGAGTCGCTGCACGCTATTCGTAATGCTTATAAAGCACTTTATCGCAGTGGAAAAACGTTGGAAGAAGCCAGAAACGAGATCGAAACTCAGGCCGAAAACAACCCACACGTAAAATTATTCAGTGATTTTCTGGCGAATTCAGCAAAATCCAGTCGCGGCATTATTCGCTAAGTATACCCTATGGATTTCGAGTTGCATTGAGGCGGCAAGGGAGTTCATCCCCAGGAGCATAGATAACTATGTGACCGGGGTGAGCGAGTGCAGCCAACAAAGAGGCAATTTGAAAGACGACGGGTATAGATAAAGGGTGTTCCTTTGACTACCATTTCTTCTGTTAACCATCAGCGCCCACTGACAATTGGCTTAGTCGCCGGAGAAACTTCCGGTGATATCCTAGGGGCGGGGCTGATCCGTGCATTGAAAGCTAAAATTCCTGACGCCCGCTTTGTGGGGGTCGCAGGTCCTCTTATGCAGGCCGAAGGTTGTGAAGCCTGGTATGAGATGGAAGAACTGGCGGTCATGGGGATCGTTGAAGTTCTGGGGCGTTTGCCGCGTTTACTGAAAATCCGCAAAGATTTAACGGCTCGTTTTACGGAGTTGAAGCCGGATGTTTTTGTTGGTATTGATGCACCAGATTTCAACATCACTTTAGAAGGCCGTCTGAAACAGCAGGGGATCCGGACGATTCATTATGTCAGCCCATCGGTATGGGCATGGCGCCAGAAGCGGGTGTTTAAAATCGGCCGCGCAACAGATCTGGTACTGGCATTTCTACCCTTTGAAAAAGCGTTTTATGATCGGTTTAATGTGCCATGCCAGTTTATTGGGCATACAATGGCTGATGCCATGCCGTTGCAAACAGATAAAATAGCCGCCAGAAAAGGTTTAGATATTCCGGTAAATGTCCATTGTCTGGCTATCCTGCCGGGCAGCCGCCACGCTGAAGTAGAAATGCTCAGCGCCGACTTTTTGAGAACCGTGCAGTTACTCAGGAATGAAATCCCTGATCTGCATGTATTGGTTCCATTGGTAAATGCCAAACGGCGTGAGCAGTTCCAGCGTATCAAAAATGAAGTTGCACCGGATTTATCCATTCACATATTAGATGGTCAGGCTCGTGCAGCTATGATTGCCAGTGATGCAACTTTATTGGCATCCGGTACGGCAGCACTGGAATGTATGCTGGCTAAATGCCCGATGGTGGTGGGTTATAGAATGAAGCCTTTTACATTCTGGCTGGCAAAACGTCTGGTAAAAACCCCTTATGTTTCCCTGCCTAATTTGCTGGCAGGTAAAGAATTAGTCAAAGAATTACTACAGGATGAATGTGAGCCTCAGGCACTGTTGGCGGCATTGTTGCCGTTGTTACGTGGTGGTGTTGAGGTGGAAGCGTTGAAAGAAACCTTCCTGCATTTGCATGAAAGTATTCGCTGTGATGCCGATGAACAGGCGGCACAAGCGGTACTGGAATTAGCGAGAAAATAATGAATTTTGTTTATCCGCAGGCGAATCTGATTGCCGGTGTTGATGAAGTCGGGCGTGGCCCGCTGGTGGGGGCCGTGGTGACTGCGGCAGTTATTCTTGATCCGGCCAGACCTATTACTGGCTTGATGGATTCGAAAAAACTGACAGAAAAACGTCGCGAGGCGCTTTATCTGGAGATCACAGAAAAAGCGTTGTGCTGGAGCCTTGGGCGCGCTGAACCGGAAGAGATTGACCGTATCAATATTCTCCATGCCACCATGCTTGCAATGCAGCGGGCTGTTGAAGGCTTAGCAATTCAGCCAGATTATGTCCTGATTGACGGAAACCGTTGCCCGGTATTATCAATGTCAGCACAGGCAGTCGTTAAGGGAGATAGTCTGGTTGCAGAGATCAGTGCCGCTTCCATTCTGGCTAAAGTGACGCGGGACAGAGAAATGGCCGAGCTGGATAAACAGTTCCCTGAATATGGTTTTGCAAAGCATAAAGGTTATCCTACCGCCCTGCATTTGGAAAAACTGTCTCTGCTGGGTGCGACGGAACACCATCGTAAAAGTTTTGCGCCAGTTAAACGCGCGCTGGCTATTGGATAAAAATCTGGAATAAGTATCTGGACAGACTATGACAGAACCACGTTTCGTACACTTACGTGTTCACAGCGATTATTCAATGATTGATGGCTTAGCCAAAACCGGCTCACTGATAAAAAAAGTCGCCGGATTGGGGATGCCTGCTTTTGCAATCACTGATTTTACCAATCTGTGTGGCCTTGTGAAATTTTATGGCAGTGCCCATAGTTCAGGAGTCAAACCCATCATTGGGGCCGATTTCTATATGGAAAGTGAACAGTTAGGTGATGAGTATGCCCATCTGACCGTTCTGGCCCGTAATAATGAAGGTTATCAAAACCTGACTTTACTGATTTCTGAAGCTTATCAGAAAGGCTATGGTGCGGTCGGCCCGACTATCAGACAAGAATGGCTGGCTAAACACAAGGCGGGGTTGATATTGCTGTCAGGCGGACGCATGGGGGATGTCGGCAAGTTTTTGCTGCGTGGTAACCGCGTGTTAGTCGATCAGTGTCTGGATTTTTATCAGGAACATTTCCCGGATAGTTACTATCTGGAACTTATTCGCACCGGGCGTCAGGATGAAGAATCTTATCTGCACGCTGCGGTTGAACTGGCAGCAGAAAAAAACCTGCCGGTTGTGGCGACCAATGATGTCTGCTTTCTGGAAAGTGGTGATTTTGACGCCCATGAAATTCGTGTTGCTATTCATGACGGCTATACACTTTCCGATCCTAAACGCCCGAAAAATTACAGCCCACAGCAATATTTGCGCAGTGAGCAGGAGATGTGTGAGCTTTTTTCAGACATCCCTGAGGCATTAGCAAATAGCGTAGAAATTGCAAAACGCTGTAATGTCACGATTCGGCTTGGCGAATATTTCCTGCCTAAATTCCCGACAGGGGATATGAGTACCGAAGACTATCTGGTCGAAAAATCAAAACAGGGCTTAGAAGAGCGTCTGGAGTTCCTCTATCCGGATCCGGCAGTCAGGGCCGAAAAGCGGCTGGAATATGATGAACGTCTGGATATTGAGTTAAAAGTTATCAACCAGATGGGTTTTCCCGGTTACTTCCTGATCGTGATGGAGTTTATCCAGTGGTCGAAGGATAACGGTGTGCCGGTAGGCCCGGGGCGTGGCTCCGGTGCGGGTTCTCTTGTCGCTTATGCGCTGAAAATCACAGATCTAGACCCATTGGAGTTTGACTTACTGTTCGAACGTTTCCTGAACCCCGAACGTGTCTCCATGCCTGACTTTGACGTCGATTTCTGCATGGAAAAACGTGATCAGGTGATTGACCATGTTGCGGATATGTACGGACGTGATGCGGTATCGCAGATCATTACCTTTGGTACGATGGCCGCAAAAGCGGTAATTCGTGATGTTGGGCGCGTGCTCGGGCATCCCTATGGCTTTGTTGACCGGATATCTAAGCTGGTTCCTCCTGATCCGGGAATGACACTGGAAAAGGCGTTTGCCGCAGAGCCTCAGCTACCTGAAATTTACGATGCGGATGAAGAAGTTAAAGCGCTGATAGATATGGCGCGGAAACTGGAAGGCGTCACTCGTAACGCGGGTAAACATGCTGGTGGGGTGGTCATCGCTCCGACTAAGATCACTGATTTTGCTCCTATATATTGCGATCCGGAAGGGTTGAACCCGGTTACTCAGTTCGATAAAAACGATGTGGAGTATGCCGGGCTGGTGAAGTTCGACTTTCTTGGTCTGAGAACCCTGACCATCATCAACTGGGCACTTGAGATGGTCAATGCCCGCCGTGTCGGAAAAAATCTGGAACCGATAGATATTGCCGCCATTCCACTGGATGATCAGAAAAGTTTCGATATGCTGCAACGCTCCGAAACGACCGCTGTATTCCAGCTTGAATCCCGTGGCATGAAGGATTTGATCAAACGTCTGCGTCCTGACTGTTTTGAAGATATGATCGCACTGGTGGCCTTGTTCCGGCCGGGGCCTTTGCAATCGGGAATGGTGGATAACTTTATCGACCGTAAACACGGACGGGAAGAAATTTCGTATCCGGATGTTGAATGGCAGCATGAAACGCTGAAACCTGTACTGGAGCCAACTTACGGCATCATCCTGTATCAGGAACAGGTCATGCAGATTGCACAGGTTCTGGCAGGTTATACGCTTGGCGGGGCAGATATGCTCCGTCGTGCGATGGGTAAGAAAAAACCGGAGGAGATGGCTAAGCAGCGCTCAGTCTTTGAAGAAGGGGCTATAAGTCAGGGAGTTGATGGCGAACTTGCGATGAAAATCTTCGATTTGGTGGAGAAATTCGCAGGTTATGGTTTCAATAAATCTCACTCTGCTGCTTACGCGCTGGTTTCTTACCAGACATTATGGTTAAAAGCGCATTATCCGGCAGAATTTATGGCTGCGGTAATGACAGCGGATATGGATAATACAGAGAAAGTTGTTGGTCTGGTGGATGAGTGTTGGCGCATGGGGCTGAAAGTCCTGCCACCGGATATCAATAGCGGGTTATACCATTTCCACGTCAATGATGAAGGCGAAATTGTTTATGGTATTGGCGCAATCAAAGGCGTCGGTGAAGGGCCGATTGAAGCCATTATCGAAGCACGCCAGAAAGGCGGGCATTTTAAAGAACTGTTCGATCTGTGTGCCCGTGTTGATACTAAAAAGCTGAACCGTCGTGTGATGGAGAAGCTGATTATGTCAGGGTCATTCGACAGGCTGGGGCCACATCGTGCTGCTTTGATGTCTTCGCTGGAAGATGCCCTGAAAGCGGCGGATCAGCATGCTAAAGCAGAAGCCACTGGGCAGGCTGATATGTTCGGGGTACTGGCTGAGGAGCCTGAACAGGTTGAACGCTCATATGCCAGTACACCTAAATGGCCGGATCAAGTGGTATTGGATGGCGAGCGCGAGACGCTGGGATTATATCTGACAGGCCACCCGATCACCGGTTATTTAAAAGAAATTGAACGATATACGAATGGATTACGTCTAAAGGATGTGAATCCAACACCCCGTGGTCAGGTAACCACTGTGGTAGGTTTGGTACTGGCATCCAAAATTGTGACGACTAAACGAGGTAATCGGATTGGTATCTGCACATTGGATGATCGTTCAGGACGGCTGGAAATTATGTTGTTCTCCGATGCCCTGGAAAGATATCAACATTTGTTAGAGCAGGACAAAATTTTAATCGCAACCGGACAAGTCAGCTTTGATGACTTTAGCGGTGGGCTTAAAATGACAGCGCGAGAATTAATGGATATCAGTGAGGCGCGTGAAAAATTTGCACGCGGGCTTGCTATCTCGTTATCAGACAGGCAAATTGATGAGCAATTATTGAACCGTCTCCGTGGTGCACTGGAACCACATCGTTCAGGCACGATACCGGTTCATCTTTATTACCAGCGGGTAGATGCCCGTGCCCGTTTACGATTCGGGGCAACATGGCGGGTAACTCCAACGGATACCCTTTTGACAGATCTGCGAACTCTGCTGGGTAGCGAGCAGGTAGAATTAGAATTTGACTAAAATAGGAACGTTATGAGTCTGAATTTTCTGGATTTTGAACAGCCGATTGCTGAGTTGGAAGCGAAAATCGATTCGCTCACTGCGGTTAGCCGTCAAGATGAAAAGCTAGATATCAATCTGGATGAAGAAGTCCAGCGTCTGCGGGAAAAAAGTGTCGAACTGACTCGCAAAATATTCTCTGATTTGGGAGCGTGGCAGGTTTCTCAACTGGCACGTCATCCTCTCCGTCCCTATACGCTGGATTATATTCAGCGCATTTTCACTGACTTTGAAGAGCTGGCGGGTGATCGTGCCTATGCAGATGACAAGGCTATCGTCGGTGGTCTGGCACGTCTTGAAGGCCGTCCGGTCATGGTTATCGGGCATCAGAAAGGCCGTGAAACAAAAGAAAAAATCCGTCGTAACTTTGGTATGCCATCGCCGGAAGGTTATCGCAAGGCTTTGCGCCTGATGGAAATGGCTGAGCGCTTCAAACTGCCGATTATTACTTTTATTGATACCCCGGGAGCATACCCCGGAGTGGGGGCTGAGGAACGAGGTCAGTCGGAAGCCATTGCCCGCAACCTGCGTGAAATGTCCCGTCTGTCTGTGCCGGTTATCTGTACTGTTATCGGTGAAGGTGGTTCTGGTGGTGCTCTGGCACTGAGTGTCGGTGATAAAGTGAATATGTTGCAATACAGTACTTTTTCTACCATTTCTCCGGAAGGTTGTGCGTCTATCTTGTGGAAAAGTGCAGAAAAAGCGCCTTTGGCAGCAGAAGCGATGGGAAATACCGCTCCCCGCCTGAAAGAACTGAATCTGATCGATACCGTGATCCCTGAGCCGTTGGGTGGTGCGCATCGCAACTACGATATAGTGGCAGAATCACTGAAAACCCAATTGTTGTCAGATCTTGCTGAGCTGAGCGAACTGGATAGTGAAGAGTTGGTTAACCGCCGTTATGAGCGTCTGATGCAGTACGGTTATTGCTAATACCCCTCGTCTTTTGACCATTTTGTCGCAGGTGGAAGTATTGGAGAATAATAATTCTCCATTATTTCCACCTGTTTTATTGAGTATGGGAAAAAATCAGTAAAACTATATCTATTGCAGCACTTAAAAAAATAACAAACTGGGTTTTGCTATGGCCAAATATAAATATATTATTTATGCGTTTTCCTGTGTGTTTATCTGGAGTTTTATCCCTTCTATATCGCGCTTTGGTCAGAAAGAGATGGACCATTTTCAATTTTTATTCTGGTCAAATGTGCTGTCTGTGCTGGCAGTTTTTTTGGTTGCAGTGATGATGGGAAGAAACTGGAAGGATCTTATATTTGTTCCTTTTCCTGTCATGATTAAGGTTTTCATACTAGGTGCTCTGGACTGTTTTTTTTATCTGCTGCTGTATTATGGTTATTCCATCGAAAACGGTGTTGCTGTTTTAGTTATTCAATATAGCTGGCCGTTGATGATAATCGGGTTATCGTTTTTCCTGTTTAAAGAAAAATTGTCTATTAAGCAGATGATAGGCATGGCAATTGGCTTCATCGCAGTTGTGATTACCTTTACTCAGGGGAATATTACTGAAATTTCTGTGCAGCATCCGCAAGCTCTGCTTCTGGTCTTTAGCGGAGCATTCTGTTTTGCTCTGTTGTCTGTTTTATCAAAACAATTTGCCATTGACCCTTATATCAGTACGTTTTGGGTATTTGTTAACTCAACTGTCGTTTCTCTTATCTTTTTATTGGCATTCAGCAAATTCAACTGGCCTGTGGGAGATTCACTGATGCCAACAGTGCTGAATGGCATCATATTAAATGGAATATCCTATATTATCTGGTTCAAGGCCATGAGCAGCCCTGATTCGCCTAAAATAGCTTCAATATTATTTTTAGCACCGATATTGTCGATGATGTGGCTGATTTTGTTCTTTGGTGATGAGTTTGTTCCGGCCTACGTAGTAGGATTAGTGCTTGTGATCATATCCGGGATACTTTGCATCAGTGCAAAAAATAAAGCTGATACACAAAACAAACTGCCGGACGATTTAATTGAGGACTGACTTTTCGGTCTGAAAAAAGAGTTTATCCACAATGAATAATATCTATGAGCCTCTGATGCTGAAATTAGCTGATCAGATAGGGGAACATAAAAAATTTTTAGTCGGGTTTAGCGGTGGATTAGATTCCACCGTTCTGTTGCATTTACTGGCTCGTCTGCGTCAACAAGCTTTGCAATCATGCAGTGATAAACAGAACGCATTCACATTAAGGGCAATTCATATTCATCATGGTTTAAATATAAAAGCAGATGAATGGGTTGCTCACTGTCGTCAGATTTGTGCAGATTGGCAGGTTGATTTTTGTGTTGAAAAAGTGTGTTTGGATAGCCGTAAAAAAGGTATTGAAGCCGCCGCTCGTGATGCCCGTTATCAGGCTTTTAAACATGAATTGCGGCAAGGGGAAATTCTGTTAACAGCACAACATCTTGACGATCAGGCTGAAACATTTTTGCTGGCATTAAAGCGGGGAAGTGGTCCGGCTGGGTTATCTTCCATGCCTGCTGCTATGCCTTTTGCTGAGACAACATTAATTCGCCCATTGCTGAATATTAGCCGGGCAGAATTAGAACTCTACGCGCAGGAACACAGGCTAAAATGGGTTGAAGATGATAGCAATCAGGATGATCGTTATGATCGCAATTTCCTGCGTTTGAATATCATGCCGTTACTCAATCGGCGTTGGCCACACTTTTCGCAGGCGGTTTCCCGTAGTGCAGATTTATGTGGTGAGCAGGAGCAATTGCTGGATGAGTTGCTTGAGGAATCGTTAAATGCACTGATAACCCCGGAAGGATCAATGTCTATTCTGCCACTGGAGACATTTTCTGAGGCGAAACGTAATGCACTATTGCGTCGATGGCTCAGCCGGTACGGAGTGAAAATGCCATCACGTGAACAGCTTCAGCGAATTTGGGCAGAAGTGGCTCTTTCCCGGCAGGATGCCGAGCCGAGTTTCAGATTGGGGCAGCTTGATATCCGTCGTTATCGTCAGCATTTATGGTTGGTTCCTCAGTACCAGTCGCTTTCTGGTATTGTTATTCAATGGAATACAAAGCAGGAACTGCAATTACCTGATGGGCTGGGAGTGCTTTTCATTTCTGAAGATAAGGAAACTGAAAGAGAGGCCGTTAATATCAGGTTACCGAGGAATGATGAACGGGTTACGATCCGCTTTGGCATTCAGGCAAATATCAGCATCGTAGGGCGGCAACATTCCCGCCATAGCAAAAAATTATGGCAGGAGTTTGGTATTGCTCCCTGGCTCAGGGAAAGGACACCGTTACTCTATTATGATGACAAACTTATTGCAGCCCTGAATGTTTTTGTAACGAAAGAGGGGCAATGTCTGGCTGATGAACGGCAACTTTCCGTTTTGTGGCAGAAAACTGTGCCTGCTACTTAGTGACTCAATCGTTGTAGTTTGGTGGAGTAAGGCTTTAAGAGATTACATCAGAAATGGTGTAATCTTTTTTATTAAGTAAATTCAATATACTGAACCAATTTATCTTGGTTAATATGTATGTTTGAAATAATTTAATGTTGAAAATATATAAAATTGTACTAAATTTTAAAATATAAGATCATTCTGTATGCAAAAGTAGATTTCAAATTTAAAAGAGGCGGTGTTGTCAGAGTAGAAAGTAGTTAATTAAAATTAAAAATCGGTTTTAAAGGTGAATCAATGAAATTGGATTATTAATATGGTAATACAGGATTTAAATTAATTTAAAAATAACACATGGTGTAAAGCTGGTGGAAAGGATAATTGAATAAATAATATCAATGTTATTTTAAAATAATATTCTTTATGATGCTGATTTTGATATTCAGAGTTTTATATTGGAGAGTTCTGTTACCTCAAAGAGTTAGTAGGAGTGGAGATGAGAACAGTGCATCTGGCTGGGGAGTATGTTGCGGAAGCTGTGTTGCCTCTGATTATGAAAAACTAATAAATGAGATAACGGATTACTTTTCTCAGATAGATTCTGTAGCAAGAGGGATAGTATGTCTTAACAAAAACAATATGTGATTAGGGGTTTTTAGCGGTATTGGAATATCGACAGTTATTGGTGGTGCACGTAAATGTGTTTTGGGTAATGCCCAATAAGGTTATTTTTTTATTGAGTTTTAAACTCCAGATTATAAATAAAAATAATATTTTTATAATCTTATAAAATAGCAAGTTTATCTTAGATGATTATTTTTTTGTGAAATTAGGAATTAATTATGAAAAAATATAACTGGTTGATATTAATATTTACAGTGATGATTTGCTCATGTTCAACTAATGCAGTAGATGGAGGAAAAAAAATTGCATCTGTTGAGAAATCTGAACGCTTTTTAAATCCAAATGTTTTTACAGTTGACAATATGAGTGAATGTGGCCGTGGCTATGTGGCTGGGGTATGGTCAAATGGTAATAGTTGGAATGATTGGGCTGTTTGGTTATCCCCAACAGGGAAATGGAGTGATAATGCTCAAATATATTGGGCATATGGTAAGTTAGATACTGACTATGATAGTGGAAAAAATGCTTATGCAACTATCTTGGCTGCTCAGGCTAGTGGGCAGATGGTCGCGCTCTTGGACGACCAGATTGGGTTTCGGTGCAATGATTGGGGATCAGGTGCAAATAGAGGACCTCAATTCAATTCAGTGCAAATTTGGTTTCCATAACGATAACAATGAAAAAATTGACTTCACAATGACAAAAGTCCTCAAATTACATGAGGACTTTTTGTTATTTAATAATACCTTGTTGTGTAGTAAACGTGTTAACTACGTCATTTACAATGAAGAATGCTCAACAACAATCGTGCCAATTTCTGGATTACTGAAACTGATAATGTGATCCAATCTTAACTCACGGGTTTCTTCACTTGATTCTATGAGAATATATTCGACTTTTTTTCTCAAAATCAATTTAGTCGCTTTTCCTTCAAAAATTTCACCACCACGCAGCTGAACGTGTAAATGAAGCTGGTGTTGGCAAGCTAGCTCAAGGCTTTCATAATCATCACAGTTAATGGGTTGATATTCAGTATCTATAGACATATTCGCTCACCACTATGTTAGTGGCGGTTATCGTGCCGCCCGCGATTGACCAAACTCAGATGCAAAAAAATGCTACCTACGACTATAGCACAGTAAGTTTTTCCTGATGACTGTGACTATATAAGTTTGTTGAGTTACATTGAAAAAGCCAGTAGGTTAAAGCCTAACCTTATCATTAGGCAACAAAATTACGTCATATTAGCGGGTTTTGCACTGTGTATTTTGAGATACGGTAAAGTAATGTCAAAGCTGTTCATGTCTTATGTGGAACTCATGTTAAAACGGGACTTTCTGCTGCACTTATTGGATGAAAATGATGAATAAGAACATATTGCTTGCTTTGGTTGCATCGGGTGTACTGACTGCGGTTGGATGTCAGACTAATCCTCCTGTACATCAGGTTGATTCGACATCCCCCAATAAATTTACAATCAACGAGAAAGTGTTTAAAGGCGTGATACCTTGTGCTGATTGCGCAGGTATTGAAACTACCTTACAACTTGCGAAAGATGGTTCGTATATTCTGGAACAAACTTATCTGAAATTGGGGCAAGAAGAGCCTTTTTTTGATACAGGGCATTGGATCGTCAACGGTAAAAAAATAAACCTGACCAGTGGAGAAGAAGGTAAAAAAGCGTATTACCAGATGAAGGGAGAAAATCTGGTTATGCTGGATATAAATGGTGAGCCAATCCAGTCCAAATTGAATTATGAACTGACAAAAGTCACTCCTCAAAAACTGTCTGGAGAATATATCTATTTTGCAGATAGTGCGACGTTTACGGAGTGCCGTACAGGGAAACGCTACGATGCATCGGAAAATATCGATCTGGAGAGGGGTTACAGCGCAACAGGTGTTGAAGGTGGCAAGCCTGTTTATGTTGAAGTAGAGGGATATTATACGCTTCGCCCTTCAATGGAAGATGGATTGTTTGATAATGCACTCATTCAGACAGGTAAAATCCATTTTGATAAGTCCTCTTCCTGCCAGACTAAAAAGTAAGCGGCGATAGAAAATATTCTGACATACAAAAAAACCTGCGCACTGAGTACGCAGGTTTTTTATTACTGACTTTGCCTGATAGCAAGATCAAGGCTTAATCATGATTGTTTGATATTATTTTTCAGGTAGTCAACCACGTCTTCCAGTTTCAGCATCTGCTTATCACCGGTACGACGGTATTTGTATTCCACTTCGTCGTTATCGAGATTGCGATCACCAATAACGACAGTATGTGGGACACCCATTAATTCCATATCGGCAAACATGACGCCCGGACGTTCTTTGCGATCATCTAAAATGACATCAATGCCACTAGAACGTAAGTCTGCATAAAGCTTTTCTGCTACTTCTTTGACACGATAAGATTTATGCATGTTCATTGGCAAAATGGCTACCTGGAATGGGGCAATGGCATCTGGCCAGATAATACCGCGATCATCGTGATTCTGTTCGATAGCCGCCGCGACAATTCGGGTGACACCAATTCCGTAACATCCCATAGTCACAACCTGATTATGACCATCTTCGTTCTGTACGGTAGCTTTCAGTGCATCTGAGTATTTGGTGCCGAGCTGGAAGATATGGCCGACTTCAATACCACGCTTGATCAATAACGTGCCCTGACCATCGGGGCTGGCATCACCTTCAACCACATTACGGATATCTGCAATTTCTGGCAGAGGAAGATCACGTTCCCAGTTAATACCGAAATAGTGTTTATCATCAATGTTAGCGCCCGCACCAAAATCACTCATGACAGATACAGAGCGATCAATAATCACAGGCATAGGCAGATTAACAGGGCCTAAAGAACCAGGGCCGGCGTTGACGATAGCCCGGATTTCTTCTTCTGTTGCGAATTGCAGTGGACTTGCGACTAAGGCCAGTTTTTCTGCTTTGACTTCATTTAATTCATGATCACCACGAACCAACAAAGCAACCAGTTTGTGTTCGCTTTCTTCTGCAGCATGAACAATCAGAGTCTTGACCGTTTTTTCAATCGGCAGGTTGAACTGTTCTACCAGTTCCGCGATGGTTTTCGCCTTTGGTGTATCCACCACACGCATATCTTCTGTCGGAGCAGCGCGTTCTGCGGATGGCATAACAGCTTCAGCCAGTTCAATGTTAGCGGCGTAGTTAGACTCTGTGGAGAAAACGATATCATCTTCACCGCTGGCAGCCAGAACCTGAAATTCGTGAGATGCACTACCACCAATGGAACCTGTGTCAGCCAGGACAGCGCGGAAATCCAGCCCAATGCGGGTAAAGATCTTACTGTAAGCATCGTACATCTTATCGTAAGTCTCTTGCAGGGATTCCTGAGTGGTATGGAAAGAGTAAGCATCTTTCATGATGAATTCGCGTGAGCGCATCACGCCAAAGCGTGGGCGAACCTCATCACGGAATTTGGTTTGGATCTGATACAGACTTAGTGGCAGCTGTTTATAAGAAGTCACTTCATTGCGAACCAGATCAGTGATGACTTCTTCATGGGTTGGCCCCAGAACAAAAGGACGGGCACCACGATCTTCAAAACGCAGTAATTCCGCACCATATTGTACCCAACGACCACTTTCCTGCCATAAATCTGCTGGCTGAACTACCGGCATGGAAACCTCAACCGCCCCGGCATTATTCATTTCGTCACGAACAATGTTTTCAACTTTTCTCAACACGCGGACACCGGTTGGCATCCAGTTGTACAAACCTGAAGCGAGTTTACGGATCATTCCTGCACGAAGCATCAGTTTATGACTGACTACTTCTGCATCAGCAGGCGTCTCTTTCAAAGTAGACAGCAAATATTGGCTAGTACGCATAGTAAGTTTCCATTGGACAGCAAATTGCTTCTAGGTGGCAATGAAGACAGAGCCACCGAACCCAAAAATAAAGTAAACCGTTAGTCTACCAGTGAGTTTGTGATGTCAAAAGGAGTTTTATCCCTTTCATCTTTCAAATTGTCTCTTTGTTGGCTGCACTCACTCACCCCAGTCGCATAGTTATCTATGCTCCTTTGGATTCGTTCCCTTGCCGCCGCGATACAATTCAAAATCTATTGGGGATAGCGGAGTTCGATAGAAACTACTTCTGTTATGGCACCATTAATTAACCAACGGACATTAAAATCCAGAATATGAGCAGCGTATATGCGGTTTTCCTGCTCTTTTTTGCGGTAGGCCGGACGCGGATCCTGAGCCAGAATCTGGCAGATAAAGCGTCGTAATTGCGGATAACTTACCTGATGGCATAAAAGTTGATGTTCTGCGTTTGAAGAAAAACAGACCTCCATATCTGTATTGGGTGCTTCCTGAGCAAACCCTGCTTTGGCATCAGGGCGTGATTCAGCAAAAGGCAGATAAGGTTTAATATCGAGTACGGGAGTTCCATCCACCAGATCCAGACTGCCAAGTTGTAGCAGCACGCGATTGTTCTGATAATCAATCCCTTTCAGTTCAACTAAAGACATCCCAATCGGATTAGGGCGGAAAGTTGAGCGGGTGGCAAATACACCCATTTTGGCATTGCCGCCTAAGCGGGGAGGGCGAACCAGCGGGTTCCAACCTCCATTCATCGTTTGGTGAAAAACGAAAACAATCCATAAATGGCTGAACTGTTCTAATCCCCGTACAGCATCCGCCTGATTATAAGGAGTGAGCAATTCGAGTTGCCCTGTGCCATCTTCCACCAAACCCGGCTGACGGGGAATGGCAAACTTCTCTTTATAAGGAGAATGAATGGTTCCTATTTGAGTAAAATGAAAATCTGCCATGAGCCTTTTTTAGTACCAAATTTATAATGAATATTTAATTCGTGGTTCTTATTGCTGTACCTTCGCAGATAGCTATCTGGTAACAGCCCTGGCCAGACATAATGGCACATTGGTGAAGCAAGACGGCGTTAGCATTCAGGCGGGAGGCTTTTGCCAGCATCTTCTGCCGTGCAGTTGTGATACTGGCCGGAGGATCCTGAAATGTATTACGACAGGATTCACCAGCAACAATACCAAGATCTTTAAATGGTGAGCCCAACAACTCATCTGGTTTTTTATAAAGCCGGACATAAGTTGCCTCTTTATTTCTGAGAGCTGGGTATTGTTCAGCTTCAGAGCCTTGTCTGTCAGTTTTATTAATCTGAGTTGGCGATGATGAAGTACACCCAACTATAAAAAGCACCATGAAACAGACAGGTAACATACGCATTGAGCTTTATCCTTATTACGGTTGCATCAGTGAGTGTGGGATTAATTCCAATATATCCTTCGTCTTTCAAGTTGCCTCTTTGTTGGCTGCACTCACTCATCCCCGGTCACATAGTTAGCTATGTGACCGGGGATGAACTCGCTTGCCGCCGCGATGCAATTTGAAAACCATTGGGTATAAAAAGGGGCGGATATCTTTATCCGCCCCAGAATTTTAATCTTGATTGTCTAAATATGAAAGATTACCAGCCTTTTATTGCTCCGCCCTTGAAGACTTTCTGAGCTTCCTGCTCAACTTCAGGAGATTGGTAGGCTTTCACAAATTTTTGTACATTTTCAGCATCTTTATTATCTTCACGGCTTACGATGATATTCACGTAAGGTGAATCTTTATCTTCAACAAAAATCCCGTCCTGTTCTGGTGTCAGACCAATCTGCCCGGCGTAAGTATTATTGATAAGAGCCAGCGCGATTTTTTGATCGTCCAGAGAACGAGGTAGCTGTGGTGCTTCCAGTTGAACAATATCCAGTTGTTTAGGGTTACTGGTGATATCCAGAATCGTTGGCAGCAGACCAACACCCGCTTTCAATGTGATAAGACCCTGTTTTTGTAATAACAACAGAGCACGGCCCTGGTTGGTCGGATCATTCGGGATAGCAATTTGAGAACCATTCTGAAGTTCATCCAATGATTTTATCTTTTTAGAGTATGCAGCCATTGGAAAGATGAAAGAGTTACCCACAATCGCCAGTTTATAGTGACGTTCTTTTATCTGCTGATCTAAATAAGGTTTGTGCTGGAAGACATTAACATCAATGTCTCCTTTGCTCAGTGATTCGTTTGGCAGTACATAATCATTGAATGTTGTCAGTTCAACATCAAGGCCATATTTCTCTTTCGCTACTTTTTTCGCGACTTCAGCAACTTGTAATTCAGGCCCTGCAATAACACCGACTTTAATATGGTTTGGATCTCTCGGTTCCTGACCACAGCCAGTAAGTGCTAGTGTGCCTAATAAAGCCCCGATGACGGCAATGGATTTCAATTTCACTGACATATTTTTACCCCTATTGAATACTGATTAAATAACCTGTCTTATTAAATTATCGTACTACTATAGTGAGGCTTTTGAATGTAAGCCCTAATAATAGGTGCCGATAATGGCACCTTTTGTTGAAATAATCTTATTTACGATTTACAGCCTTAACTAAATAGTCGCCGCCTAACTGAATCAGGAAAACCAGAACAACTAATAATGCGAGTACCGTATTCATCACCGTTGCATTGTAGCCAATATAGCCATATTGATAACCAATCTGACCGAGACCACCCGCACCGACAGCGCCACCCATCGCTGAGTAACCAACCAACGTAATCAGAGTAATTGTGGCCGCGTTGATCAAACCGGGTAATGCTTCAGGTAACAAAATCTTTTTCACAATCTGAAGTGGAGTCGCGCCCATTGCACGTGCCGCTTCAATCAACCCTGATGGGATTTCTAATAAAGCATTTTCCACCATACGGGCAATAAAAGGTGCTGCACCAACCGTTAAAGGAACAATCGCGGCTTGTAATCCGATTGACGTTCCTACAATCAGCCGGGTGAATGGGATCATCCATACCAGTAAAATAATGAACGGAACAGAGCGGGTAATATTTACCAGCGCAGAAAGAATACGGTATAGAGTACCATTTTCTATGATTTGACCAGGACGAGTGACATACAAAAGCACTCCCGCTGGTAAACCAATCACGAAGCCAAAAAAGCCGGAAACAAAAGTCATCACGAGAGTTTCCCAGACTCCTTTAGCTAATAATAAAATCATTCCTTCAGACATAACCGAGAACCTCTACTTTCACATGATGCTCTTTTAAAAACGTAATTGTTGATTCAATGCTGCTGTTCTCACCATCCAATTCAGCCAGCATAACCCCGAACTTAACCCCACCGGCATAGTCCATCTGAGAACTCAATATGCTGATATCGATATTAAAACGACGAACTGCCATGGAAATTAATGGAGCATCAACTGATTTACCTGTAAATTCCAGTTTCACTAATGGGCATTTATCCGATGCAGGTTCAGACTGCAACTTTTGCAGATAATCTTCAGGTATATCCAAATGTAACGTAGACTGAATAAACTCCTGAGCCACAGGCGTTTTCGGATGGGAAAATATCGCGCTGACCACATCCTGCTCAATCAACTGCCCACCACTGATAACGGCAACCTGATCACAAATGCGTTTAACAACATCCATCTCATGGGTAATCAGCAGGATGGTTAACCCTAAACGACGATTAATGTCTTTCAATAATTCCAGAATAGAACGGGTTGTTGCGGGATCTAATGCGCTGGTGGCTTCGTCACACAAAAGGACTTTGGGTGAATTTGCTAAGGCGCGGGCAATGGCGACACGCTGTTTCTGTCCACCAGATAAGTTAGCTGGATACGCATCATGTTTCTCAGAAAGACCAACCAGCTCTAGTAATTCACTGACTTTTTTCTTTATTTCTGCTTTTGGCGTGTTATTCAGTTCTAAAGGTAATGCCACATTGCCAAATACTGTTCTGGATGACAGTAGATTAAAATGCTGGAAAATCATGCCAATATGACGACGGGCACGAGTCAGTTCACGCTCAGAAAGAGAGGTTAAATCTTGCCCGTCAACCAGTACCTGACCAGAAGTAGGGCATTCAAGCATATTCACGCAGCGGATTAATGTACTTTTCCCTGCCCCAGAAGAGCCAATAACACCATAAATCTGCCCTTGGGGGACATGCAGGTTGATATCAGAAAGGGCATTTATAGAGCGCGTTCCTTGTTGAAATACTTTATTTACCTGGTTCAGTCTTATCATTTTTATGCTTTTTCTCTTATGAGATATAAAAGTGAATAACTTGAAAGCATTTGCAACAAGTCATGAATTGATGTGGATGTTAAGGCGTCTAGACGTCCAAGTCAACTAGGAATAAATTAAATGCTGCATTCTCATTCACTGACAAATCATGCGATACTGTCGACTTTGTACATTCTTGGAGCAATCAGGTGACTCAAGGTATTCCCGCTGTATTTTTAGATCGTGACGGCACAATTAACATCGATCATGGGTATGTTCATGAAATAGATAATTTTCAATTCATTGATGGCACGATTGAAGCCATGCTTGAGTTGAAAAAAATGGGTTATGCACTGGTATTAGTAACAAACCAGTCTGGGATTGCCAGGAAAATGTTTACGGAAGATCAATTCTTGCAGTTAACAGAATGGATGGATTGGTCATTGGCAGACCGGGGTGTTGATCTTGATGGTATCTATTATTGTCCGCATCATCCAGAAGCAAGCGACGAACACTATAAAAAGACGTGTGATTGTCGTAAGCCACAACCGGGTATGTTATTTGATGCACAGAAAACACTGCACATTAATATGGCGGCTTCTTATATGGTAGGAGACAAAATAGAAGATATGTTGGCAGCGAATGCCGCCGGTGTTGGTACTAAGGTCCTTGTGCGTACAGGAAAACCAGTAACAATAGAAGCAGAACAGTCTGCTGATTTGGTTATTAATAGCCTTTCCGACCTGCCAAATGTGATAAAAAATAGGCAAAAATAGCCTTTTGGATTAAATTGTAAGCGCTTGAAAAAGAAATTGTAAAAAACGCTTGCGTAAATTCTAAGGCTCCCTATAATTCGCATCCGTTGTCACGACAAACACACAAACAAGTCGAGATGACAAGAGTTGAAAGCCGCGAAAATAAAGGCTTGACACTCTGAGAGGAAAGCGTAAGATACGCAGCCTCGCAACCCGGAAGACGCTTCCGGTTGCCACCGCTCTTTAACAAATTAATCAGACAATCTGTGTGGGCACTCGCAAGACACTATCGACAGCCGAAAGGCAAAAAAAGATTAAAGTCTTGAAGAGTGACTGAAACAGTTAATTCATTACGAACTAACAGTAACGATTCTTTGAGCATCAAACACTTTTAATTGAAGAGT
>NZ_NJAJ01000008.1:161414-164368 GCF_002632825.1 Xenorhabdus stockiae
ATCCGAAGACACCTTCGGGTTGTGAGGTTAAGCGACTAAGCGTACACGGTGGATGCCTAGGCAGTCAGAGGCGATGAAGGGCGTGCTAATCTGCGATAAGCGCCGGGAAGGGGATATGACCCGCAAGACCCGGCGATACCCGAATGGGGAAACCCAGTGCAATCCGTTGCACTATCCTGACCTGAATTCATAGGGTCAGGAGGCGAACCGGGGGAACTGAAACATCTCAGTACCCCGAGGAAAAGAAATCAACCGAGATTCCCCCAGTAGCGGCGAGCGAACGGGGAGGAGCCCAGAACCAACATCAGTGTCAGCGTCAGGAGAACGGTCTGGAAAGGCCGGCAGTAAAGGGTGATAGCCCCGTATCTGAAAACGCTGGCAGTGGGAGTTCGATGAGTAGGGCGGGACACGTGGTATCCTGTCTGAATATGGGGGGACCATCCTCCAAGGCTAAATACTCCTGACTGACCGATAGTGAACCAGTACCGTGAGGGAAAGGCGAAAAGAACCCCGGCGAGGGGAGTGAAAGAGAACCTGAAACCGTGTACGTACAAGCAGTGGGAGCACCCTTTGGGGTGTGACTGCGTACCTTTTGTATAATGGGTCAGCGACTTATATTCTGTAGCAAGGTTAACCGTATAGGGGAGCCGCAGGGAAACCGAGTCTTAACTGGGCGTTAAGTTGCAGGGTATAGACCCGAAACCCGGTGATCTAGCCATGGGCAGGTTGAAGGTTGGGTAACACTAACTGGAGGACCGAACCGACTAATGTTGAAAAATTAGCGGATGACTTGTGGCTGGGGGTGAAAGGCCAATCAAACCGGGAGATAGCTGGTTCTCCCCGAAAGCTATTTAGGTAGCGCCTCGTGAATTCATCTTCGGGGGTAGAGCACTGTTTCGGCTAGGGGGTCATCCCGACTTACCAACCCGATGCAAACTGCGAATACCGAAGAATGTTATCACGGGAGACACACGGCGGGTGCTAACGTCCGTCGTGAAGAGGGAAACAACCCAGACCGCCAGCTAAGGTCCCCAAGTCATGGTTAAGTGGGAAACGAAGTGGGAAGGCTCAGACAGCCAGGATGTTGGCTTAGAAGCAGCCATCATTTAAAGAAAGCGTAATAGCTCACTGGTCGAGTCGGCCTGCGCGGAAGATGTAACGGGGCTAAACCATGCACCGAAGCTGCGGCAGCGACACGTAAGTGTTGTTGGGTAGGGGAGCGTTCTGTAAGCCGTTGAAGGTGGCCTGTGAGGGCTGCTGGAGGTATCAGAAGTGCGAATGCTGACATAAGTAACGATAATGCGGGTGAAAAACCCGCACGCCGGAAGACCAAGGGTTCCTGTCCAACGTTAATCGGGGCAGGGTGAGTCGACCCCTAAGGCGAGGCTGAAAAGCGTAGTCGATGGGAAACAGGTTAATATTCCTGTACTTGGTGTTACTGCGAAGGGGGGACGGAGAAGGCTATGTCATCCGGGCGACGGTCGTCCCGGTTTAAGCGTGTAGGTGGGCAGTCTTGGTAAATCCGGACCGCTGTATAACACTGAGGCGTGATGACGAGGCACTACGGTGCTGAAGTGACAGATGCCCGGCTTCCAGGAAAAGCCTCTAAGCTCCAGGTAACATTGAATCGTACCCCAAACCGACACAGGTGGTCAGGTAGAGAATACTCAGGCGCTTGAGAGAACTCGGGTGAAGGAACTAGGCAAAATGGTGCCGTAACTTCGGGAGAAGGCACGCTGGCAGTAGGTGAAGGGACTTGCTCCCGGAGCTGAAGCCAGTCGCAGATACCAGCTGGCTGCAACTGTTTAATAAAAACACAGCACTGTGCAAACACGAAAGTGGACGTATACGGTGTGACGCCTGCCCGGTGCTGGAAGGTTAATTGATGGGGTTATCCGTAAGGAGAAGCTCTTGATCGAAGCCCCAGTAAACGGCGGCCGTAACTATAACGGTCCTAAGGTAGCGAAATTCCTTGTCGGGTAAGTTCCGACCTGCACGAATGGCGTAATGATGGCCAGGCTGTCTCCACCCGAGACTCAGTGAAATTGAACTCGCTGTGAAGATGCAGTGTACCCGCGGCAAGACGGAAAGACCCCGTGAACCTTTACTATAGCTTGACACTGAACACTGGTCCTTGATGTGTAGGATAGGTGGGAGGCTAAGAAGTGTGGACGCCAGTCTGCATGGAGCCATCCTTGAAATACCACCCTTTAATGGCTGGTGTTCTAACGTAGGCCCGTTATCCGGGTTGCGGACAGTGTCTGGTGGGTAGTTTGACTGGGGCGGTCTCCTCCCAAAGCGTAACGGAGGAGCACGAAGGTTAGCTAATCACGGTCGGACATCGTGAGGTTAGTGCAAAGGCATAAGCTAGCTTGACTGCGAGCGTGACGGCGCGAGCAGGTACGAAAGTAGGTCTTAGTGATCCGGTGGTTCTGAATGGAAGGGCCATCGCTCAACGGATAAAAGGTACTCCGGGGATAACAG
The DNA here is from genome assembly GCF_002632825.1 of Xenorhabdus stockiae. Classification (GTDB taxonomy): domain Bacteria; phylum Pseudomonadota; class Gammaproteobacteria; order Enterobacterales; family Enterobacteriaceae; genus Xenorhabdus; species Xenorhabdus stockiae. Next base: position 163,899 of record NZ_NJAJ01000008.1, read on the forward strand.
GCTGATACCGCCCAAGAGTTCATATCGACGGCGGTGTTTGGCACCTCGATGTCGGCTCATCACATCCTGGGGCTGAAGTAGGTCCCAAGGGTACGGCTGTTCGCCGTTTAAAGTGGTACGCGAGCTGGGTTTAGAACGTCGTGAGACAGTTCGGTCCCTATCTGCCGTGGGCGTTGGAAGATTGAAAGGGGCTGCTCCTAGTACGAGAGGACCGGAGTGGACGCACCACTGGTGTTCGGGTTGTCATGCCAATGGCACTGCCCGGTAGCTAAGTGCGGAAGAGATAACCGCTGAAAGCATCTAAGCGGGAAACTTGCCTTGAGATGAGTCTTCCCTGATTCCTTGAGAATCCTAAAGGAACGTTCGAGACGAGGACGTAGATAGGCTGGGTGTGTAAGCGTTGCGAGACGTTGAGCTAACCAGTACTAATGAACCGTGCGGCTTAACCTGACAACACCGAAGGTGTTTTG
>NZ_NJAJ01000080.1 GCF_002632825.1 Xenorhabdus stockiae
AAGGCTTTCACCATTCCCTACTTTGGTGGCAAGGTTGCCTTTCGCCACCATCAGGGCAACACTCAGGCCATCTCCTACATGAGTGAACACATTACCCAGTGCCACCATCAGCGCCAGCGCATTGCCGTTACCCACTTTGGTAAAGACATTGCCGCCGCCAGCCATCATTGCGTATGCATTTCCCTGCCCGGTATGGGTAAAAATATTACCGAAAGCAAGCATGGCGGCAATGGTTTCGCCGTCTCCCACTTTGGTAAAGACGTTACCGACCGCCCCCATTGCGCCCAATGTTCTGCCGTTACCCACATGAGTCAGGACATTACCCAGACCAAACATTAAACCGGTGGTATCTCCGTTACCCACTTTGGTCAGAATATTGGCACCGCCCATCATGACACCTGTGGTTCTGCCATTTCCGCTATGAGTCAGCACATTTGCACCGCCCCCCATCACGGCAAAAACCCGGCCATTACCTTTACGGGTCAGGACATTAGCGCCTCCAAGTGCAATAACTCTGCTATCACCATTGTAAGACCCCTCTGATGCATCAAGTGCCGGATGAGTGCTATTGACATGAGTAATGACATTAGCAATACCGGCACCATTAAAAATCAGGTTTCCCTTTCTATTCTTCTTAAAAATAACATTTGCCGCGCCAGCACCGCTAAATTCGGTATCACCGATTTCCGAGTTGTGCAGAATGACATTCGCAACACCCGCCCCCTTAAAATAAACATTGCCACGAGCCACATTGGATTTAATAACATTGCCACCCCCTGCGCCTTCGAACCGGACATCACCATTGCTGTCATCCTGTTTTTGGTCTAGCAGTTCCCGCTCACTGAACTCATGCATAGAGCTAATCCGTTCAGACGTCACACGGACAGTATTTACACTGTAATTAACATGACTCAGTGTATAACTGCCCTTACCGATAACTTTATAGCCAGAACGGGTGCCGATAGTTTGATCTGCCATGACCGCCGTTTGATCACCGGCTTTGTACCACGGTGTGGCAATATATTTCAGTTCACCCGTTGCAGGATCATTCGCCAGTTGAACGACGACAACTTTGGTAATTCCCCCCACGAATTTGGCGTATAAATAGGTATTCGCCATTTGGTTGGATTTCACGGGTTTTACATCAAAGGTACTGCCATCCATTGAAACAGCGTGCCCCCCCATCTGGGCATCTGACAGCGTAATATTTTCTGCTGCAATCTGAACACCGCCGGCATAGGTCACCCATTCATCTTCGGGTAATTCACTTTCCAGTGCATGTATCGTAAATGACTGATGATGCTCAACTGTCAGATCTGATAATTTATATACCCCGTCAACATTAACCAGCTGGTAACCGCCAGCATCAGAAATATCCTGAGATGCCAGATTATTGAGATGATTACCTGCTTTATGCCAAGAGGTTGTATAATATTTCAGCCGGCCAGTTTTGGGGTCATTATGAATACGAACTTTATTGATTTTGGTGTATTTATCATCAATAGCAGCAAATAAAAAAGTATTTATTTCACGTGTGGATTTAATACCAACAATCTGCTGTGTTTTTTGGATCCAGCTTCCGCCCAGTGTTGCCGTCGTTAATACAATTTCTTCAGCTTTCGCATAGGTAATCCCTTCACCATTAAAGCTGTCATTTAAACCTTTACGGGTGATTTGGTTATAACCTCCGGCACCCATAAAATGAATATTACCGTTGACCACATCTGAATAGAGATGGTTATAACCACCCGCACCCTTAAATGTGATATCGCCACTGTACCCGCGACGATATAAATTGTTATAAGCCGCAACACCTGAATAATGTATATTACCGGAACGGCCATCATGCTGAATAACAGCACCACCCGCTGCACCTGCGAAAGAAATAGAGCCTTCTTCTTCTTTATTAATTTCGGCGTACCCAACGGCACCTTTTACGTTTAAGTTACCACTGGTATCATTGATTTTCAGGTATGCTGAACCACCGACTACAGTATCGTTACCTGCACCGGTATAAATAGAAGCACCAATCGAACCCAGAGTGATGTAATCATCACCACCATAAGCATGGATTTGCCCACCAAACCCAATAGCCACAATATTATTATCACCATCATCAGCGGAATAATTACCTGTAAAGAAGTATTCAACACTTCTCCAAAATGGTTTTCCCATAAATAAGTCCCGGTATAAATTTAAAAATTGAAGATCAAAAAAGCCCAGTTAAATAAAATAACTGGGCATCAACACATAAATAGATAAAAAACGAGCAGCCCATGAATAAATTGAAATTTGTGATATTTAATCGTGTCAATTTATTGAGTTGAGGCATGGAAAAATAAATTCAGAAGGCAGACAGAAATTGTCAATTGAAAAGTATCCTGTTTTTATTTCCAAAATCAATATAGTCAAATAACAAAGTCTGTTTAACCACTATATTTAGTCCCAATCCCCTCATTAAAATGCAAAGAAAACAGGACTAATTTATATACAAAATGAATTTCGAATGGATCACGACAGTAAAAGAACAAGTCTCAGGGATATAAATAACCATATGTTTATAAAAACGACGACAGGGATGAATGATAATCGATAAAAAATAATTCCCCTGAAAGATAGGCGATATATTATCTTTATATATTGATACGTCCCTGTTTGGGCATTTCCATATTATCATAAATTTGTAACATAAGAATAACACTAGGATATTTTTATTATCTCTATTATAAATACTGAATTCCCTAAAAACAGATGAATAGCAAAATTTTCACACGCTGACTAAGAAAATTAATAACATCATTGAATAATGAATATCAGTTTTATTTAATAATAGCGATATAATCATTTCGTAAATCAAATAAATATGTGTTGGTTATAGAAAGCAAACACATCCAGACCAGATGTACAAAATTGCCGCCAAATTTGGGGAATCTGATGTTGTATGATGGCCTGCATCAACCCTCTCGGATTGCCACTCAATCTCACATTATTCCAGTTTTCTTCCATTAAACTAATAACTGATTGTTGATATTCGACCATATGTTGAGTTCCTCTTATCCTATTCTCCGCTGCAAGTATTTGACGCACACCTATGTCATGCCGTATGTAATTAATAAAACCGACCCCAGCTCGACCCGTTCTATCATTAATGAATGGAGCATAAAGTGTTCTTGCAACAGGGATAGTAATATCTACATGTATAACTGAGTTAGGAACCGCATTATTCATTCTACTAACGGGCAATGATGTATCAAAGCTCAAAAGTTGCAAAAATGGATTTTCTGTATTACCTATTATTCTCGGTACTCCCTGTTGGGGCAAACTAAGCTCTAACGAGTGTGTAATAAATGGTGTTTGCACATGTGTTTGTACTTCTTGAATCCATCCCGCACTTACAGTCCTGTCGAAAGCATCTAATGCGTTTGATGGCCGCGGTAAGGGTGCTGCCATATTCAACCCTCTTGGTGACTCCTCTATTGTTGGTCCGATTATCTCCATAACTGGTCCAGCCGGACTACGATTAAAACTACGCCCCACCTGTGTTACCATTGCTTTCATGCCCCTAGCCAGTTTCCCAAACAGTGGCACCATACTCACCACGCCCGCCCCCATTGACACCCAGCCCAGAATGCTCGAGGCCTGTGGGTTACTTTCCTCGGTCAGGCTACTGGCGAGTCCAGTCGCGGCCCCCAAAAAACCGGCCCCAGCGAGCACAGCACCGCTCAGTGTCAGGGATGCCCCGCCGGTCGGAATGACCGCGGCCAACTCCGCGGCCATTCCAAACAGACCTAACGCTATTCCCAGAATACTGCCCACACTGATGTGCCCACTCGGATCGGTCCGGTTGATCGGATCACCCAGACAATAGGCATACGGGTTCAGTCCCCCGGCCCCGAACGGGCTGAGGCTGTCCGGCGCCGTAAACCGCATCAGGACCGGGTTATACGTCCGGTAGCCGTTGCCCAGATGATCCCCGCCTCCGGCCGGGTCCTGCCGCTCCCCGTTATAGCCCGGCAAATCCGGGTCACTGTCCGCCGCCGCCTGCTGCCCGTACGGGGTATAACGAAAACGCGAGGTCCGGTCATTGTGACGGCTTAACAGCACACTGCCCGGCCCGTCGGTGCCCAGTAAATGCACGCCGTCAGCGGTGACACTCGCCGCGGGCGTACTGCCCGCTTGC
>NZ_NJAJ01000081.1 GCF_002632825.1 Xenorhabdus stockiae
GAGCATTTGCACCACGCCACCCAGCATCATACCGACACCGGACATCACCATCGGTACACCATAGGGCGTGTACCACAAGAACGCCCCCGCAACGACCATAACTGCGCCGAGTATCGTCTGGAATACCCCGGCTTTTTTACTGCCAATAATCACCGGCACAATCCGAATATCCCCTTCTCCGGAAAAAGCCAGTTCATCCTGGCTGATATTGCGCTTGTCGATAAACACGGCAAAGGTGAATCCGCGCTCTCTGGCGGTTAACAGGTATTTTTCAAAACCCTCAATCAGCACAGACAAGGCCCGGATCGCTTCCTGCGGTGAAGAGACTGCCAGCCGATGCGCTCGTCCGAATTGGGTACCCAGTGTGCCGTATAAGCGTATTGTGCGTATCGTTTCCATTATTCCCCCTGATATCTGACGATTTTCACCGTGCGTTCCTGCCAGTAGCCACTGTAAGACACGCGGTTGCTGAGTTGCCCGTACATATGGTGCAGCATCAGACCCTCACCGAGATACACTCCGGCATGATTAGGTTCACGGGCCTGCACCTGCATAATGATCACATCACCGGTCTGGAGTTCCCCGCTGCATTCGATAAATCCCGCCGAGGCGTAGTGCTGCATATAGAGATTTTCGCCCCGGTTCCACCACCCATCTGTACGGACAAAATCCGGTAATTCAATGTTGCGCTCCAGCCGATACCAATCGCGGACAATGGCGTAACAGTCCCAGATACCGTGGACAAACGGTCGTTCCAGCAAAGGCTTAATCCCCTTCGAGGGCATCAGCGTACGGATATCCCCTTCCGGCCATGAGACAATCACCCACGGGAGTTGTGATAGATCACACTGAGCAATATCTAACTGACTGGGCTGGGTGGTCGCATCCGGGTGACTGTGCACAATGGCAATAATCGTTCCGGCATCTTCGGCGGCGGCGTAATCCTCCGGGTGAAGGCTGAACTGCTCTGTTGGGACTGAGGCGGTATTACGGCAGGGAATATACTGTTGTTTACGGCTGTTCTGAATGACCAGTCCACAGCATTCATTCGGGTAGTCGGCCTGCGCGTGTTCTAGGATGGCTTGGATAATATGAGGACGCATAAAGGCTTCCTTAGGCAATAAAAAACCCGCCGAAGCGGGATGTTGAATTAAAACAACAAATAAATCACATCTCTAAATTTTCCAAATAATACTTATCGCTTTTAGGTTCGTAACGTACGACCACATTGAATTTCGTTCTTATCATTGCGCCAAAACTATTTTGAGCATCAACATACCCAATAAAATTAAATTTACATTCTTCGGGCTTGTATGATTTAACATCGTAGTAACTGGCAAACTTAGCAGTTGACGGGGCTTTTAAATGAGATGAAATAAGTTTTTCAGCATAGATATACGCAGATTTGTCATCTGTACAATAATTTGTTGGGGGCGCTGGTGTCCGGCTAGAGCAAGAGGCAAAAACGACGATAACAACGATAAAACCAATACCCGCCATAAGCCATTCAAAGCCTCCATATCCTAATACCTTAGAATCACTTTTCTTGGTGTTAACTACGCTAGGACTGGCGATGGGTTCTTTTTTTTCTTGTCTCGTTGCCTCCTTTGTTACCGGAGTAATTATTTTATATCGGGAGATTCCGTTATTATGCTCCCATGCAACTATTTGCATCTCTTCCATCTGTTGCAATAGCAGGGCTGCTCTATTGTAGCCTATACCAAAATACTCTTTTACATCATCAATGGATGCATATTCATTGGTTATTAAATACTCAACAGCATCATCAAATAAAGGATCAATGGTTTTATCATCAAGTCCCATTAATGCGCCCTCATAATGTCAATATATCAACAAATATTAACCTTTTGTTCTTTTAATATCCAGAAGCACTATTATCTCCTCAGCAAAGCCGAACCGGGAAAACCACCAAAGGGAAGTTGATTACCTATTCCATGGCGCGGCTCGCATCCCGTTGATAATAACCCTGAGCACACATCCTTTGACGGATCGTCCGTTGGGTTGCCCTCTTCATCAAAATAACGATTACCTGTGTAGTTACAGGGGGATTTGCGATACAACCCACGCATACACCATGTACACAGGCTATGGATTTGACGGGTGGGGATCTGAATCCCTTGTAGATCTGCCGGAGAAGACAGAGCAAAATGGACTTCGGTATTGTCTTCATGGGTTTTACTGTCAATGTAGAAAACGTCTACTTTTTCCTGTGTCGGGTCAGCCTCCGGGTTACCCTCGGGGAAGTTGCGCGCATCCAGATAATGAGTGAAGGTCATGCGAATAGTCATACGTGCCTGCGCCATATTATGGTAAGCCAGACACAGGGCGCTAATGGTGCCATCCAGATTGGCGACCCTTAACGCGGGAGAAGCGGTACTGCCATCACTCTGAATTTCCAGCCCCTTAACCTCAACCGGCCACGGCTTATATTCTACGCCCTGCCACCAGATAGATTTAGCAGGTAAATTGTCTGAACTTTCCAGCTCCGCCTCGGTGTACGCTATCGGGTGGTTATGGAAGTACAGCTCTGGCCCGCCAAATGCGGAACCATCAAGGGCAAACAATAAGACTTTGCTCCCCGGCTCCAGTTGCTGGAGTGTCGTATTTATGGTCATAATGGTGTTCTCTACGGATGGTAAGTGCGGGTAAAGATCACGGACAGCGTAAAATAAGCCCCATGCGCCTGTATATTGAATTTCCCTGCCTGATACAGCCCTAACTCCGATAACGGGTTGCGCCATTTAAAAGAACGCCAACCCTGATGTTCACGTAAGAAAGCCATAATCGGCTGGATATCCGACAGGGAACCCACAAACGACAACGGCCAGCTTTCCCGCTGTGAATTTATCCCGTCACCGATGGTTTGCTTGTACCCGTCGCCGAACTGGACAGATCGCACCACCGGTTCAAATTCCCCCGCTGCCCCGACCCGGGCGGGAAAATCAAACGTCTTTATCATCGCCGTCCTCCTTTAATCGCTACACTGAGTTCACCGCCCTGACCGAGACTCTTATGCAGCAAAGTCTTAAATCGCTGGTCGATAAACTTCGCAATATCCTGTCCGGCCGATTCAAAGCCGCTGGTTGCCTTCACTTCCTGATTCCCATCAGAATGAATTACGATACTGACATGGTTGGTGGTCTGGTTGTTGGTGCCACCGCTGGCTTCCACACCCAACCGACCATCGGAGCCGCGCTTTAATGGTAAAATCGCTTCGGGACCGGCTTCCCCCATCACACCACCCCCTTTCGCAAACGCAAACAAAGTCGGACTGCTGACAATCTGCCCACTGTACTGACTTAAATTGGTTGACTGGTAAACCCCGCCTTTCGCATTCGGGATAGGACTTTTCCAGATATCCGGGGTGATTGTCGTGCCGGAGCCAATCGAACCCATATTGCCCCCGGCTGAGGCTAAGGCATTGGTCCCCATATTGGCCATACCACCCCCACCGAAGAAGCCTGAGATGGCTTTGGTGATCAGTGCCTGCATCGCAATACGCACCAAGTCCTGAATAATCGATTGGGCTAATGAGGCCGACAGTTCCCGCATGGATTCAGAAAATGACTTACTGCCGGTTAACATGCCGGTCAGGGCGTTACTTGTCCGTTGTTCAACCACGTCTAACAGGTTGATCTGCATCCGTTGAAAATCCCCCTGCGCCCCGTACAGCTCTTTAGCGGCGGCAAGCTGGGCATCCCTAGAACGCGTGCCTGCTGCCATAGTCAATTGCTCATAACGCTCTTTACTGATGCGGTTATTACGATAATACGCTTCATAAAGCGCAGTTTGTTCTGTCAGTTGATTTTTCAGCTGGGTCACGGGATCAACCTCACCCGCCATATCAAGCCGGGGCGCAGCAAACTGTCTGGCCTGTTCTGCCAGCTGATCTTTCACTGAGGTTTGTTGGAGGGTTTTTCTGGCTAAAAAATATTCCTGTTCAGTCAACAACCGTTCAGCATACAGGGCTTTCAGCTCTTTGCTCGCGTCCCTTTCCTGCCGGATAAGGGCTTTTGCCGGAGCGTAGCGTTCTGCCAGTTCCTGTCGCTGTTTCTGGTGG
>NZ_NJAJ01000082.1 GCF_002632825.1 Xenorhabdus stockiae
CCACCAGAAACAGCGACAGGAACTGGCAGAACGCTACGCTCCGGCAAAAGCCCTTATCCGGCAGGAAAGGGACGCGAGCAAAGAGCTGAAAGCCCTGTACGCCGAACGGTTGTTAACTGAACAGGAATATTTTTTAGCCAGAAAAACCCTCCAACAAACCTCAGTGAAAGATCAGTTGGCAGAACAGGCCAGACAGCTTGCTGCGCCCCGGCTTGATATGGCCGGTGAGGTTGATCCCGTTACCCAGTTGAAAAATCAACTGACAGAACAAACAGCCCTTTATGAAGCGTATTATCGTAATAACCGCATCAGTAAAGAGCGTTATGAGCAATTAACCACAGCCGCAGGCACGCGTTCGAGGGATGCCCAGCTTGCCGCCGCTAAAGAGCTGTACGGTGCGCAGGGGGATTTTCAGCGGATGCAGATCAATCTGTTAGATGTGGTTGAACAACGGACAAGTAACGCCCTGACCGGCATGTTAACCGGCAGTAAGTCGTTCTCTGAATCCATGCGGGAGCTGTCCGCCTCATTAGCCCAATCCATTATTCAGGACTTAGTGCGTATTGCGATGCAGGCACTGATCACTAAAGCCATCTCAGGCTTTTTCGGTGGGGGTGGTATGGCGAATATGGGGACCAATGCCTTAGCCTCAGCAGGTGGTAATATGGGTTCGATTGGTTCCGGTACTACAATTACCCCCGATATCTGGAAAAGCCCGATCCCGAACGCAAAAGGCGGGGTTTACCAGTCGACCAACTTAAGTCAGTACAGCGGGCAGATTGTCAGCAGTCCGACTTTATTTGCTTTTGCGAAAGGCGGTGGCGTGATGGGGGAAGCCGGTCCCGAAGCGATTTTACCGTTAAAGCGTGGTTCCGATGGTCGGTTGGGCGTAGAGGCCAGCGGTGGCACCAACAACCAGACCACCAATCATGTCAGCATTGTTATCAATTCCGATGGCAATCACGAAGTGAAGACAACCAGCGGCTTTGAATCCGCCGGGCAGGACATCGCGAAGTTTATCGACCAGCGATTTAAGACGCTGCTGCATAAGAGTCTCGGTCAGGGCGGTGAACTCAGTGTGGCGATTAAAGGGGGTAGGCGATGATAAAGACGTTTGATTTTCCCGCCCGGGTCGGTGCGGCAGGGGAATTTGAACCGGTGGTGCGATCTGTTCAGTTCGGTGATGGATACAAACAAACCACCGGTGACGGCATCAATGCACAGCGGGAAAGCTGGCCGCTGTCGTTTGTGGGACCCTTGTCGGATATCCAGCCGATTATGGCTTTCTTACGTGAACATCAGGGCTGGCGTGCCTTTAAATGGCGCAACCCGTTATCGGAGTTAGGGCTGTATCAGGCGGGGAAATTCAATATACAGGCGCATGGGGCTTACTTCACACTGTCCGTGATCTTCACCCGTACTTACCATCCGTAGAGAACACTGTTATGACCATAAATACCACACTCCAGCAGCTTGAACCGGGGAGTAAAGTCTTATTGTTTGCCCTTGATGGTTCGTCGTTTGGTGGACCCGAGCTATACTTCCATAACCACCCGATAGCGTACACCGAGGCGGAGCTGGAAAGTTCAGACAATTTACCTGCTAAATCTATCTGGTGGCAGGGCGTAGAATATAAGCCGTGGCCGGTTGAGGTTAAGGGGCTGGAAATTCAGAGTGATGGCAGTACCGCTTCTCCCGCGTTAAGGGTCGCCAATCTGGATGGCACCATCAGCGCCCTGTGTCTGGCTTACCATAATATGGCGCAGGCACGTATGACTATTCGCATGACCTTCACTCATTATCTGGATGCGCGCAACTTCCCCGAGGGTAACCCGGAGGCTGACCCGACACAGGAAAAAGTAGACGTTTTCTACATTGACAGTAAAACCCATGAAGATAATACCGAGGTGTATTTTGCTCTGTCTTCTCCGGCAGATCTACAAGGGATTCAGATCCCCACCCGTCAAATCCATAGCCTGTGTACATGGTGTATGCGTGGACTGTATCGCAAATCTCCCTGTAACTACACAGGTAACCGTTATTTTGATGAAGAGGGCAACCCAACGGACGATCCGTCAAGGGACGTATGCGGTGGACTGATGAATGATTGCAAACTGCGGTTCGGTGAAAATGCGCAATGGCCCTTTGGCGGTTTCCCTGGTTCCGCCTTGCTGAGACGTTAATCATTTGCTACAACTAGAGGATATGATGACCAGTCAAATTAGGATAATGACATGAAATATCGCCTGCTTTTTGTTGTCGCTGCGTTGTTGTTTTCATCCTCATATGCTGCCGCTCAGGAAGGGTATTGGTATGAGGGCTGCCCAAAATATTCTGATGAAAAAATAGAAATTTTATTCAAAGAAGACAGCATAATTACAGACAAGAACACTTCAAAACTATCTAAAGGTGAACTCATCAAATATATAAAAGAAAAGGAATGTCAAATTCATAATGTAGAAATGTATAGCGAAAGAAAAAAAGCAGTAATAGATTATTTAAAGAGCACTAATTCTAATAAAAGATGAAGAGTTTAGTTTATTATTTAGTGCAACCCGCTTCGGCGGGTTTTTTATTGCCTAAGGAAGCCTTTATGCGCCCGCATATTATCCAATCCATCCTAGATCATGCGCAGGCCGACTACCCGAATGAATGCTGTGGACTGGTCATTCAGAACAGCCGTAAACAACAGTATATTCCCTGCCGTAATACCGCCTCAGTCCCAACAGAGCAGTTCAGCCTTCACCCGGAGGATTACGCCGCCGCCGAAGATGCCGGAACGATTATTGCCATTGTGCACAGTCACCCGGATGCGACCACCCAGCCCAGTCAGTTAGATATTGCTCAGTGTGATCTATCACAACTCCCGTGGGTGATTGTCTCATGGCCGGAAGGGGATATCCGTACGCTGATGCCCACAGAGGGTATCAAGCCTTTGCTGGAACGTCCGTTTGTCCACGGTATTTGGGACTGTTACGCCATTGTGCGTGACTGGTATCGACTGGAGCGCAACATTGAACTGCCCGATTTTGTCCGTACGGATGGCTGGTGGAACCGGGGCGAAAATCTCTATATGCAGCACTACGCCTCGGCGGGGTTTGCTGAGTGCAGCGGTGAAATCCAGACCGGTGATGTGATCATCATGCAGGTGCAGGCCCGTGAACCTAATCATGCCGGGGTGTACCTCGGTGAGGGCCTGATGCTGCACCATATGTACGGGCAACTCAGCAACCGTGTCTCTTACAGTGGCTACTGGCAGGAACGCACAGTGAAAATCGTCAGATATCAGGGGGAATGATGGAAACGATACGCACAATACGCTTATACGGCCCACTCGGGACGCAGTTCGGACGGGAATATCAACTGGCAGTCTCTTCACCGCAGGAAGCGATCCGGGCCTTGTCTGTGGTGGTTGATGGCTTTGAAAAATACCTGTTAACCGCTAGAGAGCGCGGATTCACTTTTGCGGTGTTTATCGGCAAGCGCAATATCAGCCAGGATGAACTGGCCTTTTCTGGCGAAGGGGATATTCGGATTGTGCCGGTGATTATTGGCAGTAAAAAAGCCGGGGTATTCCAGACGATACTCGGGGCCGTCATGGTCGTTGCGGGGGCGTTCTTGTGGTACACGCCCTATGGTGTACCGATGGTGATGTCCGGTGTCGGTATGATGCTGGGTGGCGTGGTGCAAATGCTC
>NZ_NJAJ01000083.1 GCF_002632825.1 Xenorhabdus stockiae
CCGCTACCATCTTGATGGCAATTTTGCCCCAGAGAGAGCACAATACCATTACCGGCTCGAATTGTTCCTCTGGCGGCGATATCTCCTGTGCGGGTATTGAAAAAAATGTTAGTGCTCTGATCTCCTGCTGTCGTTCTAAAACCAATGCCATACCATGAGCGGATTTCTATATTGTTACCCTCAAATCCTGCATTATCCATTGTACCAGGGTTAATGCTGCCCCCCCCTAATATCAAGGCTGATGCGAACAAATGCCTTACCGTTACATCACCATTAATTCCTCCGCCAGTCCGTGTATCCAACGAATTTATCGCTCGGTCAACAGCTCCTGCTAAACCTAAATTGCCCACAAACCCCGCTTTATCCAGAACATCTGCCCCATTCTGGTTCTTATCCAGTTTCCCGGCAATGGCTTCATTCATTGCTTTTATCGATTGCAGTGACACGGTTTGTCCATTCGGCAGCGTTACCTCCACCGCCCCGTTCTGACTCATCCATTTATCCATATTCTGGAGAAACTGGACGATATAAGTATTGATAGCCACGATATGTCGGACACCATCAGACATGGAATCCGGTACGGTCACCTGAATCTGATAGGTGACGTTATTTAGCGTCACATTCACGTTATCCGCCAGTACCAGCTCGGTATCCGAATTTACGGCCTGAATCATATGCAGTAAATTACTGCTGCCGGACTGGATGAGTATCACCTGCCCCGGCGCGATGCCGTTCAGGTTGTCTTTAAATTTCGTGCCCGTGCCACGGACAATCGCGGAGCCGGACGCCGTGGAAAGGGTGCCTTGTGTGTAAATCATGGTTGGGTTCCTGAGAAGAAAAAATCAGAAGTAATCGTCGTAGTTAATGGCGTAAATGTCGTAGTTGATGGGCTTGTAACTGAAATTGTTCACCTGTATGTATTCAAAATTCATTTTCCCGGCTTCGCTCACTGAAATAGTGCTACCTGAGAAGGTGAAGCCCGAATCCGCAAAGCGCCAGCTGTTCCCACCGACATTCCTGACCAGCTTGGCTAATCGGTTCACATGCACCATCGGGCGAGAGATGCTGCGGGCTGAGCCACTCCCGTTTCTGACGGCTATCATTTCCCCCAGAAAAAATGGCGTGTAATGGGAGGAATAGGTCAGCCGTCCCGACGCGTTATAAATCGCTATCCCGTAATCCGGTCGCTGTAATGCAAAGCCGCTGGAGAAAATCACCACAGAGACAGCGCAGGGTACGTCATTGTTCACCATCACTTTATCGTGAGTCATCCCGACTGCTGCTCCGGGTGTTTCCGTCCGGGCAAACACCAGACACTGAGCGCGGTTCGGGATGGAATCCGGCACCCGCCATTGCCCCTGCTTGCCTAATGTCACTCTGCCCCGGTAAACGCAATACCCCAGTCGGTTCTGATCGGTAATCGTTGAAACGCCATTCATTCCTGCCAGCTGAATACCAAATGCTGAACGGTACTTCGGGTAGCCACACACCTGAATATAAAAATGCCGATCGGGGTCAAAATAAGGATCAAACCAGCCAGCCACATTCCCGTACCAGTCAGGCCGACCATTAGGGCTGTCACTGTATTCAAAGCGCAGATATTCTCCCTCCATACGGATATTATTGAGCCGGATATCGACAATCACCGACATATTGCCATCCTGCCCGACCATTACCGTTTTGGTCGGTATCAGGACAATATTAAAATCCCGGGCTTCCGGAATATGGTGTGACTGCTGATAACCCTGCTTTTTGAAATCCCCGTGCAAATCGATTGAGATGGCCCTTATCAGGCTTAATGTCTGTGCCCGGTTCGAATCCAGTCGGTAAGCCTTTCCCCCGTCACCGGGACGGACTAATAATCCTATGTCGCTCATTAAATTTTCCCCACTTTGACCCTTAACACACCCCGACCATCAAAGACCGCCAGCCCGGTGTGATCCAGTGCGACCCTGACCCCGCCTGCCGTGCCTTTCATCTCAAACGCCCCATTCTTCGGTAAGTTCCAGCCCCCGTTCGGCCAGTTATCTGACCGGATGCCGTCCGCAATTTTTGCCATCGTGATAGAAGCATCCTGAATGTCCGCCCCGTTAATGGAGGCTTTATCAATAAAAACCTGATTAAAAAAGGCCTGACCATTCTTAATCACAAAGACCGGATCTAATTTCCCGCTGGACGGATTGACCACCGTAAACTGATTCGCCCTGACACCGAAGTGCGTCTCGACCTTACCGTTTTTTACTTCGGCTCCAATCACCATCCCGGCCTGATAAAGCTGATTGTTGTATTTCACCCCGGCGCCGATGTCATAAATCCCGTACCCGTTCCCGTCGATATCAAACACCGCCGTCGCTTTGGTCTGGACAGCCGCAGCATTTTGACCCACCTCGACCTGTACTTTCTCCAGCTTTTCCGCCAGGGCTTTTTTGTCGGATAATTGGGTGGTTCTGACTTCCAGTATCTCTGCGCGCATCTCGCCGTTTTCTTTCAGCTGATGCTGGACTACGGAACCAATCAGGGCCGCATTCCCTAAAATCGCCTCATTGGTAAAATTGATGTCCGATTGCAGGCGTTTTCCCGCTTCCGCACTAAGGAACTGGTTACCGGCAGCATCAATAATCCAGCTCGCATCCGTGGAGGATTCACCGCGCAAGAAGTCGGTCCACGGGGACTGATTACCGGATTTATCCACCAGTCGGGCACGGAAGTAGAACGCGACCCCGGCAGCTAATCCCTGCATCACATAGGTCTTTTGCGGGTAGGGAATATCTGACAATAACATTAACCCTTCGCCGTCACTCGTCGGGCTGTACTGAATTTCGGTTTTCAGCGTATCGTCCGTGTGAGGTGCAAAACCCCAGTCTAACTGGATACCGAACACAATCGGCGTGGCTTTAAAGCCCAGTGGCGCAGGCGGCTCCCCGGCTTTGCCCTTCAGGTGCGTTTCCGGCGCATTGGCCCACAGACTGGAGATTTCCGCGGCATTAATCGCTCGTACCCGCGCCTGATAACGCCCGGCGTAGATGTTCGGCACCTCAAACCCCTGGGTTGAAGTTCTCGGTGCCGCTATCCAGTTACCATTATCCCGACGCCATTCGGCTTCATAGGCAATGGCACTTTCTGCCGCATCCCACGTCACCCGCAGTGTGGTAATGGCAATGCCCTGATGGACCACCGAATCACTGCCGATAACGACATTTTTCGGCGGCGACTGTACGCCGGGCGGAATAAGGGAAATGGGGCGTTCATCAATGCGAATGCCGGTATCAATGTGGGCGTATTTATCCGGGTTATGCTCAATGGCGGTAAT
>NZ_NJAJ01000084.1 GCF_002632825.1 Xenorhabdus stockiae
CACCGGACTCACCGGTAGCTTTATTGACTGCACCACCCTGATGGATACCAATAAGCAGTTTATTTCCGATATGCCGGAAGGGCCGGAGAAGTCACTGGGTTTTATTGATAATCCCGAAGATGCGGATTTTGCCGCTTTTCTGACTGCGGCGGAACAGCATGCCACCGTGCAGCTTTATATTGCCCTGCCGAACAAACGCACCGCGACGATGGTATTAGCCCTGTCCGGCTGGGAGATGAACGACATTAACGCCCCGGCCAGTGAAGTCATTCAAATTACCGTCAAGGGCAAACAGAATAACCTCGTCTGGGGTACCACCAAAACAGGAGTCACACCATGAAAGCCCTGAAAGCCGCATTACTGACCCCGCGTCCGCACATCAAAGCGGTCGAACTCTTTGGGACACAGGTCAATCTGCGCCGGATGACGTCGGCTGAGTTACTGACGCTGGAAGAACAGGCGGAAAAACTGAGTCAAGCCGGGGACGGGCGCGAGGCTTCCCGTCTCAATATTCAGATGTTGCTCGATTGTCTGGTTGATGATAAAGGACAGGCCATTGCCGCCAGTGAACTACCCAGTGCTGAGGCGCTGATGGCGGTGCACGATAACGCCACGATCATTGAAGCCATCCAGATTGTGAAGCGTCATGCTATCGGCACACTGGAGGAGGCCGAAAAAAACTAATCCATTCGCCGACGCTGCACTTTGCCTTTACGCTCGCAGAACAGCTCGGCGAAATTGACCCCTATCGCATCCTGTCGCTACCGGCCTCGACACTTAATGAGTGGCAGGCTTATTACCGACTGAAAAACCGTAAACATTCCGACAATCCGCCGCCTGTGCCTGTTTCCACCTCTTCTGATACGGTGCAGGCGCAGTGCGATGATGTCATGAGATTATTAGGTTAACGTATGGCGAATTTATCTAACCTGACGGTCGGCTTACTGGTGAATGCCACCTCATTTAAATCCCAAATTGCCGATGCGTACCGGTATGCCGGGCGGGAATCAGAGCGCTTTGCTGATAAAACCGCCAGTGACGGGAAAAAGGTCACCAAGACCTACAGTTCGTTAGCGAACCAGATCAAATCCGTGTCCGGGCAGCTGGCGTTACTGGCGGGCACCGGGTTCTCACTGGGTACCATTATTTCCCACACGCGCAAGTACGGACAGGCTTTGTCTGATCTGTCTGCCATTACCGGCGCGACCGGGGCACAGCTTAAGAAACTGGACGAAGACGCTCAGCGACTGGGGCGCACCACGGAATTCGGGGCCACCGGCGTTGCGCAGGCCCTGAAACTGATGGCCTCAGCGAAACCGGAGTTACTGAAAAATACCCAGGCACTGACGCAGGCGACTGAGAAAGCCATCACGCTAGCGCAAGCCTCCGGCATTGAGTTGCCGGAAGCGACCAAAGCCTTAGCACTGTCCCTGAATCAGTTCGGTGCGTCAGCGGCGCAGGCCGATCGCTATATCAACGTACTGGCGGCCGGCGCCAAGTACGGCGCGTCCGAAATCAATGAAACCGCCTTAGCCATCAAGAACGGCGGTACGATGGCCTCACAAGCGGGGATGTCGTTTGAAGAACTCAATGCCGCGATTCAGGTGTTAGCCAAAGGGGGCATCAAAGGGGCCGAAGCGGGTGTGGCTATCCGTAACGTGGTGCTGGCGCTGGAGAAATCCACCGATAAGAACCTGAAACCCTCGGTCGTGGGCCTGAGTGCTGCGCTGGAGTACCTGAAAAACAAACAGCTATCGACGGCGCAGGCGGCGAAATTGTTCGGGCGAGCTAACCTCAGTGCCGCCTCACAGTTGGTCACCGGACGGCGTGAGCTGGATGAACTCAAAAAGTCGCTGACCGGCACGCAGGTGGCCTATGATCAGGCGGCTACCCGGGCGAATAATTTGAGTGCGGATCTGGATGTATTGGGTCGTGCTTTTGAGGGGTTGGCGATTAAAGTCGGCAGCAGTGCTGACGGGCCGTTGCGCTCCGGGGTGCAGAATGTGACTAGTGTAGTTAATAGCTTGTCCGAAAACTTCAATACTGTTGCGATGGTTGCACTACATACTCTCATTCCTGTAATGGCGACCAAACTAACTGCCGGATTACGGGAAAACGTCAGTGCATGGCGGGCGACTGAAAAAGCCATGCGGGATACCACCAAGCAGAAGGCTGAAACCGCCCGTCGCACTATTGAGCAGGCTAACGCAACCATTCAACTGACTCAGCGTCAGGGTGAACATATTGAAAGAATGCGAGTAGTGAATGCCCAGCATGGTCTGCTCGTTAACTACTCCAAAGAAGCTAACGCCCTGTATCGGAAGGAAACGGAAGCATTCCGACAAAAAGAACGGGCTACCCGACAACTGGAGGCCGCCAACCGCCGATTGTCTCTCTCATACCGCTCCCTTGCTGTATCAGCAGGCTTGGCGCGTGGTGCTTTTTCGTTATTAGGTGGCCCATTCGGCGTGGCAATGCTCGCAGGTTCAGCTATCTATTATTTTCACCAAAGAGCGCAGGAAGCCCGAGAAAGCGCCACCGATCTAACGGATGCGGTACTCGAAACAAAAAATGCCTTGATGCAACTCTCAAAGGTTGAATTGTCTTCTAAGATCCTGAACTACAGGGATGCACTGGATAAACAAAAGGAAGAAACCGACAAGATATGGCTTGATTTGCAAGGGAAGAAAAACCTTGTCTCTGGCGTTGGGTTGGGCGGCTTATGGGCAGATAAAAAGAAAGCACAAGAAGGTGTTGTACACGCAGAGGCGGAATACGAAAAAGCGCGCAAAAAAACGGAATTTCATAAGAAACAACTTGAGGAATCCCAGGCTGCCTTAAAAGCACTTGAGGCGGGCGAAAAACCCATTTCATCTAAATCTCAGTCCGAAGAGAGCAATAACAAATCATGGACAGGCAGTGATGACGGCGAGGATAAAGGGAGCAAAAAGAAA
This sequence comes from Xenorhabdus stockiae, assembly GCF_002632825.1. GTDB lineage: Bacteria > Pseudomonadota > Gammaproteobacteria > Enterobacterales > Enterobacteriaceae > Xenorhabdus > Xenorhabdus stockiae. The sequence goes on from NZ_NJAJ01000084.1 coordinate 2,955, forward strand.
AAAGGCAGTACCCAAATCCTGAATCAGTATCAGCAGTTACGTTTTGATATTGAACGGGCGCACACGACGAGTTTAGGCCGTATTCTGCTCAGCGAACAGGAGACGCAAAGAAAACTGGATGAAGTCGCTAAATCCGGTTTAGTGTCTCAGAGCGAAATTGAACGCCTGAAAGCCCTCAATGCAGCAAACCACCAGAAACAGCGACAGGAACTGGCAGAACGCTACGCTCCGGCAAAAGCCCTTATCCGGCAG
>NZ_NJAJ01000085.1 GCF_002632825.1 Xenorhabdus stockiae
CACCGGACTCACCGGTAGCTTTATTGACTGCACCACCCTGATGGATACCAATAAGCAGTTTATTTCCGATATGCCGGAAGGGCCGGAGAAGTCACTGGGCTTTATTGATAATCCCGAAGATGCGGATTTTGCGGCCTTTCTGACGGCGGCAGAACAGCATGCCACCGTGCAGCTTTATATTGCTCTGCCGAACAAGCGCACCGCGACGATGGTATTAGCCCTGTCCGGCTGGGAGATGAACGACATTAACGCCCCGGCCAGTGAAGTCATTCAAATCACCGTCAAGGGCAAACAGAATAACCTCGTTTGGGGGACCACCAAAACAGGAGTGACACCATGAAAGCCCTGAAAGCCGCATTACTGACCCCGCGCCCGCATATCAAAGCGGTCGAACTCTTTGGTACCCAAGTGAATCTGCGCCGGATGACGTCGGCTGAGTTACTGACGCTGGAAGAACAGGCGGAAAAACTGAGTCAAGCCGGGGACGGGCGCGAGGCTTCCCGCCTCAATATTCAGATGTTGCTCGATTGTCTGGTTGACGATAAAGGACAGGCCATTGCCGCCAGTGAGCTACCCAGTGCTGAGGCGCTGATGGCGGTGCATGATAATGCCACGATCATTGAAGCCATCCAGATAGTGAAACGCCATGCTATCGGGACACTGGAGGAGGCCGAAAAAAACTAATCCATTCGCCGACGCTGCACTTTGCCTTTACCCTTGCAGAACAGCTCGGCGAAATAGATCCCTATCGCATCCTGTCGCTACCGGCCTCGACACTTAATGAGTGGCAGGCTTACTACCGACTGAAAAACCGCAAACATTCCGACACGCCGCCGCCTGTGCCCGTTGCCGCTTCTGATACGGTGCAGGCGCAGTGCGAGGATGTCATGAGATTATTAGGTTAACGTATGGCGAATTTATCTAACCTGACGGTCGGCTTACTGGTGAATGCCACCTCATTTAAATCCCAAATTGCCGATGCGTACCGGTATGCCGGGCGGGAATCAGAGCGCTTTGCTGATAAAGTCGCCAGTGACGGGAAAAAGGTCACCAAGACCTACAGTTCGTTAGCGAACCAGATCAAATCCGTGTCCGGGCAGCTGGCGTTACTGGCGGGCACCGGGTTCTCACTGGGCACCATTATCTCCCACACCCGCAAATACGGGCAGGCCTTGTCTGATCTGTCTGCCATTACCGGCGCGACCGGCGCACAGCTTAAGAAACTGGATGAAGACGCCCAGCGACTGGGAAGAACAACAGAATTCGGGGCCACCGGCGTTGCGCAGGCCCTGAAACTGATGGCCTCGGCGAAACCGGAGTTGCTGAAAAACACGCAGGCACTGACGCAGGCGACTGAGAAAGCCATCACGCTAGCGCAAGCCTCCGGCATTGAACTACCGGAAGCGACCAAAGCCTTAGCGCTGTCCCTGAATCAGTTCGGTGCGTCAGCGGCGCAGGCCGATCGCTATATCAACGTACTGGCCGCTGGGGCAAAATACGGCGCATCCGAAATCAATGAAACCGCTTTAGCCATCAAGAACGGCGGTACGATGGCCTCACAAGCCGGGATGTCGTTTGAAGAGCTGAATGCCGCGATTCAGGTGTTAGCCAAAGGGGGTATCAAAGGCGCGGAAGCGGGGGTGGCTATCCGTAACGTGGTGCTGGCGCTGGAGAAATCCACCGATAAGAACCTGAAACCCTCGGTCGTGGGGCTGAGTGCCGCGCTGGAGTACCTGAAAAACAAACAGCTATCGACGGCGCAGGCGGCGAAATTGTTCGGGCGGGCTAACCTGAGTGCCGCTTCACAGCTCGTCACCGGACGCCGTGAGCTGGACGAACTCAAACAGTCGCTGACCGGGACACAGGTGGCCTATGATCAGGCCGGAGAGCGGGCCAATAACCTGAGCGCCGATCTGGATGTCTTAGGGAAAGCCTTTGAGGGACTGGCGATTAAAGTCGGCAGCAGTGCTGACGGGCCGTTGCGTACCGGAGTGCAGAATGTAACCGGTGTCGTGAACAGTCTGTCTGAGAACTTTAATACGCTAGCCCGGGTTGCTCTGCATACCCTTATCCCGGTGATGGCCATAAAAATGACCGCCGGATTACGTGAGAACGTCAGTGCATGGCGGGCGACTGAAAAAGCCATGCGAGATACCACCAAGCAGAAGGCTGAAACCGCCCGGCGCACTATCGAGCAGGCGAACGCGACGATGCAACTGACCCAGCGTCAGGGTGAGCATATTGAAAGAATGCGGGCAGTGAATGCTCAGCATGGATTGTCTGTTAACTACTCCAAAGAAATTAATGCCTTGTACCGGCAGGAGACAGAAGCGCTCAGGCAAAAAGAACGGGCCACCCGACTACTGGACGCCGCTAACCGCCGATTGTCGTATTCGACCCGCGCCTTGAGTGGCGCAGTCGCCGGTGCTCGTGGGGCATTATCTTTGCTCGGTGGCTGGACCGGGGCGGCAATGCTGGCGGGATCTGCGATCTATTATTTTCACCAAAGAGCCAAAGAGGCTCGAGAAAGCGCCACCAATCTTACCGATGCGGTACTCGAAACCAAAAATGCCCTGATGCAGCTCTCAAAGGTTGAATTGTCTTCTAAAATCCTGAACTACAGGGATGCACTGGATAAACAAAAGGAAGAAACTGACAAGATATGGCTTGATTTACAAGGTAAGAAAAACCTTGTCTCTGGCGTTGGGTTGGGCGGCTTATGGGCAGATAAAAAGAAAGCAAATGAAGACATTATTCATTTTGAAGCTCAACACGAAAAAGCGCGCAAAAAGACGGAATTATTTAAAAAGCAACTTGATGAAGCGAATGCAGCCTTAAAAGCACTTGAGGCGGGCGAAAAACCCGTTCTATCTAAACCCAAACCCGAAGAGAGTAATAACAATCCATGGACAGGCAGTGATGACGGCGAGGATAAAGGGAGCAAAAAGAAAAAAGGCAGCACTCAGATCCTGAATCAGTATCAACAGTTGCGTTTTGATATTGAACGGGCGCACACTACGAGTTTAGGTCGTATTCTGCTCAGCGAGCAGGAGACGCAAAGAAAACTGGATGAAGTCGCTAAATCCGGCTTAGTCTCGCAAAATGAAATTGAACGCCTGAAAGCCCTCAATGCAGCAAACCACCAGAAACAGCGACAGGAACTGGCAGAACGCTACGCTCCGGCAAAAGCCCTTATCCGGCAG
>NZ_NJAJ01000086.1 GCF_002632825.1 Xenorhabdus stockiae
GTTTTTGGCGGCATCGACAGCATTCGCCCGGGAGAAAAGGGATGGCTCAGGCTGGAAAGCCTCATTAGTCGAAGCCTTTATCTGTGCGGCAATCAGTGTGGGGATTATTAACGCACTGGAATATGCCCAGTTACCGCTGAGTCTGGCGCAATTCTTCGGTGTCCTCATTGGCTTTTTGGGCACTAAGAAGATTGGGTCAATTCTTGATGCGGTCTTCACCTTTTTCAAAAACAAGTTCGGGGTGCACAGATGAAAATCAGCGAGAACGGATTGAGATTTATCAAGCAGTTTGAAGGCCTGAAACTGAAAGCTTATCCCGATCCGGCTACTGGCGGTATTCCGTGGACGATTGGCTACGGTCATACGAAAGATGTTAAGCCGGGGCAAGTTATCACCGAACAGCAGGCCGAAGCCTTCCTGCATGATGACCTTCAGCCTATCTACATCACCCTTGAATCCGCCGTGAAGGTATCACTGAATCAGGGGCAGTTTGATGCCCTGTGCTCGTTCATCTTCAATTGTGGTGCAGGTAACTTTGCTCGTTCTACCTTACTGAAGAAACTCAATGCCAGTGACTATCAAGGTGCAGCCGATGAGTTCCTGAGATGGAATAAGGCAGCGGGTAAGGTGATGAACGGTCTGACTAAGCGCAGGGTATCTGAACGCCAGATGTTTTTGTCATGAGACTCAATGTTACCTATGGCGTTATTGTTGCTTTGATTATTGCTTCCGGTGTTGCTTACCTCTATCGCTCTGGATATAAGAAACAGCTCGGTATCAATAGCGACCAGCTCGCTGAAATCCAGCAATTGACCGACCGAATTAACTATCAGAACACGCACATTGACATGCTGCATGAGTTAGACAGCAAACATACTCAGGAACTCGCCAATGCCAAGACTGAAATTGACACTCTTCGGGCTGATGTTGCCGCTGGTCGTCGCAAGCTGCGCATCAAGGCCACCTGTCCTGTGCGTGAGGCCACTTCCTCCGGCAGCGTGGTCAATGCAACCACCGTCGAACTCCCTAGAGAAACTGGATCAGATGTTCTCGATATCCGAGAAGGCATCATCAACGACCGGGCAAAACTGAGATATTTGCAGGATTATGTTAAGGCTGAATGTCAACGAACCTCTGAGTAATCAGGTTTTTTTATTATGAGAAACAGGAGAAGAAATCATGTTTACCGTTAAACAGATTATAGAAAACGCTACATCACTGTATGAAACCAAAGAGATTACCATTGCTCGTATTGGTTCACCTCAATGGAAGCAGGCGTTTGAGTTAACAAAAGAACTCGGTATTGAAACGCCCGATGTTATTGAATTTATCCCGCCGTCCTATTCAGATGAAGAAATGACACAAGTTGTGGAAGAAGAGCATTCACTCAGTGTAACCCGTGAAGGGGTAAACGCTGATGATTGCATTGCTATTGTCTGCTCAAATATCCCCAGCCCCACATTCCCGGAAATTCCAGAGCTGGGCGGAGGTGGGTATCAGTTCCTCTATAAAGGTGATCAGCTTTATGTCACCAATGAAAGTGGGTCTACAGTAGAAGTGGTTAAGTAGGGCTATTTATCACCCCAGAGCAAATAATTCTGGGATTGCAGGAGTATGTTAGGGAGCAGTGTGGATGAGAGGACGGCGGAGTACCGTCCTACTGATTGTAGAATTATAAACATAGTAGTTCATCAGGAACTAATAGGCATAATGCCGCGCATTCCTTCCAATCATCACTACCTACAGGATATAACGCAGAACAAGCTAGAGCATAAGTCTGCATTGAAGCTAAAAGCGTTGTGCTAGCTACTAAGCAAAGAAGAAGATACTTTTTCATAGTTATTCTCCGCATCATTTATCACGTTATCATCACAAAAACTGGCAAATGTAATAAGCCTACTACGCAGTAACAACAAGCGAATAATGCTTAACAATTGATTAACACCTGAAACTAAACCCAATATTTCTTTACCCATTCCCTGAGTGGTTAAAGGAATACGGATAACTCATGCTGCCACTTCGTTCTCACCGCGTACCCTACGCATACGAACTGGCGGCATTTTTATTTGCGACTGTAGAGATATCTCTATGGTTAATGTATGTGCTGGACAAAAGCCATAAACTCATTGCCTTTCAATATGTTGCTTGAGCGCAAGGGGCTGGGCAAAGCGACTTAACCCCTTGTTTTAACTCTTCTGTTTTGTGCGCACCTCTTCAGGTGTATCGATACCGATATCCCTTTGCGCCGGGTTATCGCTGTCTGTCGGTATTAGCCATGACATGTCTCCTTTTCATCGAGTGTACAGACAGAATCAAAAATAACCCATGCCCCTGAGAATAACAGGTCATTATCAGCAACATCCGCTGTAGGCAGACGAAGTGATGTGACAGCCGGAGAGACGGCAAATTCTGAACAGGCTATTCATTGAGTGGATTGTGCAGAGTTTTATCTCTGTTTTGACTGATTCCCGGCTAAAAAATTACGGGGTTATATAAATCAGACCAGTTGAATATGCTAAATGAGGTGAAATTATGCCACCCCGCATACCAAGAGCCTGTCGCAAGCAGGGTTGCCCCAAGACGACAACAGATCGCAGTGGCTACTGTCCTGAACATCTGCACACAGGCTGGCAGGCTCACCAACAAGGCAAGAGCCGACATGCTCGCGGTTATGGCAGCCAATGGGACAAACTCAGAGCCACTATCAAACAACGGGATAAGCACCTGTGTCAGTCCTGCTTACGACAGGGACGAGCGACGACAGGCACCACAGTAGACCATATTACACCCAAGGCACATGGCGGCACGGATGCGTTATCAAATTTGCAATTGTTATGTGAAGCCTGCCATAGCCGTAAGACAGCAACCGAACGACTGAGAGAGTCACTCGAAGACAGGTAACTAATCCTCACGTGTGAATATATCGGATGGCATTATCTCAAATGGAACAATGGTCGGATGATTTAATTCCAAATTGAAACTATTACCGCTGTCATGGTCACATCAGGGGAGGGGGAGGTGAGATCGCTACCCCTCTCGTGCCTTGAGGACCGCC
>NZ_NJAJ01000087.1 GCF_002632825.1 Xenorhabdus stockiae
CAAAACACCTTCGGTGTTGTCAGGTTAAGCCGCACGGTTCATTAGTACTGGTTAGCTCAACGTCTCGCAACGCTTACACACCCAGCCTATCTACGTCCTCGTCTCGAACGTTCCTTTAGGATTCTCAAGGAATCAGGGAAGACTCATCTCAAGGCAAGTTTCCCGCTTAGATGCTTTCAGCGGTTATCTCTTCCGCACTTAGCTACCGGGCAGTGCCATTGGCATGACAACCCGAACACCAGTGGTGCGTCCACTCCGGTCCTCTCGTACTAGGAGCAGCCCCTTTCAATCTTCCAACGCCCACGGCAGATAGGGACCGAACTGTCTCACGACGTTCTAAACCCAGCTCGCGTACCACTTTAAACGGCGAACAGCCGTACCCTTGGGACCTACTTCAGCCCCAGGATGTGATGAGCCGACATCGAGGTGCCAAACACCGCCGTCGATATGAACTCTTGGGCGGTATCAGCCTGTTATCCCCGGAGTACCTTTTATCCGTTGAGCGATGGCCCTTCCATTCAGAACCACCGGATCACTAAGACCTACTTTCGTACCTGCTCGCGCCGTCACGCTCGCAGTCAAGCTAGCTTATGCCTTTGCACTAACCTCACGATGTCCGACCGTGATTAGCTAACCTTCGTGCTCCTCCGTTACGCTTTGGGAGGAGACCGCCCCAGTCAAACTACCCACCAGACACTGTCCGCAACCCGGATAACGGGCCTACGTTAGAACACCAGCCATTAAAGGGTGGTATTTCAAGGATGGCTCCATGCAGACTGGCGTCCACACTTCTTAGCCTCCCACCTATCCTACACATCAAGGACCAGTGTTCAGTGTCAAGCTATAGTAAAGGTTCACGGGGTCTTTCCGTCTTGCCGCGGGTACACTGCATCTTCACAGCGAGTTCAATTTCACTGAGTCTCGGGTGGAGACAGCCTGGCCATCATTACGCCATTCGTGCAGGTCGGAACTTACCCGACAAGGAATTTCGCTACCTTAGGACCGTTATAGTTACGGCCGCCGTTTACTGGGGCTTCGATCAAGAGCTTCTCCTTACGGATAACCCCATCAATTAACCTTCCAGCACCGGGCAGGCGTCACACCGTATACGTCCACTTTCGTGTTTGCACAGTGCTGTGTTTTTATTAAACAGTTGCAGCCAGCTGGTATCTGCGACTGGCTTCAGCTCCGGGAGCAAGTCCCTTCACCTACTGCCAGCGTGCCTTCTCCCGAAGTTACGGCACCATTTTGCCTAGTTCCTTCACCCGAGTTCTCTCAAGCGCCTGAGTATTCTCTACCTGACCACCTGTGTCGGTTTGGGGTACGATTCAATGTTACCTGGAGCTTAGAGGCTTTTCCTGGAAGCCGGGCATCTGTCACTTCAGCACCGTAGTGCCTCGTCATCACGCCTCAGTGTTATACAGCGGTCCGGATTTACCAAGACTGCCCACCTACACGCTTAAACCGGGACGACCGTCGCCCGGATGACATAGCCTTCTCCGTCCCCCCTTCGCAGTAACACCAAGTACAGGAATATTAACCTGTTTCCCATCGACTACGCTTTTCAGCCTCGCCTTAGGGGTCGACTCACCCTGCCCCGATTAACGTTGGACAGGAACCCTTGGTCTTCCGGCGTGCGGGTTTTTCACCCGCATTATCGTTACTTATGTCAGCATTCGCACTTCTGATACCTCCAGCAGCCCTCACAGGCCACCTTCAACGGCTTACAGAACGCTCCCCTACCCAACAACACTTACGTGTCGCTGCCGCAGCTTCGGTGCATGGTTTAGCCCCGTTACATCTTCCGCGCAGGCCGACTCGACCAGTGAGCTATTACGCTTTCTTTAAATGATGGCTGCTTCTAAGCCAACATCCTGGCTGTCTGAGCCTTCCCACTTCGTTTCCCACTTAACCATGACTTGGGGACCTTAGCTGGCGGTCTGGGTTGTTTCCCTCTTCACGACGGACGTTAGCACCCGCCGTGTGTCTCCCGTGATAACATTCTTCGGTATTCGCAGTTTGCATCGGGTTGGTAAGTCGGGATGACCCCCTAGCCGAAACAGTGCTCTACCCCCGAAGATGAATTCACGAGGCGCTACCTAAATAGCTTTCGGGGAGAACCAGCTATCTCCCGGTTTGATTGGCCTTTCACCCCCAGCCACAAGTCATCCGCTAATTTTTCAACATTAGTCGGTTCGGTCCTCCAGTTAGTGTTACCCAACCTTCAACCTGCCCATGGCTAGATCACCGGGTTTCGGGTCTATACCCTGCAACTTAACGCCCAGTTAAGACTCGGTTTCCCTGCGGCTCCCCTATACGGTTAACCTTGCTACAGAATATAAGTCGCTGACCCATTATACAAAAGGTACGCAGTCACACCCCAAAGGGTGCTCCCACTGCTTGTACGTACACGGTTTCAGGTTCTCTTTCACTCCCCTCGCCGGGGTTCTTTTCGCCTTTCCCTCACGGTACTGGTTCACTATCGGTCAGTCAGGAGTATTTAGCCTTGGAGGATGGTCCCCCCATATTCAGACAGGATACCACGTGTCCCGCCCTACTCATCGAACTCCCACTGCCAGCGTTTTCAGATACGGGGCTATCACCCTTTACTGCCGGCCTTTCCAGACCGTTCTCCTGACGCTGACACTGATGTTGGTTCTGGGCTCCTCCCCGTTCGCTCGCCGCTACTGGGGGAATCTCGGTTGATTTCTTTTCCTCGGGGTACTGAGATGTTTCAGTTCCCCCGGTTCGCCTCCTGACCCTATGAATTCAGGTCAGGATAGTGCAACGGATTGCACTGGGTTTCCCCATTCGGGTATCGCCGGGTCTTGCGGGTCATATCCCCTTCCCGGCGCTTATCGCAGATTAGCACGCCCTTCATCGCCTCTGACTGCCTAGGCATCCACCGTGTACGCTTAGTCGCTTAACCTCACAACCCGAAGGTGTCTTCGGAT
>NZ_NJAJ01000088.1 GCF_002632825.1 Xenorhabdus stockiae
CTTTATTCCCACCGAAGCCCATACCATCGTAACGACGAACAATTGCAGACATTGCATTAGCCGCAAAATAATCTCTTAATGTTATTTCATCGGGTTTTTCATTTTTCATTATCTATCCTCCAAAGACATAGCGCCATCTTCTGGATAATCAGTGCAATAGACCCCCATTTGTTCGAAGTAAATCCCACCTTCATCTTGAATGCCTACTTTACCGATGGTATATTCTTCATTCAATCTGCTTTCTTCAACTTTCTCATAAGATATACCAGCCATATCACAGATATACTGTATTTGTTTAATTGTTAGATTAATTCTGCTCATTACATCTTCCTATATTCAGGTAATAAAAAACCTCGCATTTGCGAGGCTCATATTTAAGGTGACTACCATTCATTTATAAAATGGCATTCCATCATAGATACATACTATTGGTGGGTATAAAACAAATGCAGCTAATATTAGGCATAATATTTTACCACCTATCTTTTTTACTACTGTACATGCTGCTACAACTAAAATAAGCCCAACAATAGTGGAAGGCCAACCTAATAAATTCCCAGCTAATACAACGTAAAACATGTGAATGGTTTTTATTACTGATAATATATCTTCCATACATATTCCCTTATGAATCTATAGTAAGATCTTCGGAATATATCAGAGTAACTCACCACAGCCCACTCGGAAATGAGCTGGAGTTAGTTGCCTGATTTGATAACTCACTCAGGCGGCGTGAGTTCCCCACTTTCCACAGTCAAGGAAAACTGATAACTTGGTTATTCCATAGTCAAGAAGGAGATGCTAAATGTCTGATGTAATTGATCCCAAGAAAAACCCAGAGCAAGCCGCTCAACAAGTACTTATCGAATTAATTAGAGCAGATAAAGTTGGCGGTGTGCATGGTGTAGGGGTAAAGAACAATACAGAAGCATTATTATATGTGTACTCAACAGTGTATAATCACTTCAAGAAATTTCACAATAGTTAATTAGCTTCATATAAAGAAGTAAATGCATCATTAATTGAACTAGCCATTTCCTTGGCTAGTTCCTTGTCCGCATTATTTTGCTCTATCATAGCTTTTAGAGTATGAGCGGCAATTGTCTGAATTGATTCCGGTAAATCTTTAAATTCCATTATTCTTCTCCTGTTATTTAATATCTCGCAGTAACCCCGCCCGACTCCAGACGGCGGGACTTGGTTTTGGTTGAATAAAGTGCTACTTCTGGTAAGCAGCAGTTATCGAAACTAGGTACTGATTTGGTTCTTAGTGATAGAACTGGGCGATCTTTCTTCGGCTCTTTTTGTTCAGGCCATATATCATTCAGAATACTTTCTACAGCATTCCTTGATATTGCTTCCGCCTTCCGTCTGGCATGACGCCTGCTAATAGCATTACCCCGTAAAAATTCAGGCTTACATGACTTCTTCATGATGATAGTTGTCATAAATCCTCCAATCAGTTGGTTTTGGGGTGCAGTCATTCACCTTGCTTTCACTACACACCAAAACCGGCTGGTTGTGGGTTGGCACTTTGTCAGCGCCGCCAGAGATGTTAAAGAGCGTACTGCTTGTTCGATGCAATGTAATTTAAGATAACTTCAATGGATATGTCAACAGATTATTTAAAATATCTTAAATTAAAATTGAAGGCATCTTGAGATGAGATTGAATAGATATAGATAAGCAAAAGCCCTCCGCAGAGGACTTGAGGTTTTAATTATGGGAGTCTAGCGATTTTAGCATCCACAACAACACCAATGATTCTGCAATTTCCATTGATTGATATCATTCTGTATTGTGGGTTGAGGGGTTTTAGATAATGATTTCCAGCATCAATAATATATTGCTTAAAAGTTGCTTCGTTATCGCTTTCCAGTTTTGCGACAACCAATTTACCGTTAACAGGTTCTATTTCAGGATCAACTAAAATCATCATCCCCTCTGGAATGCTTAATCCAGATGGTGATGTCATTGAGTCTCCTTTCACTTCTAACCAAAAGGAATCACCGGAACAACTGACGGTAGTTTCATACCAGTCATCAATAGATCTTCTATGGTAAGGCTCCACCGCTTCACTCCAATTTCCAGCACAAACCCAACTAATTAGCGGATATTCCCCCCTAGTCCTATTGAACTTAATAAATGAAACGTTTGCATTATCATCAAGCTCACCACCTCTGAGAATATATTCTGGTGAGCACCCCAATGCGGATGCTAACGCCAATAAATTATCTCCTTTTGGCTCGGTCTCTTCTCTTTCCCACTGAGAAATAGCAGCATACGAGACCCTGACAAGCTTGCCGAGATCTCTTTGGGTGAGTTCAAGCTCTTTTCTGCGCAATCTAATGCGCTCACCAATAGTCGTTTTCATAATTAAGTAATCTTAAACCCTCTTGACTTAAGATTCCTTCTGTTAAATAATTGAAGTCATCTTAAATGGAGATTACAAGTATGTATAAAAAAGAAGCGGTGAAGTTTTTTGGTAGCCAAAAAGTTATCGCTGAGAAACTAAATGTTTCAGATGCGGCAGTTTCTCAATGGAAAGAAATTATTCCGGAGTTAGCGGCTCTCAAATTAAATCGAATCACTAACGGTAAGCTGAAATACAGACCTAGCTTATACAACAAGGTCGCATAGTAAGTAATACCCCGCTCTTTAACAATTGGCGTATGAGTACGCCATACGGAGTCGCCGACAAGGTGACAATGCCTATCTACAACATCATCTATCTCAGGATAGTTGATCTCTCTTTTTATTTTCTAAACAAAGTCTAACTGTCATTTCACTTTAGGAATGTTACCGATGGGAATTACAGGCGGGA
>NZ_NJAJ01000089.1 GCF_002632825.1 Xenorhabdus stockiae
CGGTTTTACACCGTATCGTTCTGCCAGTTCCTGAGTTTTAATGTAAGGTGACTGATTCATTTTTCCTCTCCTTTCTGATACCCGTTCTCCAATATCACCCTTGCTACACTCGCCGGGGTTGCCTTATCACTCCACGTTGCATCGAAAATAATGTTGTTCAGTTCCGCCATGAGAATATCGTTCAAATTCTTCGGTCTTGCAGAGTAGGGCACCTCATCGGGCACCCCTTCCATAATGTCGATAGTGAGCCGGGCTATTTCTGTTGCTTCCCGTTCCGGCTTACGGTATCCAGAATGCCAGACTACATCGGTGATATCAGACGGATCACCCCAGACTGAGGCAATAATCTGAGTTAGTTGGAATGAGTGACTGAACACTTCATTTTTTTCCTGATGGCGGTGCATGAGTTTCATCTCCTCTCCTTCCGAATAATCCGCACATAATAAGCCAGCACTGATTTAGCACTGAATCTCATGTGGTTGAGTGGTTTAAATTTGGGTGTGTGTTTATCTAGAATTGCGGTGACTGATGTGTCGTCGTATTTGGATGCTGTTTCAGTTCCTTAAGGCAATCCCTTGCCACCTTCCTCCTTGCGTTCTCGAATTCGTTAGTCATTGGTAAGTGTGGTTTTTATTTCCGAAGCTGGAAACTCAATATCATTTAATGCATCCTGTACAGTATCAGTTATGGACAAAACCAAACTTTCATCAGATAACTTGTCATCATCATAAAAATCACAAAACTCTTTAGCTGATTTACGAGATATTTCAATTGATATTTTTGGTATATTCACGTTATTTTCCTTATTTCGTTGTTACCTATATTGAATAGATGTTCTTTATCTACAGTGGTTATTAATTTTCGTGGGGTAATAAAAGGCCGCCAAATTAAAAACTATAAGTTTCTATCACTACCGTGGTTCTTATGATAACCACAGACTTTTTCAGCGGCTTTTCTTGCTGCTACAGCTTCACTTTTAGTATCAAAAAGACCCAGATTTATTTGGGTGTTGTTTATCCATATATGAGATTGCCATTTATTATCTTCATATTTCCCAACTCCAGCATATCCTGTAGTATTTGTTTTAAACTTTCTCATGTTCCTGTTATTTTCTGTAACAGTAACGCTTCTTAAATTTGATATTCTATTGTCAGTTCCATCTCCATTAATATGATCAACCATATTAGGTTGTTCATTTTTATGTATAACCCAACATATACGATGAACTAAATGTGTATCTCTGCCGACTTTAACAGCAAGATAACGTTTCCCATTTTTATTTTTTCTGATGCTTCCAACTACTTTACCAGCTTTCCTGTTATTAAATGATTTTGCAGCATGTTCATCCTTGAACATTGATGAATGTCTCTCTTTCCAAATTAAATTGCCAGTTTCTGGGTTATATATAAATATCCTTTTCATTTCTTCTATGTCGATAAATCTAGCTTTGGGCATAATTTAACGTCCTTAAATAACGGGAGGGGAGTTTGCCATAAATCTTTAAATTCGGGAGGGGTATTACTACCTCCAAAGTCATCTTTCATTCTCCATATCCTTCATATGCAGAAATATAACCATTGCTGCTTTATATGGATTATCAAGAAAGCACTCTATTTCACCGTCATTACTTGCATAGTGAAACTTTCTGTCCTGAAATATAAGACTGATTCCATATTTAATAATTATTGGCATAGATTCTGATGGATTATTACAGGGATCGAATGCCCGGCCTCGTTTACTGATAAAGCCACCATAATTATCACCTGATGAAACATTCCATATCATTTCTTCTGAATCATTGGCGCAAAACATACATTGTAATATGTTGAATTTTTCAGCTACTAGCTTGTTAATTTCAAAATCTGATAATTGACTGTAGTCCATATTACTTCTCGTTATTTGTTTGGATGACGGTAGAGAGGAGCTAATAATATGCTTTTGTTATCACCTATATCATGAATGCTTTTATAAACCTCACCATCAGCTATGTTATATATGGCAACTGGCTTCATATTTTCATATTCAGCGAGTTTCTTTGCTAATTCTTCCAGTGAGTTTTTAATTTTCTCTACGGCAGGTGTTTCTGAGCGAATAATTTCCAGTGCTTTTATTGTACTTACTTCGCTTTCCATTCGTTTATTTACCCAACCATCCAAATCATCTGAATTACTTTCTGCCTCAGATAATAAATCTTCCTCAGCCCAATCAAAAAGGCCTTCCATCCAAGCCATAGCCTGCTCTTTGTCTCCTTTCTCTAATAAGCAGAGTGCGGCTGCATTTGCTAGTAAAAGTCTCTCTATTATCCAAGAATTAGATAGCTCCATTGCTGCTTTAACTTGCAAATTTTCTATTTCCCGCGCCAACTCAATTACATCATTGTTCATTATTATCACCTGTATATTTAATTTTACTTGTCAATTGCTCAGCTTCTTGCTGTTTAAGCTTGTCCATAAATTCATCGCTGAATTCGATATAATAATCTTCTTCACGCTGCAAATATTGTTCGTTATAGATATAGGCCTCTTCCTGACAGCCGGGACAATATTTACTGCCGCGTTTATTAGTTCCGCAATTTACACAATAATTACTCATTTAAACCCCCTACATATACTCTCTGCTTTCTTACACATATCAGTATCAAACCAGCCGAAGTGACAGGTGTTGAAACTGATGTCCAATTGACGTGCTAACCATTGATAGGCTTCCGTGCGCGCTAAATTACGACTCCTGACGACATCATCAAAATAACGATGTGCTGATACTCTGGCCTGTCGCGTTTTCTTATCCGCCAGTGACCCCATCGGGATATCGG
>NZ_NJAJ01000009.1 GCF_002632825.1 Xenorhabdus stockiae
GAATCAATAAAGGCGATCCCTTGAGTTGTTACCTTACGTGACGACAGAAAAGCGCATAAAGGGATAAGCGTCCTTTTCTTCAGGGTAAGCATACGGGTATAACTGACTAATCCGGGAAAGTCGTGGATAAGGTATTGTTTTACATGTTCATTATAAAACGTTTTAAAATCACGATAATGGCTCATATGGAATAAAATGAGGATCATCATGATTTCGCTGAGAGAAAGGGACGCTTCGCGGTGTCGTTTACGTAATCCGTTTTCAATGAGTTGTTGATGCCAAAGAGGGATAAATTTTTGGCAAAAGTCATCGACGCAGCAGTAAAGTTCTTCTAAATTATACATGCCTGAGGATCTCCACGATTTTGTTTTCTTTAGCAAAAACTTTGATCGTGCCTCAGGCACTTTAGTTCCCTTCTTAAGCGAAGCTCAGGTTATTTAATACAATCAGGATATTCTGCTTATATAAAGAGTATTAAATATGCTTTCTAACTATCTACATGAATTTTTGGGGCTTGCGCTGATCCATTTTCTGGCTGTTGTTGCTCCGGGGCCGGATTTTGCCGTGACTATCAGACAAAGCATACACTTTGGCCGTTGGGTGGGTATTTTTACTGCTATTGGTATTGGTGTGGGTATATCAGTCCACGTGATTTATACACTGATTGGGGTTGGTCCATTAATCCACTCAACGCCTTGGCTGATGACAGTCGCCAAAATAATTGGTGGTGTATATATATGCTATTTGGGTATTCAATTTATCAGAAGCAAACCGGAACAGGCTGATTTTGTTCTTTCTCATGAAGCGCCAGTGCAGCAGCAAAATCTGCGAAGAGCTTTTTTTATCGGGTTTATGACAAATGCGACCAACCCTAAAGCAACGCTATTTTTTCTGGCTGTTTTTACAACCGTGGTAAGCACTACGACGCCGTTATCTGTTCAGGTTTTTTATGGTGTATGGATGTGTATGGTGAATGCAGCATGGTTTATTCTGGTTAGCTGGCTTTTTTCTAATTCGGTGATCAGGTTGAAATTTATTCAGATGGGATACTGGTTTGAACGTGTAATTGGCTTAATCCTGATTGGATTTGCAATTCGTCTAGTATTTATTTCTGCATAAAAAATATGAATATAGAGTTAATCCAAACCGTAAGTTATTTAATATTACGCCAGAATAAAAGTTTGAAATTTTTGATAAATAGAAATGATGTGATAAAGCAAGTCGTTATAAGTTATTTTTTTGGTTATTCGGTTTGATTTAACTATTATTTCATTGTGATGTTCTATTTTGGTTTATATTTTTTGACAGTTAATGTGAATACTTTTATTGAAATCATAATAAAAACAAGGAAAGGAAACCAAATTGTTTTTTATAAAAATAAGGTGGATCATAATATGTTTAGATCAAAATCTTTTAACGTTCCTCATCCTATGGGTTTAGGTTCTCTAACCCGCACTAAATCCTTTTCAGAGTTATGGCTAACATCAATTGATATCAGATGGTTTATCACCGTTAGAGAAGTTAAAGCCTCAGATGCACTACATGCAACGAGAATGATAAAAAATAAAACAATGCTTCCTGATTGGAAAGTTGACGATTCTTCTGGCCCGATTAGTTCAGAGCAACAAAGTTGGAATGCAAGATATGGTGAGTCACTCGATATATTTGTGGGGATTGAGGAAAATATAGCGGGTTACATTGCTGACTCAAAAAATATTAGTAAATTAGGTATGGTATTTTTTGTTGCTTATTTTAAGGGAGTTCCTGTAGGTGTTATGCAGTTATCAATGAAGCATAAGTTACCTCATATTTATTTGTTGGCAACACACTGTGGTATCCGAGGCTGTGGCCCTTTTCTGGTTGAATATGCAGTCAATAAATCACAGCAGTCAGGCAAAAAAGGAAAACTAAAACTCCAGCCATTTGAGAAAGCAAAGCCAGCGTATATGAAGATGGGATTTATTGACAAAGGTAGAAACCTAGAGTTAGACCCTGCTAAAAGACCGGATAAATGGATATGGGATGGGCATTCTAAGCGTTATACATATAACTTTATTTAAATTACCATTAACGCATTATAAAAACTGTAGCCCCGGCTTTTTGCAAGAAAAATTATTCATGATTAATCAATTAAATTTTCTAACAAAAAGCCGGGTGAAAAATACTTTAATTAACTTCTTTTATATCAACCCGCAATTCTTTAGGGACTTCAAAGACAATATTTTCTTCACGTCCATGCAGTTCATTAACTGTTTTTGCTCCCAGAGTTTTCAAACGCTCAATGACCTGCTGCACCAGAATATCCGGGGCAGAGGCGCCGGCAGTGACGCCAATAGCGCTGATATTATCAACCCATTCCTCTTTAATATCTTCGGCAGAATCAATTAAATAAGCGGGTTTTCCCATACGTTGTGCCAGTTCAGCCAAACGGTTGGAGTTTGATGAGTTTTTGGAGCCTACCACCAGAACAACATCGGCATCGGTTGCCAGATCACGCACCGCTTCCTGACGGTTAGTTGTGGCATAACAGATATCGTCCTTACGTGGGCCAATAATATTCGGGAATCGGGTATTAAGTGCATCAATAACGTCAGAGGTATCATCTACAGAAAGCGTAGTCTGTGTCATGAAACACAGGTTATTTTCATCCTTAACCTGCAATTTCCACACATCTTCCGGTGATTCCACCAGATACATACCGCCTTCAGGGTTGTTATACTGCCCCATTGTGCCTTCTACTTCCGGGTGGCCGGCATGCCCGATCAGAATGGCTTCTTTGCCTTTACGACTCGCCCGGGCAACTTCCATATGTACTTTTGTCACCAGAGGACAGGTGGCATCAAACAACATGGTCAGATTACGGGAGCGGGCTTCTGTACGGATAGCCTGCGAAACGCCATGTGCGGAGAAAATCAGAATTGCACCATCAGGTACATCTGAAATTTCCTCAATAAAAATAGCGCCCCGAGCTCTGAGATTGTCAACCACATAACGGTTGTGAACGACTTCATGACGAACATAAATCGGAGCGCCATAGAGTTCTAATGCACGCTCAACAATGCTGATGGCACGATCAACACCAGCACAAAAACCACGAGGGTTAGCCAGCAATATTTGCATGGTTTTCCTCCAACTGAGGGTCTATTTCCAACACTTCAATTTCGAAAGTGATGTTTTGATCAGCCAGCGGATGGTTAAAGTCAACAGTGATGGAACCTTCCGCGACTTCTTTGATAAATCCCGGCATTTCACTGCCGTTCATCGCCGTAAATAGCATGATAGTGCCAGCTTCAGGAATACCTGAATCCGCAAAATCACGAGGCGTGAAGTATTGTACTAAATCAGGATTATGTTTGCCGAAAACAGTTTCGCCTGCCAGTGTAAATTGATGTTTATCGCCAGTTTTCAGGCCAAGAAGCTGTTGTTCCAGTGGCTCAGAGAGGCTGCCATCACCTAAACGGAATAATGCGGGTTTACCTTGACTGTGAGTCGAGTCTGCTGTTGAGCCATCATCCAGCTTTAGGGTGAAATGTAATAAAACAGCACTGTGCGCCTGCACCTGCATTGACATATCGCTCAAACCTTTTAATAAAAAACGATTGCAGTTATACCCGTCGTCTTTTCAAGTTGCCTTTTCGCTGTTGGCTGCTTTACTCACTTGCCACTGTGATGCAACCTGAAATCCACTGGGTATTGATGGAATGACCAGCCCCGGTTTTATTACCGAGGCTGGTTTCTTATTGTTTTTTTAGTGACTATTTTTCGATGACTGTTCTTTCGATGAGGCTTTTTTATCACCCGGGCTGGTAAAACTCTCAATGATGATGAGTGCTGCCCCGATGCAAATTGCAGAGTCTGCAATATTAAAGGTAGGCCAGTGCCATTCTCCGACATAAAAATCGATGAAATCGACAACAAAGCCGTGTACCAGCCTATCGAACAGATTTCCCAGTGCCCCACCAATCACCAAAGCATAAGCAATGTTGCTCAGTTTCTGCTTGGCACTGGAACGATACATCATAACCAGCAATGTGATACAGATGGCAATTGCAATCAATGCAAAGAACCAACGCTGCCAGCCGTCTTTATCAGCCAGAAAACTAAAGGCTGCCCCAAAGTTCTGTGCATAAGCCAGATTAAAATAGGGTATAAGTGGTATAGATTCATACAGGCTGAAGTTCTGCAATATTAATTGCTTACTGCCCAGATCCAATATCAATACCACAACAACTAACCAAAGCCAGCGGAGGCCAGTGGAACAAATGGGTTTCTTCATCAGGCAAATTTACGCTCTTCACCGTTACCGGCAACGTTAGTCACACAGCGGCCACAAAGTTCTGCGTGTTCCGCCACCAATCCCAAGTCTTTAGCATAGTGCCAACAACGTGGGCATTTTTCACCATCTGCTTTACGGAAGGCAATTTTAAGACCCTGAAGTTCGCTCTGTTGTGCATCATCACTGGCAGTGGTGTACGCAGCAACTTCTGCCTGTGAAGTTAACAGCACAAAACGTAACTCATCTGACAGTTTGTTGAGTGTTCCGGCCAGTGCTTCATCAGCATACAGTGTTACTGAAGCTTCCAGTGAACTGCGGATGTGTTTATCAGCACGAGCCTGTTCCAGTACTTTGTTCACTTCACTACGAATTTCGAGCAGCTCAGCCCAGAAAGTATCGTTCATATCTTCACTATCTGCCAGACCGAACAGGCCATCGTACCACTCTTCGGTCAGAACAAACTGTGCACGTTTACCCGGCAGTTCATTCCAGATTTCATCAGCAGTGAAGGAAAGGATCGGAGCCATCCAGCGAACCAATGCTTCTGCGATATGATACAGAGCGCTCTGGCAGCTACGACGTGCAACACTGTCGCTTTTTGCGGTGTATTGACGATCTTTGATGATATCCAGATAGAATGAACCCATTTCTACAGAGCAGAACTGCATCAGACGCTGAACAACAGCATGGAAATCGTATTCATCGTAGTGTTTGAGGATATCAGCCTGTGCCGCCTGCGCACGACCTACCGCCCAGCGATCCAGAGTCACCATGTCTTCTGCTTTCACCATATGCTGCTCAGGATCGAAACCATTCAGGTTTGCCAGCAGGAAGCGCGCAGTATTACGGATACGGCGGTAAGCATCAGCAGAACGCTTCAGGATCTCATCTGAAACCGCGATTTCGCCGGAGTAATCGGTTGAAGCTACCCACAGACGCAGAATATCTGCACCCAGCTTGTTCATCACATCCTGTGGGCTAACGGTGTTACCGATGGACTTGGACATCTTACGTCCGTGCTCATCCACGGTGAAACCGTGAGTCAGAACCTGACGGTAAGGAGCTTTGCCTTTAATAGCGGTAGAAATCATCAGCGAGGACATGAACCAGCCACGGTGCTGATCTGAGCCTTCCAGATAAATATCAGCGGAATGGCCATTGAATTCAGGACGGGCATCGACAACGGAAGAACAGGTACTTCCTGAGTCAAACCAAACATCCAGTGTATCCTGAGCTTTCATGTAATCTGCCGCTTCATCACCCAGCAGCTCTGACATGTCCAGATCCCACCATGCCTGAATGCCATCCACTTCAACACGTTTAGCAACTTCTTCGATCAGCTCTGGTGTACGAGGATGCAGTTCCTGTGTTTCTTTATGCAGGAACAGCGACATTGGTACACCCCATGTACGCTGACGGGATATACACCAATCCGGGCGGTTTTCGACCATGGATTCGATGCGTGCTTGTCCCCAACCCGGGATCCACTCAACACCTTTGATTTCTTTCAGTGATTGTTCACGCAGGCCTTTCTGATCCATGCTGATAAACCATTGTGGCGTTGCACGGAAGATAATTGGCTTTTTGTGACGCCAGCAGCAAGGGTAGCTGTGCTGGATTTTTGCCAGGCTAAGTAATGCGCCTTTTTCTTGCAGTAGCTCAACGATGATATCGTTCGCCTTGAATACAAACTGACCATCCAGTGATGGGTAGGTTCCGGAGATGTAGCAGCCATTCGGGCCGACCGGGTTCGCGATTTCAAGACCATACTTCAGGCTGATAGTATAGTCATCCGGGCCATGACCACCGGCAGTATGTACGGCACCTGTACCCGCATCAAGTGTGACGTGATCACCCAGAATTGCAGGAGATTCAAAGCCCATGAATGGATGGTTGAAACGCATCAATTCTAAATCAGCGCCTGTGCAATCGGTCATCACTTCCCATGAAGTGATACCTGCACGCTGCATAATGGATTCGACTAATTCTGCTGCCAGAATCAGACATTCATCGTTAACTTTAACCAATTGATAGGTGATTTCTGCACCCAGTGCAATTGCACGGTTAGCAGGCAGTGTCCACGGTGTGGTTGTCCAGATGACCAGAGAAACCGGCAGATTCTGTGGTTGTACGCCAAATTTGGTATAGACGGCATCTGCATCAACGGCAGTGAAACGGACATCAATGGAAGGGGAAGTTTTATCGTAGTATTCAACTTCAGCTTCAGCAAGGGAAGAACCACAGTCAGTGCACCAGTGAACAGGTTTAACACCTTTCAGCAAATGACCGTTGCCAATGATACGACCCAGAGCACGAATGATGTCTGCTTCAGTTTTGAAGTCCATGGTCAGGTAAGGTTTATCCCAGTCACCCAGAACACCCAGACGTTTGAAACCCGCTTTTTGTGTTTCGACCTGAGTCATTGCATATTTGCGGCACTCAGCCCTGAATTCTGCGGCGGAAAATTTTTCCCCCGGCTTACCAATAATCTGCTCAACCTTGAGCTCAATGGGTAAACCGTGGCAGTCCCAACCCGGAATATAAGGCGAATCGTAGCCTGATAATCCTTTGGACTTAACAACAATATCTTTGAGAATTTTATTAACTGAGTGACCAATATGAATATCGCCGTTTGCATATGGAGGGCCATCATGCAAAATAAAGCTCTTCTTGCCGGATTTTGCTTTTCTGATGGCCTGATACAAACCTTCTTTGTACCAACGTTTCAACATATCTGGTTCGCGCTTGGCTAAATCCCCGCGCATAGGAAACCCTGTTTCCGGTAAATTTAGGGT
The DNA here is from genome assembly GCF_002632825.1 of Xenorhabdus stockiae. GTDB lineage: Bacteria > Pseudomonadota > Gammaproteobacteria > Enterobacterales > Enterobacteriaceae > Xenorhabdus > Xenorhabdus stockiae. The sequence goes on from NZ_NJAJ01000009.1 coordinate 7,072, forward strand.
GTCTTTGTAGTCACTCATTATAGATTCTCAGTTCCAATTTTCCGCTATACCCCTCAAGTGGGGTTCAAGTAGATGATTAGGATCGCTGCAAAAAGTATTCTCTCGCAGAGACCACATCATTTGCGATTTGCTGTTTAAGCGCATCAAGCGAAGCAAATCGCTGTTCATCACGCAATTTTTTGCGCAATACCACATCAATATGACGCCCGTACAGATCCATTTGGGTATCAATCAGGTGTACTTCAAGTTGCTGGCCCTGACCAGAAACGGTAGGGCGATTTCCGATATTGGCAACACCCGGCAAAGGAGTATCACCTAAACCGTAAACTTCAACAGCATAAACGCCCTTCACGGGAGCAACCAGCCGCTTCAGAGGTAAGTTTGCCGTGGGAAAGCCAATAGTCCTTCCCAGACGATTACCGTGAACGACCCGGCCACTTATGCTGTAAGGATGCCCCAGTAATGTTTCAGCCAATGTTAGATCATCATGTTGCAATGATTGCCGAATGGCGGTACTGCTGATCCGCAGACCACTGTCACAAAAGCTGTCTGTACTGGCAACATCAAAGCCGTATTGTTTACCTGCCTGCTGTAGATAGTGAAAATCGCCAAGACGGTTTTTACCGAAACGGAAATCATCACCAACCGCCAGAAACTTAACACCCAGTTTTTCCACGAGCAACCGGGAAACAAATGCTTCCGGTGAATTGGCAGCAAAATTTCTGTCGAATTTCACACATAACAAGTAATCAACACCATACTGGGATAAATATTTTATTTTATCCCGTAGCCGTGTCAGGCGGGCTGGTGCTTTATCAGCGACAAATACTTCCAGTGGCTGCGGTTCGAAAATCATCACCATTGTCGGTAACCCGAGACGCAGCCCTTCTTGCTTCAAATGTTTCAATAAAGCCTGATGCCCGCGATGGACACCATCAAAATTACCAATCGTCAGCACGCAACCATGGTGACGCGCCCGGATATTGTGTATACCGCGAATTAGCTCCATAGCTGGCTCAATACCGTGAAAATTGCCGGATTATACCTTGTACAGCGCACAAGGTTAACCCACGATCACAAAGGGTTTTAATTAATAACCTGATTCATACAATAAAAACAGGTTAGATGCCCGAAAAATATTTAATTTATCGCATTTCTCAGTGATTCATTGAGTTTTTTATTGTGAAAGGCTGTATTCCCTTTCAGTAAGCTGATAAAATCCTGCCCCATCACAACGTAACCAGCGTCGCCGTACAACGACGCTTATTTGCACAAATCCATTGACAAAAGAAGGCTGAACAGGCATATTCCTCGGCCTTTGAATTGTCCTCGATAGAATATATTTGGGAGTTGGACCTTGGCTAATATCAAATCAGCTAAGAAACGCGCCGTACAGTCTGAGAAACGCCGTCAGCATAACGCAAGCCGTCGTTCTATGGTGCGTACTTTTATCAAGAAAGTATACGCGGCAATCGCTGCTGGCGATAAAGAAGCTGCACAGAACGCATTCAATGACATGCAACCAATTGTTGATCGTCACGCCTGTAAAGGTCTGATCCACAAAAACAAAGCAGCACGTCATAAATCTGCTCTGGCAGCGCAAATTAAAGCAATGTAATTCGTTGTTTTAATTATGCTGAAAAAACCGGCTTTTGCCGGTTTTTTTGTATATACCCGATGATGTTGGCTCGTATTATTTCTCTAATCTGTTTTTTAACGGAACATTGAATAAATCAGAGAAATCTTTGTTACATACGCGCTGAACAGCCGGATGTTGGATCATTCTTTCAGCAAAGATGACATAATACTCTTCCTGTACTGATTCCAGTCTGCCTATCTCAATAATATCGCTGTCAGCAAAAGTATCATTGGCATAGAAAGACGGAGCGATAAAAATAGCATTATGGTACATACCAAACGCTTTCATTAACGCTGCGTCGTCAAACTCTCCCAATACCTCAACCTCAAGGTTCTTATTGCGTATCCATGTCAGCAGTTTTCTGCCCAGCATTGAACGACGGCCGGGGATCAATAAACGACGCTCTTCCAGACATTCCGGAAAAGGTTTTTCCGGGATCGGTTCGCGGCAGTAAAAACTGATGCTGCACTCTCCCAGCTTGACGGAAAACAGGCCTTCCTGTTGAGTGGAATCAACCGGGCAATCAGATAAAATCATGTCCAGTTTATGTTGACTGAGCTGTTCAAGCAGCATTTCATGGGTTGATTCAAAGCAACGCAGATGGATTTTCTCATGTTCCACTACCGCGGTTTCTAATACCTTACTGACCAGACGTTTGGATAGGGCATCTGCGACCCCGACATCAAACAGCAGGTTTGATTCTCTGCTGTAGGTGACGATGTCCAGCATTTCCTGGCTGAGCATAAACATCTTATCAGCATAGCGGAAAATGAGTTGTCCCAGCTCTGACGGAACTAATCCTCTTCCCTGACGCTTAAACAGTTTTCCACCCATGCGTTCTTCCAGCGCCTTAATCTGGCCGGTAATAGTCTGTGGTGTCAGGTATAGAGCTTCAGCAGCCCCGACAACAGAACCTTCTTTACAAACATGCCAAAAGTAGTAAAGGTGGTTAAAGTTTAAATGTGAAACCCGCATATATTTATCCTTGTGTATACCTCATATCTGTACAACAGCCGTGACCTTACGTTTCAGGCTGCCAGATTATGATGCTCTCCTGTTTTCTTCTAATATGAATATCCACGGTACAGCAGGTGAGACGTTATACCGTGAATATTAAGAGGATGAATTAATTTGGAATTGTCTCGATTATGCGCCTAAATTAGTCTATTCAACGGCATTTGGCTATATTTTTTTCTTCGCTAAAACCTTCTTTGGCAGGAGTTTATTGAGCAAACCATAGCCAATAAAAGCAGCCGTGGTCGAGCCAATCAATATCCCTAAACGTGAGTAGGTACTGAAGTCTTCACTAAGACCTTCAAATGCCAGACCGGAAATAAAAATAGACATTGTAAAGCCGATTCCACACAGGACAGAGACTGCAAAGATTTGCTGCATTCCAATTCCTGCCGGTAATTTGGCAATACCCAACTTCACTGAGAGCCAGCTAATCAGGAAAATGCCTAACGGTTTTCCGATAAACAGGCCAAGAGCAACACCGACAGGTAACATGCCGCTTAAACCTTCCAGAGAGACTCCTTGTAGTGAAATCCCGGCATTGGCAAAAGCAAAGAGTGGCAGGATTAAATACGCTACCCACGGATGTAAACCATGCTCAAGTGCTTCGGAAGGTGAGTGACCATTTTTACAGCGCAGAGGGATCAGAAAACCGACAATCACTCCCGCTAACGTGGCATGAACACCTGATTTAAGGATACAAACCCACAGAATTACTCCAACCACCAAATAAGCGGATGTTTTGGCAACACCACGCCAGTTCATCCATACAAGCAGCCCTATCATTGTCGCAGCCAGCCCCAGAGCAACCATTGAAACGCTTTTGGTGTAGAACAGGGCAATAATAATAATGACCCCTAAATCATCAATAATTGCCAGTGCGAGCAAAAATACTTTTAGCGCTGTAGGTACGCGATTCCCTAAGAGAGCCATCACACCAAGAGCAAATGCAATATCGGTGGCGGCGGGAATAGCCCAACCCTGACGGGTGATTTCATCACTGCCGTTAAAGAGTAGATAAATTAATGCTGGGGCAATCATACCTCCGAGGGCTGCAATGGCTGGAAAAATGGCTTTATCACGGCTGGCTAAAGAACCTTCCATGAGTTCTCGCTTAACTTCCAGACCAACAATCAGGAAGAAAACGGCCATCAATCCATCATTTATCCATAGTAATAATGGTTTATTGATTTCCAGTGCAGCAAACTGAACCGCAACGGGCAAGTTAAGAAACTGATGATAGATAGCCTCCAATGGCGTATTTGCCATCACCAGCGCAATAATGGCAGCAATAATGAGGAGGATCCCTCCCGCTGCTTCTAATTTTAAGAATTGACGAATAATTGCAGTCATAAATTAATAACCTATAAGATGAATTAGGTTGTAGATACTATTGTTGTAGAGACAATAGTCACCTGAATATTGGGTATAAATATTATTTTTATAAATAATGTGGCTATAAATATCGTGATTATGGCTAATGAAGTTATAAATACTACATTAACTTTGATTTCGGAAAAAGTAGGTTATTTATGCGATATGATTCGGTATATTCGATTTAATGTGTTTTTAACATTGTGTTTTCCGAGGATTACTCGAGAGAAATTAAGTTTGACTAACTTAGGGATTTATGGAGGATGATTTATTAACTTAATAAAAACTAATCAATAACAATAAAAAGACAAAGGTAAATACGATTATGGAAACACTAGTATTATTTGCCGTGCTTGGAGCTGCCTTATTACATGCCAGCTGGAATGCAGTGATAAAAGTGAGTGCTGATCGATTTTTGGGAATTGCACTTATCGCGTTTTTTTCCGGGTTAATCTCAACTTTGGGGTTATTATGGGTTGGATTACCGACAATCAGTTCTCTGCCGTGGTTAATATTATCTTGTGTACTACAAATTGGTTATTGCCTGTTTTTAAGCCGCTCTTATGAAATGGGAGACTTAAACCAGATCTATCCCATAGCCAGAGGATGTGCGCCGCTTATTACCGCTTTGCTGAGTTGGATTATTTTACAGGAAACGTTACCACCTTTAGCGATGCTGGGTGTTGGTTTAATTATTGTTGGTGTCATTTTTATTGCATTTCCTTATGGGAAGAAATCTCTCCGACTGGATCGCAGGGCATTGATTGCAGCGATTACAACTTCTGTTTTTACTGCCTGTTACACGTTGGTTGATGGTGTAGGGGCCCGAGCCAGTGATAATGCCCTGACTTATATTCTGTGGCTGTTTGCTGTCTATGGCTGGGTAATGGGTGGGATGATGTATTTCAAATACAGAAATACTGTCAGACAAAGTATTCGTCAGTATTGGAAACCGGGGCTTCTTGGTGGATTCATGCAGCTAGTCAGCTATGGTATTGCCATTTGGGCAATGAGCCATGTTCCAATTGTACTGGTCGCTGCATTACGCGAAACCAGCATATTATTTGCAATGCTATTATCGGTTTTCATCTTACGGGAACCGTTTAGTAAAATGCGATTGCTGGCTTGTGTTGTGATTGTCAGTGGGGTTGTCGGAATGAAATTAGGGTAGGGGGATGACTCTAATTTGTCGGGGACATTTATCGTCTTCTAAGCTATTTTTTGCTGGCTAAGAACATTCCCAGTCACACAGTTGTCTTATCTATGTGACTGGGGAATTAAAACCAGCTTTTGGCTGAGTAAATTCGTTTCTGATAAATAAACTAAATTACTTAGTCAAATCATCAAAAAACTTTTTCACGCCATCAAGGAAGCTTTTGGAGCGTGGGCTATTGGTTTCCCCGCTTTTTCCGCCAAAAGATTCTCCCAGTTGACGCATCAGCTCTTTCTGTTCTTCGTTCAGTTTAACCGGAGTTTCCACGACAACACGGCACAGTAAATCGCCCTGTGCACCGCCACGAACGGATTTAACGCCTTTGCCTTTCATGCGGAACAATTTGCCGGTCTGAGTTTCCGCCGGGATTTTCAGGCTGACGCGACCATCAAGAGTCGGTACTTCAATTTCGCCACCCAGTGCTGCAGTTGCAAAGTTGATTGGCACTTCACAATAAAGGTTGCTGCCATCACGTTCGAAGATGTGGTGCGCTTTAACCTGAACCTGAACGTACAAATCACCTGCCGGAGCGCCGTGTTCGCCAGCTTCACCCTCACCACTTAAACGAATGCGGTCACCGGTATCGACACCTGCCGGGATTTTAACAGACAGTGTTTTGTATTTTTCAACGCGACCGTGACCGTGACATTTGTTACATGGTTCTTTGATGATTTTTCCACGGCCATGACATTGAGGACATGGCTGCTGAACAGTAAAGAAGCCCTGACGCATATGTACCTGACCAGCACCCTGACAGGTAGAACAGGTTTCAGGACTAGTGCCTGCTTTTGCACCACTGCCATGACAACTTTCACAGGATTCCAGAGTTGGGATGCGGATCTCTTTGGTCACACCACGGACAGCTTCTTCCAGTGTTAAGTCCATGCTGTAGCGCAGGTCAGAACCACGGCTTGGACGCTGTTGACGACGGCCACCACCGAAAATATCTCCGAAAACGTCACCAAAGATATCGCTAAAATCAGCGCCACCACCGAAGCCACCAGCACCTCCACCCATACCACCCTGTTCAAAGGCGGCATGACCATATTGGTCATAAGCTGCGCGCTTCTGAGAGTCTGTCAGGATCTCATACGCTTCTTTAATTTCTTTAAATTTGGCTTCAGCTTCTTTATCACCCTGATTACGGTCAGGATGGAATTTCATTGCCAGTCGCTTATAGGCTTTCTTGATCTCTTTTTCATCAGCGGTCTTGGAGACACCCAAAACCTCGTAGTAGTCTTTTTTTGCCATCGTATTGTTTACCCCTAACACGCACAAACGGGCGTAGAGTGTTACCTCAACGCCCGTGCTAGTTAACAAGTAACAGGCGTCCTGTTACTTTGCCCGCTAAGGGCTATTATTTTTTGTCTTTAACTTCTTCGAATTCAGCGTCTACAGCGTCGTCATCTTTCTTCGCGGCATTGCCTGCTTCTGCATCAGCTGCGCCTGCCTGAGCCTGCTGCTGTGCGATTTCCAGAAGTTTCTTAGATGCTTCAACCAGAGCCTGAATTTTCGCTTCGATTTCAGCTTTATCTTCACCTTTCGCCGCAGTTTCCAGCTCAGCAACAGCTTTCTCGATAGCGGTTTTTTCGTCAGCAGTCAGTTTGTCGCCAGCTTCTTCAACTTGCTTACGAGTGCCGTGAACCAGTTGGTCTGCCTGATTGCGAGTCTGAACCAGCTCTTCGAACTTACGGTCAGCTTCTGCGTTAGCTTCTGCATCACGTACCATTTGCTGGATTTCTTCTTCATTCAGACCAGAAGATGCTTTAATGGTGATGTTCTGCTCACGACCAGAGTTTTTGTCTTTCGCAGAAACGTGCAGGATACCATCGGCATCGATGTCGAAAGTCACTTCGATCTGAGGCATACCACGAGGTGCTGGCTGAATGCCGTCCAGGTTGAACTGACCCAGAGATTTGTTATCGCTGGAACGCTTACGCTCACCCTGCAATACGTGGATAGTTACCGCAGATTGGTTGTCTTCTGCTGTAGAGAATACTTGGCTGTGCTTAGTTGGGATAGTGGTGTTCTTCGTAATCAGAGAAGTCATCACGCCACCCATGGTTTCGATACCCAGAGACAGTGGAGTTACGTCCAGCAGCAGAACGTCTTTCACGTCACCTGCCAGTACACCGCCCTGAACTGCCGCACCCATTGCAACTGCTTCATCAGGGTTAACGTCTTTACGTGGTTCTTTACCGAAGAAGTCGGCAACAGCTTTCTGAACCATTGGCATACGAGTCTGACCACCAACCAGAATGACATCCTGAATGTCAGATACAGACAGACCAGCGTCATTCAGTGCAACTTTCAGTGGTTCGATAGAACGTTTCACCAGATCTTCAACCAGAGATTCCAGTTTTGCACGGGTTACTTTAACGTTCATATGCTTAGGACCGGTTGCATCTGCAGTGATGTATGGCAGATTCACGTCAGTCTGCTGAGCGGAAGACAGCTCGATTTTCGCTTTTTCTGCTGCTTCTTTCAGGCGCTGCATAGCCAGTGGGTCGTTACGCAGATCGATACCTTGTTCTTTCTTAAACTCATCAACCAGATAGTTGATCATACGGCTGTCGAAGTCTTCACCACCTAAGTGAGTATCACCGTTGGTTGCCAGAACTTCATACGTTTTTTCGCCGTCAACTTCGTCGATTTCGATGATAGAGATATCGAAAGTACCGCCACCCAAGTCGTAAACTGCAATAGTACGGTTACCAACTTCTTTATCCAGACCATAAGCCAGCGCTGCCGCAGTTGGTTCGTTAATGATACGCTTAACTTCCAGACCTGCGATACGGCCCGCATCTTTAGTTGCCTGACGCTGTGCATCGTTGAAATAAGCAGGAACAGTGATAACTGCTTCTGTTACTGGCTCACCCAGATAGTCTTCTGCGGTTTTCTTCATTTTTTTCAGGACTTCAGCAGAAACCTGAGGTGGTGCCATTTTCTGGCCTTTTACTTCCAGCCATGCGTCACCATTGTCTGCGTTGGTGATTTTGTATGGCATGATAGCAACGTCACGCTGTACTTCTTCGTCCTGAAAACGACGGCCAATCAAACGCTTGATGGCAAACAGGGTGTTTTGCGGGTTAGTAACAGCCTGACGTTTAGCTGGTTGACCAACCAGAGTTTCACCATCCTGAGTATATGCGATGATTGAAGGGGTTGTACGATCACCTTCGCTGTTTTCAAGCACACGTGCTGTTGTGCCGTCCATAATTGCTACACAAGAGTTGGTAGTTCCCAAGTCGATACCAATGATTTTACCCATCTAAACGCCTCCACAAAGAATTCATATATTCGGTCAAGTTACTACGCTATATGAGGATGAATGTTTTCTTTTCAATGGCACTGTCTGCCAGAAATTCCTCATTGTATGTTTTCAGCCGTTACTGAAGTGTCAGTAGTAACTGTAGTTGAGACTTAGATGGGGTCATTCAGCTCAGCATCAAGGGGGAGATTGAAAAAAAATTGAGATTTAATAAAAAAATTTTTCTGAGGGCATTGTGTAGTTGATGCCATCACATTATGATCCGCCGCCTTTTATGGTTTTCTGGCATAGAAAAGTGCTATGAGAATCTTTTTTAATACTTTGTTTTATTTGAATTTATAGGGAAAATATGAGTTCTAATCAGTTGGCGAACCCAGGCCCATTGGGTTTGATGGGTTTTGGCATGACAACCATTTTATTGAATCTGCATAATGCGGGTTTTTTCCCATTAACGTCTGTTATTTTAAGTATGGGAATTTTTTATGGTGGTTTGGCTCAGGTGCTGGCAGGCATCATTGAGTACAAAAAAGGAAATACATTCGGTGCAACTGCATTTACTTCTTACGGAATGTTCTGGCTGAGTCTGATTGGTGTGCTGTTCCTGCCAAAAATGGGTCTGGCAGAAGCAACCAGCTCTGAGTTCCTCGGCGTTTATCTTGCACTGTGGGGTATTTTCACGCTGTTTATGTTCTTTGGCACTCTGAAAGCTAACCGCACTTTGCAGTTCATTTTCGGTAGCCTGACTGTACTGTTCGCTCTGCTGGCGATTGGTAACATCACTGGTAACGCCAGCCTTCTGACTTTTGCCGGTTTTGAAGGTGTTATTTGTGGGGCAAGTGCTTTCTATCTGGCAATGGCTGAAGTTCTGAATGAACAATATGGCCGTACCATTCTGCCAATTGGTGAGAAAAAACACGCCTGATATCAGATGTAATTAGCTGTCCGGCAAAAATGAACAGGATGAGTCGTTTTACTCATCCTGTTTTTTCTTATAACCGAATAAAAGCTATGGTAAATACCAGATTTTATAATTACTGCTATTTTAATTTCTATATTTATATTGAATTCTATTTAATTAATTACAGAGCCATTATATCCCATATTGGAAAGGTATTAGTTAATAAAAAACTTTAGTGTTAATTTTTACATGTGCTACTGATTTATATTAAAAACCCCATGAATAGGCTCAAGGAACAGTAGGGTTATTAATTTTTATTAAGTTGCAAACAATAAAAATGTTTATTGGAGAACAATTAAAAATAAAATTAAGACTTTATTGTTTTGGTGTGAAGACATATCCCATAAAGCATGGAATCATCAGGGTGGTAAATATTGAGAAAGGATGATTGTCACTGCTTTTAATAAGTTAAACGAGGAATTTAATTTTTATCCAAGCTCTAATTCCAACCTCATATAATATTTTGATCTAGCTTATACTTTTCAATTTGAAAATTTTTTGATGAATTTTTCATGTGCTATCTTCATCTGCGTGGATTAACAATTAAATATGACGAGCGAATAGTTAATGAATATAAATATACAAGAAAATAATATTAGTATACTCGCTGGCAATTCACGTGTTTATCTTGACCAAGAGGATAAAATAGTTGTCGAAGCACAACTAAAAGCCTTTGAAGCAGCGCTTGTATTAGCAAAAAAAATCCAAGATAAATGTGGTCAATTACCAAGAATATCGATAGCTTTCGATCACCGTGGAATATTTCGTCTACAATTTTTGGCAGATAATCTATCTAATTCTCAAAAAAGAAACCCTCGTTTGAGCCAACTCCACACCTCAATTGTAAACGTTTTTTTACCCATAGCTGAAAAGCATCAAATATCACTTAGTGAAATACGAGTTATTCATGAGGATTCCGCTAGGCAGCACTTAGTTCACATTCTTGCCTCTGAGGAAATTCCCGAAATACTCAAGCAACGTATGGTTGCCAAAAGCACATCAGATTCCAAACCATCAATGTCTGATGTTTCTTATGAAGAGCCCACTCAAAAACTCACCTGCGCAGCTATTACAAAAGAGTATTTTGAAAAAGCAGCAGGTAATAATACAGATACACTTTTGGAAGTATTTTTTGAAGATTGTGTGTGGTCCAGAGCGCTAGCATATGCTCGCGGACTCCAACTTAGCCATATGTTAGGTGTTTCCAGTGCTATTCGTCTTAACCTCGTTAGCGAAACGGGTGATGTGAGTCAGGGTGATATAACAATTGCCTAATTATTTTAAATAATATAATTCCATCTTCACATTACAAAGTGGAACATTATGCAAACTCTATCCAAATTAATATATCTAGATAATAATGCTACAACTGCATTAGATCCTGAAGTGCTTCAATCTATGATGCCTTATCTTACTCATGAGTATGGCAATGCATCTAGTATCAGCCATGCTTTTGGCTGGAAAGCCAGAGAGGCCGTTGAGCATGCTAGGAAATTAATTTCATCATCAATCAATGCAGTAAGCCCATCGGATATTATATTTACATCTGGCTCAACCGAGTCGATTAATCTTGCCATCACAACTCTTCAGCATAAAAATAAAAAAGGGCATGTCATCACATCAATGATTGAGCACAAGGCTGTTCTTGATTGTTGCGCTAAACTTGAATCAATGGGAATAGACGTTACCTATGTGCAACCACAAAGTGACGGTGTTGTATGCCCTGACTCAATACATCGCGCATTGAGAGATGATACTTATCTGGTTTCTATTATGTCGGCAAATAATGAAATTGGTTCATTGCAAAAAATTGAGGAAATAGGCGCTCTTTGTAAAGAGCAGGATATAATTTTTCATACCGATGCTACACAGGCGCTTGGCAAAATAGAGTTTGATGTACAACGTATGAATATTAGTCTAGCCTCATTTTCTGCACATAAAATATATGGCCCCAAAGGTATTGGAGCACTTTATATCAACTCGCGTGATAAAAATATTGCTTTATCTCCCCTCATTGTTGGTGGCGGACATGAACGGGGTCTGCGCTCTGGTACTCTTAATGTCCCAGGGATAGTGGGATTTGGTCGTGCAGTTGAGTTGTCTGTTAAAAACTTACCAGATGAATCACAGAGATTAGGTCATCTGAGAAATATATTGCGACAATATCTTATTGAAAATGTGGAAGGTATTCGGATAAACGGCCATCTAACCGCATGCCTGCCGGGGTTACTTAATGTATCGTTTGAAGGAATAGATGCAGACTCACTGTTGCTTGAGCTTTCTGATATTGCACTGTCCTCAGGGTCTGCATGCACGTCTGCAAACAGAGCTTCATCACATGTGCTAAAGGCTATAGGTGTTAGTAATGAACAAGCTCAAGCCAGTGTACGTTTCGGTTTGGGAAGATTTAACAATGAAGAAGAAATAGACTATGTTTGCCATAAGTTGAAAGAAGCAATAAATAAACTGAGGTCTATGGTTCCAAGAGCATTCAGTTCTTAGTGATATAGGATTTGATTTATGCGAACGACATCAGCACTTTTTCTCCTCTTCGGCACGACTTTTACTGCGGGTGGATATGGAGCGACTTTCTTAATTTCTGAATTTTTTCGGTCACAAGGAGGGAGTGATATTGACGCAGGAATGACACTGAGTGTGGCTTTAATCGGCACTTTGATTGGTGTTCCTTTAGTTGGATGGTTTGCCGGGAGGCTGGAAGCATCGCGTTTCGCAGCCTTAGCCGCTTTATCAGTGTCATGTGGTTATTTTTTTCTCAGCGGTTCCGCGGGTGATCTGAGCTACATGCCACGTATAGGCGCGTTTCTGATTGGCCTTGGTTGGGGCATGTTCTATATCAGCGGACCAATGGCGTTGTCTGAACGTATTTCTGATGCAGATAGAGGATACTGGTTTACACGTTTCAGTGCTTTCCAGATGGCAGGAATTTGTGGCAGCCCCATTTTACTCTATATCGTTGTTGAACAACTAAAAATACCTATCCTGATAGCGTTTCTTCTTGTTGGTGTTGTTGCTATTTTTGCATCGCTATTTTTCATGGTATTTGGGTTTAGAGAACCCCAAGCTCAACGGGAATTATCATTAAGACCCTGGATAAAGAATATATCGAAGATTGCGGTTACTAGTGCAATCCGTCCGATTATTATGGTAGGACTGGGGGGCTGCGTGTTTTCTGGCATGATGTCGTTCCAGAGTTCAATTGTGGAAGGAACAGATTCAAGAGCCAGCACATTTTTTGCTGTTCATGTAGTGACTGTGGTTATATCACGGCTTCTGCTGGCTCGCTATTTATCAACTGTACCTCGTATTCCACTTGTTATCACACTTATGTCATTTTTAGTTCTGGGCATTTTATCTTTGTTTGGTGTACCTGTTCATTCAACCTTTCAGATTGTAGCCGCTATTTTAACGGGTCTGGGGTATGGATTGGTCTATCCTGTTATCCAAACTTGGGCGATAAATGAATCTGCTCTTGAGAATCGCCATGCAGCGCTTACTTGGTTCGTTGTCTCCTACTTTGTAGGGATATTCGGTTTTCCAATAATAGGTGGTTGGATATTAGTTGAAGCAGGCAAATCCTTATTTATCACTACGCTCGCTGTGATAGCGACTCTAGAGCTTGTTATAGCATTACCGAGGCGACAATTGGGTGGAGTTGTTCTAGAGAAATAAAAAGGTTCTGTCGGATTAAAGAAGTGAGTAATAGTGAAAATGCATTGATCTATTTTTATACTAAACTCTTTAGCCTATCTCACCAATCATAACCACCCATATAGCGGGTGGTTATGATTATCTCTTGCTTTATATTGTCTGATTACCTGATATTGTTTTTTTACTCAGATAAAGCCCTAATAACACTCCTATCGCAGACAGCATCAGCATATAGTATGCGGGAGCTAATTGCGTATATTGCATTAACAGAGTGATGATAATCGGTGTTAGTCCGCCAAAAATGGCATAGGCCAGATTGTATGAAAAAGAAATACCGCTGAAGCGGACTTCCGGTGGATAACTGTGAACCATAATAAAAGGTACAGCACCGATAACTCCCACAGAGAACCCTACGATTGCATAAGCACTGTATAGTCTGATGGGATCATGACTGATATTGTGATAGAAGAACCAAGCGGCTGCGCCCAGTAATAAGCTGCCTGCTAATAAAACCTTGCTAGCCCCCCATTTATCGCAGAAATGCCCGACTAATACGCAGCTAATAAAAAGTGACACAATTGCCAGACTGTTGGCTTTCAGCGTCATGGGTTGTTCGAGATGAAAAACTGTCTGCATATAGGTAGGAGTCATCAGAATGACGACGACAATACCCGCAGAAAGAAGCCAGGTCAGCAACATGGAAACAGTAATGGCTCGTTTATGATTCTGAATGACGGATTTCAGGGGTAGACCATCTGATAATGCCTTACGTGCCTGCATTTCCTTAAATATCGGCGTTTCATGTAGCCAGCGACGCAGGTACATGGCACATAGGCCAAAGAGACCACCAAGGAAGAAAGGCAAACGCCATGCCCAGTCTAAAACTTCCTGTTTACTGTAAACCGAAGTAATTGCAGTTGCGACCAGAGAGCCAAGTAAAATACCGAGAGTCAATCCCGCAGTCAGTATTCCGCAGGCAAAACCGATATGTTTACGGGGAACATGCTCTGCCACGAATACCCATGCACCGGGAACTTCACCACCGATTGCCGCTCCTTGCATAATTCGCATCACTAACAGAAGTAGTGGGGCGATAATGCCAATTGTAGCGTAGGTCGGTAACATGCCGATAATTAATGTAGGTAAAGCCATGAGCAGGATACTGAGAGAAAACATTTTTTTGCGCCCGACCAGATCACCAAAATGTGCCATGATGATCCCGCCTAAAGGCCGTGCCAGATAACCGGCGGCAAAAATACCAAAAGTCTGGAGTTGTCGGAGCCATTCAGGAATGTCAGCAGGGAAAAACAGTTCCCCCAGTACGACAGCAAAAAAAACAAAGATAATAAAGTCATAAAACTCTAATGCTCCGCCTAAAGCTGCCAGAGAAAGAGTTTTATAATCCTGTTTGTTTAGAGAACGATTGTGATGTTGTGACATAAGGTACCGATTTATAGTTATAAAATATTTTTCATATGAGTTTATATACTTTATGGATCTCAATATGTAGTTAAGAAAACTATATATTGAAAAACAACAGGTATACTGATGATTCTATCAGACTCTAATAAAGCTAAAAACAGATCTAATTTAATATTAAAAGGTATTTAATCTGTGATTTTTGTAAGGTGGGGTAACATTATAATATTATAGATGTTAATCTTCGGTTTTTAGACAAAAGACACGTCATTAGGCAAAATTAAATTTTACCTTATAGATTGCGTGTTCTGTTTTTTCTTTTTATTTCAATTTGATGCAGGGGTAAATCGTTAATCATTGCTTCATAATAATTCTTGAAAATATTAACGACCTGATGGATTTTCCGATTACGTAAAACACCTTTTATGCAATAATCATCTAATTCTATTGGAATAGCAGGAAGACATGACTATATATGAAATAGACCTCCTTTAATTCTTATCTGGTTCAATCACATTGATCCATAAACATAGTATTGGATATATGAATCTGCGCATTGCTATCTATAAAAGAAAACAATGTATTAGATTTACGATAAGCATTATCTATTTCTAATAATATGATTTATTTTATTATTCTGATTTTGTGCACAGTGCAGAACCGTTATTGTGTCATTGCGTTGTGTTTTGAGAATAGAAAACTGTAAGAGATAGGCCTGTTACAGGCCTATAATAACCTAAGAAATACTTTCAACATCCATCCCGGCATCTTTCCAACCGGAAAATCCTTTTTTAAAGTGGCGGGCACGAATGCCTTTGGCGCGTAATAATTCAAGGGCATTGGCAGAAAGAACGCAGTAGGGGCCGCGGCAGTAAGCGATAAGATTTGAGTTGGAAGTCAGTTCATCTAATCGGCTCTCCAGTTCATCAATCGGGATATTGATGGCATTCGGTAAATGCCCCTGATTGAACTCTTCTTTCGGCCTGACATCCAATAGTATGGTGCTCTTTTCCTTGATTCGATCCAACAATTCATCCCATGAAATGGCTTCCTGATTATCCATATCATCGATCAATCTGCGCATTTCTGCCCGATTAAATTCAGCATATTTCTGGATAGCGGTAATGATATCCATAACCGGGCCATCCCCCAGACGATAAAACACATGTTTACCGACTTTACGGGATTGCAGGATACCTGAACGTTTTAAATGTTGCAGATGCTGGGATGTGTTAGCAATAGACAGGCCGGAAAGCTCTGACAGGCATTCGACGGATTGCTCAGAACTCATCAGGCACTCAAGTAATGTCAGGCGATGGGCATTTCCCAGTACTTTGGCTATTTCGGCAATCTCAACAAGAATTTGTTTATCAAACATTGACATCTGGTTCCCAATATCATGATATTCAATAGATTCATTGAATATCATGATATCAAAGTTTTCCCGATGGTTCGAGCACTAGGCAAAGTGATGACTAATACAGCTTATATACTTCGTCTTTCAAGTTGCCTCTTTGTTGGCTGTGCTCACTCACCGATTTTATAAATATATGGCTATCTATGTTCCCAGGGATGAGTTCCCTTGCGGCCGCGACGCAGCTTGCTCTTAACGGGAATGAGTTATCTGGAATATCGCGATCATTGTCACATTTTTATGACGAGAAATTTGAGTGATTTACAAAAGAAACTAGGCTTTAAAATTGAATTATCACTATTTTAAACATTTACGCAGATATACTTGTTGTTCTTTAAGTTGAAGTTATTGTCAGTTGCTTCACTTGAAGATCTTTAGGGTATAACTCCTGACAATGATTTCCTAAATTGCTGTGTTGGAAGGGTTGTCAGGTTTTTTTTCGCTTGAATAAAGTGTACTGCTTTGTATTCCATTCAATATACCCACCCTCTTTCAAGTTGTCTTTTGGTGGGCTGCATTCTACTCATTCTGATTATCATTGCATAAGTATAGTTTATGTATTTTGAGGTTGTTAAAGAGGCTTCGACCTTTCATCGAGCAGTTGCTACCGCGATATATTTTGAAATCCACGGGGTATAGAAAAATAACACGCTATGGAAGAATGGGGAAAAAATAGTATGAAATACCAGCTATTAGCTCAGGAAATTATTGCGGATGTTGGTGGTCAGGGGAACATTATCAGTCTCATCCATTGTGCAACCCGGCTACGATTTAAATTACGGGATAGTGCTCTGGCTAACATTGATAAGTTAAAAGCTCAGTCAGGTATTATCACGGTTATCGAAAGCGGAGGTCAGTTTCAGGTAGTTATCGGGAATCAGGTCGGTGATGTTTATCAGGCTATTCAGCAAGAACTGACTTCTGCTGAGCAAACATCAGATACCGCGGAGCTTCCGAATTTCGCTAATAATAAAAAAGATAGCCTTTTTAACCAGTTTATTGATGTTGTATCCGGTATTTTTACCCCATTTTTAGGTGTTATGGCGGCGGCGGGTATTTTGAAGGGGCTGCTTGCGGTTGCTGTTACTCTGAAATGGATGTCTCTTGATAGCGGGACTTATCATGTCTGGTATGCTGCCAGCGACTCTTTGTTCTACTTTTTTCCGCTATTGCTCGGTTATACAGCCGGTAAGAAATTCGGCGGCAATCCTTTTATTACGATGGCTATCGGGGGAGCATTGGTTCATCCGATGATTATCTCCGCCTTTAAGGCATCAACAAGTGCGGGAAGCTCTACAGAGTACTTCATGGGGATCCCGCTCTCATTCCTGAACTACAGTGCATCGGTAATCCCCATTATTTTTGCGTCCTGGGTTAGCTGTAAAGTGGAGAGAAAGCTGAATGCTCACATTCCTGCCACGATTAAGGGATTTGTCACTCCTCTTATTTGCCTCATATTGATTGTTCCACTGGTGTTTCTGGTTATCGGACCAATGGCGACATGGCTGAGCCAATTGCTGGCTGGTGGTTATCAGGCGGTATATGGGGTAGCTCCTGCACTGGCTGGGGCGATTATGGGAGCAGTCTGGCAGGTTTTTGTGATTTTCGGCCTTCATTGGGGATTCGTTCCTCTTGCTATCAATAATTTGGCGGTTCTCGGGCACGATACATTAACACCTCTGTTGCTTCCCGCGGTGATAGGGCAAACAGGTGCGGCCTTTGGGGTATTTCTGCGAACGCGGGATGCGAAATTAAAAATGCTGGCGGGTTCTGCTGCGACTTCCGGTATGTTCGGTATTACTGAACCTGCGGTTTATGGTGTGACTTTGCCTTACCGACGCCCATTTATTTTTGGCTGTGTTGCGGGGGCAATTGGTGGTTCGGTGGTGGGGTATTACCAAGGCGCAATTTATTCAGCGGGGCTGGTGAATATTTTTACCTTCACTCAGATGATCCCACCAACAGGTGTCAATAACACGGTGTGGGGGGCAATGATTGGCACAGCGCTGGCCTTTATCATTTCCACTGTACTCACGTGGCTGTTCGGGCTTCCGGCTTCTTCTAATTCTCCGCACAGGCCTTCTACAAAAGAAAGTTAACAGTAAAAAGTATCATTAACACCCTATTGATCAATTAGTTTGTAACCCGAGAGGATATTTGTATGAAACAGTTTCCGACACATTTTCTGTGGGGAGGAGCCATTGCTGCCAATCAGGTTGAAGGCGCTTATTTAGCTGACGGGAAAGGTCTTTCTACTTCGGATGTCCAGCCGCAGGGAATTATGGGGCCGGTCATTGAGCGAGAGTCTGAGAGTACGCAATACCTTAAAGATATCGCTATCGATTTTTATCATCGTTATCCCGAAGATATCGCTCTGTTTGCAGAAATGGGATTCACTTGTTTGCGTACTTCCATCGCATGGAGCCGGATTTTTCCTCAGGGCGATGAAATGCAAGCCAATGAAGCGGGTCTGGCATTTTATGACAGGTTATTTGATGAAATGGCGAAATACGGGATTCAGCCAGTCATTACGTTATCCCATTATGAAATGCCGTGGGCGTTGGTTAAAAAACACGGTGGATGGGGAAATCGTAAACTAATTGATTTCTTTGAGCGTTATGCCCGCACAGTTTTCACTCGTTATCAGAAAAAAGTGAAATTGTGGCTGACATTCAATGAAATCAATATGTCACTACATGAGCCACTAACCGGCGTCGGGTTGCCGAAAAACAGTACACAGTCAGAAATCTATCAGGCTATTCACCATCAATTGGTTGCCAGTGCCCGCGCGGTAAAACTTTGCCATGAAATTATCCCTGATGCCCGTATCGGCAATATGTTATTGGGTGGGCTGATGTACCCATTGACTTGTAAACCAGATGATGTGTTGGCTACTCTCCGGCAAAACCAGAAATGGCTGTTTTTTGGTGATGTTCAGGCTCGTGGGGTATATCCGGGTTATATACTGCGTTATTTCCGGGAAAATGGTATTGAAGTCACGATAACTGAACAGGATAAGCTTGAGATGCAAAATACGGTGGATTTTATCTCATTCAGTTATTACATGAGTGGGTGTACTTCCGGGAATGAAGCGGACTATCAGAAAAAGCAGAGCAATATTCTGAATATGATCCCGAATCCCCATCTGGCCAGTTCAGAATGGGGATGGCAGATAGATCCTGTCGGATTGCGAACGTTACTGAATTTATTATGGGATCGTTATCAGAAGCCGCTGTTTATTGTTGAGAATGGTCTGGGAGCCAAAGATACCGTAGAAGCTGATGGGACAATTCAGGATGATTACCGCATTAGCTATCTGAATGACCATCTTGTGCAGGTTAGGGAAGCCATTGAAGATGGTGTGGATGTCATGGGTTACACCAGCTGGGGAGCTATTGATTTGATTAGCGCCTCAAAAGGGGAGATTTCCAAGCGTTACGGTTATATCTATGTTGATCAGAATGAGCAAGGGACCGGAACGCTGGAACGCCGTCGTAAGAAAAGTTTCTATTGGTATAAACAGGTTATTGAAACTCATGGTGGCAGCCTGATTTGAGCCCGCTCTGTTTCTTAAAGGTTCTGATGTATTCAGAACCTTTTCAAAATATAACTTCTGCTGGTTGAGCAATAACAAGTTGAGTAATAACAACAGTCAGCCAGCATTAAGATCTTAACGGCGGGCACTTTTAGGCCTGAAGGCTGAGACAATGCTTTCATCAGTTTCGATATAGGGGCCATCTAGCAACTGAATGCAATAAGGTACACTGGCAAAAATTCCGGGTACTAAGACTTTTCCGCTATCATCTTTCAGCCCTTCCAGCGTTTCTGCTATAGCTTTAGGCTGCCCGGGTAGGTTAAGAATTAAGGCCTGATTGCGGATCACGCCTACCTGACGGGATAAAATTGCGGTGGGTACAAATTGAAGGCTGATTTGGCGCATCTGCTCACCAAATCCGGGCATTTCACGATCAGCAACTGCCAGAGTTGCATCCGGGGTAACATCACGACGAGCAGGGCCTGTTCCACCTGTTGTCAGAACTAAATGGCAGCCCAATTCATCAACTAATTCGCACAGAGTTTGCTCAATCAGGATTTGCTCATCAGGGATCAGGCGGGCTTCTATACTGAAAGGCGTCGTTATCGTTTTTCCCAACCATTCTTCTAATGCAGGTAGACCTTTGTCCTGATAAATACCATTGGAAGCACGATCAGAAACAGACACGAGGCCAATGCGTAATACATTCATGCGAACCTCAATTAACAGCAAATGATTAAAATAGTGAAAGTGAAAAAGGCGACACGGTTATTATGTCGCCTTTAAGGAAGAAAAAATATACACTTCGTCTTTCAAGTTGCCTCTTTGTTGGCTACGCTCGTTCACCCCAGTCACATAGTTCTCTATGTTCCCGGGGATTCTCTCCCTTGCCGCCGCGATGCAACTCAAAATCCAATGGGTATAGCGTGCCGCTCAGGACTACAGCAAGTCAGCGATCATGCTTTCAAGTTTACCCTGATCGATAGCAAACTTACGGATACCTTCCGCTAGTTTTTCGGTTGCCATCGCATCCTGATGATGTTCCCAATAGAACTCAGCTTCAGTCATTGCTGCAGGACGTGGCTTGATTTCACCTTCATAGCTGAGTTTGTGCTCAACTTCGCCTGCCGTTTCAGACAGTTCTTTCAGCAATGCAGGAGAGATAGTCAGACGGTCACAACCAGCCAGTTCCAGAATTTCACCGGAGTTACGGAAACTTGCACCCATAACAACAGTGTTATAGCCGTGTTCTTTATAGTACTGGTAAATTTCAGAAACGGAAATCACACCCGGATCTTCATTTGGTGCGAATTCTTTTTTATCGCTGTTTGCTTTGTACCAGTCGAGAATACGGCCAACGAATGGAGAAATCAGGAAAACACCGGCTTCCGCACAAGCACGAGCCTGAGCAAAAGAGAACAGCAGAGTCAGGTTACAGTTGATACCTTCTTTTTCCAGTTGCTCCGCAGCGCGGATACCCTGCCATGTGGAAGCCAGTTTGATCAGAATACGATCATTGCTGATGCCTGCTTCGTTGTACAGTTTGATCAGGCGTTTTGCTTTTGCGACACTGGCTTCGGTGTCATAAGAGAGGCGGGCATCAACTTCAGTGGAAATACGGCCGGGGATCAGTTTCAGAATTTCCAGACCGATGTTAACCGCCAATTTATCGCCGGCATCAATGATCTGTTGTTCACGGGAATTGCTCTGAGCACGTGCCCATTCAATGGCGTCATCAATCAGTTGGCGATATTCCGGGATCTGGGCAGCGTTCAAAATCAGAGAAGGGTTAGTTGTTGCATCTTGCGGCTGATACAGTTTCATTGCCGCGATATCCCCGGTATCTGCTACAACTGTTGTCAGTTTACGCAGGGAAGTCAGTTTATCGGTCATGTTTAATATCTCATCGTTATACGTAAAATCTTTGGCATTGTTGCCTCGCCATCCTGTGATAATAACATGGTCAGGCTCGGCTCGTAAGCTAGGAAAATCCTATCGTTGTTATTCCCCTTTTTCCGGTTATTTTTGCTAAATTGGAGAGGAAAAGCCTCGATTATTGAGAATAACCATTCAAAAATTCGGAACAAAATCATGCTTATTACTATTTCACCGGCCAAAACACTTGATTATGAAAGTCCGCTTGCCACAAAAAAGTATAGCCAACCTGCATTACTGGAGGAGTCAAAACAGTTAATTGATGTTTGTCGTACGTTAACGCCGGCACAAATCAGCAGCTTGATGGGGATCAGTGACAAACTGGCGGGGCTGAATGCCGCACGTTTTGGTGAATGGCAGCCGGATTTTACACCGGAAAATGCCCGTCAGGCGATCTTAGCTTTTAAAGGCGATGTTTATGCCGGGATGCAGGCAGAAACGTTCTCAGATGCTGATTTTGATTTTGCCCAGAGTCATTTAAGAATGTTATCCGGATTATATGGGGTTTTGCGTCCACTTGATCTGATGCAGCCTTACCGTCTGGAAATGGGGATCAAACTGGAAAATCCCCGTGGTAAGGATTTGTATAAATTCTGGGGAGATCGCATCACGGAAAACCTGAATGCGGCACTGGAACAACAGGGGGATGATGTTCTGGTAAATCTGGCATCCGACGAGTATTTCAAATCCGTCAATACGAAAAAGCTGGCAGCCCGGATTATTAAGCCGGTCTTTCTGGATGAAAAAAATGGCAAATACAAAGTTATCAGCTTCTATGCGAAAAAAGCCCGTGGCCTGATGAGCCGGTTTATCATTCAGAACCAATTAACTGATCCTACGCGGCTGGTGGAGTTTAGTCTGGAAGGATATGCGTTTGATGAATCCTTATCTAAAGAAAATGAACTGGTGTTTAAACGCCCTGAGCAGCATTGATAACCCTTAGCATTGATAGCCAGTAAGCATTAATAAATAGTGTCACTCCACAATAATGAGTGGAGTGACAAATGCTAGGTTATTTCAAGGCTTTTGCCATCAGAAATTTGCGTAATGTAGCGAAATCAGCAGGCAGGAGGTGGGATAACAATTCCATATCTGCACGTTCTGCTAATTCTTGTGGCAATGGTAATGTCTGGCCGAGTGTCTCTTCGACACTTTCCTTGAATTTTGCCGGATGCGCAGTTCCCAGGAATAAGCCATATTCACCATCCTGTAACTGGTCACGCAGAATGCGATAAGCAACCGCAGCATGTGGCTCAGAAATATAGCCTTTTGCTGCCAGTTCGCGCATGGTGTCCTGCGTGGTTTTGTCATCGACAACGCCATTACCCAGTTCGCTGAGTGCCCAGTCTTTACGGCGGAACAGTTCTTCAATGCGTGGCCAGTTATTAGGCTGGCTGACATCCATTGCGTTGGAAAGGGTGGCAATGGTTTGATTCGGCAGCCATTTTCCTTCTGCCAGATAACGGGGAACGGTGTCGTTAATGTTAGTCGCTGCGATAAAACGCTTCACTGGTAATCCCATTGATTTTGCCAGCAGACCCGCGGTCAGATTGCCGAAATTGCCACTTGGAACTGAAATGACCAGTTGGTCACGTTTTTCTGCCGGAATTTGTGCAACGGCTTCAAAGTAATAGCAAATCTGCGCCAAAAGACGGCTGATATTAATGGAATTTGCAGAGTTGAGATGCAGTGCCTGTTTCAGTTCTTCATCATCAAATGACTGTTTAACCAATGCCTGACAGGCGTCAAAGTCACTTTGAATCGCAACAGTATGGATGTTGCCACCTAATGTACAGAATAGTTTTTCCTGTAGCGGGCTGATTTTTCCTTCTGGATAGAGGATCACAACTTGCACGTTATTCAGACCATAAAAGGCATGAGCAACTGCTGCACCGGTATCACCGGAAGTTGCGGTCAGAATAGTGACCGGCTGCTCTCCTGCAATCTGAGCCAGGATCTGTGCCATAAAGCGGCCGCCAAAGTCTTTAAAGGCCAGTGTCGGGCCGTGATAAAGCTCAAGTGAGGCGATGTCATCTTCGACAGTCGATACAGGAGCCGGGAAAGCAAACGCATTTTTAACACGTTCAGCTAGCTGGTCAGTCAGGATTTCGTCGCCAATAAAAGCCGAAAGTATACGCTGGCTGCGGCTGACAAAATCCAGTTTTAATAATTCATCAATTTCGGCACGACTGAATTCAGGTAAATCTTGTGGGAAAAATAATCCCTGCTGTTTTCCTAATCCTTGTTTAACGGCCTGTGAAAAGCTGACCTGCTCGTGACTGTCTTTTAAATTATATAATTTCATTATTATCTTACCTATTACCCTATCTGTCGTGCGCCTGCGAGATCCAGACGGCAAATATGAACAAAACCTTCATCATTTTGTACGTAATGTTGTTGCAGCCATTGAGCGACTTCTTCAGCTATTGCCATTTCATTGCAAATTGCAAACAGTGTCGGGCCAGAGCCAGAAATACTGCATGCCAGCGCCCCCAGTTTTTTTACTCCTTCACGAGCGTTTGCAAAACCGGGTAAAAGTTGTGTGCGATAAGGTTCGCCGACAATATCTTTCATTAAGTTGGCGGCTAAACTGGATTGCCGGGTATGGCAGGCATGGATAAATCCGGCAAAATAACGGCCATGATTAATGATATCACTGCGTGAATAGTGGTCAGGCAAAATGGCGCGGGCTTCTGATGTAGAAACCTTGATGCCGGGGTAGGCCATCACCCACAGCCAGTCTTCAAAAGCAGGAATGGATTGGCAAACGGCATTTTCTTGCGCCGTGATGAGTTGCAGACCGCCGAGATAACAAGGGGCGACATTGTCATAATGTACGCCACCGGAAATGCGTCCTTCCAGCTCTCCCATCATCTCCAGTAACTGGTCGCGATCAAAAGGATGGCCGGAATATTCATTTAAGGCGACCAGTGCAGCAACAACTGAACAGGCACTGGAACCCAGCCCGGAGCCTATTGGCATATTTTTTTCCAGTGTCATGGCAACGGGCAGTTCTTTACCCAAACGCTGGCAAAAGAGTTGCCAACATTGGTAAACAATATTGTGTTTGGGATTTCCGGGCAGCTTGCTGACAAATTTCCCTTCATTACTTAACGTAAACTTTTCTGCAGCTTTGACTGAAACACAATCCCCAAGCAGTGAGCCATCAACCGGAGAAACCGCCGCACCGAGCACATCAAACCCAACTCCAACGTTTCCGATAGAGGCAGGTGCATAAACCCTGACCATCATTACACTCCCAATTTCCATGACAAAGTGCGTAATATATCAGCAAAAACACCCGCTGCCGTTACATCATTTCCAGCGCCGTAACCGCGCAGTACCAGCGGAATAGGCTGATAATAACGGGTATAGAAAGCCAGTGCGTTTTCACCATTTTTAACTTTATACAGCGGATCATTACCATCAACCGCAGCGATTTTCACCATACAGCGGCCCTGTTCAATAATACCGACATAGCGCAGCACTTTTCCTTGCTCTGCGGCATCGACAACCCGGCGGGTAAATTCCTGATCCAACTGTGGCAGACGTTGCAGGAAGTCAGGGACATCACCATTGGAATCAAATGAGGCAGGTAAAACCGGCTCAACGTGAATATCCTCCAATTCCAGTTCATAACCGGATTCACGGGCCAGAATTAAGAGCTTACGCGCAACATCCATGCCAGAGAGATCGTCACGAGGATCAGGTTCAGTGAAGCCTTTTTCTTTTGCCAGTAAGGTTGCTTGGGAAAGCGTCATCCCTTCATCCAGCATACCGAAGATATAAGACAGAGAACCTGACAGGATCCCGTTGAACTGAACCAGCTCATCACCGGCATTCAGCAAATTCTGTAGATTTTCGATAACCGGTAAGCCTGCGCCTACGTTGGTGTCATACAGGAATTTACGTTTTGAGTTTTCTGCCGCACGACGGATCTCACGATAGTAGGCCATGGAAAGCGTATTGGCTTTTTTATTCGGCGTAACAACGTTGAAGCCATCACTCAGGAAGCTGGAATACTGCTCAGCGATAGACTGATTAGATGTACAATCAACGATAACCGGATTCAGGAGATGGTACTCTTTTTCGAGCCGGATTAAACGACTCAGGCTGAAAGGTTCGCTGGCTTCTGACAAAGCCTGCTGCCAATTATCCAGACTGATGCCCTGCATATCGGTTAACATCGCCCGTGAGTTGGCAATTCCGCATACACGCAGATCAATGTGTTTTTGCTTCAGCCATGACTGCTGGCGGCGGATTTGTTCGATTAATGCACTTCCGACACCGCCTACGCCGACAACAAAGACTTCAACCACCTGAGCGGTATTGAACAGCATTTGATGGCAGAGCCGCACTGCGGTTGTTGCGTTATCATTGTCAATCACTGCGGAGATGGAACGCTCTGATGAGCCTTGCGCGAGAGCAATGATATTGATATTGGCGCGGGTCAGTGCCGAGAAGAAACGGGCAGAGATGCCACGCTGTGTACGCATTCCGTCACCCACGACAGAAATAATGGCGAGATTATCGATAACATCAATAGGATCAAGCGCACCATCTTTTAACTCCAGATAAAACTCTTCGGTCAGCGCTTTCTGTGCTCTGTTCAGCTCTTTTTGCGGTACACAGAAACTGATGCTGTATTCTGATGAAGACTGAGTGATCAGCACAACGGAAATACCTGAACGGGACATCACAGCAAAGACTCTTGCTGCCATACCTACCATGCCTTTCATACCGGGGCCTGAAACGTTAATCATCGCCATATGATTCAGGTTAGTGATCCCTTTAATAAGCATGCTGTCATCTTTTTGCCCGTTTCCGATAAAGGTACCCGGCGCATCAGGGTTGACAGTATTTTTAATCAGGCAGGGGATCTGGAACTGGGCGATAGGGGCAATAGTCCGGGGATGAAGCACCTTTGCACCGAAATAGGAAAGTTCCATTGCTTCCTGATATGACAGGCTTTTCAACAGACGGGCATCGGCAACAGATCGTGGATCACAGGTATAAACGCCATCTACGTCAGTCCAGATTTCACAGCAATCGGCTCGTAAACAGGCGGCCAGCACCGCGGCTGAGTAATCAGAACCATTACGTCCGAGAACGACAAGCTCACCATTATCATTACCGGCCGTAAAACCGGCCATCAGAATAATATGGTCAGAAGGAATATTCAGGGCTGCAATACGTTTGGAGGATTCGTGAATATCAACGGTGGATTCGAGGTAATGCCCATGAGCAAGCAGATTTTTAACCGGATCGATCACAGAAACTTTATGCCCGCGGGCTTGTAATACGGCAGCCATAATAGCAATGGATAATTTTTCGCCGCAGCAAATCAGGGAGGCATTAATGCTATCCGGGCACTGTTTCAACAGAGAAATACCATGCAGTGTTTGTTTCAGGTGCGCAAACTCACGCTCCATGAGCGTTTTCAGGTTTTCATAATCGAAATTCGGCTGATGCTCTTTTAACCCCGACAGTAAATCAGTAAATATTTGGATAGTATCGCTGATGTTGGAAACAATATCCTGCCCTGCAACCGTCTTAGCGACCATTGCCACTAAATGGTTCGTGATTTTTGCGGGGGCAGAAAGGACTAGAGCAACCTGCCCAAGGGGTAGCTCACTTTCAGCGATATTTGCCACACTCAGTACGCGTTGGTAGTTTGCGACTGAAGTGCCTCCAAATTTAAGTACACGCATTGGTATTTCTCTCCTGACTTACTGTTAAAAAAGGGTCAAAAAAAAGCCCGTATCTTGTTGGATACGGGCTTTTTACTATTTTATTCTATGCGTCAGCCCGCACCGTAACCTGTAGTTCCGGTGGTAATCGTGGTGATTGTGTTTGCAGTGATTACTTTTGAGGTAATTGTATTTTTCGGGCTGATGTCTCGCATGGTTTCCTGTCTGTCTTTTTATTCTGTTCGACCCCTATTGGTTAAAGGAAAGTGTGGTCGAAGTCAAATAATTTTTACAATTACAGCGGGAAAAAGCGCCATTTTCTGTGTTGTAATCGTTCAAAGTATCTTTAACTGATTTGGTCATTATCCGGCTTCAAATATTTTTACTAGCATTTAATTTTATAAAAAACATATTTTGTAATTATTTCGTCTTTATGATAAAACACGCTGATTTTAACATTTGAGTGTCGTGTGATCTCTTTAGAGGTTGGAGATAACACTACTTTTAATTAACATAAAATCACCAGGAATATAACAATATTGTTAATTTAAAATTAACAATTACAAATAATGTTAACGTGCTACAATTGATTTTGATATGTATCAACAAAAGTTGGTTTTTTTAGAGGGCAAATGCATTACTAGCTGTTATATTGCTGTTAATAGACTAATATAGCTCCTGTTCTGATTGGGGTTTTTTAGGTATGTACCCTCAGAGAAAAGTAACAGGTGCTTTTAGCGTAAAACATATCAACAACATTTATTTTTTAGACATGAGCCCGTTTTCTGTGATTCAGAACGAGAACAGAATATTTTCTATTAATAATAACGGCTTATGTCATACAGGTTCTATTTTTTTAGCGATTTTAGGTAGCAACTATGCAAACCCCGCACATTTTGATTGTTGAAGACGAAATTGTCACACGCAATACCCTGAAAAGCATTTTTGAAGCTGAAGGGTATGTTGTTTATGAAGCCACTGATGGCTCAGAAATGCACAACATTTTGTCAGATAACGATATCAACTTAGTGATTATGGATATCAATCTGCCAGGCAAAAACGGGTTACTCCTTGCCCGTGAATTACGTGAACAGGCGAATGTTGCCCTGATGTTTTTAACTGGGCGTGATAATGAGGTGGATAAGATACTTGGGCTTGAAATTGGTGCTGATGACTACATCACTAAGCCTTTCAACCCACGGGAGTTAACCATTCGGGCACGTAACCTGCTTTCCCGTACGATGAATCTGAGCCATGTAGGTGAAGAACGTCGTCAGGTTGAAAGCTACAGGTTTAATGGCTGGGAGCTGGATATCAACAGCCGTTCTTTGGTCAGCCCGATGGGAGATCATTATAAACTGCCACGCAGTGAATTCCGTGCGATGCTCCATTTCTGTGAGAATCCGGGGAAAATTCAGACTCGTGCAGAACTGTTGAAAAAGATGACCGGGCGTGAGCTGAAGCCACATGATCGTACTGTCGATGTGACTATCCGCCGGATTCGTAAACATTTTGAATCTACAGCGGATACTCCGGAAATCATCGCTACCATTCATGGTGAAGGTTATCGTTTTTGTGGCGATTTAGAAGACTAATCGATACCATGCCTACCAGCGATTTATTCTAAAAAATATCGTATTCGTAAAAATACTTTATCTTTTTAAAAGCCCTGAATACCTAATGGCATCAGGGCTTTTAATTTTATTGATTGTAGTACCTTACTCTTTCCACGGCATAATCGGTACGGCGCTGATGGCATTTTTTGGTGAACCATCAATAACTTTATCGGAATAAGTAAGGTAGATCAGAGAATTACGTTTTGGGTCGAAAAAGCGAACAACCTGAAGTTTTTTAAATACCAGCGACGTTCTTTTCTGGAAAACAACTTGCCCTTTTTTCGGCGATTTAAGGATCTTTTCTGCTACTTCGATCGGGCCAACCTGTTGACAGGAAATTGCGGCATCAGAAGTATCTTCCGCTAATCCCAAGCCTCCTTTGATACCTCCTGTCTTTGCTCTGCTTAAATAGCAGGTCACATTTTTAACATCAGGATCATCAAAAGCTTCAATGATTATTTTGTTATCCGGGCCAAAAAATTTGAACACAGTATCAACAGAGCCGATCTCTTCAGCGTGCAGGATCGTTGGAGAACACAGCAGGACAACAGCAATCACTATTTTCTTAATTGTTACCATATTTAGTCCACTTTAATTAAATAAAGGCAGTGAAAATATCCAGTATTAGCATATAATGCGAATTAATGATTTTTGTAACGTCATTTGATTAGTTTATGTATCTATAAAGAAAAACATGGCATTATAGCTAAATATACATGCAAAATGAGTAAACAAAAGGGCTTTAAGCTGGCCTTCAGGATTTCCATTATTTTCTAAATACTGCGTGAAAATTCTTTCTTTATCGAAAGCCGCTGGAATCGAAGGTCAGATGATTTTCATCTACTAATATAAACAGGTAGGAGACGATTATCTAATTATTGATCTTTTCATTTGTTGTAAAGGATCCTAAAGCTAAGCTTGCAAATGATCAGATTTACCATTAGTTTATTCCAAGATTTTTCTTGTTTAATTTAGTGTCTGACTTTATCCATTGCGATTATGTCATGGTGCTTTGTTTTATCACGCAAGAGAAAATGCCGCTTCTTAGGAGTAGCAATAAAGTAACGTTTGTTTGGATAGCCACAATAGGTATTGCTGTCATGACAGGGAAAAGGACTGTGTTGTGAAAACGACGGTATGCCTGATGAAGTGAAAAATCAGGTAGTTAAAATCATCTTAGTGTTTGGAAATGATAGGTACTCATTATTAATTAATCTATATAGCATTTTCATTCTTAAATTTTTTTATAACAGTCAGTTATCTTACAGTTGTATGGTTTTCTTTTTGTCTTGATGAATTAGGGAGATGTATGGATCAAACCAACATCATTCGAGATCTGCTGCATTGGCTGGATAATAATCTGGATCGTCCTCTGTCCCTCGATCATGTTGCAGCAAAAGCAGGTTATTCCAAGTGGCACTTACAGCGCATGTTTAAGGATGTTACAGGACAAGCGATTGGTTCTTATATCCGCGCCAGACGGCTGTCTAAAGCTGCTGTTGCGCTGCGTTTGACTAGTCGTCCCATTCTGGACATTGCTCTGCAATATCGTTTTGATTCTCAACAAACCTTTACCAGAGCATTCAAAAAACAGTTTAATCGGACGCCAGCCTCTTACCGCCGAAGTGAAGAGTGGTGTGCTAGCGGTCTTTGTGCTCCTATTATGTTGGATAACAAACCGTTACCTGAACATAAGTTTGTGATTCTGGAAGATCAGTTGCTGACGGGTATTGAGCACAGCTGTTCTTACACTCTGGAGCAATGGTCAAAAGCCTGTACGGAAATGCGCCACAATTACTGGATTGCTTATTTGCAACACGCGGAAGTCTTGCCGCCTAAATTGTATGGCTTGCATCACTCCACCGTCAGCGCGGAGCATGAGGATGAGCAGACAGTTTTCTATACCACGGCAATAGAGCCGGAGTATGCGACCTTTGACACCAAGGATAGCCAGCCGGTTGTTTTACCGGGTGGGGAGTACATTTCATTCAGTTATTTTGGTAAAGAAGATCAGCTCGATGAGTTTCTCTCCAATATCTACACTGTCTGTTTACCTCAATTAAATATTACCCGCAGAAAAGGGTATGATGTTGAGCGATACTATCTCACTAATCTTGAAAGGAAAAAATTGCAGGATGAGTCTCAAAGCCACGTTGTGGAATTTGAATATCTCATCCCGATTCAGCGCTAACCTTGCAGCTCATCTAGTGCGGGCATATCCAGATGTGTGATATCGCCCGCTGTTTCAACGATCCAGCCAGGAGCCAGCCATGGGCTATCCTGATAATCGACTCTTGAGATAGAACAGTTTCTCAGCCGTAAGCGGCGTTCCGAGTTGGCCGGTAATCCTAAAATTGAACAGACCAGACTGACTAATGCCATCCCGTGGCTTACCAGTAAAGGGCGGCTTCCGGCTGGCAGGTCACGGCAACTTTCCAGTGCGGCACGCATCCGTTCAGATAACTCACTCATGGATTCGCCTTCTGGTATCCGCCCATTTGGTGTGCCATCAACGAGACTTTTACGCCATGTTTCTTCTTCTTGGGTCAGGGAGTTCAGATCACGGTTTTCAAGAACACCCATATTTATTTCCCGTAAACGAGGTTCTAATATCACTTCACAACCGCAAGCTTGTGCGATAATTTCTGCGGTTTGGCGTGTGCGACCGAGGTCACTAGTGATAACATGTGTGATGTTCTCTGATTTTACTTTTTGTGCTACCAAGAGTGCCTGACGTCGTCCGGTTTCAGTTAATGGGCTGTCAGATTGTCCCTGAATACGACGAGCCAAGTTCCATTCTGTTTCGCCATGACGAACAAGATATACCTGTAACATATTTATTTTCCGTTATACTGCATCATGAAATAGTTCAAAGGATTACTTATTTATTATGTACCATGTTATTGCTGCAACCACTAACCCTGCGAAAATAAAAGCGATTAGCCTTGCATTTGATGATGTTTTTGGAGCAGGAACATATCGTATAGAAGATGTCGATGTAGATAGCAGTGTTCCTCAACAGCCAATTGGTAATACTGAAACTCGTACTGGTGCCCGCCATCGGGTTATGGCTGCTCGTCAGGTTCGGCCGGAAGCCGATTTTTGGGTCGGTGTTGAAGCCGGAATCGAAGATGACATGACATTTGCCTGGATGGTTATTGAATATAAACAAATTCGGGGTGAATCGCGTTCTGCCAGCCTGATGCTGCCTGAAAAGGTACTGGAAGGCATTCGTGAAGGGCGTGAGCTTGGTCACGAAATGGCTTATTTGACCGGTGTTGATAATATCAAACAGAAAGGCGGGGCAATTGGCTTTTTTACCAATGGTATCCTGACTCGCACTAGTGTTTATCATCAGGCATTGATACTGGCTCTCGTTCCTATTCATCATGAAATTTACAAAGATATTGAATAACCAACTTTTATGATCCAGTCACAGAAGGCCATGACGTTATGGCCTCTGTATCTATACACTTCGTCTTTCAAGTTGCCTCTTTGTTGGCCGCGCTCACTCACCCCAGTCACATAGTTATCTATGCTCCAGGGGATGAGCTCCCTTGCCGCCGCGACGCACCTTAAAATCCATTGTGTATAATAATATCGAAATGCTCTTTTCTAACCGATTATTACCACAATAGATTTACTTCAATAATTGTGTTTCCAGCCATTCTTTGACGTGTGCTGGCGCTGATTTCAGGCTATTTGAACCACGCGTGATTGTTGCAATCCCAACACTCAGTTCGTTTTTCAGCTCGCGCTGGCTCATTTGCCCTCGCATTAATTCTTGAATAATCCGAACTCTGGTTGATAGTGCTGTACGCTCATCGGGTGTCAATAATAACTGCAAAATCTGATGTTGCAAATTTTGTTCGAATGCTGTTTGTAATAATTCTACAAAAGCAAACCAGTCATCACCCTCTTCTGGGGAAAGTGCAGGGTCAATCAAATGATTTTGTGTCATAATTTTTAGCCATACTATTTAACTAGTACAAAATCATACCATAATTGTATCTGAAATTAGTACCGTCTTTGCCATTCTGAATCGGTTAAGACATTAACTAATTTTCCCATAAAATTATGATAAAACATGTCATAAGCCAGAACATTTTTGACGTAGGCACGTGTTTCAGCAAATGGAATACTTTCGATGAATGCGATGGCATTGATGTTTCCTGCACTATTAGCCAGCCAGCGCTCAACATTTCTGGGGCCTGCATTATAAGCAGCACTGGCGAGTATGCGGTTATTACCGAAACTCTGGTACACCGATTCCAGATATGCAGTGCCAAGTTTGATATTCATGGTCGGGTTCATCAATTGGTTACTGCTGGCGTAGCCATCAATTTTTTTACTCTTTGCGGTATGTTCTGCTGTTGCTGGCATGAGTTGCATCAATCCGCTTGCCCCTTTCGGTGAGCGAGCCTGTGGATCCCACGCACTTTCCTGTCGTGCAATAGCCATGGCATAACTTTGTGAAATACTTTTATCTGAGGTGAAATGAGCAAACTCATTTTGCCATGCCAGAGGAAAACGCTCTTCAAGATGATCCCACATTTTGCCCACAATCGTAGCCTGCACACTGAGGGTAGGCCAGTTCTGTTCAAAAGCATAGCGGGCTAGCTGCTCTTGTTTTGTGCTGTTTTGTGCTGCAACGAGGTTGATCCATTCTGAACGTGCCAGATCATCCATATGCCAATACATTAATTCACGTATCCGCTTAATCTGTGGCAATTTCGCAATGGAAGCGTCAGGCCTTTCTGACTTATTGATAACCAGAGGATAGGGCAGATGTAATTTCTGTGCTGCTACCATAGGGTAGAAACCACGGTGTTCCATTAGCTTACGTAGTATTGAGTCTCCTTCTTTTTTCTTTCCTGTATTCAATAAGGTGATGGCGCGCCAGTATTGCCATTCATCTTTTTGCAGGACATTTTTAGGTAAAAGACTTAACCATTCAGCTAACCCTTTTTCATCAGCATTCCTGAGAGCCAGACGGGCACGACGTTCGATTAATGTACTGGAATGTGATGTGCGAATTGCGTTATCCCGCCATTTTTCTTGTTCCGGTGTAATCTCCCCCATTAATTGCCAGGCCACGATATCTTTTAATTTCTGTCTTTCTGTTTCATTCATTTTTTGTGCCCGGGCGATGGAAGGAATACTGAGCCGGGCTTTTTCTGTATTTTTACGGGCAAAGTGGGAAAACGCATTAGTGACAAAGAAGCGGGTAAAGTTCGTTGGCTTTACCATTCTGGCAAAATGTTCAACAGATGTGGGATCACTTTGTAGTTTTTGTAAATGAGCCTTTAAGCTATGGTAGTCGAAGGGCAGGCGATTAATAAGATAATTGGCAAGTGTCGTGTTATTCTCGTTTACGGCAAGTTCGATACGTTGCAATATTAAATTTACGGATAAATAGCCGGAACGCTCCCAGACGTTCAGTAAACTGTCACAATCATCGGGTAACGAACTCCCTCGTAACCAAATTTCTCTGGCACCTTCCCACGCCGTCTTGTGCTTTCCGGTTACCCAATTAGCAAAATAGTAATTGCAGCTTGCTACTACAGTATTTGGTTTATGGGGGCTGAATGCCAGAAGGCTATGCCAGTTTCCGTCACTCGCCAGTAAATTGATATATCGGGATGACAGGGAATTAGCCGGTGGCAGGGTTGGGTGAGTGTCAATAAAATGGCGTACCTGCTGAGGAGATGTCATTTTTAGGTTATGAACTAATTGCCGGTACTCAAGGTAAGGATACAGGGGATAATCCTTCAGTGTAGGCATTAACCGTTCAACTTCTTGCATGTTTTTCGCATCCCATGCGAGTTTTATTGCCTGATACCGCTCACGCTGGGCTTCCAGAGAATCAGCCTGTGCTATACCAACAACAGAAGCCAGACTGACAGCCATGATAAAATGCTGCCACTTATTTATAGTCACATACTCCTCCAGAAAATTGACGGCAACGAACAATACATTAATTGTTTTAATTATAATAATATTGAAGTGTTTTATCATACTAATGAATGTAAAAATTAGTGGTTTGATTGCAAGTTTAAGTAAGAAAAAAGATATGAATTAAATATTATTGCCATAATCGGTTATTAATTCATTTGATTCATACAATACGTTAATCATTTCAATTAGATGATAAAATGGAAAAGCTGCATTTCAGCATTCTTAATTCCCAAGGAGTTTCAAGATACATCGCAGTGGCAAGGAAATGGCAAATTCGTCGGAAACGAATTTCCTCAGTCAAAAGGCTGATTTCCGCTGTGGGGCAGGAACTTCTCATTAATTTCTGGAAGAATAGATAAACATCTATTGATAAAAACGGAGTCTGGGACGAGTGAGGGAAGCCGACGCGAAACCAACGAAGAGGTAGCCCGGAAGATAAAGATCATTACCTCATCTCTGTTTGATCGTGTGGAAAGAATGCTAAACAGGTAGCAACACGACGGCATTAATTTAGGGTAAAATACCCCATCCATGCCCCTTAAACGTAAATGAATATAGATATTCCCTTAATTATCAAAAGGTAAATTACATTGGCTCAATATGTTTATAGTATGCACCGGGTTGGAAAAATTGTTCCCCCGAAAAGGCATATTCTGAAAAAT
Source organism: Xenorhabdus stockiae (assembly GCF_002632825.1). Taxonomy (GTDB): domain Bacteria; phylum Pseudomonadota; class Gammaproteobacteria; order Enterobacterales; family Enterobacteriaceae; genus Xenorhabdus; species Xenorhabdus stockiae. Next base: position 42,439 of record NZ_NJAJ01000009.1, read on the forward strand.
ATCTCTCTTAGTTTTTTCCCCGGAGCAAAAATCGGTGTTCTTGGTCTGAATGGTGCCGGTAAATCGACCTTACTGCGTATCATGGCGGGCATTGATAAAGATATTGAGGGGGAAGCTCGCCCACAGCCTGGGATTAAAATCGGCTATTTGCCACAGGAGCCTAAACTTAATCTTGAGCACACTGTTCGCGAAGCGGTAGAAGAAGCCGTTGGCGAAGTTAAACATGCGCTGACACGTCTTGATGAAGTGTATGCTGCATATGCTGATCCTGATGCAGATTTTGACAAACTGGCAAAAGAGCAGGGTGAACTGGAAGCGATTATCCAGTCTCATGATGGTCATAATCTGGATAATCAGCTTGAGAGAGCGGCGGATGCTCTGCGTTTACCTGCATGGGATGCTAAAATTGAGCACCTGTCAGGGGGGGAACGTCGCCGTGTGGCAATTTGTCGCCTGCTGCTGGAAAAACCAGACATGCTGCTGCTGGATGAACCAACCAACCACCTTGATGCAGAATCTGTGGCGTGGCTGGAACGCTTCCTGCACGACTATGAAGGCACTGTCGTTGCAATTACCCATGACCGTTACTTCCTCGATAATGTGGCTGGCTGGATTTTGGAACTTGACCGTGGTGAAGGTATTCCGTGGGAAGGTAACTATTCTTCATGGCTGGAGCAAAAAGATGCTCGTCTGGCGCAGGAAGCTGCTTCAGAAGCGGCTCGCCGTAAATCCATTGAGAAAGAACTGGAATGGGTTCGTCAGAATCCAAAAGGGCGTCAGGCTAAAGGTAAGGCACGTTTGGCCCGCTTTGAAGAACTTAACAATGTTGAGTATCAAAAGCGCAATGAAACCAGTGAGTTGTTTATTCCACCAGGCCCACGTCTGGGAGACAAAGTACTGGAAGTCAGCAACCTGACCAAATCTTATGGTGATCGTGTTCTGATCGACAACCTGAGTTTTTCTCTGCCAAAAGGCGCAATTGTCGGGATTATTGGTCCGAATGGCGCCGGTAAATCAACTCTGTTCCGTATGCTGTCCGGTCAGGAACAGCCTGATTCCGGTTCAATCGCGCTGGGTGAAACAGTAACACTGGCCTCTGTTGACCAGTTCCGCGATGCCATGGATGATAAGAAAACGGTATGGGAAGAAGTTTCCGGTGGGCAGGATATTATGCGCATTGGTAACTTTGAGATCCCAAGCCGCGCCTATGTTGGCCGCTTTAACTTTAAGGGTGTGGATCAGGGCAAGCGCGTGGGTGAATTATCCGGTGGTGAGCGTGGCCGTCTGCATCTGGCAAAACTTCTACAGGTTGGTGGCAACATGTTGCTGCTGGATGAACCAACCAATGATCTGGATATCGAAACACTGCGTGCGCTGGAAAATGCCCTGCTGGAATTCCCTGGCTGTGCGATGGTTATTTCCCATGACCGCTGGTTCCTTGACCGCATTGCAACGCACATTATCGATTATCAGGATGAAGGTAAAGTGACTTTCTTTGAAGGGAACTTTAGCGAATACGAAGATTACAAGAAGCGTACTCTGGGTGCTGAAGCACTGGAACCGCACCGTATTAAGTATAAAAAAATCAGCAAGTAAAACTGATTTAAGTGAAATAGGAAACGGCCTGATATCAGGCCGTTTTTTTAAGGAAATAACAATCAGGATACCATTACTCTTCGTTCCTGAAAGGACTCATATGTCTTAACAATTTTACCGCTTTCCAGAGTAATCATGCTGTCAGCATATTGAATCAGGCGCTTATCCTGAGAGGCGATAACGACGGTGCCTTTCTGCTCATGAGCGATAAATTTAAAGATATCAATAAACATCTTTAATTCCTGATGGTTCAGGTGACGAGTCGGTTCATCAGCAAACAAGTATTCAGGTCTTTTCACGATGGCTTTTGCCATAGCTGCTCGCTGTCTTTCATTTTCAGAAAGCTCACCTGGATAGTAACGGCTCTTATCACCTAATTTCACAATATCTAACGACTTCTGTGCAATTTTTACTGCCAGCTCCCGGGAAAGGGATAATCCGTAAGAATTAGACAATAACAAGTTATCTAACAGCGTAAGTTCACTGGATAAATTAAAACTCTGGAAAATGAACCCACTACTTTGTGAATGAAACTGACCTAACTCGGAATCACTCATTAGTTTTAGCTTGTTATTATTAATGAATACATCTCCTTGATCTGGTTGTAACATACCCGAAGCAATCGATAGCAATGTGCTGTTTGTGGATGCTTTCGGCCCTGTTATCAAAGTAATTTCACCTGGTATAATAGAAAATGTGATGTCTGAAATCATTTCATAATTAACTGTATTACCAGTTAAACCATATGAAATATTGATAACTTCAATCGATTTAAATTGATTTAAGTTCATATTCTCAACACAATTAGGTTAAAAAGTTAAAGCTTTTTCCTTAAATATGTTATCTAAATCTATTTACAGTATTATTAATATCAATAAGACATAATATGAATTCAAATAGTTCATTTGTGAAATATCTCGGTAATAATATACTAAACTTATGTCAATTATTATTTACAATTATTATATGATAAATGAGATATTTCTTAGTCTTAGAGTAAAATGTTAATGATTTTCGTCGTTACTAAGAAAAAGACAACATACATAAAAAAGGTATAAATTATTCTGTTTTTATTCCAATTTTATAATAAGGAAAAAAGTCATTTTACTCATATAAAAAATATAATGTTTTTTTTACATCACCTCCATCCTTTAATAGAAAACACATGTAAAATGTGTGGTTATCATTGATAATAAAAGAATTTTATATAGATAAATCAACAGGTCCGTCCATTAAATGACTTATCTTCTGACAATTCAAGCCTAAACGGAGAAACCTAAGCATCAAAAAATATTATTAACAGAATCTATTTTGTTACTATTGTAAAAATAACTAAACGAAACATTTAATTAGAGTACAATCGAGAATAAAACATAAAATAACAAAAATTGCCATAGAAAATAAATCATTTTAATTAATCATTACGCTAATAACAGTTTAGGCTAATAGTATATATACTTTAATCTTTCAAGTTGCCGCCCGGTATAATTGTTTATTTTCGGTTGCTGCAACTTGAAATTTATTTTGGAGAATATGAACAATTGTTAATACGCTAACATTTCTTGAACCAGTTCTACACACTGAAGAAAACGTTGATCATAATCAGGTGAGTTAACACATACATAATCAATATTATTTTTCTTCAACATACTTTCAAGCAATTGCTGAAACGCTTTACGATCCTGTTCACTTCCCAGGCTTCTTAACCCGTCAGCGATCCAAGGGGTGTTATTTTCTAATAAGATGACTAAGTCAAATCGATATTCATCAATCAGTGCCTGAACGAAGGGGTGTTCTTTTCCTTCATAGCGCTTACAAAATGCCTGTGTTGTGACAAAATCAGTATCAATAAAAGCAACTTTGTTTGCGTATTTTACACAAAAATCAATATATTGAGCGTGACCTAAAGCTATTTTATCGTAATCAGAGTATTGCAGCGCCATCTCATCTCCCCCTAAATGGGAAAATACATACTCACGCCCATATTCCCATGCACTGGTTGTGTTAAACATATTGGCCAGTTTATTGACCAGTGTGGATTTCCCGCTGGATTCGCCTCCGAGAATGGCAACCGTACGTACAAAGAAAGGTTTTACTTCTGTTGGAATATATTCCCAATAGCGGAAAGGCGCCTGCCGTATCTGGCTGCCGCTGATATTCATAAATGAACGTTGTGGATCGACAAGAATGGTTTCAATGCCAAAATGCTCTTTATAGAGAGGAACGTCTTGTGCTTCGCTGGAATAGATATACTGAGGGGTAATGCCTTTTGCAGACATAAATTGTTTTGCGCTCTGACTCCATTTTTCCCAGCCGTTTGGGTAGGGTTCGATACCTTGTTCATCAAAAGAATGGATATGAATATTTTTCTGATATTTGAATGTTTGTAACAGCCATCTCAGGCGATCACTGACGGTAGGTTGCTGAGACATGGAACTGTTGATAAACAACTCCCGATCCCGTAATTCATCGTAACAGAGAAAAACGTGCAATTCATCGACCTGGCTGGATGCTCGCTGAATCAAATAGATATGCCCAGTATGTAACGGATAAAATTTACCAAACACAACACCGATAGTTTTCTTTTCCATAGGGTACGCCAATCCTAAATGTTGATGAAGAGATGCTAATTTCTGTGCACTCGGGCTTTTTATCTTGCCGTTAATGAGCTGGCTTAAATAGCCTTTCGTCATGCCACTTGCATCAGCAACTTGTTGTAAAGTGTGATTCGCCTGTTTAATTGCCTCTTTTAAATAGTCAAACTGCCCCATATAACCCCCTATGTTGTTTAGTATACTAAACAACATAGCATGCCAACAGGGAAAGGTAAAAACAAAACTGGCCGGTTATCGGGCTATACACAATGGATTTCAAGGTGCGTCGCGGCGGCAAAGGAGTACATCCCCGGGAACATAGATAACTATGTGACTGGGGCGAACGAGTGCAGCCAACAAAGAGGCAACTTGAAAGACGAGGTATATATTAATCATCCAGATCATCAAGAACAGACAGAGCATCTGACAATTTTTTAACGCCGAATACTTTCATGTCAGGCAATGATTTTTTGGACATATTGGCATAGGGCACAATTGCTCGTTTAAAGCCATGTTTAGCCGCTTCTGAAATACGCTCCTGACCGCTGGGAACAGGGCGGATTTCTCCTGCCAGCCCGACTTCACCAAAGACAACCAAATCACGGGGCAGAGGGCGGTCACGGAAACTGGAAACTAAAGAGAGCAGTAAAGCAAGGTCGGCGCTGGTTTCTGTCACTTTCACACCACCCACGACGTTAACAAAGACATCCTGATCAGCCATTTGCAAACCACCATGTTTGTGCAATATTGCCAGCAAAATTGCCAGTCGGTTCTGCTCAAGCCCTACAGCTACCCGGCGTGGATTAGGCATCATAGAGTGATCGACCAGTGCCTGAATTTCCACCAGCAGAGGACGAGTACCCTCCCAGACAATCATGACAGAACTGCCGGAAGTAATTTCATCACCACGACTTAAAAAGATAGCAGAAGGGTTATTGACTTCCCGTAGCCCCTGTTCAGTCATGGCGAATACACCCAGCTCATTAACTGCACCGAAACGATTTTTATGGCTGCGGAGAGTTCGGAAACGGGAATCGGCTTCACCATCCAGCATCACTGAGCAGTCAATACAGTGTTCCAGTACTTTCGGGCCTGCCAGAGAGCCATCTTTAGTCACATGGCCGACCATAATGATTGCAACTCCCCGGGTTTTGGCAAATCGGGTCAGATAAGCCGCTGTTTCTCTGACCTGTGCCACACTGCCGGGAGAAGACTGAATATCAGCCATATGCATAACCTGAATGGAGTCAATAACCATCAGCTTAGGCTGCTCTTGCTCGGCAATCAGGCAAATCTGCTCAATACTTGTTTCTGACAGCATGTTCAGTTTATCTGTCGGCAAGCCTAGTCGGTGTGCTCTCATGGCGACCTGCTGTAACGATTCCTCACCGGTGACATATAAGGTTTTCATTTGTTCAGATAGCAGACACATGGTTTGCAGTAACAGGGTACTTTTCCCCGCTCCCGGATTACCGCCGATCAAAATAGCGCTACCGGGAACGACGCCTCCCCCCAGTACGCGGTCAAACTCTTTAAATCCGGTAGAAAATCGGGGCAATTCTTCCAGACTGATTTCAGAAAGTTTTTGTACTTTGCTGACTCCGGCATCCCCTGCGTAACCGCTGAAACGTTCATTGCGGGGAGAGGACGCCGCGGCTAAACGGATTTCCGTGATGGTATTCCATGCCTGACATGCAGTACACTGCCCCTGCCAGCGGGGGTAATCTGCCCCACATTCGTTACAGACAAATGCCCGTTTTGCTGCTTTTGCCACTCTATTCTCCCTATACTTCTACAAAATAATTTTTAACGTTCTTCGTGTTTCAGGCCACCGCTCAAAACACACAGAACGCCCATTAAATCCGCATGGCGAATACCTACTTTAGCGTGCGTGTATACTTTTGGTTTTGCGTGATAGGCAATGCCCAGACCTGCCTTGCGGATCATTTTCAAATCGTTAGCACCATCGCCTATGGCGACAGTCTGGCTAAGGGGGATATCCAGCTCTTTTGCCAGCCGTATTAATGTGGTGGCTTTATATTTCGCATCAACGATTGGCCCTTTGATTTTGCCGGTTAATTTGCCGTCTTTTATTTCAAGTTGGTTGGCAACGGAGGCAAAAAGACGTAGTTGCTGGCGCAGAGTATCAGCGAAGAAAGTAAAGCCTCCGGAGGCAATGGCGACATGCCAGTCGAGGGATTGTAGTTTGCGGACAAGGCTGGTTAAACCGGATGTAAGAGGCAGAGTATCCATGACTTGCTGCAATATTGCGGCATCAGCGCCAGCCAGTTGGGCAACCCGTTGATGAAGGCTTTCTGAGAAATCTAACTCTCCCTGCATGGCTCGCTCTGTAATTTCAGCAACTTTATCACCTACACCAGCCAGTCGTGCAATTTCATCAATACATTCAATCTGAATGGCAGTTGAATCCATATCCATGACTAATAAACCGGGTGAACGCAGACGGGGGATCTGTCCCAACGGAACAACATCCAGACAACACTCATCCGCCAGTCGTTTGATACGCGGCGACAAGCCGCCGGCGATACGAACAACCTGATAATCATCAATGCGCCATGAGGAAACAACAACAATAGCGACTCCCAGACGATGCTGAAAATCACTGATCCGTTGTTTATCCAGATTGCGGCCATACAACAGCCAGCCTCTGTCTCCTGCTCGGTAATCCAGTGGCATGACTTCATCTCCACTGAGAGATAGTGGTAATCCCGGCCATTTATGGATTTCATCGGGTAAGTAACGATAGGCCAGATTGTTAGACATGAATATCGACTCCTGTAATTCCATGTAACATGTAATAAATAGGGCAGGCAAAAAATGCTTTTCAAACTATCCTATCACTACTGCATCTGGCAACATGGAATGTAACGAGCATTAGGTGGGATAACTATGAGTAAAGCAAAATTAAAATTTCGACTGCACAAAACCGCAATTATCTTAATATGTATAGCATTATTGGTCTTGTTGATGCAGGGCGTATCCTATTTTAGCCGTTCACAACAACAGGCCCATATGGATCAGTTTGAAGATCTGGCAAGGACATTGGCAAAACAGGTTGCATTCAGCCTGTCTGCTGATATGGAGAATGGCAGCAAGGAAGTCAATAATCAAAAGATTATGGATAATCTGAACTATTTAACCAATAAAAGTCGTATTCTCGATGCCAGTGTTTATCTGGAAAACGGAATACAGATTGCGCGGAGTGGCGAACTGGTTTCTGTCCGGGAACGGTTATCTTTGGATGGTAAAAAAGCGGGCAGTTATTTCAATCAGCAAATTGTGGTTCCTATACCGGGAAAAAATAAACCGAAAGGTTTTCTGCGCCTGACTCTGGATACACACAGGTTGGCAACAGAAGCCAAGCAGGTGGATAATACGACTAATCTGCTCAGGGTCATGTTGCTATTAGCTCTGGCGATTGGCTTTATTCTTGCTCATAATTTATTACAGCTAGCTCCCAGCCGTTGGCAGCAATCCCCTTATTTGTTGACTGCCAAAACCAAATCATCGGATGAAAATAATAAAGGAGATGAATCTGCCCGTTAACTGGTATTGGTGCCAGAACTACCTTTATTTAAATAAAGACTATTTAAATAAAAAGTGCTTTGAGAAATAGTTTTCCGGGCAGAAAAGAAACGGTGCTGTATTGAGCAAGATGGTCTGCTGACTAAAATGAAGCCAAACACAGCGCTGTTCCTTACCGCTATTTATCGTAATACAATTTGACGCAAATAGAATAAATCACACAATGTAACAGTGCCGCCGCTATTGAACCGTAAAAAATGATGGTGTGATGCGGTAGAGCTGAACTAAGCAGCGGAATGTGATCAAAACGAAAAACATACATATGAAAAGAAATAGCCAGAATTGTCAGTATAATTCCTGAAACATTGTGATAAATATGATGTGATAATAAAAGGTGCTTTATCAAAAAGAAAAAAGGGATAAGCATGAATAAAGAAATTATTATGTAAGTCATTATCATTTACTCCGGTATTATAAAATTTCACCATGAAAATGTTTTCTGAGTATCACTATAAATAAACGTTTTTCCTTTTATTACTCTTGTTTTCCTTTTCCGCTGTGCAATCTATTTTTGCTTTATCTAAAGTGATGAGGTAAAGATAGACCTCTCTTTATATATAGATATTAAATATAGTTATTATTTATATTTCCTATAATGTTAATGAGTTTTTTAATTATCATTCTTACAGCGAGAATATAGGAATATTCTGCTTTTTATCCAATGTTAGTATTCAGTGATTAAATTTTAAGGGTAATGCAATACCAAATATCAGAAATAATAATATAACTAATGCCGTGTTTGTTAATTCATATAAAGGGGGGATTGATTGGTTTAAAACCGGGTCTTTAATTTCTGCATTTTTTTCGTCTAATAAATATTGATTATCATAAATACCTGAAAGTATTTTTTCAGCACGTTGATGCTCAGAATAATGAACCAGCAGCTTCACACCACCAAAGGCATGGGAGCACATATAAGTATTCCATACCACTCCTTCATCTAATATTTGGGCATAGATGCCTTCTGATAGCATTCTGCCCCGAATAATATGAGCTTCTATCGGCGACATAAACGTTGCCAGATACTGCATATACCCTATTTTCGGAGATATGTTCCACATAAGCACTCCTTAATCAAACCGTAGGCAATATTCGTACCCATTAACCAAAGTATAATTTAACATCAGATATGAGCATATTTAAACAGCCTGAACTCTGTATAAAACAGAATTCAGGCCTGATTGGAGGAACGATTTCGTCGTTTATTAAGGCAGATCATTTGGTGGTTTTATATGAGTATCATCCTAAATTGAGGACTGTCAGATTATAAGTATCGGGATTGGGGCCAAGGCGTTTACCAATATCCAATCCAGCCATGATAGTCAGATCCTCTTTCTCCAGCCTGAAATCAAAAACATCAAAGTTTTCTTTAATGCGTGAAGGCGTGACTGATTTAGGAATAGCAATCATGCCACTGTCGAGGTGCCAGCGGATAACAATCTGAGCAGGTGTTTTATCATATTTAATTGCCAGACTTTCAACTAATGGATGATCAAAAACACCTTTACCGCCCCGGGATAACGGACTCCAGGACTCAGTGATAATATGGTGTGTGGCATTCCATGAATGCAGTTGCCTCTGTTGCATCAGGGGATGCAGTTCGATTTGATTGATAGCAGGCACAATGCCTGTTTCTGAAAATAGTTTCTGCAAATGTTCAATATGAAAGTTACATACCCCGATACTGCGGACGAGCCCCGATTCTTTTAACTCAATAAATTGTTTCCATGTTTCAACATATTTATCCTGTTGGGGAACCGGCCAGTGAATTAGAAAGAGATCAATATACTCCAGCTGTAATCTATCCAGACTCTCTTGCAGTGCGGTTTTTGCATCCTGATGGCGATCATTCCACAGCTTGGTCGTGATAAAAACCTCCTCGCGTGGGATACAACTTTCCCGCAATGCTTTTCCGACACCTGTTTCATTGTGATAAATCGCGGCTGTATCAATAGAGCGATAACCCACATTCAGCGCGGTATCGATGGCTTTAACAACCTGTTCATTACTCGCCTGCCAGACTCCAATTCCTAATTGCGGCATGAGATTTCCGTCAACGAGTTTAATAATTGTCTGCTGACCCATTCTTACCTCCTCCAGATTTGGAATATCAGATGGACGCCTCGTAAATCCGCTTGCTAACTTCAAGCGTAATATCCTGGTGTTCACCTAAAGCAACCAAACCCTGCTGTTCTAGTTTTTGGATCATTCCCGGTATAGAGCTGCCATCAAGCTGATAATCAGAGAAATGGGTTTTTACACCGAGACTTTCAAAAAATTCACGAGTGGCATGGATTGCCTGATTAATACGCTGTTCTTCCGTTCCTTCCGTAAAATGCCAGATACGCTCAGCATATTGCAGAAGTTTTGCGTGTTTAGTATCCCGCTTTTCCTGTAAGAGATGCGGCAAAATAATCGCCAGTGTCTGAGCGTGATCTAAATTGTGAAAAGCTGTCAACTGATGTGCCAGCATGTGGGTTGCCCAGTCCTGTGGAACGCCTGCCCCCACAAGCCCGTTGAGGGCCTGAGTTGCCGTCCACATAATATTGGCTCGCGCATCATAATCTCTGGGATCTTTGAGTACCTTTGGCCCTTCTTCCAGTAATGTGAGAAGCAAACTTTCGGCGTAGCGATCCTGTACTTTTGCATTGACAGGGTAAGTCAGGTATTGCTCAAGTGTGTGTACAAATGCATCAACAATACCATTTGCGGTTTGGCGGGGAGAAAGGGAATAAGTGACTTCAGGATCGAGAATAGCGACTTTAGGATAAATAAAAGGTGATACAAAATGCAGCTTATCGTGTGTTTTCAGGCGGCTGACCACCGAAATATTATTTGTTTCAGAGCCTGTGGCGGGTAGCGTCAGAACGCATGAGAACGGAAGTGCAGAAGTGATATTTTCACCGTTGGTTGTCAAAATTTCCCATAAATCTTCATGGGGATAATTGACTGCGGCAGCAACGAATTTTGTGCCATCAATGACCGAGCCGCCACCCACAGCCAGTAAATAATTGATATCGTGATGGCGTATATGTTCCACCGCTTTGATAAGTGTTTCATAGGCAGGGTTTGGTTCAATTCCGCCGAATCCGTCAACGGAATAACCTTCCAGTGCAGCATGAACCTGAGCAAGAACGCCATTATTCTTAATACTGCCACCACCATAAAGTAGCAATATTCTGGCATCCTGAGGTATTTCATTGCGTAACTGGGCTATCTGTCCTTTACCGAAAATGACTTTGGTTGGGGTGTGTAGTGTGAAGTTTTGCATAACAACAATCCTTACTGACTGAATAACAAAAACTTTTCCCATGTTTTAACATTCGGTTATTGAGTTATGTTGGTTTATTGCAGTGATAGAGTCCACTCTATGCAGGATCATGTATCTTAATGCCAGATTATTGGCTGTATGATGCTTGTCTGAGTGGACTCGGATTGTTTAATTTTTTTGTTGATAAGTTAATAGCTAGAAAAAATAGTGTGATTTTGGGAACAGCGGTAAATAACCGATTTGCTCATTTGTTTTTGTGTGATGATGCTTTTTTATGACGCCAGTACATCAATAGCGAAGCACCTAGTCCGCTGATTAACAGAATAACAGGTAAGATCATCAAAATATTCATGACCAAATCCTGATGTGCTTTAACAAAGGGTATCTGATTCAGGGCATAGCCAAAACTCACAATTATGATGACCCATAAGAAGCCGCTTAACCAATTAAAAAATTGAAAGCGTTTGCTGTTCAGACCGGAAATACCTGCGAAGGTGGGTAGGAGAGTACGGATAAAAGCGAGGAAACGGCCGATTAGCAATGCCGTTAAACCGTGTTTGGCAAATAAGACATTCGCCCGTTGGCGCTGCTCTGCCGGAAGCTGGGCTAGCCAGTTTTTGATCATTCGGGTGTGTCCCAGCCAGCGCCCCTGCAAATACCCCAGCCAGCATCCGAGACTGGCAGCAATCGTCAATAATATGACAGTCGGAACAAACCCCATGACACCTTTGGCAATTAAAGCTCCGGTGAGGATCAAAAGAGTATCACCGGGCAGAAATGCGGCAGGCAATAAACCGTTTTCCAATACCAGTGTGACGAAGATAACACCATAAATAATCCAGATGACATCGGGATTGGCGAGTAGGGTAAAATCATGCTGCCAAAGCGCTTGCACGATCCCGCTTAACGTTTCCATATTTATCCTGTAATTTCGGTACAATATCTTTATGACAATTTTTGTACAACCAGTGTCATACAATCGAATTAATCATACAAGTCCATGTGTTCCAGTGTACCGCAAAACGACAGCAGGATAGTTGATTTGATTCAGCATATACACATCATGGATTACAGGATGCGTTGTGGTGGCGGGGGGAAACTGCCAGCAAAGAAGCACCTGTAAAATGAAGAGTATAAAAATAAATACAGTTAACTCAACGTAATGCGGGAGAAGCCAGCATCCAGATCATCTATTAAATCCTGGGGATCTTCCAGCCCGATATGCACACGAATTAACGTTCCTGTTTTTTGGGGAAAATGATAATTACGCAGGATTGCGAGTGACTCAGGGGAAATGCCCAGAATGAGTGATTCAAATCCTCCCCAGGAAAATGCCATTTTAAAATATTGCATATTATCCAGATAGTCAGAGAGCTGTCCGGGAGTCAGGCTGACATTCAGCATAAAAGAAAACAGCCCGCAGGAACCCGTAAAATCGCGTTGGAAATAGTTATGACCGGGACAGGAAGGCAGTGCAGGGTGATAAACCTCAGCGACTTCGGGGCGTTGGGAGAGCCAATTAGCAATGATAAGGCTGCTTTCTTCATGTTGCTTTAAGCGGACAGCCAGAGTATGTAACCCTCGATTTGCGGAATAAACAGTATCAGGATCAGCAATCTGCCCCATCAAATAAGAGCTTTCCCGTAATTGATCCCAACAGCGTTTATTGGCAACAGCCGTACCGAGCATGCCATCTGAATGGCCGATAATATATTTTGTCGCGGACTGAATAGAAATATCGACACCAAAATCCAGTGCTCTGAAAAGAACACCCGCAGCCCAGGTATTATCGATCATAATAACGATATCGGGATTAACCCGTCGGGCCGCCTGTACAATAGCGGGAATATCCTGAACCTCCATAGTGAGAGAACCGGGGGATTCAAGAAAGATGACTTTTGTGTTTGGCTGAATGAGTGAGGCAATCTCTTCACCGAGTCGAGGATCAAAATAATCAGTAGAGATATGCATCTTTTTAAGAATATTTTTGCAAAATTCCTGAGTCGGTTCATAAGCTGTACCGGTTAGCAGAACATGGTCACCTGTTTCTACAAATGCCAGAATGCTGTTGGTAATAGCGGCAGTACCCGAAGGATACAAAGCACAGCCCACACCACCTTCCAGTTCAGCCATTGCTTCCTGAAAAGCAAAATGCGTCAGAGTGCCACGCCGCCCGTAAAACAGCTCACCGTTAGCCCTGTTTTTTATCGCATGCCTCATATCATCAACCGTCTTGAAAATGACGGATGAAGTGCGCTGGATAATAGGATTAACCGCTCCCTGTGTGTATTTACGCTTTCTCCCGACTTCAACTAGCCTGGTTTCCAATTTTTTTTCTGACATATAACCCTCCCCTGACTCATCACGATTGCTTAAATATGCACTTCGTCTTTCAAGTTGCCTCTTTGTTGGCTGCACTCGTTCACCCCAGTCACATAGTTATCTATGCTCCTGGGGATGAACTCCCTTGCCGCCGCGACGCATCTTGAAATCCATTGTGTATGATCATTAGCAAGTTAAAAGAATAGTCCGGTTTTTTACAAAGGGATTCTTACAACTTGACAAAAATTCAAGGTGAGTGAGAACGGTACAAAAAGAAAAAATGGATGGAGTAACTCCTTTTTATTACCACTTTTTTTATTAAATAGTAATGATAATTACTATCAAATCGCTCAATGTCTGATATCATTTGGAACGGACTTTTTCCCTTATGTGATGAAAAACATGAAACTGGGCAAAAAGTGATAAAACATATACCTAATCGATTTCGAGCTTCAGCCAACAAAGAGGCGGTTTGAAAGGCGACAGATATATCAGGATTAGCAAGATGAGTAGCGATTCACTGCTAAGTAACAGAATCTATAAAAAAGAGAGTAAGGCTAACTGATGCGTAATTTGACAGCTTCTATTCTATTGGCATTCGGGTTAACAGGTTCAGCATGGGCTGATACTACACCAGCTAATACTGCACCAACTACAGCGGTTACCGCGCCAGAAAATCAGGCTGCCACTCAGGTAGCAGCGCCGGAAACACCGGTATCTTCCGTGGCTCCACAGGCTAGTGAAGTGAAAACAGAGACACAGCAAGGTGAAGCGCAGAAAACGGGCGAGGCAGCGACGGCAGAACAGCCAACAGTCACTACAGAAGTTACTGAAATAACAGAAGCTGGTGCAGTAGAAACCACAGTGGCGACAGAAACAGAAAATCTGTCCAGCGGTTTTGCGACGGATCTTTCCGTTTTTGGTATGTATCAGAATGCTGACGCAGTCGTAAAAAGCGTCATGATTGGTCTGGTGATTGCCTCTATTATTACATGGGCACTCTTTTTCTCTAAAGGATCTGAACTGTTAATAGCGCGTCGTCGCTTGCGTAAAGAACAACTGGCTTTAGCTGATGTTGCCAGTCTGGATGAAGCAGTAAAAATTTCCTCTGATTTCGGTAAGAACAGCATTAGCCGCTTGTTACTGAGCGAAGCACAGACTGAGCGCAGCTTATCTGCCGAAAGTATCGATAAAGACGGTACAAAAGAGCGTACATCATTCCGTATGGAGCGTGCAGTTGCTGCAATCAGCCGCCATATGGGACGTGGAAACGGTTATCTGGCAACTATCGGTGCAATTTCACCGTTTGTCGGCCTGTTCGGAACTGTCTGGGGGATCATGAACAGCTTCATTGGTATTGCCCATTCACAAACCACTAACCTTGCCGTTGTTGCTCCGGGTATTGCAGAAGCACTGCTGGCAACCGCACTAGGTCTGGTCGCTGCAATTCCTGCGGTCGTTATCTATAACATTTTTGCCCGTGTTATTTCATCATACCGTGGGCAGGTTGGTGATACTGCGGCACAGGCAATTTTGTTGCTTGGTCGTGATCTTGATTTGGCTGACAGAAAAACTGATAAAGCAGAAGCAAGGTAATTAATTATGGCAATACGTCTTAATGAAGATTTGGACGATAGCGGTGAATTACACGAGATTAACGTCACACCCTTTATTGATGTCATGTTAGTGTTGCTGATCATCTTTATGGTGGCCGCACCACTGGCAACCGTTGATATCAAGGTTGATTTACCGGCATCAACAGCCAAACCACAGCCACGGCCGGAGAAACCGGTCTTTCTGACGGTAAAAGCAGACAGCCAGTTATTTGTCGGTGATCAACAGGTTGATCGTGATTCGCTCTCTTCAGTCTTGGATCAGACAACTCAGTCCAATAAAGAGACCACGATTTTCTTCCAGGCGGATAAAAGCGTGGATTATGAAACTCTGATGAGTGTCATGGACTCTCTGCGTAAAGCGGGTTACCTCAAAGTGGGACTGGTCGGAATGGAAGCGGTAGAAGCGAAATAAACGCTACAAAATTAATTCTGTATGAATAATAAAACCTGCCCGAATAATAAATTCGGGCAGGTTTTTTCCATTTGTGAGAATAAATCATTAATGAATCGATTAATGTTGGTTTTATATTTCTGTTCTTACATCTACAATGATTAATTAAAATGGTTTCATCTTAATTATTAATGGAGTGATGTTTTATTAATAATTAATTCTCTGTCATGATATAATTAACATCTCCAGTTGTATTTGATTAAGTGAATAACTGTAGTTGCTCCATTTTTGTTTCCTGTGTCGATATTTTAATACTAAATCTATTTAGGTCAGTGTTCTTATTTATCCAAGGAGAAAATATGAGTAACCAGAATGATTTTAAAGCGTTTGCCACCGGTGGAAATGCCAATCTTCCTACTCAGATATCTATAAATGGTGGTTATCAGGAATTACCTAGCGGTTTGATTATTCAATGGGGAATTCATAGATTTAAACCACTGGTTGAAAATAAAGTCAATTTACCTATACCTTTTAAAAAAGTCATCTTAAATATTCAGATTGTAGATACAGAAGGATTGGTTGTTCCTATGGCTGCAGCGGTATATCCTGATGGTACTTTAGATAGTTTCAGAGCTTGGTGTGCTGGTAGAAGTTTTAGTTACGATGGTAAGGAGTATCAGATTCTGGAATCTACTCCTATCAATGGTCAATATCTTGTTATAGGTTATTAATTTATATTTTAGTATAAATTAAAACATTAAAACAACTGCCATATTTTTTTGGCAGTTGTTTTTAAATTGTAAAATAATGATGAAATTATCTAAATGTTTTTCCAATCAAACGGTAATAATTCACCTAATGATAAAACCACCTCTTTATTAACTTTCACTTCGGTGTGTATATTCTCCCGATTTATCTGGCTGATAAATTCGCGACAACGACCACAAGGAGGGATAATATCGCCAGATTTATTAACCGCGATAACTTTAATTATCCGGTTCCCTCCATGTTTTATCATATCGGCGATGGCACCGTGCTCTGCACAAAATCCCATAGAGCAGGAAGTATCAATACTCACTCCGGTATAAATATGGCCGGATTCACACTGAATGGCCGCAGCGACGTGACCATATTTAATATATTTATTTAATTGTGTCGGAGAAATAAGCTGGTGTGCAATACTTTCCATTTCATCAAAAGAGACCATAATTTATTTCCAATAAATAAACAATAAAGTTTACTCTTTAATACTACGAATAAGATCAACAACGGATTTCGCCATTTCCTCTTCGTTTTCTCCTTCTACCCGAACAATAATTTCCATGCCATTTTTAATTCCCATCGACATAATTTTGAACATGCTTTTTAAATTAGCAACTTTATCTCCTCTGATAATTTCTACTGTGCCACTATAAGTCTTGGCTAAATTACAGAGTTGTGCCGAAGGCCGGGTATGTAGCCCCGAAGGGGCTGTTACTATTACGGAATATTCGATCATGACTTTATCTATCCCTTCGTCATTCAGTTAATGAACCACCACGTGTCTGGATAACGTTCTGATACCAATAAAACGAATCTTTCTTATAACGGGCGAGATCTTTGAGATCGTCATCAGTGCGGTTGACGTAAACAAAACCATACCGCTTTTTGTAACCATTGCTGGTGGAAAGAAGATCAATAAAACTCCACGGGTTATAGGAAAGCACGACAACGCCGGAATCCATTGCCCGTTTAATCGCTTGTAAGTGTTGTTTCAGATAATCAATGCGATAGCTGTCATGAATGGTGCCATCAGATTCCAGAATATCATCAGCGCCAAAACCATTTTCGGTGATCATTAATGGCTTTTGATAACGGGTATATAAATCGCGTAATAGATACTCAAGCCCAAGCGGATCAATAGACCAATCCCAGTCGGTAGTATCAAGCTGTGGGTTTTTGTGGATCTGATAGTAATCAGGCTGGATCTCATAACCGTCCATTTGCCCTTTGATACCTGTCGGATTAAAGCCATCCATGCGCCTCTGAGCACCTGCTGGTGCGGCGGCGGCTGCATGGCTGCAATAGTAATTGAGAGCCAGAAAATCAGAATATCCTTCTTTGATTAACGCCATATCCCCATCTTCAATATTAGGTGCCAGCCCCTGGCTTTTCAGGTAGATCAAAGCGGATTGATTATATTCGCCTTTCAAATAAATATCGGTGAAATAGTAATTACGCAGATCATTGGCATTCTGAGCTGCCAGATTATCTTCTGGTTTGCTGGTCAACGGATAAATAGCTGAATATCCCAATGCTGCCCCAACCTGACCTTCCGGCACCCATTGATGGACTAATTTACAGGCGATGGCGTGAGCCAGATTCATGTGATGATTTATCTGATATTTAATCTGTTCGTTATCGAGATACTGTTCAGGGATAAAACATTTTTTCGTCCAGAATTGTACGATAATGCTTTGTTCATTAATCGTCAGCCAGTACTTGGCTTTCTTGCTATATTCTCTGATAACAAATTCAGCGTAGTAGGCAAAATCATTGACACTTTGCCTGTCAATCCAGCCATGATATTTTTCCACCAAAGCCATTGGCATATCATAATGATAAAGTGTTGGGATTGGGGTAATACCATTTTCTAATAATTCATCGATAAGATTATGGTAAAACTGTACGCCTTCATCATTGGGTTTCCCGATGCCATCAGGAAAAATACGCGACCATGCGATAGAAAAACGATAGGCTTTTAATCCCAGCTCTTTCATTAATGCAACATCTTCTTTATAGCGATGATAATGATCACTGGTAATATGGGAATCAGCTAACCCTGGTTTATTATTGAGAATATCTTGCTGTGATAATTTCTTACCATATTTTTCTGCTGCGCCTTCAACCTGATAAGCACTGGTTGCTGCTCCCCAGAGAAACATTTCAGGAAATAGCGTGTTATTTTTCGTCATGATGATTTTTTCCTTTATTATCGTTCACACTTTTAATGTGTTTATATAAACCAATTATTTCTTCTCTCAGGAGTAATTCGCTGCGTATCGTCATTAACGTATCCTGAGCATGAATAAATAGCAGACTTAATTTAATATCATCGCCCTGAGTCTCTTTCTGAATAACATCAGTTTGTGTTTGATGAGCTGACAACATCATCTTTCGTGCTTTTTCCATATATATGCGAGCATTTTCAAAATCGCCATTACGAGCGAATTTCATTGCTTTTTCACTTTTTTCTCTGGCATTACCTGCATCGAGAATAATTTCCATAGAAATAGCAATTAAGATATTTTCCTCACTATTCATGATTGTTTTTCCTTGTAGTAGAGTCGTTTATGCTGCGTTGAGGCTTTCTTCTTCAATGCGTTTTTTCTCATACACTTTAAAGAAGGGATACCAAGTAACGAGGAACACGGCCATTAGCACCAAATAGCAGATGATTGCTCGCCAGTCCTCAGTAATCATGACGCTGGAAAACGGGGCTGGTATTTGACCGACCTGAATCATTTTGGCAGGGATATTCAGCCAGTCGGAGCGCATAAACACCCAGATAATGATCGGGCTGGTGATCGCATTAATCCACATCGGCAGCATGAGCAGTGGGTTGAGCACAATTGGTGTACCAAACACCAGTGGCTCATTGATATTGAAAAACGAAGGCCCGATACAGATATAACCTGTTGCCTTAAGATCTCTGGATTTTGAAAACAGCATTAAAAGATTCAATGCGAGAGTGGCACCGGTTCCACCCATTGTGATCAACGCCGCTGTATACATGGTTTCATAAGTCACAATATTGGTCGGGGCCTGACCTGCCGCCACCAAAGTAATATTGGTGCTGATACCAAGCATAAAAATAGGCATTTGCAGGCCAGTAAATGTCCAGACGGAAATCCCCATTGAGAATGCAATAGCCGGAATTAATGCCATCAATATAAAGCCCGGCAGTGTCTGACCGAATGCAGCAATAGGTGAAAAGAGGTAAAGCAGGCGGGAGAAAATATCAATTTCAAAGGTGAATACTAATAATGTTCCGATTCCGATAGAAAGCAGAATCGGAATAATGGCGTGTATCCAGCCAGTGACAAAATCAGGTAGAGTACTGTCTTTCAGAAAACCTATTTTTGTGTATAAGTGGAAAAGATAGGAAACAAACAGGCCGGTGACAATCCCCAGTAAAATTCCCGCAGGGCCGAATCGTTCAAAACTAACAATCATATTACCGTCAGAAAACTCTGGCTTAATGAACATCATATAAACACAAATGGACGTCAGGCCGGCAATCAGGGTATAACGAAAATGATGAAGTTTTTCCATCATCTGATTGGCAATCATAAACGCTGTAATTAAGCCGAGCATGCCAAAGGAATATTCAGCTATTCGACCAAGATTGGGTAAAAAAGGAAGATAAGAACGAAATACATTATAAAAAAATATCAGTGAACCCGCTAAAATAAACGGGATGTTTTTCTGCATGGAACCAGAAATAGCAGCAACCCATGGTCGTTTAGTGAAATTTTGCATCGCTGGTGCAAACGAATCAGATAACCACGACATAAATGCTTTCATTTTGCATCTCTCTTTATTATTTTCTCTTCCATCAATTGGATATAAATAAAAAACCCCGGTGCTGTAAATAATAATGTTAATGATTCAATTTATTTGTTTAGTGTGGCTATAGCTAATTCCAGCAATGCCTCGCCATCCAGTTTGCCATAGATATTTTGTGGTACGACAATGACGGGAATATTATAAATATCAGCATGTTTCTGGAATTCTTCTTGTTGGGAGGCATAATGAGGGCCAAGAAATAAAATATCGATTACTGAAAAATACTCAGTAACTTCGCTTTCGCTTCTGGCTTCAACAGTAACGGATAATTCTTTTTTTCTGGCAGCATTTCTGGTTTTTGTAGCCAGCATTCCACTGGAAATACCAGCACCACAACACAACATAATAAAAATGGTTTTCATATAAACTCCTCATTATTTTGTCGCTAATTGATTTTTGTTTTCGGATATATAAACTACTATCTTAAATTCGGATTTAATATTCAATTATCTGTTTTCACTTGAGGAGGGCAATTTTCTGTTTTTTTAATTGGTTTAATTTGTAAGTTTTAAGCGTTACTTGTTCATTTAACAGGGGGGTTATAATGCTAAGGCCTAAGCAGAAAGAATTATTGAATTACTTAATGGAACAAAATAACCCGGTTTTAGCCGTTAAATTATCTCAGGTTTTAAATGTTTCAATCAGAACTGTCAAAAACTATGTGCTGGAAATTAATGAATCCTACAGGAGTAAAATCATTATCTCCGGACGTTCAGGGTATGTTTTATCATCTGATTCAAATCTTAAATTGAAGCAAAAACTCAGTGATTTTCCGAGAACCTATCAGGAAAGAGCATGTTATCTGATTAAGTCTATTCTGTTATTCAGGAAAAGTAATAAAATTTATGATCTCAGTGCAGATTTATATATCAGTGATTCAACTTTAAAATCAGTGATATATAAAATGAATGGTTCCTTTGAAAAATTTAATGTCAGGTTCTTATGCAAAAATAACCGCTTTGAAATTATAGGCTCTGAGCTGGACTTAAGAGAGTTAGCCTATCATACCATCATGGAGCAGGCAGACTACAGAACTCTGGATTTGAAAAAATTGGTAATATTATTCGGGGAACAGCAGGTTGAAATTATATCTGATATTATTGCGCAGGTATTTAATAATCGGGGCTACTCTGTTTATGAACTCTCATATACAAATCTTGTGCTGCGCTTTTTGATACTGCTCAAGCGATTAAATTATGGCAAGTATTTAAAAAACCAATTGGCCTTTATAGAAGAAAATCAGGGATTAAAATCAATAACAGAAGAGCTGTGTGACAGGTTACAAGATACTTTTAATACTCCTATAGAAGAGAATGAGAGAAAATTTTGTTACACCTTACTGAAAATCAATACCAATATTACTCAGACAGGGAAAAGTAAATTAATTGAATCAGACAAAGCGGATTTATATCAGCTTTCCAGACAGCTCGCTGAATCGGTAGCAGAGCATTATTTGATTAATTTAGCAACGGATGATTTTATTTCATTATTCTGTTTGCATATTGCAGGTCTGAAAATACGCTTGCAGCACAATGTTCATACCAGAAACCCTATGTTGGATATGATAAAAAAAGAATGTCGTACTGTTTTTGATATCGCTGTTTTTATTTCCTTACAATTAAATGAGTTTTTTGGTAATAAACTGAATGAAGATGAGATTTCTTTTCTTGCTTTACATGTTGGTGCTGAATTTGAACGACAAAAAACTAAAGGCCACAAAGTACAGACAGTACTTTTATGTCCGGGCTATAAGGGCATTGAAAACAAAATATACCACCAGTTATTACGTGATTTTGGTGATGAAATAAATATTATTAAAATAATATCACAGCCTTCTGAACTGGAGTGTTTTGAATTTGAGTTATTGATTACAACTATAAATATTCCTTTCAGTCATAAATATGAAACAGTGTGTATCTCTCCTTTTCAGATGCGAGATAGGCGTGCACAGTTGCTTGGTAAAATTGATATCGCTAATGCGAACAGGAAAAGAAGAGCGCTACAACGTAATTTTGACCTGTTTTTTGAACCTGGATTGTTCTGGTTTGAACCCGGTTTTCAGCATAGGGATGAACTTATCGATGTGCTCTGCCAGACTATGTTTGCAAAGGGCTATACTGAGGCCGATTTTGTCAGCTATGTTTATCAGCGGGAAAGCGCTTCTTCAACTGCGTTTGGTATGCTGGCATTACCGCATTCAGCAAAGATGGATGCGATAAAGACCGGTGTTGCAGTCGCTATCAGCCCAAAAGGTATTCTCTGGGGGGAAAGTGAGCGTGTACATGTTGTTTTTTTGATTGCGATAAACAGAATCGACAGGGCGTGTTTTGCGGAGTGTTATGATGCGTTATTGGATGTTTTCAGTCAGGATGAAATGATTAATCAGCTAAATAAAATAACTTGCTTTGAACAGTTTCGGAGAATCTTCATCAGATCAGGTGATAATGTTGATATTGAAAGATGAGGATTTTGTTAATTATTAAAAAGCAGGCGTTGATTTTTATTATAACCTCAACGCCAATTCTTTTGCTGTGAAATAAAATTAGAATGGAAAGGTTTATTTCTTATCTGAACCAATAGATATTAATTTTATTATTGCTGTAATCTGTGGTGAAACATCTGTTTCTGGTAAAGGCGGGATCAGCCCTAATACCATTTTCCTAAGTGGTTCAGAAATGACCATGGAAATAGCCAGCTCACTGAAAGTATTATAATTAAACTTATTTAACACTCCTTGCTCATGTTGATTGTTTAACCAGCTTTCTAAAATAACTTTACTGTTTTCGATACCGCTTTTTTGATACTTTTCCAGTAAAGTATTGCGATGAGGGAAATCAGACTGTAATAATTTAAATAACCCCACTTCATTTTCAGACAAATACTTATCAGAAATATCCTTTAAATATTTTTCTAATAATATTATCACTTGATGGGAAGTACTGGCATTTTTGGTTAGAGATGGAGGGGAATTATCTTGCCAGTCTAATACAACTTGCTCAATTAGTTCTTCTCTGTTTTTAAAAAAACGGTAAAGTGTTTTTTTGGCGATTTTAGCTTTTTGGGCAATAACATCCATGGTTGTTTTGTTATAGCCCTGATTTAGCAAGAGAGAAAGAGTAATATCATGAATTTTTTGGCGTATTTCTGATTCTGGAATTGCTGGTCTGCCTCGTGCTCGCGGGTAGTTTTCTGCCATTTTAGCACCTTATAGGTTGTTAATATTTATTGTACTGGATTGGCGTTGTTCATTTAAAAATATAAGGAATGCTCCCTCGGAATAAAAGGAAATATCCCAATTTCCACGAAATACAGAACTCTTCGGCAGTTGTCAATATTTACAATAAGTGATTATCATGTGGCCCATAATACTTAACAGTGAAAAATGCTGTTTAGAGTTATATCGTCTCTTTTTCATTACTGGCCTGATTTTTTATAACTTACTGTTTTTAATAACTAATTGACATAATTGATGCTATTAGAGTATTGAATCTCTGCTCATTACGTGACCTGCTTCACAGGATAGCACTTTTGGATAAATTTTGTTAGCAAAAGGTTAAATTGGATCTTAGTATCGCTATTGCTAATTACAAAATTAACCATAAAGTAACAAAGATTGCTAAATGTTAATCCGCCTAATTAATCTTTTGGGAAATTTCTTTATTGAATAAGTGTTTCTTAGAAAGTGTATTTCATGGCGGTGGCAAAAGGTAAAATAACAATACAAGTGAGGACCATAATAATGACAAAACACAACGTAATAGCAATGGCAATAGCAATGGCAATTCCGGCTTGTTTTATAACTGGGACTGCAAATGCGGCTGAAATTTATAATAAGGATGGTAATAAAATAGATTTATATGGCAAAGCTGAAGTTCAGCGTTATTTTGCTAAATCAAAAAGCAAAGAAGCAGGGGATAATTCCTTTGGTCGTATTGGTATTAGAGGAACTACCCAGCTTACAGATTCTATTTCCGGGTATGGGCGCTGGGAATTCAATATGGGTGCCAGTAGAACTGAAGTTGAAAGCAGCCAATTTGCAAGAACGCGTCTGGCTTTTGTCGGTTTTAAACTGGGTGAGTACGGCACACTGGATTATGGGCGTAACTTTGGTGTTGTCTATGATGCTAACGCTCTGACAGATATGATGACTGTGTTTGGTGGGGATAGTATGGCCGCCACTGAGAACTTCATGATGGGCCGTGCAACAGGGTTGTTAACTTATCGTAATACTGACTTTTTCGGGTTAGTAAACGGTTTGAATTTCGCCCTGCAATATCAGGCTAAGAATGATGGCGGAACCCTAAATACCCGTAATGATATTGCGCGGCAGAATGGTGATGGTGTCGGTCTTTCCAGCTCCTATAATTTGGGGCATGGTTTTACTGTAGCTGCTTCTTATGGCAATTCTAACCGTACTACAGATCAGAAAAACGGTACTGCATCAGCTAAGGTGCTGGCAAAAGGGAACAAAGCAGAAGCCTGGCTGGTATCAGCAAAATACGATAAAAATAACGTTTATCTGGCCGCTATGTACGGAGAAGCGCGTAACCTGACCCGATTTGGCAGCTCAGTGGATAACCGCGTGATGTTCGCAAACAAAACTGAAAACATCGAGTTAACCGCTCAGTATCAATTTGATTTTGGTCTGCGTCCGGGGATTGCTTATGTTTACTCCAAAGGTAAAGATTTAGGTAAGGATCTGGGTGAGAATAATCTGTTAACAAACAAAAATTCTGAAGATTTGGTGAAGTATATTTCTGTCGGTGCATCTTATAATTTCAACAAAAATCTGGGCACCTATGCTGAATATCAGATTAATCTTCTGAAAGATAATGCTTTCACAAAAGCAACTAAGCTTAATACTGATAACGTAATGGGTGTTGGCCTCGTATATCGTTTCTGATAATAGCTGAAGTAATGAGCCTCAATGGTGCTGTCATTGAGGCTCTACCCGATATAAATTAGCTTTCTGCTTCACCACCCAGAGCATCAATCGTATTTTTTATCAGCGCACTTAACTCACCCGTCATCAGCGTAAAATCGGCATCAAATCGCTGGGCGACATCTTCACGATCAATATCGTCATTCTGGTCACGTAATGTTTCGCTGAACTTTATACGCTTGTAAGAGCCATCATCTGACAACATGAACTGAATCCGTTCTTCCCAGTCCAGCGCCAGTTTGGTGACATATTTCCCGGATTCAATGTGCGTTGCTATTTCGTCAGATACTAACTCCTGTTTCTTACAGCGGATAACTCCACCTTCTTCCAGAATGGCTTTCAATTCTGCTTCATCCATCAGAGCATAACCCGCAGGCAGGTCTCCTGAACGAACCCATTCAGTTAATGTTAACTCAATAGGATCAGCAAACGTCAGAGGAACGACAGGCAATGAACCCAGCGTTTTTCTGAGCAATGCCAGATTATCCTCAGCGCGCTTGGCACTGGCGGAATCAACAATAATCAGATGGTTAACAGTATCTATCCAGATATAAGTCTGGCTGAAACGGCTGAATGCCCTTGGCAATAAAGTATGAATCACTTCATCTTTCAGCGAGTCTTTCTCGGTTTTTTTTAATTTCCGGTGTTGTTCTCCTTCCAGACGGGCAATTTTGGCCTGAAGTTCCTGTTTAATGACCGGAGAAGGCAACATTTTTTCTTCTTTGCGTGCACAGATCAGGATCTGATTACCTGCTGCATGTGTTAGTGCTTCACCATGAGCACCCATTGGCGGAACCCAGCCTGTTTTCATCATATCCTGACTGCCACATGGGGTGAATGCCAGTGGGCTTAATTGTTTTTCCAGTTCATCCGCAGAAAGCGATATTTCTCGGTTTAAACGGTAAATCATTAAATTTTTGAACCATAACATGCGGTTACCCCATATTTATGCATTGTGACAAACGTCATATAAACGTTATTTGAAAAGCGTAGCTGTGCATGATAACGAATCATGCGGTGAAGCCCTAGCAATTCATCCCCGTCGTTTTGTAGGTTTTCTTTTTGTTGTTTATGCACAATTCTGAAAACAAACGTCCAATTCCTAAAACAAAGTGACGTTATAGTTCTTGATTGTTAATGCTGCTCAGGCAATGATCCTGTAACAACACGATCCAGTTAGGCTGAAAAATTCAGCTAACGGTTAACCACAGAGAAAAAGGTAAGCTATGCGTATAGGTATTGATCTTGGTGGAACCAAGATTGAAGTGATCGCATTGGGCGATCAGGGAAAAGAGCTGTTTCGTAAGCGGGTAGATACTCCCCGCAACGATTACCCGCAGACTTTGGCTGCGATTGCCGGTTTGATAGCAGACGCAGAACAGGCAACTGGTCAGAGAGGAACAATCGGGATTGGTATTCCGGGTGCAATTTCACCTTTTACCGGAAAAGTTAAAAATGCCAATTCTGTCTGGCTGAATGATCAGGTACTGGACAGAGATATTTCTGCCCTGTTAGGGCGCGAAGTCCGGGTTGCTAATGATGCGAACTGTCTGGCTGTATCAGAAGCGACTGATGGTGCGGCGGCAGGTAAACAAATGGTATTTGCGGTTATTGTCGGGACTGGCTGTGGCTCGGGTCTGGCATTTGATGGCAGAGTCCATGCGGGTGGAAATGGTCTGGCTGGAGAGTGGGGTCATAACCCGTTGCCGTGGATGGATGATGAAGACCGTGCATATCAGGAAGAGGTGCGTTGTTTCTGTGGTAAACCTGGTTGTACCGAGATGTTTGTATCGGGAACCGGCTTTATGAGAGATTATTTCCGCGCCAGTAGTATACACAAAAAAGGCCATGAAATCATGGAGGCCGTGGCACAAGGGGATAAAATCGCAGAACTGGCTATCCAGCGTTATGAAAGACGTCTGGCGAGGGCATTGGCACAGGTCGTTAACTTGCTTGATCCCGATGTTATTGTCTTGGGCGGTGGTATGAGTAATGTTGATCGTCTTTATCAGACTCTGCCCGGATTAGTCAGCGAGTGGGTGTTTGGTGGCGAGTGTGCAACACCTATCAAAAAAGCGCTGCATGGTGATTCCAGTGGAGTGCGCGGAGCTGCGTGGTTATGGCCTCATTCTCATAAATAACCGCATATTGCCCTTTATTTTTTCTGAAAGATGAAGGGCATACCATTTAGACCGATGAATAAACATAATGTATAAGACATTTCTTTTTGTCTTTGGCTGATTGCGTGTAAAAAAATAAATTTTACCTTAACCTGACTTAAGTTAAATTTTCAATTTAATGCATGAGTTGTATTTCTATGTTACGGGTAATAACAAAAATAAAAGTGCAATCAATGCGTATTATTAATCATATGTTTTTTATAATAATAAAAATATATTTCGATTGAGGTTGATTAAATATATTCATTGAATTTAATTTTATGAGTTTTTATAGATTATAAAAAAATCGATTTATTAAATTGTGAATAATAAAAATTAATATAAAGAATACATTTTTTGTGCTGTGGTAAAAATAGTCTGTAATGATGATATTTAAACGATGAAAGGCTGTTTTATGATTCATGTCACATATTAGTGTAAATTTTTTCTAACCTGTTTTAATTAGTGTGCACCCCTTCACGAAAAACATTGTTTTCTTTAGTTATTATAAATGCGTGTAATGGGATGAATACAGCACACGAACTTAATACATCAATGTAGTACAACATGATATTGGAGATTTAATTCTCCTGTTTTTTATTTTTCACTTTCATTTTTTAATCTTATTGCTGGTTAAATATGGCATGTTATAAATATTCTAACGAGGAAATTTCATTAGAAATAATAATCAATAATACTGATTCTATCATTTTTTAAACACGTCTTTTATTTTCACGAAAATAGTGACGGGTTTTTATTGCCCTGAATATATTGCGCACAGTTCGTGATAGCGGGACGTATTACCTAAAAATTAATCTTTGTGGGTGTCTTATTATGAAAAGCATGAAGCCATTGGCTGCATTAATTGGATTATTGGTTATTTCTGGCAGCGCTGGTGCCGTTACGGTTTACAATGACAAGGGAACCAAAGTCGATTTGATTGGGCAGTTTCGTCTGAAGGCAAAAACCACCAGTCAGGATCGCGATATCAATATTCGCGATGATGGCAGCCGCATTGGTATTGGTGGTAGTCATCAATTAACCAGAGATATTCGCGTATTTGGTAAAATGGAATGGGGTTCAGATACTCAAAGATCAAATAGCGATAATTCTAAAACCAGTTTTGAAATGTACAATCGTCTTGGTTATATCGGCGCATCCCATCGTGATTATGGCCAGATTCAATTAGGCCGGACTTATATTCCTATTGATTGGGTAAAAAAATCCAGCTACGGCTATGGCAACACAGGCGTATTTTATTTCAGTGATGTCCTGAGCCGTGCAACAGGCTACAGCAATGACGGGGTGGGCAAAAACAATTTCGTAACCCGCCTGCCGCAAACAATTTTTATTCAGACCAACAGTTATGAAGGCTTTAAGCTTGCTGCCACTTACAGTGGTAAATCCGGTTCAGATAAAGATCGCCAGCATGGTGATTTGCGCCACGCCTATTCTGTTGTTGGTTTCTATGAATCAAAGTTTGGCCTGAAATTTGATGCTGGTTACTCCGCGGCAACGGGAGAAGCACACCGAAAAATAGCGGGTGGCGAGCGTAAAGTTGCTGATGTTTCCCCACAAGACAGTTTACTGGCTTTTGGTATGGAATATTACTTCCCCGGACGTGAATTCTCTGTTGGTGTGGATTACGGACAGGCACGTTCCCGCAACTCAGGCATGATTTATCAGGAAGGCGGAAACAGTAAACTCAGTTCCAATTCCGTCAAAGGAAACTGGAAAGCAAACCTGTATGGCCTGGGTGCGAAATGGCACTGGGATAAAATTGAAAGCGGCATGTATGCAGGTTATTACCTGCGTGACGGTGATTCCAACACATTCAACTATAAAAAACAGACTTACACCGTTGGTTTAGATAAACGTTTTTCTGTTTCTCAGTACAATAGCATACGTCTGTTTGTTGAAGCGGCATATGATGATGCCCGCAGTGACAACCCGGTTTACAGAGATAAGAAACAGACCATTCTGGAAACCGGTGCACGTTTGTTTTTTTAATTGAATAAATTCTTTCTAAGAAAAATGTTATGGGAGAGCTTTTACCGGTTCTCCTCTCTACAAAGGGGTATAACATGTTGAAGCATGGGTTGAAAATTTCAGCACTGGCAATGTTGGTGGCATTTAATGTCAATGCAGCGACCGTTGATTTACGGGTTATGGAAACATCAGATGTTCATAGCAACCTGATTGATTTCGATTACTTTAAGGATAAACCGACTGAACAGTTTGGTTTGGTTCGTACTGCAAGCCTGATTAAAGCAGCCAAATCTGAAGTGACCAATGCCATTCTGGTTGATAACGGTGACCTGATTCAGGGTAGCCCGATGGCAGATTATATGGCGGCAAAAGGGCTGAAACAGGGTGAAGTTCACCCGGCTCACCAACTTATGAACACCATGGGTTATACCGTAGGTAACTTCGGTAATCATGAGTTCAATTTTGGTCTGGATTACCTGAAACAGGCGATAGCGGGAGCTGAGTTCCCTTATGTCAACGCCAATGTTATGGATGCCAAAACCGGTAAAAATTATTTTACCCCTTATATTATTGTCGATACTCCGGTTAAAGATCGGGAAGGCAAAGAGCACACGATTAAGATCGGTTATATCGGTTTTGTTCCGCCACAGATCAGTATCTGGGATAAAGCGAATCTGGATGGCAAAGTCGTTGTCAACGATATCACCGAAACGGCGAAAAAATTCGTACCTGAAATGAAAAAAGCAGGTGCAGATCTGATTATTGCCATTCCGCACTCCGGCTTCTCGCAGGAACCCTATAAAGCGATGGCGGAAAACTCGGTTTACTACCTGAGCGAAGTTCCTGGCATCAATGCCATCATGTTCGGTCATTCTCACGGTGTTTTCCCAAATAAAGAGTATGCCGGGATTAAAGGTGTCGATGTGGCTAACGGCACAGTCAATGGCATTCCAGCGGTAATGCCGGGCCAATGGGGAGATCATCTGGGCGTTGTTGATATGGTTATCAACAACGACGGTGGTGAATGGAAAGTGGAATCTGCTAAAGCAGAAGCGCGCCCTATCTACGATAAAGCCCATAAGAAAGCACTGGTTGAGCGTGATGATAAGCTGGCAGCGATTATCGATAAAGCTAATCAGGGAACTCGTGATTTTGTTGGTAAGCACATTGGTAAAGCCTCTGCCAATATGTACAGTTACCTTGCCCTGATCCAGAGTGATCCGACGGTTCAGATCGTCAATGACGCTCAGGTTGATTACACCAAACGCTTTATCAAAGGCGATCCTGATCTGGCTGACTTACCGGTTCTGGGAGCCGCAGCACCATTCAAAGCGGGTGGACGTAAAAATGCTCCTGCTGACTTCGTTGAAGTAGAAAAAGGTGATCTGACATTCCGCAATGCCGCAGACTTGTATCTCTACCCGAACACGTTAGTTGTAGTCAAAGCGAGTGGTGCTGATGTTACTGAATGGCTGGAATGCTCAGTGGGTATGTATAACCAGATCGATCCGAACTCTACCAAGCCACAGGAATTACTGAACTGGGATGGTTTCCGTACTTATAATTTCGATACTATTAGTGGCGTCAACTATAAGGTAGATCTGACTCAACCCGCGAAATACGATACGGATTGCCAGCTTATCAATAAAGATGCGAACCGTATCAAGGATGTTACTTATCAGGGTAAACCTATCGATCCAAAAGCCACCTTCCTGATTGCCACCAATAACTACCGTGGTTACGGCGGTAAATTTGCCGGAACCGGAGAAGATCACATCGCATTTGCTTCACCGGATGAAAACCGCTCCGTTCTGGCAGCTTATATTTCCAGAACAACCAAAGAGCAGGGTGTGGTATCAACACAGGCAGAAAATAACTGGTCATTCCTGCCAATCAAGACAGATAAGCAACTGGATATCCGTTTTGAAACATCTCCATCAGAAAAAGCAGCGAAATTTATTAAAGAACATGCCCAATATCCGGTGAAATACCTGAAAAATGACGATGTCGGGTTTGCCATTTATCAAATTGATCTGACTGATAAAAAATAACGCTTAATTGTACTGCCTATAAGTTTCAGGTTGCAGCTTTGGGCTGTAACCTGAAAGATGACGGTTACACTTTGATAGCTGATTTAAAGAGATAATGAGATGAATTATAAATATAAATTACTTCCGATTGTAATTGGCACAGCATTGCTGGCAGGGTGTGCAACCAAGCCGGCTAATGAATCATCAAATATCGTGGATGTACGAGTTCTGGGTCTGAATGATTTTCATGGCGCGTTGAAGGCACCTAAAAATCAGTCCGGCGGTATCGAACATATGGCAACGCTGATTAAAGAGCTGAAACAGGATAACCCGAATAATATCGTGGTTGCCGCCGGTGATTTAATTGGTGCCAGCCCGTTGCTCTCCTCGATGTTCCACGATGAGCCCAGTATTGAAGCTCTGACCCTTGCCGGTCTGGAAGCCACTTCGGTGGGGAATCACGAATTTGATAAAGGTAAAACTGAGCTGTTGCGTAAACAGAATGGTGGCTGCCATCCGGTAACAGGTTGTCAGGGGCCAGCACCATTTAAAGGCGCTGGGTTTCAGTATCTGTCGGCTAACGTCACAGTTAATGAAACCGGTAAAACCTTATTTCCGGAATATGTCATCAAAGAATTTGAAGGAATTCCGGTGGCCTTTATTGGCCTGACACTGGAAGGTACACCGGCAATTGTCACACCTCAGGGAACGGCTGGTCTGAGCTTTTCCAATGAAGTTAAAACTATCAATGCGCTGGTGCCAGAATTGCAGAAAAAGGGTGTAAAAGCCATTGGGGTGCTGATCCACGAAGGCGCAATGCAAAGACGTGACGCTGGTGGTGTTGGTGTTGATGTTAATGCCTGCAATGGGATAACCGGAAAAATCATCGATATCGTCAATCAGTTGGATCAAGAAGTGGATTTCGTGATCAGCGGCCATACTCATCAGGCTTATAACTGCGTGATTAATGGTAAATCTGTCACTTCTGCTCAGGCTAATGGTGCTTTGCTCACTAAGCTGGATCTGAAACTGGATAAAACCACCAAAGACGTTGTTGATTTCAAAGCAAAAAATATTTGGGTTGATAACTATAAATATGGCAAAGACCCGAAAGTGACGGAGTTATTATCTTCTTACGAAAAAATAGCGACGCCTTTGGCAAATCGCGTGATCGGGAAACTGGAAAGTGATCTGAATAAGAAACCGACATCCGGTGGTGAATCTGCATTGGGTAAAGTGATCGCTGATGCGCACCTGTATGCCACAACGGCAAAAGAGAGTGGCGGTGCTGTGATTGCCTTCGTAAATAATGGCGGTATCCGTGCGCCAATGGATGCAGGGGATGTCACTTATAACGCGATTTACACCGTGCAGCCGTTCTCTAATGTGATGGTGACTAAGACGCTGACCGGTGAACAGATCAAGCGCGCGTTGGAACAACAGTGGGATCGCACGCGCCCAAGTGTGATGGCGGTATCTCATTCTCTTGAATACTCGTGGGATAGCTCAAAACCGGCAGGGCAGCGTGTGATCGCCAGCTCTATGAAGATTAATGGCAAGCCAGTTGATATGAAAGCCAAGTACCGTGTAGCGGCTAACGAATATCTGGCAACCGGAGGCAGTAATTTCTCCGTATTTAAAGAAGGCACCGATCCGGTATACAGTGTTCCTGATGTGGATGCGGTGGTGAAATATTTTGCCGAGAAATCACCGATTGCTTACCCGAAAAAAGACAGAATCACGGATATAAGTAGCCAATAATGTGATGGTGATTGTAAATACAAAAAATTACTGTAGATAAAATCACCATCAAACAGGTACTGTAATCTTTCTGCTGTTTTAAATAATAAGTGCAATGCTAATTGTTATGCATTGCACTTATATTTTTAATCTTTTCAAATTAAGTGAATGTATTACTTATAAACGTAATATTTATAACGTAATAATAATTAAGGTAGTAATAATAAATGAGATATTGAATAAATAATAAAAACAGTTATGGAGAGCGCTAATATGCAAAAAATAATGGCAAGGCTAATAAAAAATAAAATTGCCAGAGTATTAACCTGTTCTGTAAGTCTTATACTGGGAAGTGCCACATATTCTTACGCTGCTGTAGTCCCTGCCGGAACCCAATTAGCCGAAAAGCAAGAAATCACCCGCAATAATTTTTCCGAACCCGCTTCTTTGGATCCGCATAAATCAGACAGTAGCAGTGAATTTGATATTTTAGTGGATCTCTTTGAACGTCTAGTGGATACTGACAAAGAAGAAAAAATTATCCCTGCTTTAGCCGAACGTTGGGAAACTACAGATAATAAAACATGGATTTTTTATTTAAGAAAAGAGGCGAAGTGGTCAGACGGTTCACCGGTAACTGCCCATGATGTGGTGTTCACTTGGCGGCGGTTGGTGACACCGGATACTGTTTCTCCTTATGGGAGTTATCTGGTTCAGGCTAATATTACCAATGCACAGGCTGTATTATCCGGTAAGAAAAAACCGGAAGAACTCGGTATTAAGGCCCTGAATGATAAAACTTTAGAAGTCACACTGGAAAAACCAAAAGCAGGCCTTTTGCAAATGTTGGCACATGCGGTTATGTCTCCACTTAATGAAAAGGTTGTTACAAAACATGGTAACAAATGGACACAGCCACAATTTTTTGTCAGTAACGGGCCTTTTACACTTTCTGAGTGGGTCGTGAATGAGAAAATTGTTGGTGTCAGAAATCCTCATTATTGGGATAATAAAAATACCATAATTAATAAAGTTACTTACTTGCCAATATCTGATTATAAGGCGGATCTTAATCGCTATCTGGCAGGAGAACTTGATATTTCTAATGGTGGGCCAACAGATTTCTTTTCTAAATTACAAAAAGAACTGGGTGATCAATTCCATATTAAACCGATAATGAGTGTTTCTTATTATCTTTTCAATACGCAAAAACCCCCATTTAACGATGTGCGGGTCAGACAGGCACTGACTTTAGCGTTGGACAGGGATGTAATTGCTGGCAGGGTGCTAGGGCAAGGCCAAAAACCAGCTTATCATGTAGTTTCTCCGGGTAGTGGAGGGATGGAATTAAAACATCCTGATTATGCTTCGTGGACGCAGGAGCAGCGCGTTGAAAAAGCTAAAGCGTTATTAAATGAAGCGGGTTTTAATGAAGGTAATCCACTGAAATTTAAACTTTTATATAACACTTCTGATGCTCATAAAAGACTTGCTATTGCTGCCAGTTCAATATGGAAAAAGAACCTCGGTGTTGATGCTATTCTGGAAAATCAGGAAAGTAAATCGCAGACAGAATCGCTGTATCAGGGTAACTTTGAAGTTGGCAGATATGCTTGGCAGGCAGATTATAATAGCCCATTTACCTTTCTGGAAATTTTCATGACAGGAAACACAAATAATATAACAAAATACAGTAATCCAGAATTTGATAAGTTAGTATTAAAGGCAGATGAAACTAATGAGCAAGCAATCTATCAAAAAGCACTTGATATTATTACCCATGATTCACCTGCCATTCCAGTTTATTACTTCGTCCGTGTTAAATTAGTCAAACCTTATGTCGGCGGCCTGTTTGTTAGCCCATTGGGACATATTATGACAAAAGATCTTTATATTATTAAACATTAATCTTCAATAGAAATAGCCTGCTTGTAATAGGCTATTTCTGAATTAAAAATCTAATTAAAATAATTAACGTAAAAAAAGTAAAAATATAATAATGGGGGTAACCAAACGATGCAGAAAATAATTTCTGGAATGATAAAAAACACAACATCGAAAGTATTAACCTGCTCAATAGCCATTGCATTAGGCAGTATCGGTTTTTCTGCTCAGACGGCTGTTGTGCCACCCGGCACAGAGTTGGCAGAAAAACAGGAAATCGTGCGTAATAATGGCTCATTTCCTGCTTCATTAGATGTACATAAAGTAGAAAGTAATACTGAGTTAGATATCATTCATGATTTTTTTGATGGTTTGGTCTATACCGACAAAAAAGGTAATATCGAACCCAGATTGGCGGAGCGCTGGGAAACGAAGGATAACCAGACATGGGTTTTCCATTTAAGAAAAGGTATTAAATGGTCTGATGGCACGCCGATTACCGCTCATGATGTGGTATTCAGCTGGCGGCGTTTACTTGAGCCGACAATGGGTTCTCCTTATGGTAGTTATCTTGCAACCGCTCATGTGACAAATGCGAATGATGTATTACTGGGTAAGAAAAAAGGCGAAGAGCTTGGGGTAAAAGCGCTGGATGATTCTACATTGGAAGTGAAATTGGATAAGCCAGTCGCGTATTTCTTACAAATGTTAACTCATCCGGTTATGGTTCCTATCAGTGAAAAAACAGTCAATAAATATGGTGATAGGTGGACGCAGCCAGAAACATTCGTTGGTAGCGGTGCTTTTAAACTGTCTGAGTGGACAGTGAATGAGAAGGTCGTTGGGGTCAGAAATCCTCAATATTGGGATGATAAAAACACAGTCATTAATAAAGTGACTTATGTCACCATCGTATCTGAAAAAGCCGATCTGAACCGTTACCTTGCAGGTGAAATTGATATAACTAAAACAATCGCATTAGATGCCTTTGCATCATTAAAAAAAGAAATTCCCGATCAGATGCATATTACTCCTATGCTATCCACTTATTATTATGCTTTTAATAACAAGAAACCACCATTCAATGATGTCAGGGTCAGGTTAGCATTAAGTTTAGCCATTGACAGAGATGTTATTGCCGATAAGGTTTTGGGGCAGGGGCAGTTACCGGCTTATAATGTCCTTCCTCCTAATATTGGTGGGTTAAATTTAATTCCGCCTGAATATGCAGGGTGGACACAAGAACAGCGGATTAAAAAAGCCAGAGAATTATTAAATGAAGCCGGATTCAATAAAAATAATCCACTAAAAATTGATTTGCTTTATAACACAAGAGAAACTCATAAAAAAATAGCTATAGCAGTCAGTTCAATGTGGAAAAAAAATCTTGATGTGAATGCTGTACTGCAAAATCAGGAATGGAAAGTCATGCTGGATAATATGCATCAGGGTAAATTTGATATAGTCAGGTATGCATGGGTAGCAGATTATAATAGCCCGATGTCATTTCTGGATATTTTCGTAACAGGCAATAGTAATAATATCCAGCTCTATGAAAATAGTGATTTTGATCAAATGGTCCTTAAATCAGGGGAAACTAACGACATAAAACATTATCAAAATGCAATGGATATCATAACCAATGACACACCTGTTATTCCTATTTATTACTACGTGAGTAATAAGATGGTAAAACCTTATATTGGTGGTTTTCATCCTACTCCCATGGAGTATATTTCAACGAAAGATCTTTATGTCATAAAACATTAATAAACAGATAGAGAGTCTTAATAGGCTCTCATCCCATTTGCAGGATTAAAACAATGAAAATAAAAAATATTAAAAATAGAGCTATAAAACAATTATCCTGTTTGGCTGCAATAACATTAGCCGGTGTAGTCACTGTATCCCATGCGGTCATTATTCCACCCGGAACACAATTGGCGGAAAAGCAGGAAGTGGTACGTAATAATGGTAGTGAACCTGTTTCATTGGATGTGCATAAAGTTGAAAGTGATACCGATTTTAATATTATTTATGATTTTTTCGATAATCTGGTGTATACCGACAAACAAGGTAATATTGCTCCCTTATTAGCAACTAGCTGGGAAACTCAGGATAATCAAAACTGGGTCTTTCGTTTAAGACAGGATGCTAAATGGTCTGATGGTTCTTCTATCACTGCCCATGATGTGGTTTTTAGCTGGCAGCGTTTACTTGATCCGGCAGTTGGCTCACCTTATGGAAACTATCTGATTGATGCTGCGGTAATGAATGCTAAAGATGTGCTTAAAGGCACAAAGAGTGCTAATGAATTAGGCATAAAAGCATTGGATAATTATACGTTCGAAGTGAAGTTAGATAAACCTATCGGGGATTTTATACAGAGACTGGCTCATCCTGTCATGGTTCCTGTCAGCGAAAAAGTGGTCAGAAAATATGGTGATAAATGGATACAGCCTGAACACTTTGTTAGTAGCGGCGCATTCAAATTATCTGAATGGATAGTCAATGAGAAAATAGTGGGTATCAGAAACCCCTATTATTGGGATAATAAAAATGTTGTTATTAATAAAGTCACGTACCTTGCTTTAGAGTCAGCAAAATCTGATTTGAACCGTTATTTGGCAGGTGAAATTGATATCACGCTGACAATTCCACAGGACTCATTCGCATCATTAAAGAAAAAATATCCGGAACAAGTGCATGTTTCTCCCAGACTGGGCGCTTATTATTATGAAATTAATAACGGAAAAGCACCGTTTACTGATATTCGGGTCAGGCAGGCATTAAATCTGGCAATAGACAGAGATATTATCGCTGATAAAGTGTTAGGGCAGGGGCAAAAGCCTATTTATACTTTCCTACCTCCCGGTATTGGCGGTTTTGATTTTAAACAACCGGATTTTGCTGATTGGACGCAGGAACAACGGGTCGAAAAAGCCAGAGCATTATTAAAGGAAGCCGGATTTAACCAGAACAATCCACTTAAATTTACTCTGTTGTATAACACGCTTGAAGCTCATAAGAAAGTGGCTATTGCCCTCAGCTCAATGTGGAAAAAAAATCTGGGTATTGAGGCAACCCTACAAAATCAAGAATGGAAAGTAGTTCTTGATAATAAATATCAGGGTAAATATGATCTTGTCAGATATGGCTGGATTGCAGACTATGATAGCCCGATGACATATTTCAATATATTCACTACAGATCACACACAAAATTCATCATATTATTCAAATAAACAATTTGATGAAATAGTTATGGAATCAGGGAAAACAAATGATAAAGCGGGTTACCAAAAAGCACTAGATATTATTACTGAGGATACCCCAATTATCCCTATTTATTCGGCTGTGAATCATAAAATGATTAAACCTTATCTTGGAGGTGTTTATGTTGATCCACGAGGCTACTATCTGACAAAAGATATGTATGTGATTAAACACTAAATACGGTTCTAATAAAATGATTGCTCATATCTCTGATCACGGAGATATGAGCTAATACTACATGATAATTGTGATGCATATAATGTTTTTGAAAACAAATGTTGTGTTTTTGTTAATCAAATAATTCCTATATGAAATAATTATTTTTGCATGTAATTATAACTTAGGTGTGAAACTTAACATTAATTTATATATCTGATACCAGATATTATGTTTTTTTAGATTTGTTTTTGTTGTATTTTAGAGGTGTTATTTCTTTTTATTAATTGATGAAAAATTCATGTTTTATTTTTCATCATGAATTAATTTTGCTTCTTATTATTCAATGGGGAATTATTTCTCTCTCAATCAATAAAATAAATAATTTATTAAATCAGGTGATTATGGTGATAATGGTCATGATAAAATATTGTAATGAATAGTATCACACGTATGTAATTAGGCCAGATAGCAATAAGAAATAAACATTGACATCAGATGTTGGCAAGAATTATAAAACAGCCAGCAGGGTTGAAATTTTTATAAGTTTTTATTGAGTTATGAAGGGTAGAGAGCACACATATTTAGTGGGCATGTATATTTCTGACTACAATTAGTAAATTTATATGATAAAAATAAATAATTTATATTTTAGCTATCGAAACAGGGAAATCCAGAATGGATTTTTTAAGAATTTATTTAAATCAAATGAAACTGAGGTGAAATTATTTGAAAGCCTAAGTATTGAAATATTTAATGATGAGAAAATTATTGGATTGCTGGGGAAAAATGGAGCAGGTAAAACAACATTAATAAAGTTAATTACGGGAATTTTAACACCAAACTCTGGTGATATTACTGTGTTTGGCACCTCTCCATATGGGCGTCCTGCAAAGCTTTTATCTAACCTTGGTGTCCTTTTTGGAAATCGGTCAATGCTCTGGGAGGAGTTATCTCTCTATGAGAATATAGAACTTTTTTCAAAAATATATAAACGTATTTATGATAAAGATCATGTTGAGAGCATGATAGAGATGATGAATCTTAGAAATATTGCAAGGAAACCAGCAAAAACGTGTTCTTTAGGCCAGTCTGTTAAATCTAATTTATTAATACATATGTTGAATAAGCCAAAGCTTCTTATTTTGGATGAGCCAACGATTGGATTGGATATAGAATCACAGATTTTATTACGTAGTATTTTAAAAGATTATGCTGATAACAATGAGAGTAAAATACTTATTACTTCACATAATATGATAGATATAGCTGATATCTGTAAGGATATTATCTTTCTGAAAGAGGGCGAAGTATCAAGAGTAAACCTGAATGAATGTGATTCCAAGGAAAAGAATGCGATATATTTAGAGAGGTTATTCTTGTGATTGCTAAATTCTCTTTTATAGAAGCTATCAGAGCTAAGAATATTATATTAGGCTACTACTTTCTTATAATAACACTGTATGCTGTTGAATTATCCTTTTGGAGTACAATGACAGGTTCAAGTGATTTTGCTCATTACACACGTAATGAGATAATCACTTATATATTATGGTCAGTGATGATTTTTCAGTTAACAAGTATTTCAGGATTTCCGGAGAGGTTAGCATTCAATATTGAAGATGGTAGTGTTGATAGATTAATCATCATGCCAAAGTCAATATTGCTGTATTATTCTGAGTATGCTTTTGGGCAGATGTTAGCCAGAATGTTTGTTATGTCTCCATTAGTTATTTTTATCATCTGGTATCAGGGTAACTTGCCAAACCTTTTATGGTTATTGGTTGCATTATGTATAGGCTTATTTATAAATTTATATTTAACAATGATATTATCTTGTATGGCTTTTAAGTTCAGAGGGGCCTACTCCTTTATTAT
The DNA here is from genome assembly GCF_002632825.1 of Xenorhabdus stockiae. GTDB lineage: Bacteria > Pseudomonadota > Gammaproteobacteria > Enterobacterales > Enterobacteriaceae > Xenorhabdus > Xenorhabdus stockiae. The sequence goes on from NZ_NJAJ01000009.1 coordinate 82,496, forward strand.
GGTAAAGGATACGTTATCATGGGCATTATCAGGTGCCGTAATACCATTAGATGTATTTAATGACACCATAAAAATGTTTTTTAATTATATTCCTTTTCAATACATTACTTACGTCCCTGTTAAAATTGCAACAAATTCAATCTCTCTTTACTTTATACTGAGTGGCTTATTAGTAATGTTCTTCCTGATGATAATTTTTAGTGTCATCTGGCGTTATATGATAAAGTATAATCAAGGGTATAATGGCAATGCTTAATATTATATTTACAGGGTTTAAAAATAGTTTATCAGAAGCTAAAAAAAGCCCTTTTAATTTTTGGATGGCGGCTTTTATTAATTTTAATTTCTATATGGCGCAGGGTTTTTTCTGGTATGCCATTTTAGGCTCAAAGTCTTCTGATTATATTTTGTCTAATGATTTCGTTCTTATCTTTTTTACTACGGTATGTTTGGTAGATAATTTTTATCTTTTTTTATTCGGAAGAGGAAGTTTTTTACTGACAAATAAAGTTAAGTCATTAAAGTTAGATCCGCATTTGATACTGCCGATAAATACTCAATTTCTTTATGTTGCAACAGGCATTGCATTCGAACACTTTTTATTGTCATTTTTATCTTTAGTATTGTTTTTTGCTGTTCATATTTATTTAAATACTGATATTTTGTACGTGTTTTTACATTTAATTATGGTCTTTGAGGGAGTTTTAGTCCTGACAGCGATCACATGGATCATAAGAACAAGCATATTCTGGACATCTGCTTTAGTCAGTATTAAATATTCTAACCCTTGTTTTAAGGTGTTAGTCAGGCCTGAGCAGTCTTTTCACGGCTTGATACGTATTATTCTGATGTTTGTACTTCCTTGTTTATTTATAACTGGCGTTCCCGCTTCAGTTGCAAATGGGATAATGAGCGTGAAGTGGTTTTTTATTCAGTCAGCCATCACATTAATTTTAATTATTGTGGCTAAATTATTTTTTGATATTGGCGTCAGAAGATATGCCAAATATGTAACGTGAAAACAAGTGTTGAAGTGTTTTTTAAGATGGCAGGTAAGTCAGTTTTTTATAGAGAAATATAATGATGAATGTTTAAGTGATAATATAATTATGGAGAGCTTTATTATGGCTATACAAAAAATGATGACTAATTTAGCAGTAAAGAAAAAAATCAGCATACTCTCTTGTGTTATTGCAGCAATATTTGGAAATGTTTCATTATCTTACGCCGCTGTTGTGCCGGAAGGAACAAAACTGGCGGCTAAGCAGGAAATTGTACGTAATAGTCTATCAGAGCCTGCCTCATTGGATGTGCATAAAGTCTCCAGTGATGTTGAGTTTGATATTATTCACGATTTTTTTGAGGGACTAGTTTATATCGATAGGCAGGGCAATATTGAGCCAAGGTTGGCTGAACGGTGGGAAACCAGTGATAATAAAACATGGGTTTTTCATCTGAGAAAAGGAATTAAGTGGTCTGATGGCACACCGATTACAGCCCATGATTTTGTTTTTAGTTGGCGACGTTTGGTTGAGCCTGACATTGTATCTCCCTATGGTAGTTATCTTGAAAATATCAGCATTATCAATGCTAATGATGTGCTTACAGGTAAGAAGAAAGGAGAAGAACTTGGAGTAAAAGCATTAGATGATATGACCTTGGAAGTGCGTCTGGATAAACCAATGGGTGATTTTTTACAGGCATTAACGCATACCGTTATGGTACCTGTGAATAAAAACGCTATTGAAAAATATGGTGATAAATGGACAAGGCCGGGTAATTTTGTGGGAAATGGGCCATTTAAACTGTCCGAGTGGAAGGTGAATGAAAAAATCATAGGAGTCAGAAATCCACAATATTGGGATGATAAAAACACCGTTATAGATAAAGTACATTATCTTGTTATTGCTTCTGAAAAATCTGCTTTAAGCCGTTATCTGGCTGGTGAAGTGGATTTTACTGGCACCATTCCACTGGAGTCTTTTGAATCGGTAAAGGAAAAAATGGGAGAGCAGGTTTATACATCTCCTAAAGTTGGTACTTATTTCTATGAATTTAATAATAAAAAACCACCTTTTGATAATATTAAAGTCAGGCAGGCATTAAATTTAGCGGTAGACAGAGATGTGATCGCTTATAAAGTATTAAGGCAGGGGCAAAAGCCTGCTTATACCCTTGTTCCCCCCAATACTGGCGGCTTCGAGTTTTCAGAGCCTGATTATGCTTCATGGACTCAGGAGCAGCGTATTGAAAAAGCCAAAGTACTATTGAATGAAGCAGGGTTCAATAAAGACAATCCATTGAAATTTAATTTGCTTTACAATACTCATGAATCACACCAAAAAATTGCTATTGCAGTTAGTTCAATGTGGAAAAAGAACCTGGGTGTAGAGGTTACTTTGCAGAATCAGGAATGGAAAGTGATGCTGGATAATATGCATCAGGGTAAGTTTGAGGTTATCAGAAGGGCATGGATTGCCGATTATAATAGCCCAATGAGCTTTCTGAATATGTTTATGTCAGGGCAGGTGAAAAATACTGCTTTATATAATAATAGTGATTATGATACAGCCATTAAAAAAGCGAGTGAGACTAATGATGTATTATATCAGCAGAAAGGCCTGGATATTATAACTAAAGATTCACCTGTTATTCCTATTTATTATTATGTTAATTCTAAAATGGTGAAGCCATATGTTGGTGGATTTTATGTTACCCCTATGGGTTATGTATCCACTAAAGATCTTTATATTATAGAACATTAAAATATAAGATAATTATTCTTATCAGAATTCAAGCTGCATCTGGCTCAGTTGCAGCTTTTTTTACTGTGCTATTCATCATCGAAATCATTAATTGGCTTTTTTTAAAATGTTATTTTTTCAAGTGCTATTATTAAATAATAGATGTGTATACCTTATTTAAAGCACACGACAATGTTTCTAATTAATAATAAAAATCACATTACAGCAATAGAGGAAAATGACATGTTAAATAAAATAATTAATAGAGAAATAGAAATATTAGTTTATTCTATGACTATGATATTTTTTAGTATTACTTCATCCTATGCCGCCGTTATTCCACCCGGTATACAATTGAATGAAAAACAGGAGGTTATTCGTAATAATGGTGCAGAACCTGCATCACTTGATGTTGATAAAGCTGAAGATAATGTTTCACTGAATATTATCAATGATTTTTTTGAAGGATTAGTCGGAACGGATAAAAACAATAAAATTGAACCCAGATTGGCTGAAAGCTGGGAAACAAAAGATAATAAAACGTGGGTGTTTCATTTAAGAAAAGGTATCAAATGGTCTGATGGTACACCTATCACTGCTCATGATGTTGTTTTCAGCTGGCGGCGGTTGATTGAGCCTGCAACAATTTCTCCTTATGGCAGTTATCTTGCTGATGCTTTCGTTGTCAATGCGCAAGCTATTCTTAATGGCCAGAAGAAAGCGGAAGAATTGGGTGTTAAAGCGCTGGACGATGCGACGGTTGAGGTTAAATTGGAGAAACCGGTTGGTTATTTTCTACAAATGTTAGCCTTTCCGATTCTGTACCCAATTAATGAAAAAGTAGTGACAAAATATGGTGATAAATGGGTAAAACCTGAATATTTTGTCTCTAGTGGGCCATTTAAGCTATCTGAATGGCATGTTAATGAAAAGGTTGTTGGAGTCAGAAATCACTATTATTGGGATGATGAAAATACGGTAATTAATAAAGTCACGTATCTACCCATCTCGTCAAATAAATCAGAATTAAATCGTTATTTAGCCGGAGGGGTTGATATGACATTTACTATTCCGTTAGAAGACTTTGCTTCATTAAAACGAACAATAGGAGGACAGATTCATATTACGCCGCTTCTGAGTACATATTATTATGATTTTAATAATAAAAAATATCCGTTTAATGATGCCAGAGTCAGACAGGCTTTAAATTTATCTTTGGATCGGGATATTATTGCTAATCGGGTTGTTGCTCAGGGCCAGATACCTGCTTATACCATACTGCCACCGGGGATTGGTGGGTTTAAATTTAAATTACCGGAATATGCTTCGTGGACACAAGAACAACGAAATAAAAAAGCACGGGAATTATTAGCTGAAGCAGGTTTTAATAAGAACAATCCGCTTAAATTTAACCTGGTTTATAATACATCAGAGCAACATAAAAAAATTGCAATTGCAGCTGCTTCTATGTGGAAAAAGAATCTTGGTGTTATTGCGAAATTACAAGCCGAAGAATGGAAAGTCATGCTGGATAATGAACATCAGGGTAAGTTTGATGTTGTCAGGGGAGGATGGATTGGGGATTATAATAATCCTGTATCCTTTTTAAATATATTCAGTACTAACCAGAGTAATAACACTTCATTCTATTCAAATAAAGAGTTTGATAATTCGGTGGAAAAAGCGGGAGAAACCAATAATCAGGCTGACTTTCAGAGGTCTGTTGATATTTTGATAAAAGATGCTCCTATTGCACCCGTTTATTACGCTGTGACTGCGGTGTTAGTAAAACCTTATATTGGGGGGTATTATGCTAATATATCCGGATTTACAGCCACGAAAGATCTTTTTGTCATTAAGCATTAATTAACTCAACATAAATAATGAGGAAGATAGCCCTATGCAGAAAGTCACAATTATTACGGGTGGTTCCCGTGGTATTGGTAAAGCAACAGCGCTTGATCTGGCAAAGAAAGGGCATCATGTTTGCATTAGTTATCGCTCTCGCAGAGAACGCGCACAGGAAGTTGTGGACATGATCCAAAGCCTGGGGCAATCGGCACTGGCTGTTCAGATGGATGTAACCGATGAACAGCAGGTTATGGCTCTGTTTCAGAAGGCGGAAAAGGAACTGGGGTATATCACTGGGCTGGTGAATAATGCGGGCATTTTAAAGGCTCAGACTACCATTGAGCAGCTAACTGCTGAGCGTTTGAATGAGATGTTTGCCACCAATATCACGGGCTATTTTCTGTGTGCCAGAGAGGCAGTCAAAAGAATGGCTTTCCGGCATGGGGGACAGGGTGGGGCGATTGTTAATGTTTCATCAGCAGCGGCAAGGTTGGGGGCTCCCTATGAATATATCGATTATGCTGCTTCAAAAGGTGCTGTAGATACATTGACCACGGGGTTATCTCTGGAAGTTGCGGCACAGGGGATAAGGGTAAATACCGTTCGCCCCGGATTAATTTATACCGAAATCCATGCTGATGGCGGTGAACCTGGCAGGGTTGACAGAATTAAAGATTCCCTGCCGATGAAAAGAGGCGGGCAGCCTGAAGAAGTCGCAGCAGCGATTGCATGGTTGCTATCTGATGATGCATCGTATGTAACGGGTAATTTTATGGATTTGGCGGGAGGAAAATAGACTTTCGCTTTTTTGGAACTAAGAACTCAACCGGAGAAAATGGCGTATTTTTCCGGTTGAGTTATCTGGCAGATTGCGACAAAAAGTTTGACATTATTGCTTAGGTTTAAGAATTATTTTCCCGAACGTTATTTCAATATTAATGGGTTGCTCTATCAATTGACTGTCAGTTAGCCAGTCGCCGGCAAGATAGAGTTCTCCATTTTCACGAATATTATCTATTCCCTGTTCTGGCTTGTTTTCAATTTCGTGGATCAGATTAGTAAGATCAGTCTCGGGGGCAAGCAGAGAAAGAATTATCCCATCTGAGTGCTGGGATATATGAAAGAGTGAATCAGAAATAAACCCGGCATCACTGAGTTTGCTGCCACTGAGGGTTAACTCGGGGATATCAGTGTGGCGAAATAAAACATGAAGACTCATTTGACGTTCCTTGTGTTATTTGGAGATTTCGTAATACTTTAGCAGTACTTTAAGTGGTGAGAAAATTATGTTGTGAGAAGTGTTAATCTTATTCAGGAAATAAAAACCCCGCCGATATTATCAGGCAGGGTTTTGTATTAAATCACTTAATTAAAGCGAATTAGGCTGCGTTAATGCCATACTGAGCACAAACAGATGCCAGGCCACCCGCATAGCCCTGACCAACTGCACGGAATTTCCACTCACTATTGTGGCGGTACAGTTCACCGAACAGCATCGCAGTTTCAGTCGAAGCATCTTCAGTCAGGTCATAACGGGCAACTTCAGCTTGTGTGTCATCGTTAACCAGGCGAATGAACGCACCTGAAACCTGTCCGAAGCTCTGACGACGAGTCTGAGCATCATGAATGGTGACAACAAAAACGATTTTATCTACATCAGCAGGGATCTGATCCAGTTTGATTTTCAGTGATTCATCATCACCATCCCCTTCACCGGTGCGGTTATCGCCAGTGTGCATAATAGAACCATCAGAAGATTTCAGGTTGTTGTAGAAAATGAAATCAGCATCACCGCGTACTTTGCCGTTTGCTGCCAGCAGGAACGCTGAAGCATCAAGGTCAAAGTCCTGTCCGTCAGTCGCGCGGGCATCCCAGCCGAGACCGATCAGAACATTTTTCATTGTTGGCGCTTCTTTGGTCAGAGAAACGTTACCGCCTTTAGAAAGAGATACACCCATTATTTTTTCCTCATTTATTTATGGATTTAGCTTGTTTTTTCTTTTTCGGGAAACAGCAAGCTGGCAATAATACCGGCAGCCAGTACCCCGAGTACGACAAACAGGCTGCTTGTCGCCGAAATAGAGTAGCCGTGGTGGAACATATGTTCAGATGCGTTAAGCCCCAATTTGATAGCAATAAAGAACAGCAGGACAATAACGGCTTTTTCCAGATGGACGAGATACTTTTTCAGTGCCTCCAGTACAAAGTAGAGTGTACGCAGACCTAAAATGGCGAACATCATGGCACTGTAAACGATCAATGGTTCACGGCTGACAGCAATCACTGCGGGAACAGAGTCAAAAGCAAACATGACGTCAGAAAGTTCAACTACAGCCAGACACAGCATCAGTGGCGTGGCATAAAGAGCCGCTTTACCGACACGCCCCGCTTTTTCACTATTGTTTTTAAGATCACTGGTTTTACGGCCGATCGTTACATCAGCATTTTCTGGTTTTGCCAGCTCTGCATCGACTTCTTTCTGAGTGAGCATGAAATCATGACCGCGCAGTTTCGGCCAGATAGGGAAGAAACGCTTCACCAAGCGGTAGGCTAAGTGTTGTGAGTAATCTTCGATTTCATCATCATTGTCACCACTTTTCAGCATCATAACTGCTGTCCAGCCGACGATGGCGGCAAAAACCATTTCAACCCACGGTCCCAATGTCAGTAGGCTTGCCCCGATAGCAACGAAAATACCACGGAAGACAATGGCACCAACTATGCCCCAGTAAAGAACGCGGTGGCGATAACGATCCGGGACAGCGAACCAAGAAAAAATTGCCATAATGACAAACAGGTTATCGACGGAAAGCACCTTCTCCAGTGCATAACCGGTGATAAACAGGCTTGCGACTTCGGCGCCGTGATGGACAAACAGGAATCCCGCGAAAACAAAAGCGACAGCAACCCAGAAGACAGACCAGAGAGCGGCACTGCGCAGCGAAATCGGCTTATCATGACGATGCATAAAAAGGTCGATAAAGAGCGCACCAACCGACAGAATAATAAATACAGCAACGGTTTCCATCGGAAAACCAATGTGCGTGGATACCATGAAGTAAGCCTCTTAATTATCCGTGATTACAGATCGAAATCTGCCGGTACAAAGCCTAAGGCTGTGCATATTTCTCTGGCAGCATTTTTTTCATCGTTATCAAAGTCGCCATCACTTTTGGCAACAGCAATTCCGACACGTAAAGCAAGCTGTGCTGCTTCCGGCTGCTGTTTCAGCGCCATGATGTATTTCATCGCTTCGCCTTTACCGATATCAGCATCAAATTCATAGCTGCTGACCAGCTTGTTGAAGAATTCGATAATTTCAGTCGTATCGAAGACTTTCAGTTCAGGGGAGCTTTTGATGAATCCCACCATTTTCTGTTTTTCTTCAGAGCTGACACCGTTACTTGCCATTGCGACATGCGCGCACACAGCAACAGTTCCTTCCATGAATTTTTTGTTTTTGAAACGGCCAACCTGATTGGTCAGCTCTTCGCGGCCTACACTGAATGCCGATTTGATTTTGTTTAAAAAGGACATAAGTCCCTCCGTTAGTTTGTATAACGAGTATGTATACTCGTCGTCTTTCAAATTGCCTCTTTGTTGGCTACGATCGTTCACCCCAGTCACCGTTTTTATAAATATACGGTTATCTATGCTCCCGGGGATGCCCTCCCTTGCCGCCGCGATGCAATTCGAAATCCATTGGGTATATAAAAATGGACGTATTATTTACTGCCTGATGTCCAGCGAAAGCCCCAGCCAAAAGCTTGGTCCATCTCTTTATGACCACTAAAATACTGGTTGATACGCTCTACCTGAATGTCACCGTTGTCATTAACAAGACGGGCAATGGCACACATATTTTTGCGGTTATGCCCTTCTGTCAGACGGGTTTCAATCGGAGGCTGGCCATTGACGTAAATCGTGACAATACCATCCGTATTGTTCCAGCTCGGTACACCTTCGTAGATAAAGGCATAGATCAGCACTTCACTGATATTTTTCCACTCAAGACCATTGATATGGAGCCATTCACCATCAGTAACACTGCCTGTGCGATCATCCCCCTGTAACTGGACATAAGGCTCGCTATGATAAGCACCGAAACCGTTCCCTAATGCCTGTATAACGTCACGGGTGCCATCGCGGAGCCGGACGAAAGCACCGAGATCCAGATCTACCCCCTTACTGGTATTAAACAGGTTTTGAAACATGCCACGGCTGGCAGGCGCTGCTCCCTGATTCCAGTTAAGATTGACGCGGATCTCACCGAAGTTGTCACGTTTACTCAGACTGATCGCGGGTTTTTCTTTCGTCAGAGAAACTTTGCTCAGATTGACACTTTTCGGTTCAGGAGCCGGAGTTGGTGGCGACGCTGGCGCATCATCGACAATATCGACACCAAAATGTTCTGCCAGAGGCTGAAGGCCACCATTAAAACCCTGAGCAATAAAACGAAACTTCCATTCACCATTACGGCGATAAAGTTCACCGAGGATCAATGCGGCTTCTGTACGCCCCTGAACTTCAACGTGCCCCTGTAAAATCACACTCCCATTCAGTTCGACCTGAATAGAAAGGCTGCGAAGGCTGGAGATAGTCTGGCTGCCGTCGCAGGTCGCGGTGAATGCAACTTTTTGAACGTCTTGCCGAAGAGCCGGCAGGTTAACGGAAAACGCGGTATTGGTATTACCGCCAGACAGGCGAATGGTGTTATCGTCATTATCCGGCTGCCCATAAAAGACCATATCCGGATCGCCCTGCACCTTACCATCAGCATACAGACGGAAAGCGGAGACATCGACTGCTAAACCTGAAAGTACCCTGATGGTCAGCATTTGATCGGAGACGGGGGCATTTCCCCCCGGAGTCAGATTCATCAGCGCACCACCGTTTCAACGATTTGTGGATACATATCATCAATGGTACGCCCACGGCAGGGAACCCCATGTGCGGTGAAATCCCACATACCGCTATTACGGCGCAGGGAAGAGATAATAATGCCGGTATGAGCACCCTGTTCGTTTAACTGGTAGCGCGCCAGCTCTTTGCCGTTTTGATCAACAACACGACAGAACGCATTTTCAACATCGTTGAAGGTTTGACCGCGAAAACTATTAACGGTAAAAGCAAGGTATTCAACATTGGCAGGCAGTTTAACCAAATCGACGCTGATGACTTCATCATCTCCGTCGCCTTCTCCTGTCAGATTGTCGCCACTATGCCTTACCGAACCACATTCGGATTTAAGCTGGCCGAACCAGACAATGTCAATGGAATTGCCGGATGCATCGAGCAGAATGCAGCTGGCATCCAGATCAATTTCATTACTGTCTCCGCCGAACAAACGTGACAAGAAGCCTTTTTTTTGAGCTATTGGATCCCATCCCAGACCAAAATCAATTTTAGCCAGCGAAGTACTCTGTTTGGTCAGCGAAACGGACTGATTTTTACTCAATGAAACCATTAATAACACCTCTTATTTATCGGTGAATTGTTTTATAAGTGATTTGTTTTTTATCGTGAATCGCTATCAGTGAATTGCGATAATTTCACTTATGTAGAAAATCATAATATGACCAGATATATAGCTGAAATCCTGTCATATTATGATCCTCACAAATTGCAACTATCTGTTAAATGTATGATAGAGAGCAATCTGGCTTCGTGTTTTATCATTTCTTTTCCATGGAGAAAAGTCAAACAAATTCTTATTTAAAAAATCATATTATGATTGACATTAAGTGTGGCTAAGCTCTAGACTTCGGCGCATATTTCACCGAATTTGAACTGGAAAATGGACGTAACAAATTTGGCTAACGTCTATTTAGCAATAGGCGTTGTCTGGATAAAAAAATTTGGTTTATGAAAGGGAAATTTGTTTTATGAAAGAATCACCACTGCTTTTGCCTCACTTCCTGATATTGCTGAAATTCTTTTAAAAGGCTTCTGTATGACCGCATGTAATCATCTTCAGCGTCACTCATTCCCGGCGAATAAAAAGCAAAGTTACCAAAAAACAAGTTATCAAAAACAAAGCTATCAAAAACAGTTAAACAGCGGAACATTAACTGTGACGGCTGAGTGTGGTGAAACGTCTCTGGAAGCGTTGTTTGATATTGCTGAACGACGTAATCCGAAAAGGGCATTCTTATTTGTCAGCAAAGTGCTCGGGCGTCATATTCCGGTCAGTCCGTCTATTATGCGTACAGTTTATCAGCAGTTGTCAGATAAATTCCCCGTTAATCTTCCCGGACCGGTGCTCTATATCGGGATGGCAGAAACGGCGGTTGGGCTGGCGGCGGGGGTTTTTCAGGAAACCCGGCATAAAGTTACTTCTCCGATATTTCTGACATCAACACGCCATCCGGTTGAAGGTGATTTGTTGTGTGAGTTTAAGGAAAATCATAGTCATGCAACAGACCATCTGATCTACTGGCCGAAAGAAGAACATTTGCGCCAGCGGGTAAGCCATGCCCGTACACTGGTTCTGATTGATGATGAAGCAACGACTGGCAATACTTTTCTCAATCTGTTTGAAGCATTGCGTTGTGCCGGGCTGGAACATATTGAACATATCATTACAGTGACTCTGACGGACTGGAGTGGGCAAAGCATCATAAAACGCTGCCCGCTTCCTGTCTCAGTTATTTCCCTGATAGAAGGTGAGTGGCAATGGGATGCGGATAGTTCAGCTCCTGTGCCGGTTATGCCTGCGGTGAATGTCACGGCACGGGGAAAAGTCGATATTATCGGCACACAGAACTGGGGGCGCTTGGGGCTGGACGATATTCAATATGATCTGGGTGCTGAGATCCTGGCTAACGTTGGTGAAAAGGTCTTGGTGCTGGGCTCCAGTGAATTTGTCTGGCAACCGTTTTTGCTGGCAGAACGCCTTGAGCAAGAAGGGGCTGCCGTGAAGTTTGGTTCGACAACCCGTTCTCCTATCTCTTGCGGGCACGCTATTCAGTCTGTGATGGCATTTACGGATAATTATGGTCTGGGGATCCCCAATTTTCTTTATAACGTAGCGCACCAGCAGTTTGATCGCGTCCTACTCTGCCTTGAAACACCTAAAGCCGCAGTTGATCCGAATCTGATGGAGCAATTATCTCTGGTTGCTCCAGTGATAGAGATTGTGACTTATGATTAAGCCCGTATTTTTTACTGATCTTGACGATACGTTATTTCAAACCCGCCGTAAAATAAATGATCTGACGGATATTACCTCGCTTCGCGTAGCGACTGTAGACAGGCAGCAGGCTCCTCATAGTTATATGACAGAACAGCAGGCTATGCTGGTTGACTGGCTGTTGGCGAATGCGGAAGTGATCCCTGTGACAGCCAGAAATACAGAGCAGCTTAGCCGGGTACAGCTTCCGTTCACTTCATGGCGTATTGCCACTCACGGTGCGGTGCTTCTGACACCGGAAGGGCATGCGGATCAGGTATGGCAGTCACATATGTTGGCTGAACTTCAGCATTACCGGGATAAATTGCTGGAATTGGAATATCAGGGGAATCGACTGATAGCATCCGGCGGTTTTTCTGTATGGTCACGCATTAACTATGAATATGGTGATGTCCCTGTTTATATTTCGTTTAAGTGTAATAAGCATAATCGGGCAAAAGAGCTTAAGACGCTGCTTACAGCAGTGACTCAGGTGATGAGTGATATTTTTGATGCCGACGATTTTTATTTTCACTACAACGATAATAACCTCGCTTTTTTACCTAAATGTGTCGATAAGGGATTGGCAACTCATCACCTTCTGCAAAGGCTTCACGATGAGAGAGGTGTTTTTCCTGTTATTGGCATGGGGGATAGCTTAAGTGATCATCGGTTTATGAAATGGTGTGACTGGCTTGCGATCCCTCAACGCAGTCAATTTGCTGACACATTAACGGCTTCTTTATTCGGAACCCTAAATAAATGAATAGTTTTCTTCCTTTTTCTGGCTCTTACGCCAGCGGTGATGTTCATTTCTTACTAAAGCCTGTTCAGATTGAAATGACACCGGTTGAGATTAAAGAACAGTTAATTCAGTCTGGCACCCGTCATTATTCTGAAATGTTGAGTCAGGAACCAGAACCGACCTCTTATCACCTTGAACTGTTTGATAAAGCACTGGAAATAGGAGCAACCAGACTGGCAACTGAAGTTGTTATGCTTGCCAAAGCTTTGGTATCACGTTTTGGTGACACACCTATTGTGCTGGTGAGCTTAGTCAGGGCGGGAGTTCCTCTGGGTGTGATGTTGCATCAGGTTTTACGGGATATGGGGCAACATTCGTATCACTATGGGATCAGTATCATACGGGATCGTGGCATTGATGATACGGCGCTCTCGTATATAGAACAGCAGCATGGGACGGCTGGTCTGGTATTTGTGGATGGCTGGACAGGTAAAGGTGCGATTACAGCAGAATTATCCCGTTCATTAGCTGGACGGCCGGGTTATTCAGGTATTCCCCGTTTGGTCGTACTGGCCGATCCGTGTGGATGTTCGTGGCTGGCAGCCAGTGATGATGATTGGTTAATTCCTTTTGGGATCATGGGAGCACCGGTATCAGGGTTAATATCGCGTTCAATCTGGAGTGAAAATGGGTTGCATGGATGTGTGAAATGTGATCATCTGAGTGAGTTTGAATGCAGTGGAATGCTGGTAGATACTGTTGCTGAATGCCGGGGGCATCTGGATTTGGCGACCATACCTGCGGCTGATTGGCAGCCTCAGGAGAAAATGGTTTTACTGCAATTAAGTAAGAAAGTTATTTCCACTCTTGCTGATTTATATGAGGTCAATAGCATTAATCGTATCAAACCGGGAATTGCGGAAGCAACGCGTGCTGTGCTGAGGCGTGTTCCTGAACAGGTACTTGTCCGTTCTAAAAATGATCCTGACGTTGCTTTGCTGGTTTATCTGGCACAGCAGAAAAATGTTGCCATTACAGAAGTAGGTGATTTGATTGGCCAATATCGGGCAGTCACGATTATCAAAAAAGTAGCATAAAAAAGGTGATCCGATGAAACAGAACCCTTTCGCAAACCAGCTTGGCGCGACACTTTATATGCCAGCGACCCGCCCAGATATTCCGGAAATTATCCTGTGTAATAAAGTGGTAGGATTACGTTCTTTGGTGATTTGTCTGGAGGATTCGGTCGTAGAAGAGGATATTCCCGTCGCTATCGAAAACCTCGTATCTGTATTACAGATACTGGCTGCGGCTAAGGGTTCAGCCGCTAATACTGATCATTATCCATTGATTTTTATCCGCCCACGGAATGAGTCTATGGGACGATATCTGGTCAATACTGTTGATCTTAGCCTTGTCACGGGTCTGGTATTGCCTAAATTCACGCAATCATTATTACCTGAATGGTGGGATATTATTGCTTCAACGCATCTTGGCGTTATGCCGACATTGGAAACTGAAGATGTTTTTGATGTGCAGCAAATGAACTATTTGGCCGATAAGCTAAAATCTCACCCTTTCTGCGAGCGGGTCATTGCGTTACGTGTTGGTGGTAATGATCTGATGAATCTTATTTCGATACGTCGTTCGCGTGAACTCACGTTATATGATGGCCCAATGGGGTATGTGATAAAAATGCTGGTGGCTGTTTTTGGTTCACGAGGTTTTTATTTAACAGCTCCCGTTTGTGAGCATATTGATAATCTGGAGTTACTTGAGAAAGAGCTTGTATTGGATATTGCTCATGGGTTTGTCGGGAAAACAGCTATTCATCCACGGCAAATAGAACATATCCATAAGGCATTGATGGTGAACAACCATGATTATGCTGATGCCTTAAAAATCCTTAATACAAAGCAGGCGGTATTTAAGTTTCAGGGCGCAATGTGTGAACCGGCTACACACTGGCGCTGGGCTGTAAATATTCTGGAACGGGCGAAATATAATGGTGTCTGTTCAGGAAGTGAAACTGAAAATTATGGGGTTTTTAACTCGCTTTAATATTGATTTACCAGCATGAGAAGCTATGCTGGATGCTGTGTTTATATATTAGGAAGTTACCGTATTCCTGACTTGGTAATTGAAAACGATGTTACTTAGCCCCAAACAACTCAGAAATTTTAAATTAACTTTGCTGCTTTCTCATGAAAGACCTGTCAGCAAGGTAAAAGTGATCGAGGCACTTAGTTGTTCTGGTCCAACATTGACTCGTACTTTAAGGGAACTAAGGGATCACTATCGTGCTGATATCCGGTTTAGCAAAATTGGAAATACTTACCAACTAGTAGATAAGGGGTTATTGACCAGAAAAGAGGTGCGCAGGATTGAAGAGCTGCTCACTCAGCATAATAACTTTGAATTAAAGGAAGCCACCAGCCACGTTTTCCTTGATAAGGAAAAGAAGAAACCGGTTTCCCTGTCATTACGGATGTCTGTCATCCGAAAAATAGACGGGCTATCCAATCGGCTTGGAACGAGCAGAAGTGAGATAGTTGAAATGTTCGTAGATAGGTTTATCGACGAATTACAGAAAGAAACCGCGAATGGTCATTCACGAAAAAGAACGGAGCCCCTTAATGCCAGCAAGTAATATTGAACTGGCATTAGGGCGGGTAAGATTTCTTTCTAATGATGATGGCGTGTGAGTTTATCCAGATATCCCATCACAAATGCTGATACCACAAAAGTGAGGTGGATAATCACATACCACATTAATTTACTATCCGGCACATTCCGAGCATCCATAAAGACACGCAGCAGATGAATGGATGAAATGGCAACAATGGAAGCCGCAACTTTATTTTTAAGCGAAGTGGCGTCCATTTTTCCTAACCAGTTTAATTTCTCTTTGTGCTCTTCGATATCTAATGTTGAAACAAAGTTTTCATAACCGGAGAACATGACCATCACTAATAATCCGCCAACCAGAGCCATATCAATCAGAGAAAGCAAAGTCAGGATCAACTCTGATTCAGCGATGGAAAAAATATGTGGCAGGACGTGAATGATCTCCTGAAAAAATTTTATAGCTAGTGCAAATAAAGCCAGTGATAAACCAAAATAAACAGGTGCAAGTAGCCAACGAGAGGCATACATTGTGTTTTCAATAAATCTTTCCATGTTGTTCTGAATATGTTGCAAAAGGAGCTGCATTATAGATCAAGATCGTGTGTGAGCTAATACATATCAACGAACCCTGAATTCTGACTCTAGTTTACTAACCCCTAATCCATTCATCTTTTCCACTTTGATTTGCACAGGGATACGCTCTTTCATGGCTTCAACATGGCTGATAACGCCGATGGTTTTCCCGGTTGCATTAAGGTGATCGAGTGCATCCAGTGCGATATCGAGAGTTTCAGAATCCAGCGTGCCAAATCCTTCATCAAGAAACAGGGATTCTATCTGGGTTTTGTTGCTCACCAGATCAGATAGTGCTAATGCCAGTGCCAGACTGACAAGAAAGCTTTCGCCGCCGGAAAGCGTTTTGGTATCTCGAATAGCATCGGCTTGCCACATATCAACCACTTGTAACTCAAGGCCGACATCATCTTTGTTTTGTCGTTTGCGTTGCAGATAGTAACGGCCATGTAATTTTTCTAACCGGCTATTTGCCAGATGTACCAAATGATCCAGTGTCAGCCCCTGAGCAAAACGCCGGAATTTAGCACCATCCGCAGAGCCGAGCAGGTTATTGAGATAGCTCCAGTCATCATAATTCTGTTGTGAGAGAGCTATTTGATCTAACAATTCTTGCTGATGATGTCTACTGTTGGCATCACTGGTGAGCCGGTTTTTGACTTCACCTTGCTGCTGGTTATTTTGTTTTAATTCATTGGCGGTATTACTTAACAACTCAGCTAGTTGTGATGGTTCAAACTGTTCCAACAGTAACGGTGATTTTTCCCTGTGGCGCTGTAACAGGGTTTCAGATTCGTGGCACCGTGTTTTAGCCTGCAGATTCTGTTTGGCAAGTTGTTCCTGCAGCCGTTGAAGATTTTCTCGTTGTTCCGGCATCAGTAAAGCCTGTTCAAAAGAGGCTTGATTAGGAAACTCTTGTTGTTGCAGACCTTGCTGGAAGGTGTCGGATGCCTGTTTGTATGCGGCTTCGGCAATATGGCAGCTTCGTGTGATTTCACCCGCAGCACCCGTTAATTGATTTACCTGATTCTGTAACTGTTGTAGATCAGCAGTGGCTTGTGTACAGGCGTTACCCAGTTCGCTCGCTTTTTGCTGCAATTCCTGACGTACAGTGTTGACGGATTGTTCGCCAAATAATTGATAACGTTGCTGCTGGGTTTCCTGCAATACCTGTTTCTGCTGTTGTTGCTGTTCAGTCAGTATTTGGTGTTTATTGATTATTCTGCTTTTTTGTTTTTCCAGTTCATTCAGTTTGCTTTGCAGGACGGCCTGTTCCTGCTGCAATTGCTGCCATTTTTCGCGGGAGCTGTGATAGTTTTTCAATTCAGTTTCACGTTGTTGTAACCAATTTCCTACTTCCTGCGGCTCTGGCAGTGTAAACGGCGTATCGTGTAATGTATTGATTAATTGCTCTGTTGTTGTGGCATATTCTGTTTCTGCCTGATGGAGTTCAGCCGTATTTTCCTTCAATTGCCTCTGATATGACTCTTGCCTGACTTTTTCCAATGCTGATTTTTGTTCATCTGATTTGGATTGTTCACGATGAGCTGAGAGTGTTTTTTCTGCAATTTGGTACTGCTTTTCAGCCTGCGTCAGTATTTCATATTGTTTCTGAGATTGGGTATAGGCTGACTGGCGCAGGGTAATAAAGTGCCTGACAGATTCAGCTTCCATTGGTAATTCGGGTGCTAGCAGTTGTTGGCAATGGTACTGCCATTGTTTAGTGATTTCTGCCAGCTGAGATGTGAAACGTTCTATGGATTGCTGTAGTTGTTCACCCTGTTGTTGCTGGAACTGCTGCTTTTGCTGTAAAGCAGAACGCTCTCCCTGTAGCTGCTCTATTTTTTGGCTAAGAATTTTCAGCCGCTCTTCTGATTTTGGTAGGGTGATGTTCTGATATTCACTAATCAAAGGGTGGTTATTTGACCCACAAAGCGGGCAGGCTTCCCCCTCTTTGAGCTGATTACGCTCCTGTTCCAGACTAATAATACGCTGTTCCAGACGAATTCGGGCGGTTAAATCCTGATGGTGTTGTTGTGTTTCTGTCAGTTGTATCTCAAGGGTATTTAACTGATCAGGTAAAGGCTTCAGTAATGATTGTGTTTGTGCAAATTGCGCTTGATTAGTTAAGATCGTTGCCTGTATTTGCTCGACTTGAGGCAGAAAAATTTCCAGTTGGTTTTGTGAATTGAGCTGTGATTGGTAATCTGATAACTGTTTTTGTAGTTGATCGGGTGAATATTGGGTTTGTAAGCTCAACAGTTTTTTTTCTGCAAGTTCAAGTGAATTCTGTAATGGTTGGTATTGTGCCGCCTGTTTTTCCAGAACTGTATTTAAACTATTCAGGTTTTCAGTTGTACGGGCAAGCTCAGTAGCCATTTGTTGTTGTTTTTGTCTGAGCTTGGTTATCTGTTCCTGTTTTTCTTTCTGACGGGAAAAGAGTTGCTGCCATTTCGGTAACTGTTTGTCGAGAGTGCGGAAATGAGGATGTTTTTCATCGTATGTTTCCAACACTTTCTGTTCTTTATTCAGCGATATGTGCTGGTTTTCAGCCAGTTGATACTGAGCTGATATTTCAGCGAGTTCCTGATTCTGCACAGTAGCTTCTTTTTCCAGCGTGAGCAGGTCCTTAGACTGAATAGCAATCTTATGATCGAGTGGCGTAACCTGCTCTGAGATCAATTTCTCCTGCTGTATATGATGCTGTTGATATTCTTTTTGAGCCTGTTCCAAATTAAGCTGTTTTTGTTGGGCAGGTTGCAGTAAAGCAACCTGTCGTTGTAGCTCGAATTGGATTTTTCTGCTTTGCTCATCAAGGCGCTGTTGTTCGGTTAAAGCCCGATTGTATGCATCCCATAATGGTCGGATTTTTTCAGCCGGTTCGCTGGCAGTCAATTGTTGTAACTGAGGAGAAGCATCCTGTATAGCCTGTTCAGTCTGTTGCAGTGATAACTTATGGTTCGTTAGTGACTGTTCTAGTTCATGCTGCCGTACAACCCATTGCTCAGCAACCTGTAAATCTTTTAGCTGTTGACCAAGCTGAATTTCTGAGGCAATCAGCCGTTGTTGTTGATTGCGATATTCTTCCAGTTGTTCTGCTGTTAATAATTCAATTGAAGATGCTTTTGCCTGCTGAATATTCAATTCGGACTGGGCTTCTTTATGGCGCTGATAAATCTCCTGTGACAGAATGCCATAAATTTCTGTACCGGTAAGTTCTTCCAATAAATCAGCCCGATCTTTATCATCGGCGTTTAAAAATGCCGCAAAATCCCCTTGTGACAGGAGTATAGATTTAGTAAACCGTTTAAAATCAAGTCCGGTTATTTCAGCAATCTTTTCTTTTTTATCGGGAATTTTGTCAGCCAGAATTTTGCCTGTTTTTTTATCCGCCAATTCTCCTTTCGGTGATTGGAGTTTTCCATCAGCCTGATTACGGGCACGCCGCTGACTCCAGAATGCCCGATAAGCAACACCTTTGATTTCAAATTCGACTTCTGACAGACATTCTGCGGTATGACGGGTCATTAATTCGTTCTGATTGGCTGAAATGGTACTGAGCCGGGGAGTCTCGTGATATAAGGCGAGGCAGATGGCATCCAGAAGCGTAGTTTTTCCCGCTCCGGTTGGGCCGGTAATGGCGAATAATCCATTGCTGGCAAAAGGCTCTGCTGTGAAATCAATTTTCCATTCACCCTGTAGAGAATTAATATTTTTCAACCGTAAGCTAAGAATTTTCATACTGCATCCTGACCGTTATTTCTGACTATTATTTCTGTGTACGCTGCTGAGTAATATCATACAATGTTTGCCTGAACAGAGTCGTCAGGCGCTGTTTTTTTGGCTGATCGTCAATTTCAGCCATAGCCAGCCGTCGTTCGAAAACTTCGGAAACGCTTAATTCAGTCAGCGTCTCTTTATTTTTCTCTGATAATGAGATTTGACGAGCACTTTTGCTGCGGCGCAACAGAATAATTTCTACAGGTAAATCCGCAGCCATAGTTTGAATACGTTTCTGAATGTCATGCAGATAATCCTGCGTTGCTACTTCAATATCCAGCCAGACAGGGCGCTCTCCCTGATAGTCACTGAAAGTGTGTAATTGCTCTTCTATTTGTTGCAGATTACCCCGAATGAGTTGCATTGGTTGATAATTCGGGACAGGTAACAGGGTGAGGCGATTGAATTTATCTTCCTTGAAATCCGCCAGACAGACACTTTTCTCTTGTCCAACTTCATCAAAACTCAATGGAATGGGAGAACCGCTATAACGGATATGCTCAGTTTTATTGACAGACTGAGGGCGGTGAATATGCCCCAGAGCAATATAGTCAGCAGGAGGGAATGCTTGTGCCGGGAAGGCATCCAATGTGCCAATATAAATATCCCGCACGGAGTCAGTTGTGGAGGCTCCAACTGTGGTTAAATGCCCGGTTGCAATAATCGGCAGAGATTGGCCAAGCTGCTCCCGTAAGCTACACGCCTGTTGGTAGAGCTGGTGGTAATGTGCAGAGATGGCATCCTGTAAAGCCTGTTGTTTCTGTATGGCTGACTGGCCTGCTTTACTGAACATAATATCTCGCGGGCGTAGATAAGGAATAGCGCACAGAATGGCTCCAGCCTGACCATTTTTGTTATTCAATACCTTAATTTGCTGTTGGGTATCAGTTTCAGCACAGGCAATAACAGTGGTATTCAGATAAGAGAACAGGGTTTTTGATTCATTGAGTGTTGCGACGGAGTCGTGGTTTCCTCCAAGAATGACAAGCTGACAGCCAGTGGATTGTAGGTCTACCACAAATCTGTTGTACAGTTCCCGGGCATAGCTGGGCGGAGAACCTGTATCGAAAACATCTCCGGCAATAATCAGGGCATCAACCTGATGTTCATTTATTTGTCTGATAAGCCACTGTAAGAAGTGCTGATGCTCTGCCGCACGGTTTTTAGTAAAGAAATATTGCCCAAGATGCCAGTCTGACGTATGAATAATCCGCATATTTTTGCTCTGCTTATCTTGCCTGTGTTACTGCTCTGCGCTGTCCTTGCGTCCAGCCTGCCCTGTTCAGATGTTAATTATAATGTGTGTTCTGCGGATGTCGTGGGTAATTATAATTTCATTCACAGATTTTCGAGCGGCTTCGCAATGGCAATGAAATAGAGTAATTGGTTGATAAATTCCTCGTAAGGTTGGTTACAGTTTTATGATTAAGATGAAATCTATTTCATAAAACTGTAATAAAATTGACTCACAATAGTTCACTGTGAATTTTGCTGACTTCAATCATACTGACAGGATTAACCATGGTTAGACGTATTTTGGTTGTTGAAGATGAAGCCCCAATTCGTGAAATGGTCTGTTTTGTTCTGGAGCAAAACGGATATGAGCCTGTTGAAGCAGAAGATTATGACACTGCCGTAGGGTGTTTGTCTGAACCTTATCCTGATTTAGTCCTGTTGGACTGGATGTTACCAGGTGGTTCAGGAATACAAATTATCAAACAGATGAAGCGTAATAACCCCACCAAAGATATTCCTGTCATGATGGTGACTGCACGGGGGGAAGAGGAAGATCGAGTGCGTGGGTTTGATGTTGGTGCTGATGATTATATTACCAAGCCATTTTCCCCCAGAGAGTTAATTGCCCGCGTTAAAGCTGTATTGCGTCGTATCTCCCCTATGGCAGCAGAAGATATTATCAATATAGAAGGACTGATGCTGGATTCTATATCTCACCGTGTTTCCAGTCAGGGGCAAAGTGTTGATATGGGACCAACCGAATTCAAACTTCTTCATTTTTTCATGACGCACCCGGAGCGTGTTTATAGTCGCGAGCAGTTGCTCAACTATGTGTGGGGAGCGAATGTTTATGTAGAGGATCGCACGGTAGATGTACATATTCGCCGCTTGCGTAAGGCACTAGAAATGGGTGGACATGATAAAATGGTGCAGACTGTTCGTGGCACAGGCTATCGCTTTTCTACCCGTTATTAACCTTTCCGGTCAGGTTTTGGCTACCTACATAAATTCAGTTTGAGAAGCCAATAATGAGGCAACTTGAAAAACAACAAACCTGTACTGGAGAGAGTTAAGTGCTTGAGAGATTATCCTGGAAAAAGCTGGTACTGGGGTTATTTATTTTCTGTCTGCCCGCAGTGATTTTGTCTTTCTTTGTCGGCCAACTGGCGTGGTTACTGGTTATTGCATTACTTCTGGCATTAGTATGGCATGGCTATAACTTACTGAAGTTATCTGACTGGCTCTGGCTTGATCGCAGTATGTTGCCTCCGACTGGCAGGGGAGGATGGGAACCAGTTTTCTATGGTATTTACCAGTTACAGCAACGTAATCGTAAGCGACGCAGGGAACTGGCATTATTAATTAAACGGTTCCGCAGTGGCGCAGAATCATTGCCGGATGCTTTGGTAATGATGACAGTGGAAGGGAATATTTTCTGGTGTAACCGTCTGGCTCAGCATTTATTAGGGTTTCGCTGGCCAGAGGATAATCGGCAGTCTATTTTCAATCTTCTTCGCTACCCTGATTTCAGCCGTTATATGGTAGCGGGTGATTTTACTTCTCCTCTCTCTCTTGAATTAAATAATGGTCATATCGTGGAATTTCAGTTGATGCCTTACTCGGAAAATCAATTATTGATGATTGCCCGTGACATCACGCAAAAAAGACGGTTGGAAAACTCCCGTCGTGATTTTTTCGCAAATGCCAGTCATGAACTGAAAACGCCGTTAACAGTGCTACAGGGTTATCTGGAAATGATGCAGGATCAGGAGCTCAGCGGGAAAGCAAGTCAGAAAGTAGTGGGTACTATGCAGGAGCAGGTACGGAGAATGGATTCTCTGGTCAGTCAGTTACTACATCTTTCCAGAATTGAGAGTGGCTCAAAGGTAGATGTGCACAATATGGTCGATGTTCCGGCTATGCTGGCTTTATTAGAGCAGGAAGTACAGACATTGGCAGATAAACAGCATGATATTGTATTTAATGTCGATAACACACTATATGTGCTCGGAAGTGAAGAGCAGCTCAGAAGCGCAATGTCGAATCTTATCCATAACGCTATTAACCATACCGAACAAGGAACCCGCATAGAGGTCAGTTGGTTGAGAACAGTTCATGGAGCGCTGTTTAAAGTCGAGGATAATGGACCCGGGATCAGCCCTGAACATTTACCGCGCCTGACAGAGCGTTTCTATCGCGTTGAACGTTCACGTTCGAGAAGAGCGGGTGGAAGCGGGTTGGGGCTGGCGATCGTGAAACATGCCTTACACCACTACAATACTCATCTTGATATCACAAGTACGGTCGGGAAAGGTTCTGTATTCAGCTTTTTATTACCTCTGCAGTGTATTGCTCCTGATACAGAAACTGATTAAAAAATCATAAGGTTAATAAAATTAAATGGTAATAATACAGGCAATAAAATGATTTATTAGCCAATGTGGGCAAAAAAAGTGCAAATCATATAGGGTGTAATCAATGATAGATGATAATAATCACTAATTTTGAAATTAGTTTGAAATATTGCTCTGCTTTTCGGTTTGTTACTTGCCTTTTAACGCTATAAAAGTTTTACTTGTGGGCAGTTGTTGGCGATTCTACCTGTTATTACCACTATCATTTTGTATCTAACAAGTATCAGTAAATATGATACTAATTACTGACTGTTTCATCAGGATCCAGTTTCGCCAGTGAAAATTCAAGTGCTTGCAATATTTCCTATTGTATATGCAATTCTTTTAGCAACAATAATGTAACAATCATTATGACACATCGTTTATCATCTAAGGATATTTGGGCATTAGGCTTTATGACCTTTGCCCTGTTTGTTGGTGCGGGAAATATCATTTTCCCACCTATGGTTGGCTTACAGGCAGGTGAACATGTTTGGGTCGCTGCTGCTGGTTTTTTGCTTACGGCTGTAGGTTTGCCTGTTATCACTGTTATTGCCCTGGCAAAAGTCGGTGGCGGTATTGAAGCGCTGAGTTCTCCTATCGGTAAAACAGCGGGTTTAATACTGGCAACGATCTGCTATTTGGCTGTTGGTCCGTTATTCGCAACGCCGAGAACAGCAACAGTTTCTTTTGAAGTGGGTATTGCTCCGTTAACAGGTTCAGGCGACCTTCCACTTTTTATCTATAGTGTTATTTATTTTTTGCTGGTGATTTTGGTTTCGCTATATCCGGGCAAGTTATTGGATAGCGTCGGGCATGTTCTGGCACCAATCAAAATAGCGGCACTGGTGATTCTTGGAGGTGCTGCTGTACTATGGCCGGCAGGGCATCCTATTCCTGCCATTGATACTTATCAGGAGATTCCGTTTTCAAACGGCTTTGTGAATGGCTATCTGACAATGGATACTCTGGCGGCGATGGTATTTGGCATTGTTATTGTCAATGCTGCACGCTCTAGAGGAGTGAAATCTTCTTCATTACTGACGCGTTATACTATGTGGGCAGGTTTGATTGCAGGATTTTGTCTGACTCTGGTTTACCTTTCTTTGTTCAAACTGGGAGAGGGTAGTGGCGACTTAGTACCTACGGCTGACAATGGTGCGGCTATTCTGCATGCCTATGTTCAGAATATTTTTGGTAACTATGGCAGTTTCTTCCTTGCGATACTGATCTTTATTGCTTGTATGGTAACTGCAATAGGCTTAACTTGTGCCTGTGCTGAGTTTTTCAGCCGCTATCTGTCACTTTCTTATCGCACTCTGGTCTTACTTTTGGGGCTCTTTTCCATGTTGGTTTCCAATCTGGGGCTGAGTCATCTGATTACGTTTTCAATTCCGGTACTTACGGCAATTTATCCCCCTTGTATTGCGCTGATATTGCTGAGTTTTACTAACCGCTGGTGGCATAATTTTACCCGTATTCTGGCCCCTGCTATGCTGGTAAGCCTGATGTTTGGGATTTTGGATGCCATTAAATCATCTCATTACCTGTTACATTTGCTGCCAGAGTGGGCCACTCATCTACCTTTAGCAGATAAAGGTCTGGCATGGTTAATACCAACTCTGCTGTCAGTGGTTGTATTTGCTCTTTATGATCGCATTGCGGGAGAAGCCAAACTCCCAAAGCATGAAATCCAGCAGGGACAAAGCTGATTATTATATTTTGATGTTTTTGTAGTAATAAGAAAATGAAACACCACAGCATGGATTTATGCTGTGGTGTTTTTGTTGTTCATTTTTTCACTAAAATAATTGTGCTTATCAGTAAATATAAAACCGAATTTTATTCATAATGAAAAAAACTCTGGTGAATTTAATCATTATTAGAAAGTGTTTTTTTAAATTCAGACTTATTAGTAAAAAATAATGGGAAAATGAAAATCATATATTAAGCATTCAATTATAGATAAGAGTAACCACCATGTTTGAAATTTAATTTGGAATATTGCTCTGCTTTTTGGTTTGCTACTTGCCTTTTTGCGATATAAACGCTTTACTTATACTTGTTTGTTGGCGATTCTGGTTGTTACTCTGATTGGGTAGCATGTGCTTATCACTGAGCATAAGCTCCTCTCAGAATTAAAGTAAAAATTCAGTTTACCAATGAAAATTCGGTGCTTATAGCGGTTTTTTTATTTACATTTCGTAACCGCGTTTATAGCACTTATCATTTCATATGTAATTTTAAACAATAATATATTATCAATCACTATGGCACATCGTTTATCATCTAAAGATATTTTGGCATTAGGTTTTATGACCTTTGCCTTATTCGTCGGGGCGGGAAATATTATCTTTCCGCCTATGGTTGGCTTACAGGCCGGAGAGAATGTTTGGATTGCAGCTGCTGGCTTTTTGCTGACCGCTGTTGGTCTGCCTGTTATCACTGTTATTGCGCTAGCGAAAGTCGGTGGCGGTATTGAAGCGCTGAGTTCTCCCATGGGGAAAACGGCGGGTTTGATATTGGCTACTGTCTGTTATTTGGCGGTTGGCCCACTATTTGCAACACCGAGAACGGCAACGGTTTCTTTTGAAGTCGGTATTGCGCCAATAACCGGAGGCGGCAAACTTCCGCTTTTCATTTACAGTGTCATCTATTTTCTGTTGATGATCCTGATATCTCTTTATCCCGGTAAATTATTGGATAATGTTGGACGTATATTAGCGCCTATTAAGATGTCTGCATTAGTTATTCTGGGGATTGCAGCTATATTGTGGCCGGCAGGTAATCCGATTCCGGCGACTGATGTTTATCAGGAAATGCCATTCTCAAATGGTTTTGTGAATGGTTACCTGACTATGGATACTCTGGGGGCAATGGTTTTTGGTATTGTGATTGTTAATACTGTGCGTTCCAGAGGAGTGGAGTCTTCTGCATTACTGACTCGCTACACCATATATGCAGGCTTAATCGCAGGGCTTTTTCTTACGCTGGCTTACCTCTCTTTTTTCAAATTAGGTGAAGGTAGCGGTGCATTAGTACCTAATGCTGAGAATGGTGCAGTGATCTTACATGCTTATGTTCAGAATACTTTTGGTAACTATGGCAGTTTTCTCCTTGCGGTACTGATCTTTATGGCCTGTATGACGACTGCAATTGGCTTAACTTGCTCCTGTGCTGAGTTCTTCAGTCGTTACCTGCCATTGTCGTATCGTGCAATGGTTTTATTATTGGCTTTTTTCTCCATGCTGGTTTCCAATCTGGGGTTGAGCCATTTGATTACGTTTTCAATTCCGGTGCTTACAGCAATTTATCCACCTTGTATTGTGTTAGTACTATTGAGTTTCACCAGTGGTTTGTGGAATAACTTTTCCCGGATACTGGCTCCGGCTATGCTGGTGAGTCTGATGTTTGGGGTGCTGGATGCAGCTAAGGCTTCAAATTATCTTGTTCATTTTTTGCCGGAATGGGCGACACATCTCCCTCTGGCTGACCAAGGACTGGCATGGCTAATTCCGACTTTGTCGTCGGTGGGTATATTTGCTATTTATGACCTTATTGTGGCAGAAAGAAAAATTCCAAAGTACGAGGTATAGCAGAAATAGAAGCGATTATTATTCGTTAATTTTATTTTTAGAAACGATAAGCGGCACTAATTTGTGCCGCTTTTTACCTTTATGGGTTATCTATTATTTTTAAAAGATAATTGCGTTATTGAACAGTAAATAGAATTTTGTTTCGCTTGATAAGCGATATTATAAATCTCCAAAATAATGTAAGTAAAAAGTTTGAAAGAAAGGTAATTACTGTCGAGTGTTCTGAAGTTTTTCTGGTGAGTGTAAAGGTAAGGCTGAATACCATTATGGGGTAATTAATGCTAATAATTTTTTCCAAGCAGGAAAATCATTCATGAGTTTAATAATAAAAATTAATCCCCTATAAAATATAGTTGGATATAAAAATGAATTGACAATTTTAAGTTTTATAGCATTAATAGCGTGTTAGTCAAGGGGGGGAGCGGATTCGATAGGGCTATGAGTTTGCTCAATCAGAGTAACTATTTCGGCACCTTTATACGTTTACTCAGATTATATTTATTGAGTCAATATTCTTTAATATTAATGTGAGCTTAAATATCACCTTTTTGGTATTAACGAAAAATTATATATATTTAGGTACTTAAGGAATATATAGGTAGTTATTTTACCAGATTGCGATGCTTTCTTCTGATGACTTCCGGCATTAGGTATGCCGAACGTGGTGGAGTTTGCACTACTTTAATTGATGGCAACGAGCGTGAGGCTCATTAGATTGAGTGAAAACACTAAACGTAGCACCCAACAGTATATCGTGGCATTATCTACGATAATCCACTGCTCCGTCATATCTATTCTGGGTCAAGATGATTCAGAACATAAATGAGATACTAACAGACTCATTACACAATAATATCGACGAGATAATGGAGACACTTAAACGCTGTTTGGATAAGTGACACCTTATCTAGAGATAGTTATTGGCGATTGTGGCTGTTTTTATCGCTATCATTTTGTATCTTGCGGGGATTAGTGAATATGATGCTACCACTGATTGTTGGGTCAGGATCCAGTTTCGCGAGTGGAACTCAATTAACTGCATTGGTTACTATCTTATCTGTAATTGTATTTAAAACAATAAGTTAACAATTATTATGACATACTGTTTATCATCTAAAGATATTTGGGCATTCGGTTTTATGACCTTTGCCTCATCCCGCGGGGCAGAAGATACGATTTCCCCATCTATGGTTAACCTGAAGGCAAGTGAGCGTGTTTGGAACGCTGATGCGGCTCTTTTGCTGACTGCTGTGGAACTGGATACATGTGCTGGCACCGTATCTGTTCGGGGGTTAGCATGAGTCAACAATGGACTTCCCGTTTGGGACATATATTAGCAGCAACCGGATCTGCCGTTGGCATTGGTGCCATTTGGAAATTCTCTTATGTTTCAGCCACAAATGGTGGTGGTGCATTTCTGATTGTATTTTTATTGTTTAGTTTTGTGATTGGACTAGCTGTCCTGTTAGCTGAAAATATACTGGGCAGTAGTACAAGTGAAGTGGCTGTTAATGCGTTTAAAAAATTACTCGGTAAACACTGGGGATGGGTTGGCTTTATAGGTGTACTGAGCTCATGGTGTATCTATAGTTTCTACAGTGTTGTCGGTGGCTGGACCATCGGTTATACGGTGATGGCGGGCACAGGCCAATTAAATATTACAGATACCTCTCAACTGACATCTATTTTCACCAATTTCATTAGTGATCCTTGGTGGCCGATAATTGCACATCTGGCATTTTCAGGGCTAACTTGTTACGTAGTGCTATCTGGTGTGCAAAAAGGCTTGGAAAAAGCAGTTAAGGTCATGATGCCAATGTTATTCCTGATCATGATAATGCTGATTATTGTTGGTATCCGCTTACCCGGCTCATCAGAAGGTCTAAAATTATTTTTATACCCAGACTTCAATAAATTGACCGGAAAAGGTGTTTTAGATGCATTAGGGCTGGCATTCTTTTCACTTTCTATCGGTTTGGGTATCCACATTACTTATAGTTCCTATTTACCGAGTAACAAAGGTATTTGTAGGTCGAGTATCTGGGTTGTAATCCTCTCCTGTTTGGTCTGTGTATTGGCTGGTCTGATGATTTTTCCTGCTTTGGCTGCGGCTGGTTTACAACCCAATGCAGGCCCCGGCTTAACGTTCATGACAATGCCAATTTATTTTGCGAGTCTGCCCGGTGGTTCAATTCTAGCAGTCACGTTCTTTTTGTTATTACTGATGGCCGCACTGACCTCAGCAATTTCATTACTTGAGCACATTGTTGCTTATGTTCAGAGTCGTTTTAAATGGCGGCGCCGTAAAGCAAGCTTAGTCGTTACGGCATCGATTATGTTAATGGGGATCCCTGTTTCCTTATCTTTTGGCCCGCTAAGTCACGTTACATTAGGTGGAAAAACCATCTTTGACATGCTGGATTTCATTACGTCCAATGTTCTGATGCCATTGTTCGGGATTATCATTTGCCTCGTATTTGGCTGGTCACGTAAGGCTAATGATTTAATTCCTGAGAATATGCCATCGCGGAGCCGCCAGTGTTTACTGTTTATATGGAGATATGTCGGGCCATTATGCATTGGGGTGATTTTAGTACACGGTCTTATGCCTAGCTAACACACTATCTGAGTGGCTTTGAAAAATAGCTAAAATAAATAAGGGTGGGCATTTGAATGCCCACCCTTATTTTTTTAACTGCGTTTTTTAGCTGAGGGTATTGTTTTTAATAGCCGATGGCTGCACCGGCTGGTCGCCGTACATCATTGGCTCCATAGATATATCCTTCGCGGACCTTGCCTGAAACAGCAGAGTCATTACCTGATGAGTTGACCGGAGAAACTCCGGCTGCACCCGGCAAACCTATCATGATTAATTCAGTTGCACCCCATGGAGTCTGCTCCACCATTTTATAGCCCATTTTTTCCAGCAGATTTAAGGTATCTTTCGAAAGACCACGCTGCTCATAATAGACTTCATCTGGCAGCCATTGGTGATGAATACGTGGGCTGTTCACGGCTTCTTGTGGCGGCATATCAAAGTCAATGATATTCAGTGCGGCCTGTAAAGTAATGGAGATAATTCTTGAACCCCCCGGAGAACCTAAAACCAGAAAAATTTTATTATCTTTGGTCACTAATGTCGGGCTCATTGATGATAGTGGGCGCTTACCGGGGGCAATGGAGTTGGTTGCTCCCTGAACCAGACCATACATGTTTTTCGCGCCAATTTTCGTGGTGAAATCATCCATTTCATCATTGAGGAAAAAGCCGGTTCCCGGTGCAATAACGACAGCGCCAAAGCGCCCATTAATGGTATAAGTTGTTGATACCGCATTACCATCTTTATCTACCACAGAATAATGCGTTGTTTCCGGTTTTTCATGCGGACCAATACCCGGTTGCACCAATTTGGAAGGTGTCGCTTTGTTCGGCTGGATCTCTTTACGGATGGATTCTGCATAACTTTTGCTTAACAAGCGATCAAGCGGGTTTTTAATAAATGCAGGGTCGCCGAGATAAGTGTTTCTGTCGATGTAAGCATGGCGCATGGCTTCAGTCAGGGTGTGAATATAGGCTGCTGAGTTGAACCCCATCGATTTCAGGTCATAACCTTCAACAATGTTCAGTATTTCACATAGTGTGACCCCGCCGGAACTGGGTGGAGGCGCAGAGATAAATTTATATCCGCGATAGCTACAGGTAACGGGCGCTGTTTCGGTAATAGTATAATTGGCAAAATCAGCTGCTTTGATGATCCCGCCTGATTTCTCTGAAGTTTCTTCAATGATTTGAGGAATTTTGCCATGATAGAAAACATCCGGTCCTTGCTTGGCAATCATTTCCAGCGTGTTGGCTAAATCAGTCTGAATTAATTTGTCTCCGGGCTGGAATGGAGTGCCATCTTTACGCAGAAAAATTCGGGCAGCTTCTGGATCCTGAGCAAAACGTTTGACTGTGGTATCCATAATATCGGTATCACCACGGGTCAGGATGTAACCTTCACGAGCCAGCTTGATGGCCGGAGCCATTACTTGTTCGCGGGTTAATGTACCGTATTTTTGTAGCGCAGTATCCAGCCCCATAACTGTTCCCGGTACACCAACAGCGTAGTACCCGTACAGGCTGGCTCCTTTGATAACATTACCGTCTTTGTCCAGATACATATCGGCACTGGCCGCCGCAGGTGCTGTTTCACGGAAATTAATAAATTTATCTGTACCATCTGCCAGATGGATGGTCATGAAACCACCACCACCGATATTACCGCAGCAGGGGTTAACGACAGCTTCTGCATAGCCTACAGCAACAGCGGCATCAATAGCGTTACCACCCATTTTGAGAATATCAACACCCACCTGGGATGCCAGATGTTGTGCACTGACAACCATGCCCTGCTTGGCTTCAACTGCCAGTCCGGTGGCTGCGTAAAGAGAGGATGAAACGAATAGTGAGGCGACGATGAACGGAATTTTCCATGTTTTGGACATATTTTCCTCCTGATTTTTGGGCTGTAGGGGAAGGCCCAAAAGGTTATAAGGTTATGTTAATTATTTGTAATATAACATTATCGGAAGCTCAGGATTTTTGGAAGATGATTTTCTATGTGTCAGTCAATAATTCGGAATATTTAATAATGAATCTTCATTTGCATACTTCGGATTTGAAGTTACTTCGCGGCGGCAAGTAAAAAACAAGTAAAAAACAAGTAAAAAAACTGTGTGATTGTGGCAAGTGAGTGCAACTAACAAAGAGGCAGCCTGCAAGACAATGGATAAGAAAAAACCAGCCGACAGTGCGGCTGGTTTATAAAATCCGTTAACAATGTGATGCTATTAAAGGATTGAATACTGACGAAGATTACAGTTTGTCAGCATTTTTAGTCAGGTATTTTGCTACGCCTTCAGGAGAAGCGCCCATACCTTCTTGGCCTTTTGCCCACTGTGCAGGGCAAACTTCGCCGTGTTCTTCGTGGAATTGCAGTGCGTCAACCATACGCAGCATTTCGTCAATGTTACGGCCCAGTGGCAGATCGTTAACAACCTGATGACGAACAACACCATTTTTATCAATCAGGAAAGAACCACGCAGAGCAACACCCGCTTCTGGATGCTCAATGCCGTATGCTTTCATGATGTCACGTTTGATGTCAGCAACCATTGGGTATTTAACTTCGCCAATGCCGCCTTCGCTGATTGGAGTTTTACGCCATGCGTTGTGAACGAACTCAGAGTCGAAAGAAACACCAATAACTTCAAAACCACGTTTTTGGAATTCTTCATAACGATGGTCGAAAGCAATCAGCTCAGAAGGACAAACGAAAGTGAAGTCCATTGGCCAGAAGAAGATAACAGCTGGACGACCATTCAGGTGATTTTTCAGGTTGAAGTTATTAACGATTTCGCCGTTACCGAGAACTGCAGAAGCTGTAAAATCAGGGGCTTGGCGGGTTACTAAAACCATAATTGACTCCTAAAAATTCTGTAGGTGTTTGTGGAAACGGGTTACAGCATAAGGAATTAAGTGATAGCAATAAAGGATAAATTACCAATTGATATAATAGTTTTTACCTATCAATAATCTATTTTTAATTCCTTTTAGCCTACCATAAGATAAAGCTATTTGGAAAAAGTGCAAGGTTCTGGCGAAATTTCCTGTCCGTGCAGGCTGTTGTTCATCACAAGATCCATCATTTGCGGATAAAACTGCCAGAATAGTGTTTCAAAATCAGAGTAATGCTCTTCGATATCCTGATAAGAACCTGCCAGTGCGGATAATTTAGGGCGTCTGCGTGCCATACCCTGTAGCACATTGGCAATGCATGTCAGATCAGCGTAACGGATAAGCAGATTTTGTGACCAGAGGTATTGATTCAGCTCCTGAAATTTTTCAGGGGTAACACTGAGGTGAGGCTCTATTTGATTGCGCGCTAGCTGCACAAACTCAGGCAAGGAGTAGTTCTTTTCGAGTTTGTTCCAGTGCTTGGACAGAAAATGATCCCAGATGATATCAAGGGTTATAGGAGCTACGCGCCGATATTCGCTACGAAATAGAGTCCGGGCTTCGATGACCAGCGGATGACTATCTGTCAGGCTGTCTATCCTGCGATGAAGTCGAATGCCCGAGACAACATCAGGAGCGAACCGGCCTTCCGGGGCTCCACGGACAAAATCCGCCATTAAATTACCCAGCAGAGAGCTTTCAGATAATGTAGCTAAATGGAGGTGTGCGAGAAAATTCATGGTGAGAGTATAACGCAAATAGTTAAACTAATATGCTTCTTTCTTGCACCATTGCCCGTGCAGCACTAGACTAGTCCGCCTGTTTTTTTGAATGATACAGATAAAATGCGTGTCGCTGATTTTACATTTGAACTGCCAGAAGAGTTAATTGCTCATTATCCCCAACCACAGCGCAGTGGCTGCCGCTTGCTCTCCCTTGATGGGGAAACGGGGGAGCTGACTCACGGTATTTTTACTGATGTGCTGAATAAACTGGAAGCAGGTGATCTGCTGGTTTTCAATAACACCCGGGTTATTCCTGCCCGCCTGTTTGGCCGTAAGGCAACAGGTGGCAAATTAGAAGTTTTGGTCGAAAGGATGTTGGATGATAAGCGAGTACTCGCTCACGTTCGTGCATCCAAGGCTCCAAAAGAGGGTACTGAACTGATCCTCGGCGAAGATAAAGCGCTTGATGGTAATCAGATCGTTAAGGCTACCATGCTGGCCCGCCACGATGCTTTATTTGAGATTTGTTTCGATGATGAGCGTGATGTATTGACCATTCTGGATGAAATCGGTCATATGCCATTGCCGCCTTATATTGCCCGCCCTGATGAAGAATCAGATAAGGAATTATACCAGACGGTATACAATGAGCGTCCGGGCGCCGTTGCTGCACCGACTGCCGGATTGCACTTTGATGAGCCGCTTTTGGCTGCCTTACGTGAAAAAGGTGTCGAAATGGCGTTTGTCACTCTGCATGTCGGAGCGGGGACTTTTCAGCCGGTGCGTGTGGATACCATCGAAGACCATATAATGCACGCTGAGTATGCAGAAGTACCGCAGAATGTTGTTGATGCGGTACTGGCATGTAAGGCCCGTGGTAATAAAGTTGTAGCTGTGGGGACAACATCCGTCCGCTCGCTGGAAAGTGCGGCCCGAGCTTGTCAGGATGGGCTGATTGCCCCGTTTTTTGATGATACCCAAATTTTTATCTATCCGGGGTTTGAATATCAGGTTGTTGACACTCTGATTACCAATTTCCATTTGCCGGAATCCACTTTAATCATGTTGGTTTCTGCATTTGCGGGTTATAAAAATACCATGAGCGCTTATAAGGAAGCAGTAACTGAAAAGTATCGCTTCTTTAGTTATGGTGATGCGATGTTTATTAATCGCAACTCAATAGCTGCAAAAGAGATGGTAGAGGTTGCCACTGATATTGATCAATCTGAATAGATGGATTGAGGGAATGATTAACCCGCAGAAAATTGCGGGTTAAATGGTTATTCATAATTAAGCAGCTCTGACTATATAATTAAAGGCTATGTTACGGGGGCGAGTTTCTTTTCCTGTTGAGTTAGCCACCGCATTATCCATATAACCATAACCACCAGATCCCATCCCTATGGCAATGCCTAATCCTCTGGGATCAGCACCATAGTTAATGTTTTTTTGAACGCTATTAAAAATGGCGTTTCCTGTCCCTAAATTCTCAGCTCCAGCAGTGGATCTAGACCACATGCGGTGAATTCTGTGGTTATGTGGCGCAATATCTGCTGCTTGATTAGAAAGTAAATGTCGGCCAGTATCCACTCCTCGGCTATTATCCCAACCGCGAATAAACTCTCCTCGCAGATCGGGTAGTACACCAGAGGGATAAGCAAGCGCAAGTTTCGGGTATCTTACAGGATCAAATGAGTTACCATTACATATCAGCCAACCCTCTGGTGGTGTTTCTGTTGGCCAGGGTACAGGAACGCCAACAGGCAAGGATAATCCTTCCATGACTGTTTCTATTCCAAGGTTTTTAACAAATTCTTTCTTATCCGGTATGTCAGCCCCGTTCTGATCCTTTGCTAAGCGAGTATTAGCATTGTCATTTGCACTATTAGCCGCATTGTTCGCATTATTAGCGTTATTGTTTGCCGTATTCGCCAACTCATAAGCCGTTTTAACTGCTTTTGGTGTTGCCGCCATCGTCTCGCTATCACTGCCGGTATCATTACTCAGAATAGTAAAACCTTTATCTTGTAGAGTGGCATCTGGATGGTTGCGGCTTTGAGCGTGTTCTGCAATCGCTTTTTTGACATATTCCGGTGTTGTAACGACAGCAAGGTTACTATCTTCTGAAACAACGACGTCAGTCTTTTGATTTTGCATAGTTATTCCCTCATTTAATCAACAATACACATTGCCAAGTAACATAAAGGCGTTGGACGACTTCTCCGCCAGTGAATATCAATAACGTGGTTTATCGATACTGAAATAACTGTCTTAAACGATATTTGATAGATGCATGTTTTATTGCAGGATGACATACAATGACAGGCAGGTAATTAATCAAATTTATCAAATAACTGATGGGATTGGTGGAAGTTTCATCTCTGGTTTATTGGTGTTTTTTATTTTTACCAGAAACATTGGCGGCACTTTATGAATGCAGGCTGACACCATTGATATTGGATTAAAACCCGTCAATTCAAATAAGCTGCTTCATGCAGTTTTTTTGAACCCTCTGGACCGAAGCTATATCAGAAGGTTAGCAAAAAGGTGAGGCACATTTGGCACACAAAAATTTCCTAATATCCTTCAAACTTTTTTAATGATGTGTCAACTTTGACAAAATTGTGTCACAAGGAAGTAAGAATGGCACAAAAATTCGTAAATATTGACATACCGTATATCACAAGGCTGGCGTGTACAGTGGCGTCATTAGTGTTTAGAATGCATCATTTTAAGTCAAACATCAGACTGTTTTTCTGATGTCTGGAGGTTAAGTGAAATTTGAGTTACAAAAAACGGATGGGCATGCCCGCCGTGGCCGTCTGATTTTTGATCGTGGTGTAGTGGAAACACCTGCCTTTATGCCAGTGGGAACTTACGGCACAGTTAAAGGCATGACACCGGAAGAGGTTAAAGATACAGGAGCACAAATCCTGCTGGGAAATACTTTCCATCTTTGGTTGCGTCCGGGTCAGGAAATTATGAAGCTGCATGGCGATTTGCATGACTTTATGCAGTGGCACGGCCCGATTCTGACTGACTCCGGCGGTTTTCAGGTCTTTAGCCTCGGTGCTATGCGTAAGATTAAGGAAGAAGGTGTTCATTTCCGCAATCCTATTAACGGAACGCCTGTTTTCCTCAGCCCGGAAAAATCAATGGAAATCCAGCACGATCTGGGTTCCGATATCGTTATGATTTTTGATGAATGTACGCCATACCCAGCGGACTGGGATTATGCCAAACGTTCTATGGAAATGTCACTGCGTTGGGCAGCACGCAGCCGCCAGCGTTTTGATGAGCTGGGCAATAAAAATGCGCTGTTTGGTATTATTCAGGGCAGTGTCTATGAAGATTTGCGTGATG
Source organism: Xenorhabdus stockiae (assembly GCF_002632825.1). Lineage (GTDB taxonomy): Bacteria > Pseudomonadota > Gammaproteobacteria > Enterobacterales > Enterobacteriaceae > Xenorhabdus > Xenorhabdus stockiae. The sequence continues at coordinate 118,800 of NZ_NJAJ01000009.1, forward strand.
TATCTGTCAAAGGGCTGGTGGAAATCGGTTTTGATGGTTACGCAGTGGGTGGTCTGGCTGTGGGTGAACCAAAAGAAGATATGCATCGCATTTTGGAACATGTCTGCCCACAAATTCCGCAGGATAAGCCACGCTATTTAATGGGCGTTGGTAAGCCGGAAGATTTGGTTGAAGGTGTTCGTCGCGGCATTGATATGTTTGACTGTGTTATGCCGACCCGTAATGCCCGAAATGGTCATCTTTTTGTAACGGAAGGTGTGATCAAGATCCGCAATGCGAAGCATAAAGAAGACACATCGCCATTAGATGAGCATTGTGACTGCTATACTTGCCGGAATTATAGTCGTGCGTATCTGCATCACCTTGATCGTTGTAACGAAATTCTTGGTGCAAGGCTGAATACGATACATAATTTAAGGTATTATCAGCGTCTGATGGCTGGAATTCGTCAAGCCATTGAAGAAGACAGACTGGAACAGTTTGTTGAAGAGTTTTATCAGCGGATCGGTAAACCCGTTCCACCGTTAAATGTATAATTTGGCGTGACTAACCAGCCTCAATGTGTGTAGCATATTGGGCTGGTTTTTGATCGAGCCACTGTCGATTTTCGATAGCAATTTTTTCGATAACCAATTTTCGTAATCTGTTTGTTTGTAAACTGTTTTTTCGCAAAATAAGTGTTTTCGATAACAATGAGGGATATTTGATGAGTTTTTTTATTTCTGAAGCTGCGGCAGCTGCTGGCGCACCAGCACAAGCTCAGGGAAACCCATATTCTCTGATTATCATGCTGGTTGTTTTCGGCCTGATTTTCTATTTCATGATCCTGCGTCCACAACAAAAACGCACCAAAGAACATAAAAAACTGATGGATTCCATCTCCAAGGGAGATGAAGTGCTGACTTCTGGTGGTTTGGTTGGTCGTGTCTCTAAAGTGTCTGAAACGGGCTACGTTGTTATTGCCCTGAATGACACCACAGAAATAACTGTCAAGCGTGATTTCGTTGCTGCCATTCTGCCGAAAGGTACAATGAAAGCTATTTAATTTTCCGATTTTCCCGAAGGGAACTGCCGTGTTGAACCGTTATCCTTTGTGGAAGTATCTGATGCTGATCGCTGCGATCCTCATCGGTCTGCTTTATGCACTTCCCAACCTTTATGGTGAGGATCCGGCTGTACAAATCACTGGCGCGCGAGGTATCGCCGCCAGTGAAAAAACGCTGGACCAAGTCCGTAATGTTTTAGATAAAGATCATATTCAGAGTAAGTCCATTGCGCTGGAAAATGGCGCAATCCTTGCTCGTTTTAATAGTACTGATGTTCAGCTCCGCGCCCGTGAAGCACTGGTTTCGGCTTTGGGCGAACAATATGTCGTGGCATTAAACCTTGCGCCTGCGACACCTGTCTGGTTAAGTAAAATCGGTGCAGAGCCGATGAAACTGGGGCTGGATTTGCGTGGTGGGGTTCACTTCCTGATGGAAGTCGATATGGACACCGCCCTGAGCAAGCTTCAGGAACAGAATATTGATAGCCTGCGTTCCGAACTGCGTGAACAGGGCATTGCTTATTCCACTATCCGCAAGGCAGAAAATTACGGTGTAGAAATCCGTTTCCGTGATAATGATGCCCGCTCTAAAGCAGAAGACTACCTCGAACCTCGTCACCGTGACCTTGTATTCTCTACTGGTAATAACAGTACGCTGAAAGCGGTTATGACGGATGAGCGTCTGCGCGAAGCCCGCTCTTATGCCGTTCAGCAGAACATCACAATCCTGCGTAATCGTGTTAACCAGTTAGGCGTTGCTGAGCCTCTGGTACAGCGTCAGGGTGCGGATCGTATTGTTGTTGAATTACCGGGTATTCAGGATACCGCCCGCGCGAAAGAAATTCTTGGTGCAACGGCAACACTGGAATTCCGTCTGGTAAACACCAATGTTGATCAGAGTGCCATTGTATCGGGCCGTATTCCGGGCGATTCAGAGCTGAAATATACCCGCGATGGCAATCCTGTTGTGCTGTATAAGCGCGTGATCCTGACCGGTGACCATATCACCGATTCAACCTCGAGCACTGATGAGAACGGTTATCCGCAGGTCAATATCTCACTGGATAGTGCCGGTGGTACTGCAATGTCTAACTTCACCAAAGATAACTTACAGAAGCCGATGGCTACCCTGTTTGTGGAGTATAAAGACAGCGGTAAGAAAGATGCTAACGGTCGTGCGCTCCTGGCTAAACATGAAGAAGTCATCAACGTTGCGACTATTCAGTCTCGTCTGGGTAATAGTTTCCGTATTACAGGGATTAGTAACCCGAACGAAGCTCGTCAGCTATCGTTATTGTTGCGTGCCGGTGCGCTGATTGCACCCATTCAGATTGTTGAAGAGCGTACAATCGGTCCAACTCTTGGTTTGCAGAACATCGAACAGGGGCTTGAAGCCTGTCTCTGGGGGCTGATTTCCTCCGTACTGTTCATGGTGGTTTACTACCGTAAATTCGGTCTGATCGCGAGTAGCGCACTGTTGGCGAACCTGGTACTGGTTGTTGGTGTCATGTCTCTGCTGCCGGGGGCGACACTCACGATGCCGGGTATTGCAGGGATCGTACTGACTCTGGCCGTTGCCGTCGATGCGAACGTTTTGATAAACGAGCGTATTAAAGAAGAGCTGCGCAACGGGCGTACTGTACAGCAGGCGATACATGAAGGTTATAAAGGTGCGTTTTCCAGTATTATTGACGCCAACCTGACGACGCTGATTACCGCTGTGATCTTGTATGCTGTGGGAACAGGCTCTATCAAGGGCTTTGCAATCACAACCAGTATTGGTGTCGCGACGTCAATGTTCACTGCCATTGTAGGAACACGTGCAATCGTGAACTTGCTGTATGGTGGTAAGCGCATCAATAAGCTGTCAATTTAAGGAGCACGTTGTGGCACAGGATTATACTGTTGAACAATTAAACTATGGGCGTAAAGTCATTGACTTTATGCGCTGGGACAACGTTGCTTTTACTATCTCATTGCTGCTGTTGGTTGCTTCCATCGCTATGATGGCAACGCGTGGGTTTAACTGGGGGCTTGATTTTACCGGCGGTACGGTAATTGAGATAAACCTGAGCAAACCCGCAGATCTGGACAAGATGCGTGAGAGTCTGGCGAAAAATGGTTTTGCTGATCCACTTCTGCAAAACTTCGGCAGCAGCCGTGATGTGATGGTTCGTATGCCTCCGGCAACAGGTAACGCGGGTCAGGAGCTGGGTAATAAAATCATCTCGGTCATTAACGCGGATATAGATAAAGACGCAGTTGTTAAACGAGTTGAATTTGTAGGCCCAAGTGTGGGAAGCGAATTAGCCCAGACTGGGGCAATGGCTCTGTTGGTGGCGCTAATCTGTATCCTGATTTATGTCGGATTCCGTTTCGAATGGCGTCTGGCGCTAGGTGCTGTTATCGCACTGGCGCATGACGTTATCATTACATTGGGCGTATTGTCGTTATTCCACATTGAAATTGACCTGACTATCGTCGCATCGTTGATGTCTGTTATCGGTTATTCACTGAATGACAGTATTGTGGTTTCGGATCGTATTCGTGAGAACTTCCGTAAGATACGTCGTGGTACGTCGTATGAAATTACGAATGTTTCTCTGACTCAAACCCTGAGCCGTACGATCATGACTTCTGCAACAACATTGCTGGTAGTGGTAATGCTTTATATCTTCGGTGGCGAAATGCTGAAAGGCTTCTCACTGGCGATGTTAATCGGGGTTTCCATTGGTACGGCATCTTCCATTTATGTTGCTTCTGCATTGGCGTTAAAACTGGGCATGAAGCGTGAGCATATGATTGTGCAGAAAGTAGAGAAAGAAGGGGCAGATCAGCCTTCCATTCTTCCTTAATTATGTTTCTGTATGTAATTGCATAGCTTTTAATAACATAAACCGTCTAATTTAAACACCCTGTGAGTGCTCACTTACAGGGTGTTTTTCATTATCACTTCAGGGTAAACTGTCTTCCTGTTCGGTTAACTGTCAGGAAACAATATGCATTGCCCATTTTGCGCAGCCGTTGATACAAAAGTTATTGATTCCCGTCTGGTAGGGGATGGCTCACAAGTGCGCCGCCGCCGTCAGTGTCTCGAATGTCATGAACGATTCACCACGTTTGAAATTGCAGAACTGGTCATGCCCAGAGTGATTAAAAGTGATGATGTTCGGGAGCCTTTCGACGAAGAAAAATTGCGTCGTGGTATGCAGAAAGCACTGGAAAAGCGCCCTGTCAGCTCCGATGATGTGGAAACAGCAATTAGCCACATTAAATCTCAGGTTAGAGCAACGGGAGAACGTGAAATCCCCTCTAAAATGATTGGAAATTTTGTGATGGATGCACTGAAAAAGCTCGATAAAGTAGCTTATATCCGTTTTGCATCTGTCTACCGTAGTTTTGAAGATATCCGGGAATTTGGCGAAGAGATCGCCAGACTACAAGACTAGAGGCTGCTATATGACTCTTGATGAAACATATATGTCCCATGCGCTGGAATTGGCGTATCAGGGGCGTTTTACCACATCCCCGAATCCGAATGTAGGTTGTGTGATCGTTAAAGATGATCAGATTGTCGGGGAAGGTTTTCATTTACGTGCGGGTGAGCCCCATGCCGAAGTCCATGCGCTTCGTATGGCCGGTGAAAAAGCAAAAGGTGCAACCGCTTATGTGACTCTTGAGCCATGCAGCCACCACGGTAAAACCCCTCCCTGTTCTGATGCCCTGATTGCAGCAGGCATCAGCCGCGTTGTAGTGGCAATGCAGGATCCGAATCCACAGGTAGCGGGACGCGGTTTATATAAATTGCAGCAGGCAGGTATTGCGGTTGAACATGGCTTGATGATGGAACAGGCCGAAATGCTGAATAAAGGGTTCCTCAAGCGTATGCGCACCGGGTTTCCTTATCTGCAATTGAAGCTGGGAGCATCACTGGATGGGCGTACCGCACTGGCGTCGGGTGAAAGTAAGTGGATCACTTCACCAGCCGCCCGGCAGGATGTACAGAAACTGCGAGCACAATGCAGTGCAATCCTGAGTACCAGTGCAACGGTACTGGCAGACGATCCGTCACTGACAGTCCGCTGGAATGAACTGGACGCAGAAACACAGGCCGTCTATCCGCAGGAATCTTTGCGTCAGCCTGTTCGTATCATTGTCGATAGTAAAAATCGAGTCACTCCGCAGCATCAGGTAGTTCAGCAAACCGGTCAATGTTGGTTAGCACACACTGACTTAGATGGTTCAGATAGAGCAGATAGTGCTGATAAAAATGAACAGCAATGGACTGATAATATAGAAAAAATATTACTGCCGGTACACGGTACAGGTGTTGATTTAGTGCTGTTGATGATGCAGCTTGGTAAACGTCAGGTAAACTCTGTCTGGGCGGAATGTGGTCCAACGCTGGCTGGTGCATTACTGTCTCTGGGGCTGGTGGATGAGCTTATCCTCTATATTGCTCCCAAGGTATTAGGAAATAGTGCCCGTGGGCTGTTCGCCATCCCTGAACTGCAAAAGTTATCGGATGCGCCTGAATTCACGCTGATAGATGTCCAACAGATTGGGCCTGATGTCCGTCTTCGTTTAAAACCGCTCTGATTTAAGTTTGAACATAAATCAAGACGCAGAGAAAAAGAATGTGATAAGATCCGCGCCCCTGCGGATATGAATAAGATATAAGGAAGGCTATGAACGTAATCAAAGGTGTTGTTGCAGCTCCTGAAGCCCGCATCGCTATTGCGATCGCCCGCTTTAACAACTTCATTAATGACAGCCTGTTGGAAGGGGCCGTGGATGCGCTGGAACGCATCGGTCAGGTTTCTTCGGACAATATCACCGTAGTATGGGTTCCGGGGGCTTATGAATTGCCGTTGACCGTTAAGGCACTGGCTGAGTCCAAAAAATATGATGCGGTGATCGCTTTGGGTACTGTTATCCGTGGCGGTACGGCCCACTTTGAATATGTTGCCGGCGAGTGTAGCTCTGGCCTGTCTAGCGTGGCAATGTCCAGCAATATTCCTGTCACATTTGGTGTGCTGACAACCGAAAATATTGAACAGGCAATTGAACGCGCGGGTACTAAAGCGGGTAATAAGGGCGCAGAAGCTGCCTTGACCGCATTGGAAATGATCAATGTAATTAAAGCCATTAAGGCTTAAGTTTTAGTTTTAATTAAGGGGAATTTTGTGAAACCTGCTGCTCGTCGTCGTGCTCGTGAGTGTGCTGTTCAGGCAATTTATTCATGGCAATTATCTAAAAACAGCATCGCGGATGTTGAATTGCAGTTTCTGTCAGAGCAGGACGTAAACGGTGTTGATGTCACCTATTTCCGTGAATTGCTGTCCGGGGTAGCGGTCAATGCGACAAAATTGGATGCCTTGATGGCTCCTTATCTTTCCCGCCAGCTCGAAGAGTTGGGTCAGGTGGAAAAGGCTATCTTGCGCGTTGCGATGTTTGAACTAAGCTTTCGTGATGATGTCCCCTACAAAGTGGCTATCAATGAAGGTATCGAACTGGCGAAAACCTTCGGTGCTGAAGACAGCCATAAATTCGTGAACGGGGTATTGGACAAAGCTGGCCCGGTAGCACGTAAAAAAAAGTGATTGCCTGCCAATAGCCCCTATTATAACTCGATGATTTTAAACATGAGGCCGGTTTCCCGGCCTCATGTTCTTATCGTCAGTCACTTTTTGGAATTCTATTATGGCATGTGGTGAATTTGACCTCATTGCACGTTATTTCAATCGCCATGTTATCCGCCGACGTGATGTAAATCTAGGGATTGGTGATGATTGTGCGCTGATGACCGTTGCAGAAAAACAAGAACTGGCAGTGACAACAGATACATTAGTTTCTGGTGTTCATTTTCTGCCTGATATTGCTCCAGAAGATTTGGCGTATAAAGTACTGGCTGTCAATATCAGTGATTTAGCTGCTGTAGGGGCAGACCCCGCCTGGGCATCATTGGCTTTAACCTTGCCTTCTGTCGATGAGGAGTGGTTAAAGCGGTTTAGTGATAGTCTGTTTGAACAACTGAACTATTACGGAATGCAGTTAATTGGCGGAGACACAACCAAAGGCCCGATGAGTCTGACGTTGACTGTACATGGTCTGGTTCCCGCTGGTAGAGCATTACGTCGTACGGGTGCTAAAAACGGTGACTGGATTTATGTCACCGGAACGTTGGGCGATAGTGCGGCAGGGCTGGCTTTGTTGCAGGATCGTCTGAAAATCGAAGAAATATCGATCCACAACTGGTTGGTTAAACGCCATCTTCGTCCACAACCGCGAGTCTTGCAAGGGCAGGCACTGCGTGATTTAGCTTCATCAGCGATTGATCTGTCTGATGGGCTGATTTCTGATTTGAATCATATCCTGACCGCCAGCCAGTGTGGTGCACGCATTAATCTTGATGCTCTGCCTTATTCTGAAGCAGTGCAGAAATATGCAACGCCAGAGCAAGCCTTAAACTGGGCTTTGAGTGGTGGGGAAGATTATGAGTTGTGCTTTACTGTACCGGAACTGAATCGTGGTGCATTAAATATGGCATTGGCACATACAGGCGCGAGTTTTTGTTGTATCGGGCAAATCAGGCCAGAATCAGAAGGTATCCGCTACTTTAACAATAACGAAGAAGTTGAGCTGGATCTGAAAGGGTTTGACCATTTCAGAACTGACAAAAAACCGCAGGAAGCTCACTATCCATCAGAACATGCAGAGGATGACCAGACGGAGGGAACGCATGGATGACGCAAAACGCCACCTGAAGATGAGCAATCCGTGGCATTTGCTGGCTACCGGATTCGGTAGCGGATTATCGCCGATAATGCCGGGCACAATGGGTTCCGTGGCGGCTATTCCATTCTGGTTACTCTTGGTACAGTTACCGCAATGGGGGATCTGGCTGGCTATTCTGTTGGGTACAATAATCGGTTGTGTGATTTGTCAGAAAGCAGCCGATGCCATGAAAGTAGATGATCCGGGCTGTGTGGTTTGGGATGAGTTTATCGGAATGTGGATTACCTTAATGGCGATCCCTGTTCTCAACTGGCAATGGGTTTTAGTCGCTTTTGTGGTATTCCGTATTTTTGATATGTGGAAACCTTGGCCAATCCGCTGGTTTGACCGCTACGTTAAAGGCGGGGTTGGTATCATGCTGGATGATATTATCGCTGCAATTTTTGCGGTAATTGTTATTTGGCTGTTTAATTTTTACCAGTTGTTACCTTTCTGAATCTCTTACTATTACCCGCATCACTGACTGATTAGCCACTGTAAACAGTGGCTAATTTCATCTGCAATCTCCTTAATATGCTGAGACTGTTGACGTTTTGAGTTCATTATTTACTCAATTAATATCGGTAGCTATAAATGATAAAAGTCAGTGCTAACGTGTCTTACAGGTTTTGTATTTTTCGTTTACAGATCGCTACAATTAGTGAGCTCAAGGTCAGCTAATCTCACTGCCAAGAAATCAATGAACGCCCGAATTTTGGGGGCTAGAAAGCTGCGATTTTTGTATGCAGCATAAAGAGTTCGAGAGAAAGAAACATTATTAATTGCTAACTGTAATCTTCCTGTTTTCAGTTCATCTGCAATTATCCAGTAAGGTAAATAAGCTAATCTGGAGCCAGTTAAAGCTAATTGCAGTGATAATGTTGTGTCATTGGTTCGTAGTGGACGAATACCGCCGATATTACTCACTTCCTGATCTTTACGAACTTCGAGACCGTCAATTTCAGACAAAATAGGCAGAATTAAACTATGCAAGTTTAAATCTTGCATTGATTGAGGGTGTCCCATCTTGGCAAAGTAAGAAGGTGAGCCGACCAACATAAAATCTATTTTTGTCAGTGGGCGTACTATTAGTGTAGGCGATAGCTTATCAGTGACACGAAGAGCAAGATCATATCGCCCGGCAACTAAGTCCAGTCTTTGATTGTCCAATATCAACTCGAAATTAACCTTGGGATAGGCGTCCTGAAAATCTATAATCAGATGCGCAAACTGGGGATTAGAAAACCATTGAGGAGCTGTGACACGGAGAGTTCCACTGACGGATCCATTGTGGTGCCCCAGCATGACTTCAGCTTCTTCAAGAATGTCCAGAGCTTCACGACAACTTTTGTAGTAGAGTCTGCCTGAATCTGTCAGACTAATACTACGGCTTGTTCGATTAAGAAGCCTTGTTTGCTGGGTTACTTCTAGATGTGCTATGTGCTTGCTTACCATGACAGTAGAGATGCCGAGTTGCTTTGCTGCACCGCTGAAGGAGTTCATTTCTACAACTTCGCAGAACACTTTCAGACTCTTGAGTGTATCCATCATACTTCTCCATTGCGATTGCTAAGACTATGCAGTAGAGCTTATTCGTGAATGGTATACAATTAAAGCTGTTAGCTGTGGCGATAGATGCTATCTATCGCCACGGTAAATTCAATATTAGTCAGACAACTAACACCAGTAGCTGGCTTGAAGTCAACATCGTGCGCATAGTAATGAGATATTCTCATTTGAAGCCGTGATTAGATGCATTCCAAACCGTCAGTAGTGCAACAAAAAGAAGTGGTAAGATGGTTATCGGCAACGCATGTGGGCCGAAGGATAAAAGTAAGCCGCCCAATATCCCCCCTGCGCTTATTGATAGGTTCCATGCCACAACTGTCATCGCTTGAGCAACATCAATATCTGCTCCTGCTGTATGCGCTGTTGCAGTCTGAAAAATCGTTGATGATCCGCCATATCCCAATCCCCATAAAGCGATAGCGACATAAATGACTACTTGGCTTTCGTAGCCAATAGCGAGACTGGCTGCTGATAAAATGAATAATAAGATACTAGCGAAAGTGAGCTTCCGTAGATGTTTGTCGACTTGACTACCAACGAATGTAATACCAATTAAAGAGGTAATGCCAAATACGAGTAAGACTCTGCTGAGTTCATCACTCAACCCAGATGGGACAACAAATGGGCCAATATAGGTGTAAAGGATATTGTGAGCAAGAATGAAACAAATTAGCACCAGCAAGATTGATCGCATTCCTGGCAGCACGAATACCTTCCTCAGGGTCAATTTTGTTCTGATATCTTGACCGGGTAAATTAGGCATTTTCCATCGGATCCAGATGATCAGCAATATACTGGCTGCTGACATCACAGCAAATACAGTGCGCCAGTTTAAAACTTCTCCCAGAAATGTACCCGCAGGTAACCCTAAAGACAGTGCCAGAGGCGTTCCTACCATCGCAATAGCGATTGCCCGCCCTTTTAATTCGTCTGGAACCATACGAGCAGCATAGCCAGCAATAATGCTCCACAGGAGGCCGGCACTCATACCAGCAAGAAAGCGTGCTGCCAGTATTAACCAGTAATTAGACGATAATGCAGTGACCAAATTGATAATTGCGAAACTTACCATTGTCAGTATCAGCAATGGACGCCGATCCCAGCTCCGTGTTGCTATGCTTAACGGTATGGCAGCAATAAGAGAGCCAATTGCATAGGCTGTAACTAACTGCCCAGCCATCGCCTCAGATATTTTGAGGCCAGCACTAATCGGCAATAGCAGACCAGCAGGCAGTGTTTCCGTTAAGATAGTTATAAAAATCGAGGCGGCAAGCGCCAAAAGTGCCAATATAGGTAAGCGCGGTAGCTCAGTTTTTGAGGATGAGCGGCTCATTTCATTGGATTGCATTGATAACCCCTAGTTGAGTGTACAGGGATAGGTTGTCTTCCAGATGCCAGCTTTCCACTATAAGGCCATCTATTAATCTATAAATATCAATGGCTATATATTCCACTGGTTGGTTCTGACCTTGGGTAGAGTTAAACGTCCCAGTAAAATGACCTCTAAAACGAAGATGTGTAATAACGCGATCCCCCAGAGTCAGGAGTTGCTCAATTTCACAACTAATCTCTGGGATCGCGGTATGTAATACTCTTGCAGCACCTAATATTCCTTCTATTCCGGTAGGGCGTCCAACAGGAAGAGAACCGTCACGGTAGTTTTCAGCTATCACTGCACGAGCAAGAGATTCATTGCCATTTTGCCAAAAAGTGATGAACTTTCTTACAGCCAGGATGTTTTTATTTACTGCAATATTTGAATTCTTGTCATCGGTGAGGATAATTTTTGGAATCAGCAATTCAGAGTTATCGGCACTCATACATTACTCCAGATGAAATATTGATCCCGAATAAATGGCGTATTTACGATATTATTCGGGAATCGAAACCTTTGGCGAACTCCGTTCAAATAGCCAGTTCAATGTTGTATTCTTTCAACCAGCGATTAATCCATAGAACAACCTCCAAACTACCGCGATTATAGGGTTGACTCGTATCCTGACCCGCTCGTTCAAGTTGGGTTTTGGTTTTATTTAAATTTAGCAAAGGTAAGACCGGATTATTATGGTCTTCTATCACTTCTCTTAGCTCTTGCCTCAACCCGTTTTCATACCTTGGGTCCTGTGTGGCTGGATACGGCGTTTTAACGCGATTCAGAATGGAATCGGGAAGAAGGTCGGCTACAGCAGCTCGCAACAGGCTTTTCTCTCGTCCGTCAGCTACTTTCATCTGCCATGGTGTATTGAAGACATACTCAATAAGGCGGTGATCACAGAATGGAACTCGTACCTCTAAACCAACCGCCATGCTCATACGATCTTTTCTATCGAGAAGCGTTTGTAAAAATCTAGTCATATTCAGATAGGTGATTTCTCGCATGCGTCGATTTTCAGGGGACTCGCCAGGTAATACGGGAACTTCCCTTAGCGCATCTTGATAAGCTTCTTGCCGATATGCTTGCTGATCTAGCTGACGAAGAAAATCTGGAGCAAAGAGCTGAGTACCACCAAAATAACGGGATGAGCCGGATGTGAGCCAAGGGAAGGTATCCGCCTGAACTGCAGCAGGGTTGCGAAACCATTGATATCCACCAAATATTTCATCTGCTGCCTCGCCAGAAAGTGCGACGGTAGAGTAGCGCCGAATTTCTCTGAACAGGAGGTACAGAGAAGGCCACATATCTCCCCAGTACGCTGGAGGAATATCTGTGGCTTTTAAGACACTTGCTCGCACTGAGGGATCCAGTAATTCTTTGCTATCAAGTAATATTTCCGAATGCTCAGACTTAACGTGTTCAGATAAAGCTCGAGCGAATGGAGCATCCGGTGAGCCACGTACTGAATCCGCAGCGAAATTACCTTGGTTTTTAGAGAAGTCTACAGAAAAAGATCGTACCTTAGTTGATCCTAATTCTTTCGCAACCATAGCGGTCACTGTAGACGAATCCAGCCCTCCAGACAGTAGCGTACAAATAGGGACATCTGAAATTATTTGTCGACGTACCGTATCTTCTAACAACGACCTTACTGTTTGGACTGTGGCATCGTAGCTATCTGTATGAGGGGATGCTTCCAGTTTCCAATATGTTGTTTTAAATAACCCCTGTCGGCTGAATTTTATAATTTCTCCGGGTCGTACTTCATACATACCCTCATAAATGGTCTTTCCAGGGGTTTTGACCATATCTAACAATTCACGCAGACCATCTAATGTGACGCGCCGAGGAACGTGTTTATTTGCAAGAATAGCTTTAGGCTCCGAGCCAAAAATTATTCCATGCTCTGTGGGAAAGTAGTAGAGAGGCTTCACTCCTACTCGGTCTCGGGCAAGAATAAGCTCTTGCCTGTATCTATCCCAAATACCAAACGCAAACATACCATTCAGCTTATTTACTGCTCCTACATTCCATTGCAAGAATGCCTTAAGCAGAACCTCTGTATCACTACTGGTGCGAAAATCATGTCCCAGGCTCTTCAGTTCGTCTCGCAGTTCACGGTAGTTATATATTTCTCCACAAAAAGTAACGACAGCAGAGTTGCTGGTCATAACCTCAGCTTCCATAGGCTGTTTTCCACCTTCTAGGTCGATAATAGCAAGCCTACGATGCCCAAACGCAACGTGGTCAGAATGCCAGATCCCTTCAGCATCTGGACCACGATTAATCAGAGTACGAGTCATTTGAGCAACTTCAGGAAGCTGCTCTTTAATATTTATTTTGAAATCCACCCACCCAGCAATTCCACACATATTATTCTCGCAAGATAATTAGTCTAATTGGCAATTACGTATGGCTAATTGTATTTTTCTGAATTAAGGCTAGGAGTTCCTTCGGCGTTTTTGCGGTAACCGCAATATCATAAGGAATTTCGATCCCAAACTTTTGTTTAAGATGTTCTACTACATTCAGAAGTGCCAACGAATCAAATCCCATATCACTAAATTCAGTATCTGCATGTAGTTCTGTCAGCTCAACCTCAGAGAATTCGTCTTGTTCACCTGATTGTTTCAAAAATTCTATTAGTTCTTTTATATTGAAATCTTTCATAATCGGCCCCGGTTTAGAACGCTATTACAAGTATGGCTATTAGTAAAAAATGACGAGTTTATGTTTGATTTATTAAAAATCAGATAATTTCTTGTACATCTATGGAAAAATCAGAAACAGTTCTGCCCGACTGAATAAGTTGTATAGAGACAGTCATTACACTGCTATTTTGTTCATTCTTTGATAATTTTGCGTGTAGTTCAGTTGGGGTGTTTAGTTCGCACATTGAGATAAAAAGCGCATCACATTTAATTATTTTCAATCTAAATGCATCGATATTCTTTATTTTGGCTGTTGCGTATATAGCTAATTGTCGGCTCGCTTCCAGTTGAGTCATAGCAAATATGTGATCGGCAGTTGGTCGGTCAAATAAGACGGGATGCCTCGGATCAAATCTAGCAAGCGCAATATAGCCACCATCTTTATGAGTGACGCGTAGCAATGCAATATTTTGGGGATTCCAGCGAGCAACTTCAGCTGGTTTTAGCTCACTATCTTCAGGGACTTCGATAGGAGCCTGAAACTGAACTCCGCGTTGCTTACACATATCAACGCGAATTCGTTTCCACTGTACTCTGTCTACGAAGTTTTGCCTTATCTGAATGACTGCAATCTCGGTTGAAGATGTGGGATCGGTGAGAACATATCGCCATTGCAGACCCGCTGTTCGACCTGCATTGCGGGTTTCTTTCTCCACTTTGCTATTCACGACAACTCTAATAAACCGACCGATTGGATGGCGTATATCTAGTGCCTCAGGGTTGACAGTCACCTTAAGTTCTCGGAACAAAAACTGGTATCGGTTTTCTGCCAATGACAAGCCAAACTGATTATGAGCTATTGCAAAACATGCTTGTCTGCATATTTCGACCAGAGCCGCGATATCATAGCCTCTCGATTCAAGGATATTTTCTTGATAGAGACAATGAGATCTCGGAATTTGAGCACCTAATATCGTCTCATTAGGAGAGATTGCTACATAATCAGTTAAAAGAACGGAATCATTAGAGGGCTTATGAACTAGGGAAATGGGTAGAGTCCTTTCAAAATCCAGGTTCATTAGTGTATTGTTATTTTCAGTCATGAGGGTCTTCCTCTACACTTCGTTAGAAGCTGCTTCGCCTATGCTCTCAGCTACTAGTTGAAGCAAAATTTGTGGTAACAGTATTCCCGCTGACATCAATCAACCGCCAGCCTTGGGTTTTGGCATATGACAGGCTTGCCGCGTCTATCGGATAGCTATGTACATAGCAGGCTGAATTCACTGCTGAAAGCATTGGAAAGTCGGATGGATGATCGCCAAAAGCCAGTGACGATATGATGTTTTCTGAATGGGTAGAGAGGTATTCGAGCACTTTTCGCCTTTTACAATCGCCAACCATAGCAACGCGAACGGCTCCAGTTAAAATACGATTGTTAATTTCTGGCTCAGAACCATACCAGGCAGTCATGCCAAGGGATTCTCCGATTGCCTGTACACAACAAGAGTACGAGCCGGAAATAGCGACTACATGATCACCATTTATTTTGAGTTTTTCATATTCTTGATAAACCGGGGATAAGAGCTTCTTTTCTGCCGAATTCCACCATTGAAACCCAAGTTCAAGATAATTATCCTGTTTAATTCCAGATAATATAGTGAAAAATAAACCGTTTGTTTTTTCTCGGGATGCTCCATTTTTTTCCGCATTCTTAACTGCACTCAGCATTTCAATAACTTGTTGCTCCTTGACTACTTTCTTTTTTCCCAGATATTGGGCGAAGAGAATCATCGTATGCATATCAAGAATGGTACTATCTAAGTCAAAGAATGCTGCTTGGCATTTTGCTTGACGGATTGAAGAGTTCCCTAATTTTTGAATAGGCTGTGACATTTAACTCCTCCACGATATAAATATGGATTGGTATATTCGCAGCCTTTCTTTCGAATCATTATCCGTCCGAAATGGAGCTCGGAAAATAAAAGGATAAGAAAAGGCATATAACATCCAAACTCAGCCACATTAATATGATAACGAAATGTTATTAATATGATAATTAAACGTTTATGATGATAAACGAATGGCTATGAGCAATGAACAAGATTCTAGGAAAGCATACGTTAACTAACAGGAAACAATTAAAAAGGGTTCTGTCAAAAGACAGAACCCTTTTTAATTGTTGATGTACAAAATATGAAAAATTCTGATACCACCAATGCAAAGGCGATGGTGCTGTGAGATATCAGAAATAAAACGCCAGCTAGTTGTTAATGTGTCGCTCCACCCGCCACAGCAATATCTGATTTATTTTCCCAGGCCACTTCAATAGCCGTTTTTAATGCTGACGTTATTATTTCTAAAGACATGCTGGGCATATTTGTATATTCAGTGGCTTGCTCTGGCAAATAAGGAACATGGATAAATCCTCCACGTGCGGCAGGGTATTTTTGTGTAAGGTAATGTAATAAGCCATACATTACATGGTTACAGACAAACGTACCGGCTGTTTGGGAAACAGTAGCAGGGATACCAGACATATTTAACGCCCTGACCATCGCCTTGATAGGTAAACTGGAAAAATACGCGGCAGGACCACCGACAATAATAGGTGTATCAACCGGCTGATTACCCGCATTATCGGCAATTCTTGCATCGTTAATATTAATGGCAATCCGTTCGACTGTAATATCAGGCCGGCCTCCCGCTAATCCAACGGAAATTACCAATTCCGGCTGATAATTATCAATCATGGTATAAAGCTGCGCCAGTGATGTATCAAAGATACAGGGAAGCTGATGAACTTCAATGTTTGCATCAGTAACTCGGCTGCCTTGTAGTCGCTTAATCGCTTCCCATGAAGGGTTGGTGGTATCGCCTCCAAAAGGCTCAAAGGCAGTCACTAAAATTGTTTTCATAGCTGTTTCCTGTCATTTGTTGTCAGAACATCAGAAAATAGAGTAAAAACACATTAGCAATCAGCAAAGTAGATCCCGTAGGGATCTGTGCCTTGATGACAGCATTTCGATCAGGTAACTCTAATAGCGCTGCGGGAACAAGATTAAAATTTGCTGCCATTGGTGTCATCAATGTACCGCAGTAACCAGAAAACATGCCGATTGCTGCCATTACGGCCGGATTACCACCATGTTGAAGTACAAGAATAGGGATCCCAATTCCGGCTGTTACGATAGGGAAGGCGGCAAAAGCATTTCCCATAATCATGGTCAAGAGTGCCATGCAAAAGACATAAGCCATGACCGCGATAAACCGATTATCAACTGCCAGATAACTCTCTGTCAGGTAAGAGATAATTGTTCCCACTCCGGCTGCTGTAAACAGTAAACCGAGCGTAGCCAGAATTTGTGGCAGAATGAATACACAGCCTATAGAGTCCAGTAAGCGGCGAGTCTCCTGCATAGGTTGTATAATTTTCTCGCGAGTGATACGGATAGCAATTATCAGTGCGATAAGACAACCGAGAGTGATAGAGAAGAGGGTTGCCAGCGTTGTATGATTGCCTTCGCCAAAAATTGCACGTTCTAATCCGGGAATATGGTTAAACGCAAGAACCCCCACCATAGTGATAACCGGAATAAGTAAGGCGGGTAAAAATAACCGATTACCGAGGCGGGTTGCACTTTCCTGCCGTTGCTCTGGCGTTGGCTGATGATAATTACCTAAACGAACCCCGCCAAATCCAGCCAGCAGTGCCATCACAACCACTAAAATCCCTACTCCGATATGTACGATTCTTGTTGCCAGAACTTCATTATCGAGCCAGAGCTCGGCCAAACGATAGCTCCAGTTTCCTAGCAGAAAAATAAAACCATAAAGCCCCCAGAACAGTCCTGTAGTCAAACGACGGGGATTGGCTTTATCACGCCAGGACATCACCGTCACAATAAGCAAAATAGCGCCTGCCAGATAATAGAGATACTGTAACTGAAACATTATATAGCCTCCTTGCTGGCGTGTTTTTTATGGCTTAGGGAGGCAATTTCTTTGGCAAGTTTGTTATCCAGCCGATATAGCCTAACTGAATGGATGAAGAACGCACAAACCGCCGTCGGAATTCCCCATAGGGCAATATGCAGGGGTTCTGTCTCGATACCTGCGGAGTTCAACATAAAATTGTGCATAAAAATAATGGCGCCGAATGCGACAAAAATATCTTCGCCAAAAAACAATCCGGTATTATCTGTTGCGGCGGACATAGCGCGGATCCGATAGCGGACACTTTTGGGTAAATCACCATATTGATTTTCGGCAGCCCCTTCAGCCATTGGTGCCAATAATGGACGAACCATTTGTGGATGCCCACCCAGGCTGGTTAAACCCAGAGCGGCAGAAATTTCACGTATAAACAGATAGACAATCAATAAACGCCCGGTTGTGGCACTTTTAATATGAGCAATGGCGCGTTGAGCCTGCTCTTTTAAACCATGCCTTTCCAGCAATCCGATGATGACCAAAGGTAATAGAATAGTCAGCGATAGGTTCATTGTATTAAGAAAGCCAGATCCGAGCTTTTCCAGAATATCGAGAAGCGGCATATTGGCCGCTAACCCTGTGACCAGCCCTGCAATTGTTACAACCAGAACAGGATTAAACCTGATAATAAAACCAATGATGATGACTGCAATCCCGATTAGGGGCCAAAAATTGACAGTATGCTGCATATTTTACTTCCCTCTGCATAAATGGAACGTTGTTTTATTGTTGATTTAATTTGTATTCATTGTTGGCTAATTGTTTTTTATTGTTGAACAATAAATATATTGCGTTCAAAGAATGATCAATGTAAATCTGCATTGGGTTGTAAAAATGGAAGGTAGATCACTGATTGGATGGATTTCTTATCGGAGTCATTGGAAGTTAAAAAAGGATTAAACCGATATTTTTAACGCCATTTGTAGCATTATATGGTGTTAACTATCGGTATTGATTCAAGATATTTTTACTGTGATTTGAAACTATAATTCAATTGAACAATTTTTTGTTGATATTGTTATTTATTGATAATCAAATCAAGATACGACTTCCGGGTTGTAAGAATTTTTCGGGTACGTAAAGATCGAAATTATTCAATCGGCAGTATTCTTCCAATTGTTGAGCAGAGCTGACACCAACTTTTTTATATATTTGTGCGGTATAGTTTTCAACGGTGCGGTAGGAGATATTTAGTATCTTTCCGATCTGTTTGCTAGTGTATTTATGTAAAGAGAGGAAAATCACATCCCATTCTCGTTGAGTAAACAAATTAGTTGGGGGCTGGAACATAATAGAAGCAGGCAGTTTCCCATGATATAAGCGGGTCAGTGAAAAATCCTGAGCTTTCCATAAATGATAGATGATTCCTATACAGTCACCATTGTCATGATAAATAGGTGACTTTTCACAAAAGTAAGATGATAAAGTTTGAGTTTCTCCCCAAACATGGGTTTCTAGTGAAACGTATGATTTTTCTTCTGTCATTACCTTTTGGTCATGATGAATATACGCTTCAGCAAACTCTGCACCATCCCAGGGAAGTTCATGATCGTAGAGCCCCTCAAAATCAAATGAATCTGAAAATCCCTTAATCTTGTTCAATGCGTTGTTACCATAGATAAAGCATGAATTTTTATCCTTGATACCCCATGGCTCGTTGCTTATTGCAAGCGTATTAATTATTTGAGGTGAAATGATCGACTTCTTACTCATATCAATATTCCTTTTTTATGTCTGATTAATATAACCAGTTAAATTTTTGCTACTAACGGTGATAAATCTTTCAGGGATATAAAGATCAAAGTTTTTATATTTACATCTTTTGAAATATTAACTACTTGTTATTAAATTATGGCTGGCTTTAATTTGAACCACGTAAATGATGTTTATCAAAGTATTTTATACGCTTTCAACGTTTCCAAAAATGAATAAAATCATTAATTATCTTGTTTCGTCGCCAGCTCCAGGGAATTTTTAATAATATAAAAGTAATCAAAGTGAATCTATTACCTGAAACTTTTCACGGAAAGTTTCAGGTATGTTTGTAGTGTCAGACGGTGTCACGTTGAGCTTCATTATTCTTCAATGAATTTTTCGGTGCTACTTTTGCAATACTGAAACCAGTAAAACCATAGATGAGTACTAAAAATACAGCGGTATAGCACTGAATTGCCCACGGTAGTAAATCAAGAGTACTGACACCTAATGTTGTCGCCATATAAATACCGGCAGAAGTCCAGGGAAATAGTGGTTCGATGACAGTACAACCATCTTCTATTGTTCGGGATAGATTTTTATTATCCAGCCCCATCTGTTGATAAGCCCCTTTGAACAGCTCTGCCGGAATAAGCAGTGCCAGTTTGCCATCACAAGTTGTAGCTGTGACCAGAATAGTCGTAGCTAAGGTTGCAGCGATGAGCTGTCCTGTAGTGTGAACAGCTTGTAGTAGCCAGTTAATGATGATGGTCAGAGCACCAGTAAGAGTTAATGATCCGGCAAATGCGAATGCACAAAAAATAAGTAATATAGTTCCCATCATGGAAGACATGCCTCCGCGATTAAGCAGGAGAGGGATATCACTCACATTCCCGATAATATGACTTTCTTGTTCAGGGAACATGGAGAGATTGAAACCATCAATTAATGAATTGAGGCCTTGCTTGATTGTAAATCCCTGAATCCCTATACCGAGCGCGATAGCTAGAACAGAAGCAGCAAGCATGATTGGTATCACCGGACGTTTTGTTATGGCTCCCCATGCAACTAGTGCTGGTGGCAAAATTAGCAATATGTTGAAGTGATAGAGGCTTTCAAGAACTTGAGTAATTGCTGTTATTTTTTCAGGGGTTGCTGAGCTGTCTGTCAAGCTTGTATGACCAGCGATAAAGTAAACGATGGTTGCTAAAAGGAAGCCCGGAATAGTGGTGTACAGTAAATGTTGAATATGGCTGTAAAGATCAGTATCGGCAACAATAGCTGCAAAATTTGTTGAATCAGATAATGGTGAAATTTTATCACCGAAATATGCTCCTGAAACCACCGCACCTGCTGTAGCTGCTAATGAAACATCGAGACTGGCAGCTATTCCCATTAAAGCAACGCCTACTGTTCCGGCAGAGCCCCAAGATGTTCCGGTACAAACAGAAATAACACTTGTAATAAAGAATGTAGCAATAAGGATATATTGAGGGCTGATTAGCTTTAATCCCCAATAAACCATATAAGGGATTGTTCCGCTTAGCATCCAGGTGCCAATTAATCCACCAACGCAAATCAGTATCATAATTACCGGCATTGCTTTGACTAATTTTGCCACGATGGCATTAATAATGTCATCCCAACGATAGCCTTGCCAATAAGCCAGTAATGCAGCGATTACTGCTGAGACTAGTAATAAAGACTCTATTCGGAGGCTTAATTGACCATAACCAATAATTAGCAGCAGAAGCATGGCTACAATGGGCAATATAGCCAGTCCCAAACTCAGTTTTTTCTTGTTATCCATTATAAATATCCCAATTGACGGCAGGGTATTGCAACAAAAACTATTCTATCAAAGAGACTGATTCTCTGATGATCAGTTCTCCTGAGAACATATTCATTTGTGGTGGTAATTCTTTTTTAGCACTGAGATGTAATGCCATGTTGGCGGCCCGTTGAGCCATTTTTTCAATTGGGTTATGTATAGTAGTTAAAGGAGGATAGAGATATTGGGCTGTGACAATATTATCAAATCCAACAATTGAAAGCTGTTCAGGTAAATTAATTTTTCTCCGATGTAAAAACCTCATCATGCCTGCTGCCATTACATCATTAAATGTTAGAGCGGCAGTAAAATTGGTACGGCGATTTAAAAGCTTTTCCGCTGCTTGTTCTCCACCTTTTTCGTTAAATGGAGCACTAATAATCCAATCATTATCTATTGTAATACCAGCATGAGCCATTGCGTTATAATATCCTTCCAGTCGGAGTTTTCGATCATCAATAGGCAGATCAGCTGTTATATAAGCAATTTTTCGATGACCATTTTCAATCAGGTAATTGGTGGCAATCTGAGAAGCACTTATATTATCTAACCAAACACAGCGGTTAGCGATAGCCGGAACATAGCGATTTATAATGACTAATCCTGGAGTATGGGCGGCATAGCGTAATATATCTGCCTCACTCATTCTGCTGACATACGCGACTATGGCTTCACATCCCTGATTAATTAAAAAATCTAGGGCTGCTTTTTCGAGTTCCGCTTGATGTCTGCCATTACAGACCATCAGCTTAGTTTCATTTTGGCGGGCAACCTTTTCCACACCACGAGCTAAAAGGGAAAAAAATGGGTCAGCCCAATTACCAGTTAGTAATCCCAACATATTTCCACACCTTTTTGTTAACGCCAGAGCAGTTAAATTTCGACGATAATTCAATGCACGCATAGCTTTTTCTACACGTTCACGAGTACCCGGCTCAACATAAGTTGTATTGTTAATAACCCGGCTGACAGTTGCTACAGATACTCCTGCCTGATGTGCTACGTCTTTCATAGTTGCCATGTTTTTCCCCAGTAGTTCTGTAATGTAAATATGAAGCCGAATCATATACCAATTTATTCATATAATCATAAATGCCTTTGAGGGATTTATATCCAAATGAATAACCGTTTTTAATATAGAAGAGTGTGACCTATTGATTTGATATATTGGGGAGGAATATATAAATCATAGTGATCTCTTTCACAAAGTGTTTTCAATTCCATCATTGAGTTAATCGATAGTTTTTCATAGATAATTTTAAAATATCGCTCTAATGTTCTTCCTGATATTTTTAGTTCGTTAGCCATATTTTTATTATTAACTCCTCGGCAGAATAAAAAAATTATTAACCACTCTTTTTCTGTCAAGATGTTACTAGGAGGAGTTAGATTGATGGATACAGAAATATCATTTTTAATATAATTATGCACTGAGAAATGGTTTGCTTTTTTGATATGGCAAATGATACCCATACATGTATTTCTCTCGCTCATTAATGGGTATTTTTCACAAAAATATGGTGTTAATTTTTCTGTATTATGCTGAAAATAAGATCCGATGGATGATATCCGTTGCATAGATTGCAAAACCTTCTTGTCATGATCTTCAAATAATTGAGCAAGTCCACTAAAGGGAGTGATTAACTCTTTCTCTGTATAACCTATAATGTCAAAATTTTCAGATAGTCTGCTTAGTTTAAAAAATGCTTTGTTTGCATATATAAAACGGAGTTCCTTATCTTTTACGAACCACGGCTCATGACTTTTATCCCACATATTTGTTAACTGAGGGGTGATTTGACTCATATATAACCTTCAATAATAGTTGGGAGAATATACTAAAATATATTAGTAATTAGTAAGTCAGAGTTTATGGTTATAGGAGAGTAACCAATTTCTTTTATAGAGAATGTGAGGGCGGATTGCTGTTCATGTAATGGGTTTCATGGAGTGCTAAAATGTGATCTGTGTAACATTTTTTCTCGGTGTTTGTCAGGTAAATTAATTCAGAGTGTCATATGATTATTTTTTTCGGAAAATCAACTGATTGCTTTCAACCTGATTTTTTTAAGATTAAATATATTTTTTATTGAATAAGTGATTTTTTATAAATAACTTGCTTATTGAGGTGAGGTTATCCCCCCCATAATTTAACTTCACATAGGTGATTAATTTTATTGAATTAGTTTATTGAAGGAATACAGGGAGGAAATAGGTAATATTCTTTGAGTAAGTAATAAGATAAAAGATAATCTTATGTGACTTATATCTCATTTTTAAATCACCTTTAATCATCAATAAAAAAACAGGCTATTTTTTCTTTTGATATATTCCTACTACAGTTTATTATTCGAGGCGTGTTTCTCTTTTAATAAATCATGATAGGGCGCTTTATTTTATCTTGAAAATATTATTTCAATAAACTGAAACATTAAATTGTCCTTATCTAAAATTAACAAGCTAATCATCTTGCAAGGTGAATGGTTATGTTTTTTATTGCACTTTTTATTTTACCTAAGCCAAAAATGGTAATGCTCATGATGTGCAGCTTTAAGGCAAAAGGAGTTAGTGGTGAATCCGTTTGAATATTATTATCAGTGGGAACTTGATTACCTAAGGCAACTTGCAAAAACTGCACGTGAAGAAAAATCGCATCTTGGTGATGTACTCAGTGGCAGGGACCCTGATGCCGAAAGAGTTAATGAAGGTTTTGCTGCTTTAATGGCTCGTTTGAGTCAGAAAGTGAATGATGCTTTTCCTGAACTGACGCAACCGTTACTACAAAAACTACAGGCACAACCAATAAAAGGTATTCCTGCAACCAGTATTGTGCAATTTGATAGTGGAACACAGGGTGATTTTGCTTTTTCTATACCAGCAGGAACTGAAGTTTATACTCATCATCAACAACCATTTGTAATGTGCCGTGAATGCTCTATTGAGCCTTTGGTATTAGTGTCACGTGAAATTACTCATCAGGTACAGTCAACTAAAATCACTTTAAAATTTCGTTATAACGGCCGGGAAGAAGAGTGGTTGACCCAACCGATTAATTTGTTCCTGAGTAGTGATGAGCAGGTGGCTGATACTTTGATGCTGGGGCTGACACAATATTATGATGGAGCTGAATTACATCACAATGGGCAGGTTTATCAAGCCCGTGGCGATCGGTTTGAACCACGCTCAGGAGCTTCTCGATTGGCACTGTCATCTGCGGTAGGGGATAACTGGGCACCACAGCTACTGGTTGAATCACTTTATCTGCCACATATTAACCAATTCCTGAGTTTGCCTCTGCCGACAATGGTAAAACGACTAAAACTGGCTGAACAGCGTGAATTCAGTGTTGTTTTATCGTTGAATACAGTATTGCCACTATCAGCCGCTCAGGTTGAATCTGCATTTTTACTGAATTGTGTTCCTGTCGTTAATATGGCACGTAACAGTCAGGTCACTCTCCCTTTTACACCTGAAACAGCTCGTTATCGTTTACCTCTAATACCGAATCAGGGAGTTCTGCATATTACAGGTATTGAACTGAAAAACGAGCCGAATACAGAAGAAGAAAAACGTGGCGATGAATATTTGTTTTATCCGGTCGGTCTGCTTACTGGCATGGAGCGTTATCATCCTGAATATGATAGGGCTTGGTTCTATTCGCTTGAAGTCATTAAAGATGCATTAGGCAGAATACAGTACGAACTGATTTTTTATGACAGCAAAGCAGAGCTGATGCGTAGACCTCCTGAGCGTGAATTTATCTGCCATTTTTATGGTTTTGAACAATATCAGGAACCTCTTGCGATAGGTGAAATCTGTCAGTCTGGTGAAAATATTCCCGAAGTTTTTCAATTAAAAAATATCACATCAACTTCACAAACTTATCCTCCGGTTGTTGATAGCCATCGTCACTGGGATTTGTTGTCACATTATTCAGTCGGCAGTCATTTATTGGAGACGGTTGTATCCGTCAAACAGTTATTACTGGATTTTGATTTATACCCAGATGCTAATCGCTCATCTAGCCGAAATATCCAGCGAATGATCGGAGGGGTTGTCAATATAGAAGCAAAATGGGGAGATCGAATAATCCGAGATAGGCCCGTGCGTTGCCTGCTGATTACTCTGATGCTGGATGAAACTGTTTATACTGACGCCGGAGAAATGTATCGATTTGCCAATTCACTCTACCAATTTTTCCCATTCTGTCTCGCTCAGGGGACATGGTTGCGGATGCGAGTGCTCAGTCAACCTTCAGGGACGGAATGGTATCTGTCACCTTCAATGATTCAGGGTTATCGCCCAATTATGTAAGGAGTTTTCACAATGGATGGATTAGTTTTTACATGTCAGATAGGTTCACTACCACTCACTACATTTCAGGTTGTAGATTTCAGCTTACAGGAAGGGTTATCACAACTCTTTCACTTGTCGATGACTGTCGTCAGTTCTTTTGACAATGTTGGACTCAGTGAAAATTAGGCGCCAGCGCCGCTTTGACAGTTATTCGGGATGGTGTGATTGAGCGAACCGTTAATGGCGTTGTGGCGGGAGCAGAACAGGGAAATACCGACGGACGACGTACTTATTATACTTTTATTATTCGACCGGAAATGTGGCTAATGACCCTCAATCAGGATAGCCGGATTTTTCATCATCAATCTGTGCCGGATATTCTCAGCCAGTTGCTGAAAGAGCACCGCATTAAAGCAGACAGCAAATTTTACAAAGATCATCAACAGCATTCGATACGGGAATATACCACCCAGAAACGAGAATCTGCCTATGAATTCTGGTGCCGACTGGCGGCGGAAGAAGGCATCATGTTCTGGTTCGAGGAAGACAAACTGTTTTACAGTAACTCCCATCTTGGCATGTTGGCAGCGCTGACTCTGACCTACAACGTACAGGCAAACACGGATAACAGTGATTCAACTGCATGGCAGTGGAATTATGGCGAATATCTGTGCCCGGATGAAACGATCCATAAAGATAATAACTTCCTCCGGCCTTCTTATCCTCTACAACATATGGCAGCGTTGGACAATGGTGGCAACCACTCTGTCTTTGAAAGTTATGGGCGTTTTCAGATGGATGCAGAAGGTCGCCCTTTCACTCAATTGCGTCTGGAGCAGCTACAGAACCAGAGCAAAGTCGGTAAAGCGAGTACTAACTGTATCAAACTAAGGCCCGGTCGGATCTTCGTTCTGCAATCCCATCCGATTATGTCGATGAATGATCGCTGGCAGGTTATTACTGTCACACATCATGGTCATCAACCACAGGCTTCTGGTGATGCAGGGGAAGGAACAACCTTAACCAACAATGTTACGTTTATTCCCGGAAGACAGGACTGGCGTCCACCATTCCGCCATAAGCCGCTGGCAGACGGGGATGAAGTGGCAACAGTCGTGGGGCCGGAAGGTGAAGAAATCTATGTTGATAAACATGGTGCGATTAAAGTCCATTTCCATTGGAACCGTTATGATGAAGCAGATGACCGAGCTTCCTGCTGGGTGCGGGTAGCACAAGGCTGGA
Organism: Xenorhabdus stockiae; assembly: GCF_002632825.1. Taxonomy (GTDB): domain Bacteria; phylum Pseudomonadota; class Gammaproteobacteria; order Enterobacterales; family Enterobacteriaceae; genus Xenorhabdus; species Xenorhabdus stockiae. The sequence continues at coordinate 145,271 of NZ_NJAJ01000009.1, forward strand.
ACGGTGATGGCTACGGTTTTATGGCAATTCCGCGCATCGGTCAGGAAGTGATTATTTCCTACCTTAATGGTGATATTGATCGCCCTATAGTCACTGGATGTACCTACAACGGACGTAATCGACCGCCATTGGATCTGCCGGCAGAAAAGACACGTACGACATTTAAAACACATACTCACAAAGGGGAAGGGTTTAATGAACTGCGTTTTGAAGATGCTAAAGGCAGTGAAGAGATCTATATCCACGCTCAGAAAGATCAGCTTATCCAGATAAATCACGATAAAACCCAACGTGTGGGTCACGATGAAAGTCACCATGTACTGAATAACCGTAAACATGAAGTCGGCAACGATGAATTCATCCGGATCATGCATGAACAGCATGTTCAGATTGATCTTAATCAGTTTGAAACTATCACTAAGGATCGCAAAACCCGCATTAATAATAGCTGGGAGGAGAAGATATTCGCAGATCACCTGCAAGAAATCGGCAGGGATAAAACTGCTAAGGTCAATAACAATTATACGCTGAATGTGGTTAATAACATTCAGACTCTGACCAAGATGCACTCGTTACAGGCCAGTGAATCCGTACTAATTAAGGGCAAAGCGGGTTCGATTCTGCTGGATGGGCAAGGAGTCACAATTACCGGAAAAATCACCTTACAGGGAAATGTCTCTGTAATGGGAGGTAGCCCGGGTTCGGTTCCATCTTTAGATGGCTCAGCCAATGAAGGTTTGGCAATGGCGGAGGATTGCAGGGAAAAAGCCAAAAAGCTCAAGGAGTCATCTGAATAATGTCTTGGTTACCCGATTGTTCTGAGCACTGGATAGTGGATTACTCATTCGTTATAAATGGGGAGAGGAACCATTAATAGAAAATGCTATTTATGGATATATTGATGAGGAATTACGTTAAATGAAGAATGTAATAAAAAAATGGTTCTATAATAAATTCAATAAGATCAGGGTTCGCGATCTACCTGCTGTATGTTTATCCGAATTAAATATCTCACAACCAGTAGAAAAATCAGATACTTTAGATCAGGAGAATATTAGATGGACCTCATTTCTGGAAAGTATCAATGATAAAAAATGTCAGATACGCCATGCTATGAATGTTGCAAGATTATTAGTTTTACTCCCTGTGACTCTTGGCCTCATGTTAGGGCTCTGTTTTTTTATTAATGATTTTTTAAAGGCATGGAGTGCAAATGCAAAAACGCTTCTTAAATTTGTTGAATATTCAAAAGAAAAATATGGCGAAAAATTTTTTTTAAATCCAAAAGCACCGGAGTATACTAATTTACTAAAAATAATAGCAGATGATAAGGAGATTTCTTTTTTAAAATATCTTTATATTAGATATTCAAAGAATAGTTTATATAGAGAAGATAGGTCGAAACATAAGCTAATAACGGATGGAGGATTTTTGTTTTTTTTATAATTTTTAACTTGATCTGTATCAGACAACTCTTCTTTAAAAGAAGACCTGCTCCTTTGGTTATTGATCGAGATAGAAACCTATTTTATACGTGGTATAAAAGAAAGATGTATGTAGCTCGTTATGAAGAAATTGGTATTATTCACTCTTCCAATATTCTTTATTTAAAACTGTATGGATTGGATGAAAGTAACAATTTAATCTCTCATATTTTTGTACCGAGTGTTTCTATGTTGAGTTTTGCTCAGATGAGTTCAGAATCTGAAAAACTCTATATGCTAAAATTCATTTCCATGTATTTGTTGAAGGGTAAATCATCAGTTAGTTCTGTGGATTTTAAAAAACAAGCTTCGTTACTTTGGCAGAGAAAAAATCCAAAACCTATAAATTGGGAATTTCAATCTAAAAATATTTTGGCAGAATTGGATAAATTTGGTCCTCTAGGTGTTTTAGTATCTATAAAAAAAGTCAAAGAAAAAAACATTGAGTGAAAATAGTTTTAAAGAATATTTCACTAATATTGACTTTTTCAGCAGAGCGTCTACCAACGCTCTGTAATCATTTTATGATTGACGATTAAGTGTATTGTTAACATTATATTTTGGAATGCTACTTATGGATATGAAGATAAGGTATTACATTAAATGAGTAAGTTAATTAAAAAAACACTTAAAAAAATGTTTAGAGTGAAAAAACCTCCAACAGAACCATTGTCTACATTTGGTGATCCTGTTCTAGAGGGAAAAATAATTTTGTTGAATGATAAAACTGTAAAACGTGCAGGTTTTTTGGACGTAATAAATGACAAGGAATGTCAATTTCGTCATAATATCATAAGAGCCAGAAAAGAAGTTATAATACCTTTGATGATTGGATTTATGTTATGTCTTGGTTTTTTTATTAATAGTTTTGTTACAGTATGGAAAGCTAATGAAGAAGGTTATCTTTGGTCTGTACAGAATGCCAAAAAACGTTATGGAGAGAAATTTTATTTAAATCCCAATGCACCTGAATATGTTAAATCATTACAGATAATATCAGATGATGAAAAAGTATCATTATTGGATTATTTCCATATAAAATATTCTAAGGGTAGTTATTATGGTGAAGAAAGGGCTAGACGATACCTGATTATAGATGCAAGCTTTGGGTTGTTTTTTCTTATCACCAATATTCTTTTTATTAGCATATTATTACGATTACGTAAGCCTGCAAATTTCATTATTGATCATGAAAGGAAACTTTTTTATACCTGGAAAAAAGGGAAAATGTATGTATCGCGTTATAAAGAATTAGAAGTGGCGTTTACTAATAATATTTTGCATTTCAAATGTTATGGGCTAAATGAAAAAAATGAATTGACATACCAATTTTTCATTCCTTATCTCAGTCTTTTCAACTCGGATGAGGATAAGATTTATATCTTGGCATTTATGTCAAAATATTTGTTACAGGGGAAAGAAGCAGTCAGTTCAGTTGATTTTAAACGCCAAGAGAGATTGCCGTGGTTTCGTAAACAAATAAAACCAACCGACTGGGAACAACAGATTTCGGCAATCTTAGCGGAACTAGACAGGCTTGGGCCGCCGAGAAAGGCTACTGACCCCAAATAGCAGTTGGAAAAATAGTTAAAACAGCAAAAAACCGTCATTAATATCTTTTGTTATAAATAAAAGATATTAATGACGGTTTAATTATAATTAGGTTGAATTAGAGTTTTGTAAATTGTTTATTATCTAATACCTTGGAAACTTCTTTATTTAAAATATTCAGCAGAAGAATTGAACGAGTTTCTCCATCTGGTTCATTATAAATTGCCTGAATCCCTTCAAAAATCCCTTCAGTTATCAGAACAGTATCACCGGAAACAGGAGTTTCTGGTGCAGTGAATTCCTGTTCAGTCGCATTCATTAATTCATCGATTAATTGTTGTGGGACAACCGCTGGGTATGTACTGAAACGGATAAAGTGATTAACCCCCCGCGTTGAATTAACTGTGGTGGTATGAATCACTTCTGGATCAAAGTTCACAAAAAGGTAGTTCGGAAAAAGAGGTTCGGTTACGGTCGTTCTTCTGCCCCTTATAATTTTTTCAATTTTGGCTGTGGGTGTCAGGCAAATGACATCCTGTCTCTCCAGGTTTTCTATCGCCCGAGAGATTTGCCCGCGTTTACAATAAAGAAGATACCAATTTCCCATAATATTCCGACTCCATTACACAATGTACTAAGCATAACAAAAGCGATATACCAGAATCACCTATAAAATGAAGCATAACAAAACCGATATAAGCAAATCATATATAAAGTGCAAAATGTGTTTAAAGAAAATGACATGTTTTTATAGGCAGTAAAGCGTTTTACGGGCCAAAATCCACATCTTGTACACCTTATCTTTCAAGTTGCCTCTTTGTTGGCTGAGCAAATTCATTCCCGACAAATTTGATGCTCTCTTGCCGCCACGGTGAATTTTGAAATCCATTGTGTATCATTATTAAACCGATAATAGTTTCATTTTACTTATGATTATGAATTAAAATGATTTTTTAGATAAAATTGCAGAATGGTTTATTTTTTGAATAAATGCATATTAAGAGGATAGCACTATTTTATTGGTGTAAATGAATAGCTTAAAATTTATCTACGTAATCAGACGTTTTTCATGCAATTGGGTAAGCAGGAATGGAGGCTGAACAACGTTTCTCTGTGTCTTAGCAAAAATACAATAAATTCATTGATTTTTAGTAAGTTATGGGTTTACCTTGTAACCTGCATTCGAGAGCTTATAATGTCCTTCCCCCTTAAAAATCGGCATAATTGAATAATATGAAATACCGCGATCTAAGAGACTTTCTTTCCTTGCTGGAACAATCTGGTGAATTAAAACGAATTAGTATGGAAGTTGACCCCTATCTGGAAATGACCGAAATCGCGGATCGTACTCTTCGTGCCGGTGGGCCTGCTTTGTTGTTTGAAAACCCAAAAGGATATTCGATGCCGGTTTTGTGCAATCTGTTTGGGACGCCTAAGCGGGTTGCGATGGGGATGGGGCAGGATGATGTTAAAGCTCTGCATGATGTTGGCAAATTACTGGCTTTTCTCAAAGAGCCGGAGCCACCAAAAGGTTTTCGTGATTTGGTTGGTAAGTTGCCTAAATTCAAACAAGTTTTAAATATGCCAACCAAGCGTCTTAGTTCTGCGCCTTGTCAGGAGCTGGTCTGGGAAGGGGGGGATGTTGATTTGACCCGAATCCCGGTGATGCATTGTTGGCCTGAAGATGCTGCTCCTTTGATTACATGGGGTCTGACTGTAACCAGAGGGCCAAATAAAGAACGCCAGAATCTGGGTATCTATCGTCAGCAAGTTTTGGGTAAAAATAAGCTTATTATGCGCTGGCTGTCACATCGCGGTGGGGCGCTCGATTTTCAGGAATGGTGTCAGGCTCATCCGGGGGAGCGTTTTCCTGTTTCTGTCGCTCTGGGTGCTGATCCTGCCACAATTTTAGGTGCTGTTACGCCAGTGCCTGATACCCTGTCTGAATATGCTTTTGCCGGATTGTTGCGTGGGCATAAAACGGAAGTTGTGAAATGTTTGTCCAATGAATTAGAAGTGCCAGCCAGTGCTGAGATTATCCTCGAAGGGTATATTGAACCGGGTGAAATGGCACCGGAAGGGCCATATGGTGACCATACTGGTTATTATAATGAAATCGATATGTTTCCTGTATTTACCATTACCCACATTACCCAGCGCCGTGATGCTATCTACCACTCTACTTATACAGGGCGTCCGCCGGATGAACCGGCTGTATTGGGTGTTGCACTGAATGAAGTACTGGTACCGATCCTGCAAAAACAATTTCCTGAAATTGTCGATTTTTATCTACCTCCTGAGGGTTGTTCTTATCGGCTTGCCGTCGTTACGATGAAAAAACAATATGCAGGGCATGCCAAACGGGTCATGATGGGTGTTTGGTCATATCTGCGGCAATTTATGTACACAAAATTTGTGATTGTCTGTGATGATGACATTAATGCCCGAGACTGGAATGATGTTATCTGGGCAATAACAACGCGGATGGATCCGCAACGGGATACTGTCTTAATGGAAAATACACCAATTGACTATCTCGATTTTGCATCACCTGTTTCCGGGCTTGGCTCAAAAATGGGATTAGATGCAACCAATAAATGGCCGGGAGAGACACAAAGGGAATGGGGGCGTCCGATTGTCATGAGTGATGAGGTCCGGGCCCGTGTCGATGAAATTTGGGATCAATTAGATATTTTGAAGCGATAAGAGGGAACGCATGACAACACTAAGCTGTAAAGTAACATCGGTTGACTCCATTACAGATACAGTTTATCGGGTTCGTTTATTACCTGATTCGCCTTTTTCTTTTCGTGCAGGGCAATACCTTATGGTCGTGATGGATGAGAGGGATAAACGCCCCTTCTCTATGGCATCATCGCCATCAGAACACCAGACGATTGAATTGCATATAGGGGCTTCTGAATTGAACCTGTATGCAATGGCGGTGATGGATAGGATCCTGGATCAGAAAGTTATTGATATCGATATTCCACACGGGCAAGCGTGGTTTCGTGAAGACAGTAAAAGCCCGATGCTATTAATTGCAGGAGGAACCGGGTTTTCATATACCCGTTCTATTTTACTGTCTGCCTTAGAGAACGATCCTGAACGCGAAATTGCAATTTATTGGGGTGGGCGTGAGCTGCAACATCTCTATGATTTGGGTGAATTGCAGTCTTTAAGTGAACGTTACTCTAATTTAACCGTCGTTCCTGTGGTTGAGCAGGCTGATGGTAATTGGCGGGGAAGAACGGGAACTGTATTAAGTGCTGTTCTGGAGGATTTTGGCAATTTAGCTCCGTATGATATTTATATCGCCGGCCGTTTTGAGATGGCTAAAATTGCCCGTGAACGGTTTTGCAGTGAGCGTGATGCTTCTCTTGAGCGTATGTATGGTGATGCGTTCGAGTTTATCTGATTTATACACTTCGTCTTTCAAGTTGCCTCTTTGTTGGCTGCGCTCGCTCACCCCAGTCACATAGTTAGCTATGCTCTTGGGGATTTACTCCCTTGCCGCCGCGACGCATCTTGAAATCCATTGTGTATATACCTACCATCTGGTGAGCAATAATAAAAAAACCCGCCCCTGACAGGCGGGAAACTACGGCAACAACTTATTCGAGTGATGCAATAGATAAGACAGACAAGGGGAAAATACTCACAAATAATCGTCAGATACTCCGATAGCTAAACTCTTTCAATAATCGTGGCAATGCCCTGACCCAGCCCGATACACATGGTTGCTAATCCGAACTGGACATCTTTACGCTCCATCAGATTCAGCAAGGTTGTTGTGATCCTGGTACCAGAACAGCCCAATGGATGACCAAGTGCAATAGCACCACCATTCAGGTTAATTTTGTCATCCATACTATCCAGCAGATTCAGACCCTTCATACATGCCAGCGATTGGGCAGCAAACGCTTCGTTTAATTCAAACAGGTCAATATCCGAAAGAGTCAGACCGGCTTTTTTCAATGCCATTTGTGTTGCCGAAACAGGACCATAACCCATGATAGAAGGATCGCAGCCAACAACCGCCATTGAGCGGATACGGGCACGAGGCTTCAATCCCAGTTCACGTGCTTTACTTTCACTCATGACCAGCATTGCTGATGCACCGTCTGAAAGAGCTGAAGAGTTACCGGCGGTTACACTACCCGTGACTGGGTCAAAGACAGGGCGAAGACCAGCTAAATCTTTCAGATTAGTATCCGGGCGGATAACCTCATCAAAATTAATAAGCTGAATGTTTCCGTCAGCATCGTGCCCGTGCAGAGGGGCAATCTCACTGGCAAAGGCTTTTGACTCTGTCGCCTGTGCAGCGCGCTGATGTGAACGCATAGCAAATTCATCCTGCATTTCACGGCTGATACCATGCATTTTTGCCAGCATTTCAGCCGTCAGGCCCATTACACCTGCTGCTTTTGCTACATTACGGCTTAATTTAGGGTGGAAATCGACGCCATGAGTCATCGGAACGTGGCCCATGTGCTCAACACCACCAATCATGGCGATATTGGCATCTCCCGTCATGATCATGCGGGTAGCATCATGCAATGATTGCATCGAAGAACCACACAGGCGGTTAACGGTAACCGCGGGTACTGAATGCGGAAGCCCGGCCAGTAAGGCTGCATTACGGGCAATATTAAACCCTTGTTCCAGTGTTTGTTGTACACACCCCCAAGAGATATCATCAATCTGCTCAGGTTGTACTGATGGGTTACGTTTAAGGAGTGACTTCATCAAATGTGCTGAGAGATCTTCGGCACGGGTCTGACGGAATACTCCACCTTTTGAGCGCCCCATCGGGGTACGGATACCATCAATAATGACTACGTTTTCCATGTTTTCAGACCTCACGCTGTTTCACCTGAATTAACAGCAAGTTTTGCTGCCGCAGGATAGTAACTTTCATTGCTCTCAGCTTTCGCTTTCAGGCCGGCTGGAACCTGATAAAGTGCACCTAAATGGGCATAGCTTTCAGCCAATTTCACATAGGCTGCTGTTCCCATTGTATCCAGATAACGGAAAACGCCACCGTGGAATGGAGGGAAACCTAAACCATAAACCAGCGCCATGTCTGCCTCTGCAGGGCTGGCAATCACACCTTCTTCCAGACAACGAACAACTTCGTTAATCATTGGGATCATGGTACGTGCAATGATATCTTCGCCAGAGAAAGTCTGTTTAGGCTGGCTTACACCTGCCAGTAACTGATCGGTGATCTCGTCCTGCTCTTTTTTCGGTTTACCTTTTCTATCCTGAGTGTATTTATAGAAACCAACACCATTTTTCTGGCCGTAACGCTCGTTTTCAAACAAGACATCAATGGCATCCTGATAATCACGGCTCATACGCTCAGGAAAACCTTGGGCCATAACACTTTGTGCGTGATGGGCAGTATCAATCCCAACTACATCAATCAGATAAGCAGGGCCCATCGGCCAGCCAAATTCTTTTTCCATGATTTTGTCGATTTGACGGAAATCACCACCATCTCGCAATAACATGCCAAAGCCGGCCAGATATGGGAATAGAACACGGTTTACGAAAAAGCCGGGGCAATCATTCACAACAATCGGGGTTTTGCCCATTTTGCTGGCATAGGCAACAACAGCAGAAATTGTTTTTTCTGATGTTTTTTCTCCACGAATGACTTCAACCAGCGGCATGCGGTGAACCGGGTTAAAGAAGTGCATACCACAGAAGTTTTCTGGTCGCTGCAGTGATTTGGCTAATTCAGTGATGGGAATAGTGGAAGTGTTGGATGCAAGAATGCAATCATCATTAATATGAGATTCTGCTTCTGCCAGAACTGCCGCTTTAATTTTCGGATTTTCAACAACGGCTTCGACTACAATCTGAGATTGCTCAATACCGGCATAATTCAGTGTTGGTTGGATTGATGACAAAATCTTAGCCATCTTCATCGCATCCAGACGTCCGCGCTCAAACTGTTTGTTCAGCAATTTAGCCGCTTCGTTCATGCCGAGATCCAGCGCTTTCTGATTAATATCTTTCATCAGAACCGGCACACCTTTACGTGCTGATTGGTAAGCGATACCGCCACCCATAATACCCGCGCCCAGAACAGCGGCATGTTGAGGTGTTGAAACTTCTTTCAGATGTTTTTTTGCCAGACTTTTTACATACTGATCATTCAGGAAGATCCCGACTAAAGCACGGGCAACTGAAGTATGCGCCAGCATAACGAAGCTATCACTTTCCAGTTTTAATGCTTCATCGCGATTCAGAGTCGCTGCTTTTTCAATGGTTTTTACCGCAGTAATTGGAGCCGGATAATGAGGCCCTGCGACTTTCATTACCATGCCCTTAGCCACTGTGAAGCTCATGGTGCGTTCAATCGTATTAAGGCTAAGTGGGACTAGTTTCGGTTGGCGGGCGGCTTTCCAGTCTAAATCACCTTTAATAGCCTGTTCCAGAATAGAAACAGCAGAGTTAACCAGTTTTTCAGCAGGTACAACGGCATCAACCAAGCCATTTTTCAACGCTTCTTCTGCACCGATATCTTTGCCGGCTGTAATAATTTCAAGGGCATTATCAGTTCCGATCAAGCGTGGCATACGAACTGAGCCACCAAAACCCGGCATGATACCTAGTTTAGTTTCTGGTAAACCGATACGAAGATCGGGGGATGCTACGCGAAAATCAGTGGCAAGTACCAATTCGCAACCACCACCAAGCGCATACCCATTGATTGCGGAGACTGTAGGAACCGCGAGGTCTTCAATTCGGTTGAAAATGTTATTAGCGAGATTCAGTAATTCATGCAGTTTTTCTGCCGGAGCGCTGAATAAAGATAAAAATTCTGTGATATCAGCACCGACGATAAAGGCTTGTTTTTCAGAACGGATTAGTAGCCCTTTTAACTCAGATTGTTGTTCAAGGGTAGCAATTGCCTTATCCAGTGATGCAACAGTCTTGGTATCCAGTTTATTAATTGCGGCTGACGCATTGAAGATCAGTTCTGCAATGCCATCTTTCAGCCAGTTTACTTGAATAGTTTCACTTAGGTAGAGCATGTCATTCTCCTCAATGAGTGCATACCATCTGGTATGACCAGATGCAGTTGATTGTGATTAGTGTGTTAAGTGAATGCAAACCAATGATTAATTTTTTGTAGGGCGGATCACAGGTAAGATTTATGATGGGAAGTGCTATTTTTTATTATTGCTTTGAAAAATATAAATATTATCAGTTAATTCTTATTAAGTTGATTTTCAGTGATGACACGAAAAATAATGTATTGTGGTAAAATTCAAATTCCGGCCAGATAACCCAAAGGTTCATAAAATGGAAAAGTTGGCATCTCTGTATCAAGAACATATTAAAATTTTGCAAAAGCGCGCTAAAGAAATATTAGCACGCAGTCAGCTTGACGCCCTGCTTATTCACTCTGGTGAATTATTACGAGTATTTCTCGATGATAGCCATTACCCGTTCAAGGCAAATGCACATTTCAAGGCATGGGTTCCTGTAACCAAAGTACCGAATTGCTGGTTATGGATCGATGGTGTCAATAAGCCCAAATTATGGTTTTATTCCCCAGTGGACTATTGGCACAGTGTGGAACCACTTCCTCACGGATACTGGACGGAAGAAGTGGAAATGTTCCATCTGGCTAGCGCCGAAGATATCAACGCAGCACTGAATGGTTTTTCAAAACAACATACGGCCTACATCGGCGAACAAGTTGAACGTGCTAAATTGCTGGGGATCTCCGAGCATAATCTTAACCCCAAAGCCGTTTTAGATTATTTAAGTTACCATCGTTCCTATAAGACAGATTACGAACTGGCCTGTATGCGTGAAGCGCAGAAGACAGCAGTGAATGGCCATATGGCGGCACATGATGCGTTTTTGTCAGGTGTCAGCGAGTTCGAAATCAATATGTTCTATCTGATCGCAACAGGCCACCGTGATACTGATGTTCCTTATGACAATATTATCGCTTTGAATGAAAATACTGCTGTTTTGCACTATACAAAGTTGCAGCAAACTGTACCTGCTGAAATTCGCAGTTTTTTGATTGATGCGGGTGCAGAATATAATGGCTATGCGGCAGATATCACCAGAACTTATGCAGCAAAATCAAACAGTGAGTTTGCTTATCTGATTAAAGGACTGAATGACGAACAGCAGGCAATTATAACCACGATCAAAGCGGGCACTCGGTATACCGATTATCATGTCAATATGCACTATCGCATAGCCAGGTTGCTGAAAAAGCACGATATCATTAATGGAATTAGTGAAGAGGCTATGGTTGAAAAAGGGCTGACATCGCCGTTTTTCCCTCACGGGCTTGGTCACCCGCTTGGCTTGCAGGTACATGATTCTGCCGGATTTATGCAGGATGATACCGGAACTCATCTGGCTGCGCCGGAAATGTATCCTTATTTGCGTTGCACACGTGTTCTGGAGCCAAGAATGGTTTTGACCATTGAGCCGGGGCTTTATTTTATTGAAACCTTATTGGCGCCGTGGCGTGTCAGCGAATACAGCAAACACTTTGACTGGAAGAAGATCGAGGCGCTTAAGCCATATGGCGGTATTCGTATTGAAGATAATATCGTTATCCATGATGGAAAAATTGAAAATATGACCAGAGATTTACAGTTGCCGTAATGAAGCCTTATTTAATTCCAGCGGCTTCAGTCAGCTTTACTGAAGAAATAAAGAAAAGCTGTTTTATTACCCTGCTGGAGCATACCAGCGGGGTTGATGAAGCAAAATCGTTTATTCAACGTATCAAACAGCAATACCCTGATGCCCGGCATCACTGCTGGGCTTTTGTTGCTGGCGCTCCCGATGATTCTCAGCAGTTAGGTTTTTCAGATGATGGAGAGCCTACCGGAACCGCGGGTAAGCCGATGATTGCACAATTGATAGGAAGCGGTTTAGGGGAGATCACTGCAATATCCGTCCGTTATTTTGGGGGGATTAAACTAGGTACTGGCGGGTTAGTGAAAGCCTACGGTAATGGCGTTCAGCAGGCGCTCAAGCTATTGGAAACAGAGTATAAAATTCCACAAAAACAGTACCAGATACAATGTGAATATGCACAAATCTCAATGGTAGAACAGTTATTACAGCAATTTTCAGGGCAAGTACTTGCCAGCGAATATACGGAAAATGTTACATTGCAAGTCTCATTACCTGCTACCCTTGCAGATGAAATAGGTAATAAATTACGTGATTTAAGTCGCGGTGCGCTATTTTTAACATCAAAAGAATGATTATTTTGTCATACCGGATTTCGAAGGAACCTGCTGAATGCATTTTCGCACCATAACCCGTATTGTCGGGCTACTTGTCATTATTTTCTCTGTCACAATGATTATTCCGGGGTTAGTGGCATTGATTTACCGAGATGGTGCCGGCAGAGCTTTCAGTCAGACATTCATCTTTGCACTTCTGATTGGTTTGGTACTTTGGGTACCCAATCGGGAACAAAAATATGAATTGAAGCCTAAGGAAGGTTTCTTGATCGTTGTACTGTTCTGGACTGTACTGGGTAGTGTCGGTGCTTTGCCTTTTATTTTCTCAGAAAAACCTAATCTTTCTATTACTGATGCTTTTTTCGAATCTTTCTCAGGATTGACGACGACAGGAGCAACGACACTCGTTGGTCTTGATTCCCTCCCTAAAGCCATTCTCTTTTATCGGCAAATGCTGCAATGGTTGGGAGGAATGGGAATCATCGTACTGGCGGTTGCGATCCTGCCTTTGCTGGGGGTCGGGGGAATGCAGCTTTATCGTGCTGAAATGCCGGGGCCACTGAAAGATAATAAAATGCGTCCTCGTATTGCTGAAACGGCAAAGACTCTCTGGCTGATTTATGTTTTGTTAACCATTGCCTGTGCGGTTGCCTTATGGGCTGCCGGGATGTCAGTTTTTGATGCCATTTCTCATAGCTTTTCTACTATTGCGATAGGGGGGTTCTCGACCCATGATGCCAGCGTAGGTTTTTTTAATAGCCCAACGATTAATACTATTATTGCAATTTTTCTACTGATCTCTGGCTGTAACTTTGGTTTGCACTTCGCAGTGCTTTCAGGAAGAAGCCTAAAAGTCTATTGGCGTGATCCTGAATTTCGTATGTTTATCAGTATCCAGCTGGCATTGGTCGTCATATGTATGCTGGTTTTGTGGCAGCACTCCGTTTATGAATCAAAATTAAATGCACTGAATCATGCCTTCTTTCAGGTTGTATCGATGGCAACTACAGCAGGGTTTACGACGGACAGTTTTGCTAAGTGGCCACTGTTTCTGCCATTTCTGCTACTGTGCTCTGCATTTGTTGGCGGATGTGCCGGATCGACTGGTGGTGGTTTGAAAGTCATCCGCATCTTGTTGTTGTTTCTACAAGGCTCCCGCGAATTGAAGCGTTTAGTTCATCCTAATGCGGTATACACAATTAAATTGGGGCGTAGGGCATTACCTGAAAAAATTATTGAAGCAGTTTGGGGGTTTTTCTCCGCTTATGCATTGGTTTTCATTATTAGCATGTTGTTACTGATCGCTACAGGAGTGGATGAGTTTTCTGCGTTCTCTGCTATTGCCGCAACACTGAATAATCTTGGGCCGGGATTGGGTACGGTAGCTGATAACTTCACTACAATGAACCCGACAGCGAAATGGGTTTTAGTGGTGACAATGTTGTTCGGGCGTTTGGAAGTTTTCACTTTATTAGTCTTATTTACGCCAACTTTCTGGCGCGATTAATCTAAGAAGATAAAAGGGCGTATTTATGAATTACCTATTGCTCTATTCCACACAGGATGGACAGACTAAGAAAATAATCATGCGTATTGCAGAAAATATTCGCCGGACAGGTATCAATTGTGACTTGAGAGATCTTGCGACAGTCAATCATATGAATTTGCTTCCTTATAATAAGGTGATGATCGGGGCTTCAATACGCTACGGGAACTTTAATTCGGCATTACATAAGTTTGTTGTTCGTCATCAAAAGCAATTGAATCAACTACCGACAGCTTTCTTCAGTGTCAATTTAACAGCAAGAAAACCAGAAAAAAGAACGCCCGAGACGAATGCGTATGTTCATAAGTTTTTGGTAAAAAGCCCTTGGCAGCCAGATTTGTGCGATGTTTTTGCCGGAGCACTACTTTATCCTCGCTACCGTTGGTTTGATCGCATAATGATTCAGCTCATTATGCGTATGACCGGAGGGGAAACAGATACAACAAAAGAGATTGAATACACCGACTGGGCCCAAGTGGATCATTTTTCTCAGACATTTTTACAGCTAGAGCCTCAAAAAGAGACCTAAAAGTCATCTTTTTGTTGATTATTACGGCGTTTTGAGGAAAAAAGAAACGAACGAAAAGAAAATGCAAAAAAACTATTGTCAGGGCCGAAAAACTCCCTATAATGCGCCACCACTGACCGACGCTGAGCTGAACACAGCCACGCAGGCCAGCGGAAGGAAAGCGAAAATAATCGCTTGACTCCGGAGGCAAAAAGCGTAAGATACGCAGCCTCGCAACCCGGAACGAAAGATTCGGTTGCCATGCTCTTTAACAAATTAATCAGACAATCTGTGTGGGCACTCGCAAGACACTATCGACATGCCGAAAGGCAAAAAAAAGATTAAAGTCTTGAAGAGTGACTGAAACAGTTAATTCATTACGAACTAACAGTAACGATTCTTTGAGCATCAAACACTTTTAATTGAAGAGT
>NZ_NJAJ01000090.1 GCF_002632825.1 Xenorhabdus stockiae
AAAACCTCGGGTTAACGGAAACCAAAGAGCTGGCAAAAAATGCACTCAATAAAGATATTGGAGGAGCAGTTCTAAAACCTGTTTATTTTCATGGTGCTCACACTAATACTGGTGCAGTTAATGTTCATACCCGCTCAGATGGTAATAATATTGGCGATTCATTAACTTATTTAGGCTATAACCACGGTACTCCATCGAAGCCTTCATTTAGTCACTATCTACGTGGGCAAGGTACTACATACATTGATACCCTAAATGGGTGTAATATCCATGAAGAGCTAAGAGTTGGAAAGCGAGTTGTTCCTGCTGATTATGGTAACTTTGACGGTAGATATATTCAGCTAAATACAAATACAAAGACAACAGGCTATATTCTATCTAAAGCAGCAAATCTTTTAGATGACCCAAATTCACGTCATTTAGGTCGTTCTGGTTTTTTAAGGCCAAATGAAGGATTAAATGGTCTTGGAGCATTAGCAATTCACGTTGCTCATCCCAGTGTTGAAGGTTCTCAGTATGCAAGAGGAATCTCTTTTGATTATGGTTATAAAAATCAATCATTTAATATTGCAACTTATGCTTTTGATGAAGATGGTAACTTTAAGGGAAGTAAAAAAATCTTAACAGAGGATGATCTTGCATCTACTAGAAATACAGCTCAAAAAGGGCCAAATGGTTGGTGGAAATGTAATGATACTGGAATCATATATCAATGGGGAGTTGTACAAGGGCTAAACGATAACGATATTAAAGCATACTCGTTTACAACACATTTTCCTAATCAATGTATTCATTTATCGGCTATGGGACATCTTGACAAGGCTAGCTGGGGAGGGCAAATGCTTGGTGTACATGGATGGATTATTGATAAAACACAATTTAAATTAGCTAGTGATGTACCAGAGAACGATGATGCTTTCCAATACCGATCTATATTTCACTGGTTTGCAATAGGATATTAAAAATATATGAATTATTATTATAGCGCTAAAAATAATGCATTTTATCCAATATCTATGAAGCAAGATTATATTGATTCTTCTTCATGGCCTGACGATGGCATTGAAGTTAACGAGAGTATATTTACTGAATTTGCTGGAAATATCCCACCTAAAGGGAAAGTGCGTATTGCTGATGAAAATGGCTTCCCGGCTTGGGGTGATATTCCTCCACCAACCAAAGAAGAGTTACAACAAAAATTGGAAAGAAAAAAACAATCCTTATTGAACGACGCTGACACACAAATTATGAGATTAGAGCGTATTATTAAAAGGAATATAGCAACAGCTGACGAAAGTAATCGACTTGATAATTGGGAGTTGTACAGTATAGCATTAAGTCGTTTAGACTGTTCAAAAGTACAAGATATTAACTGGCCTGAAAAACCAGAATAATACAAATAATTAGGGGCATAATGCCCCTGTGATTATTTTATTCTTGGTTCTTCCGGCCACTCTGTCTTTTCAATATTGATACAATCAATTCGGTTAATCATGACCCGATATTTTTTCCATTCTACTAAAGTTTTAATTTCCCTTTCTGTTGCTATATTAAGTTCTACAGCATCTTGTAAAGGTAATATAGCTTCATTAGCTTTATTTAGTAACTTTTTCTTTTTTTCTTGAGCTTGAATTGTTAATTCATTTTTTGTGTATTCACGTGGAACAATTTTACCATTGATGTACTGCCAGTTTCCTACAATATCTATGCCATTCGGCAATGATTCCATCTCTACAATACTGCCATTATCTGGGCATATGGCTGAGGCATCTTTGTTTATTGCACAAACGACATAGTTGGAGTTATATTTTACTTTGTAAGTCTCTTCTTGAAATTTTGATATACTTTTATACCAATCATCACCATTCTCATTACAATAAAATATAGCTCTAAATTTTTTTTCAATTTCTTTTTCTTCCAAAGTATTTGGCGAATATTTTTTGAAATTTTTTAAATGTAACATTACAAAGCTCCTATATTATGCCAAATTCCATTAATTAGTTTTTGAAATGGTCGACGGGAAACACTATCAGGAAATTCATCTCTATTATAATTAGATACTTCTGTAATAACATATGGAGGAGTATCACTATAGCCATACCCACGCCAAAGTGTAGCATGTTCTTCTGTACCCAATCTGACATCTTGAATATACCTTGAGTTAGCACTCTCAACTGTTAATAACTCAGCCCAATTCTCTTCAAAGCCATAAGAATCACGAGCAGAACGATAAAACAAGCCTCCATTTCTATAATTTGCTAACAATTGCAAAGTGGGACAACTTCCAACACCTATATTAAAGTTCACTATCAACTTAGAATGAGTAGAAAAATCAGAATAATATAAACCACTATTAGCATTCCATGGAACATTATATTCAGATACTATCTGGGTCAGGCCTAGAATTTGATATTTAGCATCAGATTCGGACTTAGTATAACTATCATCAGTAAAAGCCAATTCTTTAATAGGAGAATTAGCAGTACCTGCATCATTTCCTGCAACTACTTTCACTCGTGCAGTTGCATAGTTAACTGAAAATGAGGCATAAGTATCACCTGCTTTTAGAAGCAACCCAGCACCATATGTGTGTGTGTAGTCTGAATCTGCTGAGTTCCTAAAAAATTCAGGACTGGCCCCAGATCTACGTATCCAATTGAAAAATTCATCGTTATTTTTATAAATAACAGTACCGCCACTACCGCCAAATCCAAAGCTACCTTTTTGTTGATATTTACTATCAGCTTCTGATTTTGGCACTGCATTTTTCGCCAGCTCTTTGGTTTCCGTTAACCCGAGGTTTT
>NZ_NJAJ01000091.1 GCF_002632825.1 Xenorhabdus stockiae
ATAGAGGGCGATGCATTTATGGAAGTAATACTAGAACACATCGCACAAAAAACGGAGCCAATAAAATGAAAAAGAAAACTTATTTAGATTTTGCCAATACCGCTATTCAAATGGAAAAAGAAGAAAAGTATAGCCTTGCTGCCGAATATTGGGGAAAAGCTAGAAAATTAGCTACCACGTTGAATACCCAACTCTGGTCTGAATATCGCCAAGAGCATAATGAAAAAAGATATTCATTGCATCATAGTCATAGTACCGCATTAAGAAGTCAGAAAGAAAATCAGCGAACAAAAGAAGTATTAAAAAAGCACCTTGATAATCACACTGAAACCAATAAGTGGAAACAGAAATTTCAACAGACGGAGGTGAATAATGACGGTATATGAACAGGCAGATGAATTAGCGCGGAATTTAGAATCGAAAGGTTTATTCCGTCGTGCTGCTAATAAATGGGGTGAAGCCCTTTCATTATCTCAGAATCTTAAACAAGAACAAGAGTGTATTAAAAACGGGAATCGTTGCATTCAAAAAGCAAAAGTAATTATTCGTGAGGGATGGTAATTAATCATGACAATAAGAGAAATGTTCGCCATTTTAAAGAAAAGTAGATTCAAGTGCCCTGATTTTCTTTTAGATGAAGAAAGAATAATAGCTAATAACCCACCATTAACAGATGTAGAAAGAATGGAATGGGCTGAATTTTCGGTTAAGCAAAATAGAGCTAGGGTTGCCAAAGAATACTTAGTTTCATGCGGTGAGCGCTTCGGAAGGCTTGAAAATGGAAATTTTATATTTACCCACAAAAATTGCACCACTGAAATAGATTCTGACGTGATTGAAACGCTACTTATTCACCAAATAGAAAAGCCAATTTTAGAAATTAATCCAGTCGAAAAATATATTGCGTTGCAACGTTTCTATTTAGGAAACGAAGTAAATGAAAAAGAAAACGGTAGTACATGGATGCGTGATTTTATCGACCAAGTATTTATCGACGGATTCAAATTATTTACTGCTGAACCAGCATCACCAAGCACACATTGAGAAACGAGATATGAGCAAGAAAAACGAAGTGATCACCATCAATCAAACTCAAATGCCTGTCGTTGAATATCAAGGGCAACGTGTTGTGACATTTTCCATGATTGACCAAGTTCACGCACGTCCAGAAGGAACAGCGAAAGCTGCATTCAACAGAAACAATCACCGTTTTGTGCAAGGCGTGGATTACCAAATTTTAAGTCAGGACGATATACGTACCGACCTCCCCGATGGCTTGTTTTCAAAGTTCGCCCCCAACGGGATTGTGCTTTTTGAGTCTGGTTATCTCATGCTAACCAAGCCGTTCAACGATGACTTAGCTTGGCAGGTACAGCGGGAATTGGTCAGTAGCTACTTCCGTAAACCACAAACCGCAATAAATGAGCTTGAGATGATTGCCAGAATTGCCAGTCATACCGCCCAGCAGCAGCGCCAGATTAACCATATTGGTGAAAAGGTTGATCAGGTTCAGGAAACGGTCGAGCAAATCAAGCGCGGCACTATCCCTGTTGGCTGGATTGGCTTCTCTCTGGCTGCGACTGAATCAGGACTCAGTAACGCCAAATGTCGCACTTTAGCTGAACAATATAGTGTTCCTACGCAAAGCATCACCACCCTGACCCCTGATGGACAACCTCGTCCTATGAAAGTGGTGTTCAAAGAAGATTTTATGATCGCATTCCACCTAATGATGAGTGAAGCAGAAAAACGTGGTACTCGCTGGTCACATCCCAAAATGGGCAGTTTTCAGGTTATTGGATGGGAGGACAAACAATGATTATTAATTCTAATTTGTTACGTGCTGCATTGGTCTGTGTAGCGAAAAAAGACCCACGTTATTATCTATGTGGAGTGCATATCACCTCTAATTATCTGGAGGCAACCAACGGGCATGTTGCCCTCCGGTTAGAGCATGGCATCAGCACACGCCGCAAAGCGATTGTGCAGTTCCACGGGAGGATCCCCAGAAAAGCAGAAACTACAGAACTGCATTTCACCAAAGAACCTTATGCCGTCCACAGAGATATTACCGGAATGAGGGTGGGATTCAGCGCATTAACCTTGCTGGATGGCCGTTTCCCTGATTTAGATCGGGTTATCCCCAAGAAAGTAGAAAGTGTTATTCCTCACTTTCAGGCTGAATATCTAGCCTATCCCTACAAAATGTTT
The DNA here is from genome assembly GCF_002632825.1 of Xenorhabdus stockiae. Lineage (GTDB taxonomy): Bacteria > Pseudomonadota > Gammaproteobacteria > Enterobacterales > Enterobacteriaceae > Xenorhabdus > Xenorhabdus stockiae. The sequence goes on from NZ_NJAJ01000091.1 coordinate 2,212, forward strand.
GAGGGCGATTCGGTATTTATCGCTGTCTCTATGTATCCATCCAGCATGACAGATGCCTGCTTGATGAAGTTTAGCGACAACATTAATCAGCGCTACGGCAACCCTCAGCTCATTGTTATGCCATGCCGAGTATAAGGAGGCTCATATGATAACAAAAAACTTTCGCCTCAACGCGCTGGCGAACAGCTATTCAGCCGCTATCTATAACGATGTAGTGACCCGTAACGGCGGTGCTCACTTCACGATGCAAATCGGCAAAACAGAAATCAATATTGCTATTGTCGAAGGGGCAAAAGGCATTCGTGAACTGGTAGACAGTTACGCACTGGAAGCATTACAGCAGAGTTATCCGGCATGGGAAGTTATCGCCATTGCTCTGATGGAGAAATGCGTCGTCAATGGTCTCCTGACAGTCTACGGGCGTGAAATATGGCAAAGCATGATCAATGACATGAGTGAAACACTGGCGGCTAAGGGGATGTTTCAATGACTGAGGAACACCGCCAGATGGTGGACATTGACGACGAACTAGTCAGAACGGTAGTCCACATCGACGACGGCAGGGATTGGGGGCAGCGCATTATCC
>NZ_NJAJ01000092.1 GCF_002632825.1 Xenorhabdus stockiae
AGGAATGGCGATAACCGGCCAGACTTGCAGGAAGTCACCGGTAGCCATATCGACAGGTTCACCTTCCGTTTTACAGGTTCCGGTACAACTGCCTTCTTTATTGTTTGACTGGTTATTAACCCCGTCTTGTTCAGAGTTTTTTGCGTTCGATGTGGGGGAAGTATCAGAATTGTCTGTTTTCTTCTTGCCTTGAATTGTAGCCCCGGGAGGATTAGATACTTCTGAAGTATTGGGTGTTTCAAGGTTGCTCGTTTTACCTTGAGTACCAGTCGTATTGTTTATGCCGGTTTTATTTTTGATGACACGATTTTCCGCTTGTATCACTTTTTCAAGCGTGCTGATTTCATCAATGGCCTTTGCGCTTTTAGAAGCCTTAGAAGCAGGCAGATCAAACAAGGATACAATTTCAAACCCTAACTCACCAAGACGTTGTCCTGGTGTGTCCATCGACATTTTTAGGTTATCCAGATTGAATTCCTGTGTGTTTTTTCGGTTTTCCTTTGCGGCGTCGCGCATTATTTCGACGTTTTTTGTGTATTTTTCGCCGCCAAAAAATTCAAGTAGTCTTGCTTGTTGTTCTAGATCGTGGCTAGTTTCCAATTTGGCGCCTTTAATATACCCTTCAGCGGTATCGACAACCGCATTACTGGCAGCTTTGGCAAAACCTTTTTGTTGCTCAATCGGATTCCATCCTTCTAACGTTGAAAGATCTTGGCCAGTTTGTTTTGCTTTATCCGCCGCCATATTCCCAATGGCTTTTCCTATTTTTTTTGTTGTCTCCCAGGCAGTTTGTTCTGGCTCTGCTTCTACAGCCACACTGGGGTTAGCTTCATGGGGAGCATTTTGTGAGACACCCGCCTGTCCGACAATACTGCCCAACGTGTTGCCTTCACCTGTCGGGCTGTCATCTCGTGGTTTTTGAGGTAAAGCAATATTGGGTTTGGGATGAGAGTCTTCTTCTTGTTTTTCTTCTTTTTGTTCCCATTCTTTCAGTGGGTATTCGCCGTTTTTGAATTTTTCCTCAACCTTATCAGCCAGTTTTTTGTCATAGTCTAACATGACCTTTTTATCAGCCGGGGTCACTCGGGGATTATCAGCGTATTCTGCCTCGACTAAAGCGGGAAGATTTTTTTTAGTTTTTTCTAAATCAGCCAGTGAGCGAACATGGTATTCTCTGCAAAATACCGCCTCATCGCGCCCGCCGTTTATCGTAATTATGACTTCTTTATTTTCTGCCATAGCAAATTTCCTTATGCCCCATTCATCCAAAATTTATCCCCGTGGCGCAGTACCAACTTGTTGCCAGCACGTACCGTACGGGTGTGCTCCAATGGATGGCATTTACCCCCCACAGTGCCACTTTTGATACCATTCGCCACGCCCGGTTGGTCACCGAGTGTGGTGGGTACAAAACTGCGGGCAAACACCACCACCGGCATGCCATTGGCCCGTACGGTTTTTTCCGGTGCTGAACTGTCTGCCAGTTTCGCGACCACCGGATAAGGGATGGGCGGTGTGGCAGGCCCTATCGGGGTTTTGCACACGTCCGGCAGCATGCCAATAATCATCCAGGTACCCGCAGTACGGGCGATGTAATTATCAGCCATTCGTTTTCTCCCCGTCCTGTGGTGCCAGTTTGAGCAAGGGGGCATCCGGGTTAATTTCAAACCGGGCTTCGGCGACCCGCACGGGCAGGGAGGCTTTGAAATTCAGCCGGCAGGTCAGATGCAGTGTTCTGGCCTCGCTGTCGATAATGAGCGTATCGAGGTGCATCGGAACGGGTAACAGAATCCCGTTTCGCATCCGCAACAAAATGAATGGGCGATGTCCCGGCAGTTTGACATGCAGGTCACTGTCGGGAGTCAGGCCACTTAGCGTGAGGGCAATATCGGTATCTGGCCAGTCAATTTGTTGGTCAGCCGGTGCGCCGTTCCAGTAGCCGAAGTCAAAATCCTTTGGCAGGTAAGGATGACGATGCTCCAGCCAGTCGGCATCGTAAGTCCCGGCAAGCTGGCGGCGGGGAAGCCACGGGCGTCCTATAAAGCCCATGCCCTGTGGCTGGCAGGCGGGCGTATCAGGCGGTAACGTGCCAGCCAATTGCGCGGTAAAATGCTCAGCAGTAAAAGGGGCATCCGGTCGGGTAATACGCGGTGCGGGATAGCGGATGAGCTGTTTGGTGTTGGCATACCATGGGGTGATAAATCCAGTTCCCAGCGGATTGGTTTCACAAACCGCATGAGCCACCGGGGCATTTTCTCCGTCAGGATGTTGTTGGCGCTGTTCCGGAGCCAGGCGGTCACGTTCGTTAAGCAGTTTGCTTGCTTTATCGTCTGCCTGAATTTTGCATTCGCCTCCAAAGGCGTAGCGATAATCCAGTGGCAGTGTGGTAAAGGTTTTTGGCTCCGTGAGTTGCCAGTGGCCACTGGCATCACGGATAAATTCCCGCTCACCGGTGATAGTCAGGGTTTTGTCGAGCAGACGCTGGCCTTGCCGGGTGTTGACCTGGAATCGCACGGGAAATTCAGTACAGGGGCGGTTATCCGGCGAATACGCCATGCCATTAACAATCACATCGCAACGCGGTTTAAACGGCGCAAGGTCACTCTCCTGCAACACCTGTGAGACATTCATTTGCCCGCGATATTCATCCTGTAAACACAAAGGCGGCGCGGGCAGCAGTTCGGCGACGTATTCCCCCTGTCCGGCAGGCATCAGCTGGTAGCCGATTTTCATGACCGCCACGTGATGCTCGGTATCTTCGACATCGAACATTTG
>NZ_NJAJ01000093.1 GCF_002632825.1 Xenorhabdus stockiae
ATAGAGGGCGATGCATTTATGGAAGTAATACTAGAACACATCGCACAAAAAACGGAGCCAATAAAATGAAAAAGAAAACTTATTTAGATTTTGCCAATATCGCTATTCAAATGGAAAAAGAAGAAAAGTATAACCTTGCTGCCGAATACTGGGGAAAAGCTAATAAATTAGCAAATACGCTGAATACCCAGCGCTGGTCTGAATATCGTCAAGAGCATAATGAAAAAAGATATTCATTGCATCATAGCCATAGCACCGCATTAAGAAGCTAGAAAGAAAATCAGCGTATGGCCTCTGAATTAAAAAAGCATATGAATAAACAGGCGGCAAATGATGACGATATATGAACAGATAGGCGAATTAGCGCGAGATTTAGAACTGAAAGGTTTATTTCGTCGTGCTGCTAATAAATGGGGTGAAGCCCTTTCATTATCTCAGAACCTTAAACAAGAACAGGAATGCATTAAAAACGGGAATCGTTGCATTCAAAAAAGCAAAAGTAATTATTCGTGAGGGATGGTAATGAAATACACAGAATCAATGATAGAAGAAATGATTTCCGATTTAAAGGAAAGCAGATTTGAACCTCCTGCGTGTCTTTTAGATAAAGAAAGAATGATTGCCAATTATCCACCATTAACAGATGCGGAGAGAATGGAATGTGCTGAATTTTCAGTTAAGCAAAAACGAGCAATTACTGCACGAGAATATCTAATTTCATGTGGTGAGCGATTTGGAAAACTTGAAAGTGGGAATGTCGTATTTTCCCATGAAAATTGCATCGTTGAATTAGATTCTGAAGTTATTGAAACGCTACTTATTCACCAAATAGAAAAGCCAATTTTAGAAGTTAATCCAATTGAAAAATATATCGCATTGCAACGTTTCTATTTAGGAAACGAAGTAAATGAAAAAGAAAACGGTAGTACATGGATGCGTGATTTTATCGACGGAGTATTTATCAACGGATTCAAATTATTTACGGCTGAACCAGCATCACCCAGCACACATTGAGAGACGAGATATGAGCAAGAAAAACGAAGTGATCACCAATAACCAAGCGGCAATGATGAGCAGCCGTGAAATAGCGGAACTGACGGGGAAGGAGGTAAAAAATGTTCATGTCGATATTTGGAACATGCTTACACAGTTGTATGGAATAAAAAAGGATGGTTGGAATTTCAACCATCATAAAAATCAACAAGTTAAATTAGTTGAAGGTGTAATCGCTGTTATCGACAATCGAGGCTATATCTCTGAATTATTGCTCGACCGTCGTCATACAGAGATCCTCATCACTGGTTATGACGTTGTTCGCCGTGCAGCAGTGATTGACCGTTGGTTCGATTTGGAATCCGGTAAAGCAACTCCGGCTGTCCAACAACAAACTACTGGCCTACCTCAACTATCCAAACTAGAAATCCTCCAGATGGCCATTGAATCTGAGCAAGGCCGATTGGTTGAAAAAGAGCGCGCTGATAAAGCAGAGCGCACCAAATCACAGATCAGCCGTAGTCGTGAGGCTAGCGCACTTGGCAAACTCAGTGCTGCCACCCGCAAATGTCGAGAACTGGAAGAACGCCTGGGTGAAAGCACCAAACACTCAACCATTACCAGCGTATTTAGGGCCACAGAGAAAGAGTACAAATATGCGCCCCTCCGCAAATGGTGCCGTGAAAACAATATGGAAGCTACCGACGTACCCGACCCCAGATATGGCAGCGTGAAATCATGGCCTGCCGAAGCATGGCTGGCTGTATACGGTGTCGATCTCAAAAAACTGTTTGGTAAGAAGTGAGGAATGGAAATGGAAAAATACATTGTGACCTATTTAGCTGATTACCCTTGCGGACATCGACACACACTGCGCGTTGTTATGGACGCTCATAACGCAATGGATGCTATCGAAAAATCTCTGGCAGCACTAACTGATGATCAGCTGACCTCAACTAATCACACGCTCTTCTCTGTTATGCCGGAAGCGTTCAACGAAAACACCATTGGCTGTCTGGATGCATGCCCAAAGGCGGAGGTGAAGTCATGATCATCGATACCGATTTGTTACGTGCTGCTTTAGTTTGTGTAGCCAAAGGTGAGCAAGCAGAAAAACACCCCGGATTGACCGGGGTCCATATCACCCGGCAACACCTTGAAGCCACTAACGGACATGTACTGGTACGCATGGAGCTGACAGAACATAGTGGCACGTTCTTTGATGACAATGATGCAGATGATCTCAATCTGGTTATCCGGTTCTGTGGCGATATTCCAGAGCAGGCTTGCTTTACGGAAATTATCTTGGGTGACGAGGTAAGAGCTATTCATCTGGACAAAAGCAATGAGATTTTTAGTTTCACTCGACTGGAAATAATCAAGGGTCGCTTCCCTGATTTAGATAAAACCATTCCAACAGAGAAGCAGGATGTTATGCCGCTCTTCTCGGCTGAGTATCTGTCTTATCCGGCCCAGATGTTTAAGGGATCAGCATCGGTACTCATTGAACCCTCCGGCATGAATGCCCCGTGTCGGTTCCGGTTCTGCTCTTTCACGAACAGAATTTACGGCAACCCTGTTTTTGTAGTTTTTCCCATACACGAAAGCATCTTCGAGCTTGCCGAGCAAAAGGTAAAAGAAATGGAGGCAAGCCGTGACTGAGGAACACCGCCAGATGGTGGACATTGACGACGAACTAGTCAGAACGGTAGTCCACATCGACGACGGCAGGGATTGGGGGCAGCGCATTATCC
>NZ_NJAJ01000094.1 GCF_002632825.1 Xenorhabdus stockiae
ATGCCTTCTCCATGCTAAGCAACGATAACAAGTGTTATCAAAAGGCACCTTACCGTTGTGGAAAACAAAAAACCCCGCGAGTGCGAGGCTATGGAATTCTATTTTGTTTCAACGAGAGGCAATAACCCATCGTTGGGATAACGATAGGCTATTTCCGCCACTGAGTCAATATCATTTATCTATTATTTAGTAACTATGTGGTAATATTTTCTCTTTTAGTTAATTCTGATAGAACAGAATCAGCTCTTAACTCTTCTATTAAGCATTCCTCAATTAACGATTCATAGAGCTGCTTAAAATTCCTTCTCCATGAGGTTTCAGGTAATTCCATTATCTCATCACAGATGGCTCGCCTGACATCCTCTGCTGGTAATCTGGAGTACCCACGCCCTGAACATTTTGGACAGATCTTGTAAACCGGAATACCCTGTAATTCAGTCTGCTCCCTATCCAGAACCTCCCCCCGACCATTGCAACGGCACGAATGACTCACTTCACCTTTCCCTTTGCATGTTGGACAGGCTACTTTCACCACTTCTCTCACTTCACGAGATTTAGCGTATGATGACGGGATAGTCTCCGCCCCCATGCTTAAATTAGCTTTAACGAGCGTTCTCTCACGCCAAGGTGTGTATGTCTTTGTAGAAAACATCTCCGCCTCGATAAACCCGTCATCACAATCCGAACACGGCTTCTTACTGGCTGCACTCCTCGCGTAATCCTGAAAGGCATAATTTGCGAGTATTCGCAGGACGCTTTGCTTAACATTCTCATCAAGTTTTGCAATTGCACTGTGCTTATGAACCTGCGTCAGTGCATACTGATAGAGACTCTCCACTGCTTCATCGGGTTTATTGATCCCTTGTTTCGCCAAAAACAGCTCAATACCCATCCTCGCCTGAGCGGACGCCAATCCTAGTGAGGCCATAACATCGGTAATTGAAAAGGAATCAGTCGCTGTTGCGGCTGGAGAGTCACTAAACATGATGCTCTTCGGTGAGAAGTACTTGGGTAATGATTCTAATTTCATTTCAGCTCCGGCAATACTGTATGCTCTTTATCGAGACGCGTCGTATACATCAAAATTCCCGCCATTGATTTTCTATGTACCCTAACAACCATCCTTCCGCCCTCCAGTTGGAGAATGCAGCGGTGATGACCCTTTTTTCTTTTCAGATATCTGGCCTCTTCGATTGCAGGCTCTAGTTCGGTAAACATTACGCCACCTCCCGTGCCCGTAATTCCCTGAGCTTTTCTTTGTACTCATCCCGGATAGACTGACATTCCTCAATTGTCCATCGATGCCGATCATGATTGGACTCGATAGCATCCACCGCTGCCTGACCGATGCGCCGAATTAACTCAACCCGGTAAGGAACAATATTCCCGGACTTATGCTGATTGCAGACGATGCACTGCCGTTGAATATTGCGTTCATCAAACCTCAACTGAGGTGCTGCTAAGGTCGTCCGATAGTGCCCCGCATCCCATTGAGAAGACGTGTACGTGCCACAGGAGACACACGGTAAGTCGCGGTCTCGTTCTCTGATATAGGCATTTACAGCGCGTTGGGCTTGTTGAATCCAATAACTGCGGGGTTTTATGGCTAGCTTGCGGGCTTTGAGTTTATCTCGGTTGGCTACTTCTTTTTGTCGTCGTTCTCGTTGTCGGGCTTGCTCCTCTTTCTTGTTTTTCTGTCGGTATAGTTGAATGGCGTACTCTTCTTTATGTTCCTGACTGCACCATTGTTCATTTGGAAATACCGGTTGGAACTTCTCGCTACAAATTTTACATTTCCGTTGTCGAAACCTTGCCACCTTATCCCCCTAAAGCCAGTCCCATAATCAGGGTGACTGTTATCCAAAAGAGTGTGAATGGGAGGTATTTCATTTCTTCCTCCCTCTTTCCATCCAATTTTTAGCTGCCATATCTCCCTTTTCTAGGAGATAAAACCATTCACCATATGCAATAACCTTATGCGCCCAGTTAAGTGATTTCTTACCGCCTATTAATCCAGCGAAAGCAATAGCAAGCCCACAAATAAAAACCCGCAATCGTCTGAAGCTAATGGAATCGTCAATTTTTGGATATTTCACTGCCCCTGCCTCCACTTGAGTTAAACCCTGTGCCCGTAATAGTTCAGCGTGTAGCGTTTCTCTGTGAGCTTTACGCCCTGATATACAGCCCATGCCTGTGAATATTCAATTAAACTGCTCATGCGCTTTACACTCATTCTGGCGGTGCTTTCTCTTGCCAGCGGTACTAATTCACCTTCCAGCCCTGCGATGATTTGCCCCTCTTTTCCGGTCGCTTTGGCGTGACCAGAGACGAAAATGCATTTCCATTCCGGCGTCTTCCATGTATTACCAGCCCATTCAATACCCTGTTTAGAAACGTCACCACATAACGCATGGAACTTGTCGTTCTGCGGTAGTGTTCGGCTTGAATCTGATAGGGTGACTTGAATGGGGAATTCGTCGTTGAGGGGTAAATTATTGAGAGAGGCTATTAGGTTTTTGAGTATGTGCGCATTTCTAAGCAGAAAGACCTGCTTTTCCATCAGCCCTCTCTCTTATTCCACAATTTAATTGCATTCTTCATGCTTAATTTTGATTCAACAGAAAACAGGCACATCAAACATGTAATTTGGCACTTACATTTGGGCTTTTGATTGTGGTCTATTCTAAGCCTGAAT
>NZ_NJAJ01000095.1 GCF_002632825.1 Xenorhabdus stockiae
CCCAGTGACTTCTCCGGCCCTTCCGGCATATCGGAAATAAACTGCTTATTGGTATCCATCAGGGTGGTGCAGTCAATAAAGCTACCGGTGAGTCCGGTGGCGCCCAGTGCTTTACAGTTTTCCAGCGGCTTCATCTGAGCGACGCTGTCACCGGGTTTGCCGAACTTCACTATCGTGCCTTTAGGCAGCACGGCATACTCAGGTGAGGATTTTCTCTCTGCCATGATTCACTCCAATCAGGATTATTTACTGTAACCGGATAAGGCGGCGCGGATTTCCTGCGCCAGCACCTTCATCACGGCGGTTTTGTTGTAATCTAAGGCCGGGCGAATAAAAGGGCTGGGGACCTGCTTAATCGTGCCCATTTCCTGCGCTAAGGCTTTCATCCGGTGTGCTTTGGTCGGGCCAACGGTGATCATCACCCCGCCCGGGTATTTCGTGGATTTAGTGGAACGAATTTTGATATTGTCCCGCAGGTGCGGCCCTTGACTCTTCGGGTCATACCCAGCGTGAGCCTGCATATCTTCCTGCACAATTTCCATCGCGGCTTTACCCGCCTGACGCAGAATCTTTGTCTGGAGGGCAACGTCCAATTCCTGCAATTTGCGCCCTAATTCCGCCAGACCGGATACGTGAGTTTTAATCATCGGTCAGCCTCCGTATAAACAATGATAAAGTCCCGGGTAATGCGGTAGCGCTTGCGGTTGTTGGTTTCTTCCGCCATCTCCTGCAACAGTGCCCCACGGGTGACTGACTGCACCGGGGTGCGACCGATAGCCCCGTGCTGTATCGCTTCCCATGCCGTATGTAGCGTGGCTTCCAATTGCAGCGCCTGCGTGTAGTTTTGGGTGATGATGCTGATTTGAAAACGCCCCTCAATCAGTCGCGCTGGCGCTAACCCGGTATCAAAGGCCGGATCGCTGATGCGCTGGTAGGTCACCCCCTCTGAAACCGAGGACGGCAAAAGTAGCGGATAAGCCGGTAATTGGGTGAGGCGTTCTAAATCGGCGTGAATATCAAGCTCGATCATGACGAACCTCGGCTTCAGTGCTGATAATCGTACGGTCAGGCCGGTTGTTATCGACCGCACGCACGGTAAACCGCCGTCCCTGATGCTCAATCAGCCAGTCGATATCAATATCCTTGCGCGGTCTGACGGTGAATTCCTGTATTTCAATCACCTGCTGTTGGTCAGCGGTGCGGGTTTTGCGGTTCGACAAGGCTTTGGCTTTCGCCCAGACCGTGGTCACATAGTGGGGAATAAGCGTTTCGGCCCCCAGTGCATCCCGCTCAATGACCGGACGGAACAGCTTGATACGGTGTCGCAGTGCGCCTGCTCTCATAGTGTGCCCCTATAGCGGAATAAAACGGTACGGCTCCAATAAAGCCTTAAAGCCGGTGGGTAACGCCTGTGCCTCGCGGTTTTCATACCAGTAGCCCACGGTCAGCATGATCGCCAGTGTCACGTCTTCGGTGACCAGCAGCCCGTCCGGGTCATCAGCAGGTACGTTTTCTTCATACAGTCGGCGGTTCAGGTAACTTTCGGCGCGTTTGATGGCGGCACGGGCATAAGTTTGCAGCAGATCATCTTCGGCGGTGTTATCGTCATCGAGACGGCATTGCTGCCGGAGAATTTCCAGTGTGGGAAAAGACACAGCACCTCCTGTCTGCCCGCGACCGCACCGGATCGCAGGCGCAAAAAAAACCGCACAAGGCGGCGGGATGGTTTGCCTGACCGGTTAAGCCGCCGGTGCACTACCCTTGCTCACCAGTGCCTTAATCGCGGCGGTATCTTCCAGAATGCAGTCAAAGCGATGGAAAGCGAGGAACGCAGTCTGATCATAATCGGCATAGCGTTCTACCAGTCGTTTCAGGGTCATGTAGGCCACACGGCGCACAATAAAGCGATTGAAGTCACCGCAGTAGATAAACTTACTGCCCGGTCCCATGTCGGCAATCGCCTGATCGATAACATACGGCACCCCTAATATCGTCGAAGGGACAACGCCGGCAATTTCCGGCAACCACAGTGGGCGGTTCTGACCGTCTTCCATCTCAGTGATGATTTTCAGCGTGCTGTCATTGAAGGCCCAGCGGAAGGTACCCGCATTACGGTAGGCCGGGTCAATCGCATGTTTCAGGGCGTTCATGTCTTTCCAGCTGAATTTAGCCGCCGCTTCCACCATGCCGGTGACCGAGGCTGCCAGTCCTTTGGGTTGCTGGGGACTGCCCGTGCCGGTGCCCCTCACCAGATACTTGGCCTCACCGCGACCGATACGCTCCGCAATCCGTTTCGCCAGATAGGCTTCCATATCAATCCCGGAGTCCTGCAACAGCTCGTTGGAAACACGGATGATTTTGGACGACAGCTTTTTCGCCCCGAGGGACGCGGTGCCGAACTCGGTATCTTCTTCTTTGGCGGCGGTGTTTTCACCCAGCAGTTCGCCTTCCTCTGCCGTGCCATCCGCCGTTGACCACTCAATGGTCTGCCCGGTGGAGGTGCTGAGGATTTGCGCCACACTGGCGATCCCGCCATAGGCTTTCATGGCTTCGACGACTTTATTCAGCATCTGCGTCGGCACGGTGTAGCCGCCTTTCTCGTCCGGGGTCGTCCCCTGTGCCCGCAACTCACGCAGCGCCTG
>NZ_NJAJ01000096.1 GCF_002632825.1 Xenorhabdus stockiae
AGGAATGGCGATAACCGGCCAGACTTGCAGGAAGTCACCGGTAGCCATATCGACAGGTTCACCTTCCGTTTTACAGGTTCCGGTACAACTGCCTTCTTTGTTAGTGGACTTGTTGTCAACGGGATCTTGTTCGGTATTTTTGGGTTTCACTTCAGAGGCATTTTGGGATTGGGCCTTTATTTTACCGCCAGCAGGAGGTTTGGTATTTTTAACCACGGCTTTCGCACCTTGTTTGGCTATCCCTCCCAACCCTGTTACCCAACTAGCTCCCTCAACGATCAATGCCCCACCTTGTTCTGCCTTATCCGTGATGTCGAACCGAATGGCATCCACATGGCTAAATTCGACAGCCTTATCGGCAGCTTTGTTTAATGTATTGGCAGCGGCAAGGGCGGTATCACCTATGGTATCAGCACCTACGAATTTTAATATGGTGCCGGTACTAGACATTAGTGAAGAAGGCATAATCGTCCCCCCTCTGATGGCTAATTCAGCTATATCAGGTACGGTATTCCAAGCCCCTTTTGCTGCACCTATGGCGGCCTTTCCCGGATTATCCCAGGCGGCATTCAACTTTTCTTTGGCTTCCTCTCCCCACTTTTGCACATCTTCCTTGGTCTCATCCCACCATTCTCCCGCCTTGTCCAAAAATCCTTTTTCTTGTTCAGTTTCCGGTGTGACGGCCGCATTTGCTTCATGTGGCGGATTTGCCCCCTGTGGTGCCTGTCCGACGATTTGACCTATCGTATTGCCCTCACCGGTTGGGCTATCGTCCCGTGTTTTTTCAGGCAGTGTCATATTATGCTGGGGACGACCGTCGTCGTCTTCTTCCCATTCTTTCAGTGGGTATTCACCATTTTTGAATTTTTCAGAGGTTTTCTCAGCAACTTCTTTGAAGTACTGGGCAGAGAATTCTGCGTCTTCTCCATAATAACTTGGATCATATTGTCTGCTTTGGGGATATAATACATTGACATTATCTAAGGCTTTTTCAGCTTCGGCTAACGTGCGAATATTAAAATCCTGACAAAAATCTTTTGTACTATAGGGTGTAGCTACAAGGTCATTAAACCGAAGATTTTTGGATTCTGACATAGGTGTCCCTCCTTATGACCCATTCATCCAAAATTTATCTCCGTGGCGCAGCACCAGTTTGTTGCCGGCACGTACTGTACGGGTGTGCTCCAGTGGATGGCATTTACCCCCCACAGTGCCACTTTTTACACCATTTGCCACACCCGGTTGGTCACCGAGTGTGGTGGGTACAAAACTGCGGGCAAACACCACCACCGGCATGCCATTGGCCCGCACGGTTTTTTCCGGTGCCGAACTGTCCGCCAGTTTCGCCACCACCGGATAGGGGATGGGCGGTGTGGCAGGTCCTATCGGGGTTTTGCACACGTCCGGTAACATGCCGATAATCATCCAGGTGCCGGCAGTACGGGCAATGTAGTTATCAGCCATCTTTTTTCTCCTCTTCCAGTGGCGCTAGTTTGAGCAAGGGTGAATCCGGGTTGATTTCAAATCGGGCTTCGGCGACCCGTACGGGCAGGGCGGCTTTGAAATTCAGTCGGCAGGTCATGTGCAGTGTTCTGGCCTCGCTGTCGATAATGAGCGTATCGAGGCGCATCGGCACAGGTAACAAAATCCCGTTTTGCATGCGCAACAAAATGAATGGGCGATGTCCCGGCAGGTTGACATGCAGGTCACTGTGGGGCGTTAGGCCGCTCAGGGTGATGGCAATATCGGTGTCCGGCCAGTCTATTTGTTGGTCAGCTGGTGCGCCGTTCCAATAGCCGAAGTCAAAATCTTTTGGCAGATAAGGGTGGCGGTGTTCTAGCCAGTCGGCATCATAAGTACCGGCCAGCTGGCGGCGGGGGAGCCACGGACGACCGATAAAGCCCATGCCCTGCGGTTGGCAGGCTGGGGTATCTGTAGGTAATGTGCCGGTTAGTTGCGCTGTAAAATGCTCAGCAGTAAAAGGGGCATCTGACTGGATGATGCGCGGTGCCGGATAGCGAATGAGGTGTTTGGCATTGGCGTACCACGGAGTAATAAACCCCGTTCCCAGTGGATTGGTTTCACAAACCGCATGAGCCACCGGGGCATTTTCTCCGTCAGGATGTCGTTGGCGCTGTTCCGGAGTCAGGCGGTCACGCTCTTTGAGGTGTTTGTTTGCTTTATCGTCTGCCTGAATTTTGCACTCACCCCCGAAAGCGTAGCGATAATCCAGCGGCAGTGTGGTAAAGGTTTTTGGCTCCGTTAGTTGCCAATGGCCGCTGGCATCACGGATAAACTCCCGCTCACCGGTGATGGTCAGGGTTTTGTCGAGCAGGGGCTGACCCTGCCGGGTTTTGACCTGCAACCGCACGGGAAATTCAGTGCAAGGTCGGTTATCCGGCGCATAGGCTGTGCCATTAACAATCACATCACAGCGTGGCTTGAAGGGTGCAAGGTCACTTTCCTGCAATACCTGCGAGGCATTCATCTGCCCGCGATATTCATCCTGTAAACACAACGGTGGCGCGGGCAACAGTTCGGCGACGTATTCCCCCTGTCCGGCAGGCATCAGCTGGTAGCCGATTTTCATGACCGCCACGTGATGCTCGGTATCTTCGACATCGAACATTTG
>NZ_NJAJ01000097.1 GCF_002632825.1 Xenorhabdus stockiae
CTAAATTACGACTCCTGACGACATCATCAAAATAACGATGTGCTGATACTCTGGCCTGTCGCGTTTTCTTATCCGCCAGTGACCCCATCGGGATATCGGTTTCCGGGTGGATGCTGACACGCGCGCCACATGTCCAGCAGTGGTATAACCACGGCCAGCGGCTGTCATGGATGCGTTTAAAGACATTCAGATGATGCTCAATCATCACGTGCCTGCCACAATATCGGCAGTGTGTCGGAATGGGGTAGGGGTCGTTAACTCTGAGGATCGCTTTGGGGTTTGGGTTCCATGGGGTATACATGCAACCTCCTTAATGCTGCTTTCACGGCATTACATCTCCTCCCGCCGCACAGCAGCGTAGTGATAGGGTGTAGGGTTAGATGTTTTGGCTTGAACTAAGCAACTTGACTAGAAGAAAATACAGGCTCGTATTCGCATTCAACTTCAAACATTCCTATGTATAAATCGCCAATCCACAGCATAAATAACAGAGGCCACTTACCTTCCCAGCCATCATGATTAGAGTAATAATCATCCGCACAATCCTGTAGGCAGTATTCAAAGTCGTCATCATCGGCACTATAGTTATTGTCTGCTTCAAGTTCGTAGCGACGATTTTCCGAGACCTCATCAGGGATTGTTTCTTTACTGTAAGCTACGTAGTACTGAATTATTGCCATATATTCACCTTTCTATTATTCCAGTAAATATTATTTTGGTTGGTTAAATCACATAGATAGCATGGTTGGGGTATTGCTTGCCGATTGGACTGAATGGAATATCATCATCAAAATCCATTGGTGGCGGTGCTGATTGTTGAACCGGCCCTTGAGCCTGCCCTTGTGGCTGCTGTCCCCATAGCTGGGATTGTTGCTGCTGCCCTGAATGTTGAGGCTGTGACTGTTGACCTTGCTGACTTCCTTGCTTATTACCCAACATTTGCATAGTCCCACCGATATTTACCACCACCTCAGTGGAATAACGATCTTGCCCTTGCTGATCTTGCCACTTCCGTGTTTGTAACTGGCCTTCAATATAAACCTGAGTACCTTTTCTCAGATATTCACCGGCAATTTCGGCGAGTTTCCCGAATATTACTACTCTGTGCCATTCGGTTTTTTCCTTCATTTCCCCGGATTGCTTATCCCGCCATGTTTCAGAGGTAGCTAATGTGATATTTGTCACCGCACCACCGTTTGGTAGATAACGCACCTCCGGGTCTTGGCCTAATTGACCAACCAAAATAACCTTGTTAACGCCTTTGCTAGCCATTATTGACCCTCCATTGATCACCGAATTCAAATCCTATTTCCTTTAAAGATTCATCCATTTTTTCTATGAATTCTGGTACTAGTTCATTGAATTGAGCCATGATTTTTTCATCCCTTTCAACAGCAACATAATGAATACCCTCACGCGCCATACGTGGGTCATAATTAGCGAAATACCACTGACTTTTCCCAGTCACCCACATGGAATACTGAACTTGAGCCATATATTCTGACTTGATGGCCTCGAAACCACCTAGTCGAAATTTCATAAACGCAGAGGTAGTAAATGGGCATTTGAGTTCCAGACCAAACCCATTACTACAAAGTCCATCTGGTGAGCATGCTGTTCTAAGTGACTCATCCTTGAATAAAATTGGCGCTTCTATTACATCAACATCAGTCACAAACTCAAATGTCGCTCGCGCTGACTCCTCGTATTCCTTACCCCATGCCAGCGATTTTGCATTTACCTCGACGACATTCCCAGTACATACTTCACCAAGTAACGTATAAAAATACGTCATCTTGGTGTCTGTCCACTTTTTCCCGTCCTTTGTTTTTGACAGTAGCTTTCCAGCATTGGATGCTGTGATTACACCCAATCTCAATCTATGCCAGTCAAATGATCCTTGCTTCACTTTTTGTAAATCAATCCCTGTTTTTACTAAGATTGATTCATTACTGACCATTGCTTTTCACCTTTTTAGAAAGGAAATCTTCAGCTTTATTGGCTTCTGATTCAGACAAATCATAGGGTGACGTTACGTCCCTTTTGAATATCTTTGAACACAACGGCAATAAATCATCATCCCATGTTTTATTCATTTCAATGAGCATGGAATCAATGCGTTTCATTGTCTTGGCGCTTATTCCATTTAATGAGGCAGTATTCTCTAACCGTCCGTCTATATCTTCATCTGCTGTAGCAATACCCAGCGCTCCCGTTAATGTGTAACGTCGGAGGTATGTGATAGCGGATGCTGATTGCTGAATGTTATTTTTCCCTCCTGACTGATCAGGGGTAGACATCATTTCACAAATTTCTTGATGCCCTGATTTGTGACTAACAATACATTTGACGGTAATTACGCCGCCTTCCATCTCTTGCTCAAATCGATACGACAAGCCGAATTGTTGTAAAAAAGGTTTTATCTGCTCCGAGATATCATCCAATGATGCATATTTGTATTTAGCTTTCCCTGGGCCAAAATCAGCTTGTTTTAATTTTTTAATGGTAGGCAGAGAACTTTGAAATGCTGCCATAGCATCTAGGAATTCCTTTCTTGACTGTCCGGCCTCCCATTTTGTTTGTAATTCTAGCAGCCGCTCTAATTTATCTATATCTGCATTAGAGGAGAC
>NZ_NJAJ01000098.1 GCF_002632825.1 Xenorhabdus stockiae
CTTTATTCCCACCGAAGCCCATACCATCGTAACGACGAACAATTGCAGACATTGCATTAGCCGCAAAATAATCTCTTAATGTTATTTCATCGGGTTTTTTATCGTTCATTACATTTTCCTATATTCAGGTAATAAAAAGCCCCGCATTTGCGAGGCTGGTGATTTAATGATTGAATCCCATTATATTAAGGTATAAAAATATTAATGCTGTCAATATTGGCGGAATTAATAACCCTGCTGCTATTATTGAAAATAATATTTTGACGAGTGTTTTTTTAACTACCTTAAATGCTAGAAAACCAAAAAGTAACCCTATAGGAATAGAAATATACCAAAATTGGTATAATATCCCCATATATATAGCTGCATAAAATACTATTGGATATGAAAAAGTCATAATCCCTCATGAACCCATTGTCGAATCCATGAATATATCAGAGTAACTCACCACAGCCCACTCGGAAATGAGCTGGAATTAGTCAACAAGCAATCCCTATTTCATCCTGCGTAAGGTCACACCTGCTTTTAATTTCAAATCTCTTTTCGAGAAAATCGAATTTCTCATCACCATCCCAATAATCTAAAATAAGCTTTTGGCAAAATAACCCGGTATCCATAGCATCCTGAGCTCTTGCGAAATACATATAGGAACCAGCTAATTCATTTGATACTCGCGAAACTTGGTTTGCCGTTCTGTACATAATGACGACTTGCTTTGATTTCATTATTTCCACACTAAACCCTCGCACTAACCCCGCCCGACTCCAATCGACGGCGGGACTTGGTTTTGGTTGAATAAAGTGCTACTTCTGGTAAGCAGCAGTTATCGAAACTAGGTACTGATTTGGTTCTTAGTGATAGAACTGGGCGATCTTTCTTCGGCTCTTTTTGTTCAGGCCATATATCATTCAGAATACTTTCTACAGCATTCCTTGATATTGCTTCTGCCTTCCGTCTGGCATGACGCCTGCTAATAGCATTACCCCGTAAAAATTCAGGCTTACATGACTTCTTCATGATGATAGTTGTCATAAATCCTCCAATCAGTTGGTTTTGGGGTGCAGTCATTCACCTTACCTTCACTACACGCCAAAACCGGCTGGTTGTGGGTTGGCACTTTGTCAGCGCCGCCAGAGATGTTAAAGAGCGAACTTCCTTTTACGTTTGGCTCCCTGCCTTGGATGACATTAATTAAACACCATGTTTATTTTCAAGTCAACTAAATGTTTATTTATTTGTGTAAGAAATATCTCATATATAGACTCGCTGTTGATTTATTGGATGTTTTTATAACAAGTGGTTTGTTTTGTGATTTAAATTGGAAGGACTTAAAAGAGAGGATGCAAAAAAACCCCGGAAAGGGGTTTATAGGAATGTTTTATGTCGAACTCATTAATAATGTAGAACTGAATGCCAAAACAGTTTGCCAATAATATTCACTTGACTTTCATCTGCAATCTCATCTTCATATTCATCACGGTTGTAACTTCTAATGAGTATCTTTCCTTGAGGACGTCTGTAGAGACACTTAAGGCGTTTTAAGCCATCTTGTTCAATTGCATAAATCTTTCCATCAATAATTTTCTTGTTGGCGATGTCTATTGCTACTGCTGTTCCATCTGGAATAATTGGCTCCATGCTATCTCCTTTAGCTGGGAAACAAAGAACTGTAGAGCCGTTTGTTGACGCACCTACTTTTCTCAGGGTTGCTTTAGAAAACCTTAACTTGAAGCCGTTATAATCCATATCAATACAGTTACCACTGCCACATGCAAATTCAATATCTTTTAAAAACGGAACTTCTACTTCATCGTTATCTAATGGAGTGCCGCTATCCCACGGTGCAATGGTTGTCCATTCACTTTCTGGTGGGATCTCTGATTTAACGTGATGTAGGCCCGTTGTGCTTATCAACTTAGGTTCTCCTACTCCATTAAGCAACCAATCCAATGAATAGCCAAGTTTCTCACACAAACTTTGGGCGGCTTCTTTGCTTATAGTATCTCTTCTTAGCCAATTATTTACAGTCTGAGAGCTAGCATTTAGTAATTGTGCTAATTCTTTTTGTTTTAAATTTTCTCGGTTCAGAATGATTTTGAGTCGATCTTTCAAAGTCATATTACCCTCCAAGCCTAAAAATATAAACATTATGTGTTTTTTTCAATCGCCTTTATGTTGCTTTATGATATTGCTTGAGTTAACATTGTGTTTATTAATTAAACATGGAGTTACTTTTATGGTTTTTTCACAAACGCCATTACAGATAGCTATTAATGCGGTTGGTGGTAAACAGAAGACTTTAGCTCAGTTAGTGGGATTGACACCGCAAGCAATCACCAACCTCAAAAAACGAGGGGGTAATTTACCGAAAACAAAAATGAACGAATTCCGTAAAGCTACAGGGCTTCCACTTGAAGTTTTATATCCAGATTTGGCGTAACTAGCTCCCGCTCTTTAACAATTGGCGTATGAGTACGCCATACGGAGTCGCCGACAAGGTGACAATGCCTATCTACAACATCATCTATCTCAGGATAGTTGATCTCTCTTTTTATTTTCTAAACAAAATCTAACTGTCATTTCACTTTAGGAATGTTACCGATGGGAATTACAGGCGGGA
>NZ_NJAJ01000099.1 GCF_002632825.1 Xenorhabdus stockiae
GCACGGAATTATGCCAGTATGGTGGCACTGGCCTTTATCATCGTCTGGCTACCCATGTGGTCAGAATAAATGATGAACACAAAACGTCAACAGACCCTATCCATCCATAACGTGATTATCAAGAAATGGATAAGCCTAATAACCTTATCTCCATCGAATAATAAATGAATAATTCTTAATAATTAGTTAACACTTGAAACTAAAATTAATATTTTTTATTCATTTCCTAAGTGGTTAAAGGAATACGAATAACCCCTGCCGCTGAGGAAGACGGGGTATTATCAGCAATATCCGTTGTGAAGTGATGTGACAGCCGGCGAGATGGCCTGTATTGTCGTAATGATGTACGAGTTTTGACGCTGGATAAAAAGTTTTCCTACCAAATATTTTCTGGCTCAATTTTCTGAGTATAATATATCCAGTTATCGGTTGTCACAAAATGGATATTAAAAATGTAAATAACCTTTTCTTGATATGATATTTATTTACTAAACTTCTCTTGCAGTCATAATTAAATTTGATATTGTAAAGCAAATACTCAATAAAAAATAATAGAACAAAGTATGAAACAACATCTATATTGGGAAAAAGAAAAATATCAAGTATCAACAGATAAATCTTTGTTAGATGTTACAGCAATCCATCAGTTTCTTACCCGATCCAATTGGGCGAAAGGCATCGATATTGAAACAGTTCAGTGTTCAATTGAAAATAGTCTGACGTTCGGATTGTATGATGAGAAAAATCAAATAGGGTTTGCTAGATTCGTGACAGACTTTTCAACTTTTGGGTATTTATGTGATGTTTACGTATTGGAAGAATATCAAAAACAGCATCTGGGGAGCTGGCTAATGGAATGTTGCCAATCTCATCCTGTTATTCAGAAACTTCGACGAGTTATGTTGGTAACTTCATCTGCACATTGGTTATATGAAAAATTTGGTTATTCACCTGTTAATCGTGAAAATTTTGTTTGGCAAATATTTCGCCCGGATATTTATTTAAAGAATTAGTACCAGTTTTTACCGAAGATTGAATTTATTGGGGAATATATCAATATTTTCTGATGATAGAGTAAAAGCAGAACATTGCTGAGAAAAGTGAACGCTGTCTTCCAGATCCATTCCAGCCAGCCAGCAATGTGCAAGCCCTGCCATCATAACATCACCAGCACCATTGGCATTAACAACGTTATTTGTTAATGCGCGTGAGTAACCGGATTTATTATCTAGTTCACTGTAATAGACGCCTTCTGCATCCATACTCAAAATTATCCGTTGAACACCTTGCTGATGAAACCAAGAAGCAGCGAGGACTGCATCTTCCAGTGTTTCAATTTTGATACCACTTAACATCTCAGCTTCAGAACGATTAGGTTTCAGTGTATGAATATAAGGTAGCCAGTGACGGATATTAGATGCTTTGAATGTAGAAACTGTATCAACAAAAATCGGAACATTATTGGAATTAAGAAATATCCACTCTAATGATTCATGAGATAAGTTACAATCAATAATCAGTACACTGGCACTCTGAATCAATTTCTTGGATTGAGAGAGTAGTGATGGGGTAAGTTTATCCAGAATGCTCATATCATTTATCGAAATAATACATTTTCCATTCTCATCAATAAATGAATTACAAATTGATGTTTTTTCATCATCCAGTTTATGTAGGTATTTAGTATTAACTCCGGATAATTTTGTTTTTTCTGATAAAATTTTACCTTGTTGGTCATTACCAACAACAGAAATTAAATAGCTTTCATTTTTTAATGCAGCAATGTTTTGTGCAATATTTCTTCCTACCCCACCGGGGGTGGAAATGATTTTCCCTGGGTTGGAATCATTATATACTAATTTATCAAAGGCATAACTGGTTATATCTATATTAGCTGCTCCAATAGTAACAGCATAAACATCACTGGCAAGAATATAACCTTTCCCTTTTATATAGCCTTTTTTACTTAGGTTCATAATATGCCCTGCAACACAGGAACGACTAATACCAAGAATATCTGCAATTTCTTGCTGTTGTATAAAAGGATCCCTCTTTAATATTTGCAGTATCTGATTTTCCCTGTTTGACATATTGTGGCCTTGGCTATTTTTTGTGGCTATATTTCTATTGTATATCTGTCAAACAGTAAAGGCGGATCTTATGATTTATTCTATTTTTGAGAAAGTGATCGTAAGTTTAATAAAGGGTTTTTATGATCAATAATGTGATCTATATCTAGAATATTACTCTGTTAAAGCTTTGGTGTTTAGGATAATGAAAAGGTTTATAATGTAAACTATATTTTATTCTGTATAAATTATATTTATATCAATAGGTTGTGAGATAATAGGTTCTTTTCAAACAAGTGTTTGGTTTTTATATATCAATGCAATAATTATATGTAATTTAAGAAATTATATTATCAAAGCTAAATCACAAGTTACATATTTTGACCAGTTAAATGCAGTAGAGCAGTTATTTTTATTATTTTCTATAAAAAATATCGTTTTATTAGTTTAACCTCAGCTTCGCTTAAAAATAGCGATCTCATTATCCCGTAGATTCAAGCTCGGTTTTTTAGGTTGGAATGTATAAGCAATAAGGCCAGCAGCAACT